>SFGY01000004.1 GCA_004556455.1 Clostridiales bacterium | reverse complement strand
CTCTGGAAATGCCGCAACTGTGGCTATATCGTAGAAGCTGTCTCAGCTCCTGCCAAATGCCCGGCCTGCCAGCATCCGCAATCCTATTTTGAAATTGCCGCGAAAAACTGGTAAGTACAAGCCTTTTTGACGCTCCCCTGGGAGTGTTTATGATCGGGTAAATGTAAAAAGGGAGCTGTCCCCAAAGAGATGGCTCCCTTTTCCTTTGTCTTAATCTTCTTTCAATTCTGCGATTTCACCAAGACATTTGTAAATGCTGTGGGATGGGACAAGACCGCGCACAAAAGAAAGCGGATATATTCGGCTTTCCCGGCCGATAATGCTGCCAGGGTTCAAAACGCTGTTGCAGCCTACTTCAACATGGTCGCCAAGAAGGGCGCCGAATTTTTTTAAGCCTGTGGGGGTTTTTTCGCCCTGGTCGTTTACGCTCACCAGGCCATGGTCAGCTTTTACATTGGAAGTGATAGCACCAGCACCCATATGGCTGTAATTGCCAAAAACAGAATCTCCAGCGTAATTATAATGAGGAAGCTGAACATGATTGAGCAGCAGTGAATTTTTGAGTTCACTTGAATTTCCGACCACACAGCATTCGCCGATCAGCGCAATCCCACGGATAAAGGCACAATGCCGTATTTCAGACCCAGGGCCGATCACACAGGGGCCTTTGATATAAGCACTGTCAGCGACAATCGCCGTTTTGTGAACAATGATACCTTCCCCTCTTTGAAAATAATCGGTTCCCAACTCTGGAAGCAGCGCAAGCAAATATGCCTTCAGCTCTTTCAGTGCATCCCAGGGGTTTTTACATTCAAGCAGCAGTTTTTCTGCCATCGTGCCCTCAAAGTCATATAGATCTTTGACACTATACATAGACATCCCTCCACATTAAAACTATAAATGCAAGATTTCAGAGCTTTTGATTCAGGACCCGGAAAGTTGACCTCTCCGACCGGATCTGAACCTTCATCATCATGCAGCAATTGACAAGAAAAGGCTCAGTACGTATGATGGAGGCTGTTTCGAGGTGTAGCGCAGGTGGTAGCGCGCCTGCTTTGGGAGCAGGAGATCGCAGGTTCGAGTCCTGTCACCTCGACCATATCGGGTGTTCTTCAAGCGGTTTTCCGGCTTTGAGAACACCCGATCTTTAATTTTTCCGTCTCGGCTACCAGAGCCACAGCTGGCCCGCCAGCGGCGATTGAAAGTTTCCTGGTCTTTTCTCAAGGGTTGAATCATCAGCACAAGAAAAAAGCGAGCGGAACCTGACCCTGCCGTCTTTCAGATTTGTGCGCAGACTTCCATGGCTCTGGCAATGACCTGATCCATATTATAATATTTATATTCAGCTAAGCGTCCCAGGAAAATGACTTTTTCAGCATGCTCCAGGGCCTTTGCCTTCGCCTGATAGCGCTCACGCAAAGCAAGATTTTCCCGGTTTAACACAACGTAGCAAGGTACGCCCTCAGCGCTGGGATACTCCAGACAAATTTCCGTCTGTGAAGAATGTTCACCAGTCATATGTTTAAACTCTGTGATGCGGGTAAAGTCATAGTCATTCGGATAGTTGACAACGGCGGCCGGCTGGTACTCCTTTTCATCCAGCGTTTGAAAATCGAAGTGAACCGAGCGATAGCTGAGTTCTCCTTCATCACGGTCGAAAAAGTCATCCAGGCGTCCCGTATAGATCAGCAGATCAAAGTCCTGCTCATCACCCTTCTTGTAGGGGCGCTTGCAGCAGACTTCTATTTGCGGATGATCCAGCATTTTTTCACACATAGCGGTATATCCGGGAAGAGGTATGCCCTGATAACGGTCGGTGAAATAGCGATCATCGCGATTGGCCCTTACAGGAATGCGACCTGCGACTTCCGCTGATAGTTCGGAGGGATCGCGCTGCCACTGTTTGGCGGTGTAATTCTCAAAAAAACAGTGGTAGAGGTATTCCCCAACCTGCGAAACAATCGCATCACGGAAATTTTTAGCAGGCAGATCAAACTGTGCTTTTTTAACTTCCTTCTCGAGAAAAGCCGGGACCTCGTCATTGGCCAGACTGATGCCGTAAAGCTGGCAGATGGTATCTCGATTGATAGGAAAGGGATAGAGCTGCCCCTGTGTGTAACTCAGAACACGATGCTGGAAGGGACGCATTTTAGTGAAGCGTGTGACAAACTGCCAGATTTCCTGCTGCCGTGTATGAAAAATATGCGGGCCATAGACCTGGCGGGTGATTCCGGAGGGCTGTTTTTCATCATAGATGTTGCCTCCGATATGCTCTCTGGCTTCGTAGATGGTAAGCTGATGGCCCTGTTCAGCAAGAAGTCTCGCAGCGGTACAGCCCGCAAGTCCAGCTCCTGCAACTAGAATTTTTTTCATTTTTTACTCCATTCTGTAGATAAATGCAGATCATTAATGACTTCATAATAGCCATAAAAATAAAGCAGGGCAAATCAGGAAAGAAAGAAATTCCAGGGGCTTTCGTTCGGAAGGCTGAGCTGAAAATGCATAAGGCGTTTCTGAACAGGATGCAAAAAGCTAAGCTCCGTAGCGATGAGCGCCGGTGCGGGAAGCTTGCGGTCCAAATCATCCATAAGACCGTAGCGCCGGTCTCCCGCCAGGGGGAACCCGCGGGAGGAAGTCTGAACCCGGATCTGATGTGAGCGTCCGCTTCCCAAAGTGATGCGCAAGAGGGTCATCGGTGGGGTCGAACAGAGCTTGACACGTTCAAATTCAAGCGAAGAGGCTTTGCCCCCAGGACTAAGCTGGTAGCGGCCCTGGACCTTTTTATTGGAAATACGGTCGAGCCACTCTCCCCTTTCTTCCTTCACCTGGCCACGCACAACCGCATGATAAATTTTCTCCACTTCGCGTTGACGGAAAGCCTGCGACAAGCGGGAAGCTGCCTTAGACGTTTTGGCAAAGACCATAATTCCGGAAACAGGCTGATCAAGTCGATGTACCAGGCCGAGCCAGGCCTCACCACTTTTGTGTCCGCGCCTGGCGAGATCATCTTTAAGCAAATTCAGAAGATCGGGTTTACCCCGGCGATCTTCCTGTACCAGAAGTCCAGCCGGCTTAAGAACAACAAGCAGGTGATTATCTTCATAGAGAATAGGGATGGTCACGCCTGATGCCAGTTTGGAACAGGCCTGTGGGAGCCGGCCCAGCGCAGCAGCATCAAACTGAAAATACAGGCCAGAATCACTCAACCCTGACGGCCGCTGAAGCAGCGCCTCATTCATGATGTTCATGAGTTTTCCCAGCGGCAGGTGCTGCCACAGGGCAAAATGAGAGGACGTCGGCTGGCAGGCAAGCCGAGTTCTTCAGCTCTGGCCTCTCCCCTTCCACCAAGAGCCAGACGCAGAAGATTGGCCGGCACAGAAGGAGCAAAACCCGTCGTGTAAGAGTTAAGAATAAAAAAGGCAAAGGGGTTGTCAAGTTCAAGCAGCTTGCAGCTCTCCTTGACCAGCGGCCAGAGACGCTCCTCAAGCTGCCACACTTCGCCGCCAGGTCCCCGACCGTATGACGGAGGATCCATGATGATCCCCGTGTAGAGGCGTCCCCTCCGTTTTTCACGCGCCACAAATTTAAGCACATCGTCCGCTAAAATACGCACATAGGACGAAGCAAGCCCGGAAAGTTCCAGATTTTCCCTGGCCCGCGCATTCATGCCTTTAGAGGCATCGACATGAACGACTTCATCAGCCCCACCGGCCGCAGCAGCTAGGGTCGCCCCGCCAGTGTAAGCAAAGAGGTTCAGCACGCGCACTTGAAAGCCTGCTTTTTTCGCAGCCTGAACACGGGCAGCAATATAATCCCAGTTCGCCCCCTGTTCAGGGAAAAGACCGGTATGCTTAAAGGCCGTGGGTTCAACGCGAAAAGAAAGCGGCCCCACAATAGACGGATATTGAATTTTCCAGGAAGCAGGAAGTTTTTTCCTGTATTCCCACTCTCCGCCTCCTTTATGGCTGCGATGATAAATGGCATCCTGATTCTGCCAGGGCTCAGCTTCCCAGATGGCCTGGGGATCAGGACGCTGCAGGATGACTTTCCCCCAGCGTTCAAGTTTTTCGCCATGTCCTGCATCGAGAAGTTCGTAATCCTGCCAGTTTTTTGTAATAATCATCCAGGCGCCTTCCTGCTCTCGTATAATGCTCAGAGTATAGCATAGGCAACTTGCAGCTGTTATGGCTTAACACCGTCTTTCAGAAAAAATGAGGCTTCTCCAGTTCGAATAAATATCTGACGGAATACAGGGCTGTCAGGAATGAGCTATAATTTACTTCAGAAATTTAAAAAATGTCCACTAACTTAAATGAAAATCTTAAAAGCTTGTAATTAAAGGAGTTTTTCCATGCATAGCATCCCGCTTATTGAAATTGCCGATGATGATCCCGTTGTTCACGAGTCGCTTGGTCTCTACCTCGATGCCGAAAACTTTCAGCATATATCAGCTAAAAACGGCGATGAAGCTCTGGCTCTCTTTAAAGAAAAGGAGCCGGATTTACTGATTCTGGATTTGATGATGCCCAAAATGTCCGGCACGGATGTCTGTCGTGAAATTCGTAAAACGTCGATGGTTCCCATCATTATGCTGACCGCGAAAGGCGAGGAAATCGATCGTATTCTCGGACTGGAGCTTGGGGCGGACGACTACATCGTTAAGCCCTTCTCACCGCGCGAAGTGATTGCCCGCATCAAGGCCATTTTCCGCCGTACCGGTGAAAGCGAAGATAAAGAAAACTGCATCGTTCGCTGTGAAGGACTGGAGATCAATATCGACAACTATCAGGTTTTGATCGACCAGGAACCGGTCACCTTCACCCCCAAGGAAGTCGAGATTCTCTACCTGCTGGCCTCTCATCCGGGCCAGGTGTTTACCCGGGAGGATATTCTCTCCAAGGTCTGGGGTTATGACTATTACGGTGATACACGTACAGTCGACACGCATATTAAACGCATCCGCCAGAAGATTCACGCGGAAACTCACAGCTATTCTCTGATCACTGTTTACGGCGTGGGCTATAAATTTGAAGCCGGTATAAATACGGGCAAAAGTAAAAGCTGAGAGCAGGAACTGCCATGCGCAAGAACTTTTTTCTCTCCCGTATTCTTGCCCTTTTCATCTCTGCATTGATGCTCTGGGTCATTTTTACGAGCGCTATTTATAATGCCTTTACCCGACCTACCATGGTCAATATGAAACGGAATGAGCTACTGCCTCAGGCAGAATGGGCGGCAGGCCAGATTAACGGTTTTTCCAGTGGAACTTTTTCATCAAACAGTTATGCTAACCTGGTCGATATTTCCTACAAATTTTTTCACGTCTGGACTTTTATCATCTTTAATCCAACCGTGAGCGACGACGCCTCCGTTTTTATGACCCCTCCCCCGGAGGAGCTCAAGGAGGAAATGCAGGCCGAAGCCTTAAAATTGAACGCTCAGATAGCTGATGGGGGCGAACCTTCCTGTGTGCAGCACCTGAGCGGCGCCAGGGGCGACTTTCTTTTCGTCGCCGCACCTTTCTTTGCAAATCAGACTGATCTGCAGATGGGAAATCTGCGGGGAAGTGTCGTCATGGTACAGTCCCTTGCAGAATTAGATCTTGGACTGCGCGGCCTTACCCGTTCACTTTTTCTGGCCAGTTTACTGGTTGGACTTATCCTGATTATTCCCATCATCTTTTTTGCCTCCAGGCTGGTGCGGCCACTCAATGCCATTCGCAGTGTGGCCACGGCCATCACTGCAGGCGACTTCAGCCACCGCGCCTATGAAGATGGCCAGGACGAGATCAGTGATCTTGGGCGTTCCATCAACCGCATGTCCAGCCGCATTTCCAGCAGCATCAATCAGCTCACGCTGGAAAAAAACCGTTTGGAGCAAATCATTAACAGTATCGCTGAGGGCATCATTGCCGTCGACGGTGATGGAGAAATTACCCGCAGCAATGCCATGATCTGGACGATCTTTGGCCGCAATCCCAAAGCGGTGACAGCAGCTGATCTGCTGGCCATTTATGGGATTGACCAGCTCTTCAAAAAATGCCTGAGTGAGGGCGAGAGTATCAAGGAAGAACTGACTTTAGACAGTGATAAGAAAAAAATATCCTGTCAAATCACCCCGATTGTCGATGCCGAAGGCAGGATCTCCGCTGCTGTTGGGCTCTTTCGGGATATTACAGAAGCTGATCGTCTGGAACAGACCCGGCGAGATTATATCGCCAATGTTTCGCATGAACTGAGAACACCGATCACAGCCATGCGAGCACTGCTCGAACCATTAAGTGATGGCATGGTCAAAAGTGAAGAAGATCGTCAGCGCTATTACAATATCCTTTTACGAGAAACCATGCGCCTCTCGCGTCTGATTAACGACTTGCTTGAGCTTTCCCGTCTGCAGTCAGGGCGCTCTTTTATCCATCAGGAACCCCTGGACAGCGAAGACCTCTTTTCAGAAATGAGCCAGCGTTTTGCCATGATGGCCGATGATCACGGGACCTCGTTTACAGCTGAAAAATCCACAGCTTTGCCGATGGCCTGGGGTAATCGTGACCGCATCGAACAGATTCTCATTATTTACTTTGATAATGCCCTGAAATTTACGCCTCAGGATGGTGAGATTACGTTCATGGCCCGCACCGAACCAGGGGAGCTCATCTTCTCTGTTAAGGATACCGGGACCGGTATTGCTCCACATGACCTTCCCTTTGTTTTCGAACGTTTTTATAAAGCCGACAAAGCACATAATGAAAGCGGAACCGGTCTGGGTCTTTCCATTGCCAAAACTCTGGCGGATATTCTGAGTATGAAAGTTTCAGTGAGCTCTGAGTTGGGTAAAGGGTCTACTTTTAGCCTGAGCCTGCATCTGGCAGCTGATGTCATGCGCAAGCAGAGCTACCTGAAAGATGTTTACGACGAGGACGACACGGACAACGAGGGGGATGGCAGCGGAGACGAAAGCGAAATTCACTCTCTCCGCCATGATGTGCCGCAGGCTGCCGGGACTATCCTGAATAAGAGCACTGAGAAAAAAGCTGCTGCGGCTGAAAAGCTCAATCAACAAAAAAATAAAAAGCGCAAGGGCTTTAATTTCAGAAAAAAAGCACCCACTTCTCTTCATTCCGCTGACGGACAAAAAGAGCGCAAGGCTGAAGCCATACCTTCAAAAGAAAAGATGGAAAAGCGGAACCAGCTGAACTTTCGGAGAAAGGACAAGGACGATGAGCGGGAGCAATGAAGCCGCAAAAGAAATGCGTGTCAACCGTTTTATTGCAGACAGTGGGTTCTGCAGTCGTCGTGAAGCGGATAAATTGATTGAAAGCGGACGTGTGACGGTCAACGGTGAAACGATCGGTTTAGGCTCAAAACTTTCCCCTGAAAACGATGTATTGTGCATTGATCATCAGCCGATTTCAGCACGGCAAGCTGACGATTATGTTTATATCGCTCTCAATAAGCCCCGCGGCATTACCTGTACTACAGACCTGAGGCGCCGGGACAATATTGTGAGCTTCATGAACTATCCCGAACGTATTTATCCCGTAGGAAGGCTGGATCGTGATTCCGAGGGCTTGATTTTACTCACTAACGACGGCTCCATCGTCAATAAAATTTTACGGGCCGGGAACCGCCACGACAAGGAATATCTTGTTCGCGTAGACCGACCTTTTGATGAGGCCTTTCTCAAAGCCATGGCTGAAGGCGTAGAAATACTCGGACAGAAGACTCTTCCCGCCCGCTGTCGGCGCAAGGGTGCAGATCGCTTTCGTATCACCATTCACCAGGGCTTAAACCGCCAAATCCGGCGCATGTGTGAAGCCCTTGGCTATGAGGTTCTGGATCTCTGTCGTCTGCGTATCATGCACATCACACTGGGCCAGCTGAAAAGCGGTGAATGGCGCTATCTGGGTAAAAAGGAGCTGCGCGATCTTTATGCCCTGCTGGAAGATTCGCGTGATAATGAACCTGCCCGCCTCAGCACAGCTGAACGCGCTGATCTTGAGGGAAATGATTAATTTCACGACCAGAGCGGTTCATCAGCGACACTGCTGAACTTCGTGCTTATGCCTGAGCTCATCATGATTTAACGGCAGAGGGCTCCGCAGCTTCTTGAAAATATTTACAACGGTTGACATGTTTCAGCTTCGTAGGAAATCGTCACTGTCTTCCTTGTGCTGTCCAGCTGATAATAGCGCACACCCGCAGCATCCATCATACGGCGGGATGCTTTGCTCTGATCACTGTCATGATATTTATCGGAGAGAAAAATCACTTCACGAATGCCACTCTGAATAATGGCTTTACAGCATTCATTACAGGGGAAATGGCTGACATAGAGCTTGCAGCCATCCATATGCGGACTGGATGCATTGAGAATCGCATTAAGCTCCGCGTGACAGACATAGGGATATTTCGTATTGAGCGTATCCCCCTCCCTCTCCCAGGGAAATTCGTCATCGGAACAGCCATTCGGCATTCCGTTGTACCCAACAGAAACGATGCGGTTCTCCGAACTGACGATACAAGCGCCCACGCGGGTATTGGGGTCTTTACTGCGTTGAGCCGCGAGCAGAGCAACCCCCATAAAACATTCATCCCAATTCAGATAATCACGTCTTTTAGCCATAAGATTTCCTCGATTTCATTCTAAGCTTTTCGCTTTTTCTTTCTTTCTGTGAGGGCTCAGCAGTTCATAGACCAAAATGCCCAGCGCCGGAAGCAATGAGAGAAGAGATACGATAGCGCCGGTACGAAAACCCTGGGGACAGAAACTCATGCGTACTTGATGCTCTCCTGCAGACAGGGGGACAGCCATAAAACAGTTCTCAATAATCGATAGTGGTTGCTCTTCCCCATCGACAAAACAGGTCCAGCCTGGATCTTCTGTGATTGAGAAAAAGAGGGATCTGGCTTCATCGGAATGAGTTCTTAAGACCAGTTCTGAACTTTTTGCGCGACTAAATTCAGGAGCTTCAGCCTGAATTTTTGCGATAGTATTATCGAAGACTTCATCGTTTAAGCGCGCACACCAGAGCTTAAATGCCCCACTTTTACTGGCACTCTCAGAATCAAAAGCTGCGCGGATCCTGAATTCTTCCCCCTTTTGGAAATGTCCCAGCTGTGTGACGTTGGAGGCTTTACTGCCCAGCTTGATTTCATCGCCAGGACTGCAGCGTTTGACCTCGCTTAAATGCAAACCATCGGCTTTCCAGGCCACATAATAGTCTCCGTCGACCTCTGCACGCGCCATAAATTCAAGGACCCCATTCGGGCTTTCGTTGCGCGACAGATTCATCAGCTCAGGCTTTTGACCATCAAACTTTTCAAAACCAACGGTGGCCGAATCGTCAAGACTCAAATCCTGACTCTCAAAGACAGCTCCAGCCCCTGTCAGTTCTCTGAAAAGATAAGTCTGTGTCCGAAAGGGTGTAAAATCAGCCACCTCACTTTGTGGGCTCAAACCTGAGATTAACTCTTCGGGAGCAAGAAAAGCCAGCGGCAGAGCTGATGGACTTTCATAAACAGTAAGTTCCGCGCTGGAGTAAATTTTTTCCCTTCTCAGCGGTTCCATCCTGACACCCTGGCGGCAAAAGAGATAACGCAGGCCTAAAAGGCTATCGAGCACAGGTGTTGATCCCAGAAATTGATAACTGTTAATGCCGTTGCTGGAAAGGCCTAATTTGCCCATCAATTCAACAGGTTTTTGGGGATAGGTCGAGTTAAATATAGAAATGCCGTCCAGGCGGTATAGTGCCGGATCATTAACTGTTTTGGCATCCAGAATTTCCATACGACGAATTTCATGAGGATTTTCGCGGCGCAATTTGTCGGCTACGGAGGCAATTTGTTCTGGAACAGGCCCGGCCTTATAGTCCTCGCGGGAACCAAAGTATTCCGCATCTGCAACCGAGCTGATGGAGAGCAGTGAGTTAAGGCAAAGTTCAGCAAGCATCAAAGTCAGAAGCAAAATAGAGAGTACCGATGTCTTCCTTAATTCAGGGAATCGTCTCAATAAAGTCGCCGACATTCCTCCGCTTTTTCGCTTTTGTGTGGAGTAAAGAGAGAAAAACAGGGCATAGAGCAAAATAAAAGCAATACCAAGGTAAACCGAGCTGACCGTGTAAGCTTCCGCGTCAATTTTGTTGAGCAGCATGAGTAGCAGCACCAGCCCACCGACATACGACCAGAAATTTTGCGCCTCAAGTTGTCGCAGTGAAGGCAGGGCATCGTACATCATGACCAAAATAAAAAAACAGAAAACGAAAGAATTACGGTAGGGCAACTGATTAGGATAATGCAGACCATGCCAGATAAAATTGGCCACATTATTGTTAAAACTAAAGAATAGAAAAGCGAGCAGGGAGAGGTTA
This sequence comes from Clostridiales bacterium, assembly GCA_004556455.1. GTDB lineage: Bacteria > Bacillota > Clostridia > Saccharofermentanales > DTU023 > SFGY01. The sequence continues at coordinate 262,017 of SFGY01000004.1, read as the reverse complement.
AGGGTTTTGCGTCCAGCGGGGATTTTCTGCGAACTCAGGTATACAAAAAAGAGCAGCAGCACAAAAGAACCGACATAAATATTGGCCATGCCACTGCGGATAGAAGGTTTGGCAAAGGGTAGCAGGCGGCTCAGAAAATCAATAAATGGATCGCTGTAGACAAAATCTGTGGGGAAACTGTCGCCGCTAGCCGAAGTACGACGCAGAGCCATGATGGTGGGAAACAAGCTTATCATACTGAGGCCGACACCAAGAAGGGTTGAAATCAGCATTTTACTAAAGCTAAGAAAAGTTGAAGACAGACTGCGTCCCACGGAAACTCGCTCAAAGCAAACAAAAAAGTAAAAGGCCAGAAAAACACAGGCAAAAAAGCCAGTATAGAAGTTACAGATAATAAGCAGGGCGAGGCTGAAAATATAGAGGCTCATCTTTCCCTCACGCAGAAGCATGATCATTCCCAATGCGGTCAGAGGAAGCATATAGAGCGTGTCCAGCCACATGATGTTCCAAAAATAAGCCATGACAAAGCCGGAAAGAGCATAGGCTGTGGCAAAAGCAAGGGCAAGAGGACCATCACGTCTGCTGCTCTTTTTGAGAAAGAGGTGGAAACAAAAGCCTGCAAGTCCAATTTTTAACAGAACCAGAAAAGAGACCAGTTCAGACAGAGCAGATTCGGGAAAGATGAGGGATAACAGATTGAGAGGACTCGCCAGATAATAGGTAAAAGTTGCATAAAAGTTATAGCCGAGTCCTCCACGCCAGGAGAGAAAAAGGCTCTCTCCGGTCAGAAGTTTATCTCGCAGCTCCATAAGAAAGGGAGCATATTGATGGTAAAGATCCACGGTCAGGATATGCCTGTCGCCAAAAGGAAAAACATTCTGTACCGCAAAGGAGAGGGCAAGGATGATGAAGGGCAGGAAAAAAGAGAAAAAGGAGCGCTGACGTTCACGGCGCTTCATTTCCTTCAGATAAGCCTCAGGTCCTTGTTTTATCATCGAAGATCTGACGACATTGGCCTCATCGCTTCCCATTTGCACGGCACTCTCCTTGAAAATATTTCCGAGTCAGGCTATAAGCCGGGTTCTGTCTTGAACAATCATCTATCCAGACCACAACTCTCATTGTGGTTCAAGCCACCTCCACGAGACCTGCGGACCACAGAATATGTCTCTCCACGGTGTTGCTCCGGACGGGGTTTACAGGTGAGTTCTGTTACCAGAATTCACGGTGAGCTCTTACCTCGCCTTTTCACCCTTACCGGCACAAAGGCCGGCGGTATCTTTCTGTTGCACTTTCCTTAAAGTCGCCTTCACCGGTCATTAGCCGGCGTCCTTGTCCTGCGGAGCCCGGACTTTCCTCACCCGCAACCTTTCGGTTCGCGGCCGCGATTGTCCACCTGACTCGGAAACAGGCCCATTATAGAACATTCCTCCATCAGCGCATAGCCGGGAGCTCGGCAAGCTGCCTGGCAACAGCCGTAAATTCGGGGTATTTTCGCGCCTTCATTTGAAAGAGACGCCTCTGTCGCTTAAAATACGCTCTTTCCGTCTCTGTAAATTGTTTTTCGCCGCATTTCAGCCAGCCGGGTCCGATTTCTGCTTCAATTAAGCTTAAGCTCCTGGGTTCTGAAGGTGAAAGAAGGCGAATAAAAAGATAAAACCAGCCTCGATCTTCAAGAATCTCTTCCTCGTAGTCCCAGCCGCGTGAAGCAAGATGGGTCCTCAGAGCAGCCTGATTCCAATTGGGCTGAAAAACGGCAGAAAAGTCTTGGGGAAAGCTCAGGCGGGTAAGAATGGAACAGATCTCAAGGCCACCTAATCCAGCTATAACAAGACGATCGCCTTCTTCCAGCTGATGGTCGCCCAGACCATCGCAGCGCAAGAGTTCGGCTCTGTTTTCTAGGCCATGGCGTTTGATCATCTCTCCGGCCCGCCTGTAAGGGCCTTCATGCAGGTCGGTCATCAGTGCTTTTTCTGCATTCCCGCTCAGAAGCATATAAAGATCAAGTCTGCCGTGATCACAGCCAATATCCACAATCCGTCGGCAGGGTGAAATCAACTCAGCCAGACGGGAGAGACGCTTAGAAAGATGTGCTTCTCCCGGCAGAGCTGTCTTTTGTGGCGTTCTGAGAGTCAAATTTGTGTTTTCCATCTATTTGATGATAAAGCTCAGTCCAGATAATCTTTCAATTTTTTGCTGCGGCTGGGGTGACGAAGTTTTCTCAGCGCCTTGGCTTCAATCTGGCGAATACGTTCACGGGTGACTTTAAACTCCCGGCCAACTTCTTCAAGAGTGCGGGTACGTCCATCTTCCAGACCAAAGCGCAGCTTCAGCACCTGTTCTTCTCTCGGAGTTAATTCTTTCAGGACATCGAAGAGCTGTTCTTTCAACAGAGTAAAGGCAGCCTGATCGGCCGGTGAAGGTGCATCCTCGTCGGGAATAAAGTCTCCCAGATGGCTGTCTTCCTCTTCCCCGATGGGCTTTTCCAGTGAAACGGGCTCCTGAGAAATTTTCATGATTTCACGAACTTTATCCACGGTAATTCCCATAGCCTCGGCAATCTCATCCGCTTCCGGCTCTCGACCGAGCTCCTGCAGGAGATGACGCTGATTACGTATCAGCTTATTGATGGTTTCAACCATGTGAACAGGAATACGAATGGTTCTTGCCTGGTCCGCAATAGCCCGGGTGATGGCCTGCCGGATCCACCACGTCGCATAAGTGGAAAACTTGAATCCTTTATGATAGTCAAACTTATCCACCGCCTTGATAAGGCCCAGATTACCTTCCTGAATCAGATCCAGAAACTGCATGCCGCGGCCGGTATATCGCTTGGCAATACTCACGACGAGACGAAGGTTCGCCTCAATCAGGTGCTGCTTGGCCTCCTCATCTCCGGCCTCCATACGTGCGGCAAGCTCTTTTTCAGCACTTGCAGTGAGCAATTCAACCTTCCCGATTTCTTTGAGATACATGCGGACAGGATCATCCACAAGCATGGAATCGAGCATATTCAGTCGGCTTCTGCTCGCATCGGCTTCACTGTTGATGCTGTCATCCTCTTCTTCACTCACCTTTATACCGGCTTTTTCCAGAGAATCAATGACATCATCAAGGTATTCTTCTTCTAATTTGGTATCTTCGATAAAATCGATAACTTCCTGCTGTGTCAGACGTTTGGCTTCTTTATTGCCGCGTTGAATCAGAGCTGCAATAACCTTCTGAACATGTGTTCCGGCCTTATCGTCAAGATGGAACTCGGGAATTTCAAGATCATCGTCCAGATCATCATCTTCACCTTCTTCATCAACCGAAGAATCCAGATCGGCAAACTCATCTGGACGGCTGCGACGAATTTTCGGAGCCTTGGGCTTGAGCAGCTCCAACCATTCCTCCTCATCTTCCTCGTCGCGAAAATCCTTTTCACGTTCCAGGTGATTATTCTCTTCGTACTCCGAAACTTGCTCTTCGCTCTCCAGCTTGTCGAGTTCAAGCTCCAAACGATTGCCCTCAGAGGAAGTGTCCTTCTGGCTTCCCTTCTCCACAGAGACAGACTCAGGTTTATCGAGAGCAGCCGGATGGAGTTCTTTTTTACTGACCGTAGTATCCGTCTCTTTTTCTTTTGAGCTCAGGCTGGTCTTTTTCTTTACAGCGGGTTTGGCCGCAGGCGTTTTCTTTTCGCTCTCAGCTTTCACGGCCGGAGCTTTGGGGCTGGCTGTCTTCTTTGCTGTGGCCGTCGCTTTTTTGGCCGCAGGTGCTTTCTTTTCGGCCTCAGCCTTCACTGCCGGAGTCTTAGGGCTGCTGGTGGTCTTCTTTGCCGCGGCTGTTGTCTTTTTGGCTGCCGGAGTTTTCTTTTCGGCCTCAGCTTTCACGGCCGTGGCTTTGGGACTGGCCGTCTTCTTTGCCGCAGGAGTTTTCTTTTCGGCCTCAGCTTTCACTGCCGGAGTCTTGGGGCTGCTGGCGGTCTTCTTTGCCGCGGCTGTTGTCTTTTTGGCTGCCGGAGCTTTCTTTTCGGCCTCAGCTTTCACGGCCGTGGCTTTGGGGCTGGCGGTCTTCTTTGCCGCAGCTGTTGTCTTTTTGGCCGCAGGAGCTTTATTATTTTTATCCTTGCTGATCGACTTCTCTGAAACTTCTTTAGCTTGGCTCATATTCTTTCCCTTTCAACATTTCCTTTGTAAATAATCTGTTCCTTAAGGACATCCGGTAGAACGTCTGTCTAATTTTATTGACTGCGCAGCTCAAGCATGCGCTGATTGATTTCATGAATATTTTCTAAAAGCTTCTGTCTCTCGCTGTCGTCATTGCTGTTCTCGAAACGCTGCAGCAGAACATCACGTTTTTCTTCACAGCGACTGAAGCGCAGAGCATTCAATGCTGCCTTTGCATAATCTTCACTTTTTCTTAGCTCATCCCGGCGAATTTTACTGAGGAAAGGTAGAAAATCCCGAGCTACAAACTCGTTCTCACCCCGGCTTTCCGCCAGGGCCAGAAACTCTGCCGGATGCAGTGGACGTTTTTTATTGAGTTCCAGAAAGGCTCGTATCAAAGGTCTTGCAGGAGCCGAAAAATCATTTTCATTAATCTGAAGCTGATCCGCGAGAGCAGGATTTTCCATGATACCGGCAATCAGAGCCATTTCTTCCTGCTTTAACTGCAGTTCAGAATTCTTATCCGGTTCGGGAGGAAGAGAAAGTTCCGGATTTTCCTTCTTTCCCCTGGTTCCCCGGCGTCGGCGTTCAATTTCCTGCTGCAGGCTTGAGGGAGAAACTCCAATGTCCCGCGCCATCTTAGCCGAGTAAAGTTCCCGGAGCACGGCATTTTCTTCAGCCGCAAGAATATCTGCCAACTCTTCCTGAAAGCTCAGCAGATCCAGAGGACCGCCCTCCCCCTTACTTGCACGGAGTTTCGCGCGGTATATTTTGTAGTCTAAAAGAGGTAAAGCACGATCAAGAAGAGCCGCAAAGCGTTCCGGACCAAATTCGTGTATGTATTCGTCCGGATCTTTTGCTCCCGGGATAAGAAGAACAAAAACCTCAAGCCCTGCCTGCTGCAAAATATCCAGACCACGCATGGCCGCACGTTGTCCTGCTTCATCAGCATCGTAGGAAATAATGACTTTATGCACAAAGCGGGAAATCAGACGCGCCTGCTGCTGAGTGAGTGCCGTGCCCAGACTGGCCACAGTCTGGGAAAAACCTGCTTCGTGAAGGGCGATGGCATCCATGTAGCCTTCTGTAAGTATCAATTCCTCGCTGCGCTCTTTGCGGGCAAAATTTAGAGCATAAAGCTGACGACCCTTATGATAAAGCAGAGTTTCGGGTGAGTTGATGTACTTCGGCTCAGACTTATCCATAATACGTCCGCCAAAAGCAATAAGTTTTCCGAAACTGTCGAAGACCGGAAACATCACACGTTCGCGGAAAAGGTCATAAAGGCCATTGTTTTTTGATGACCTTCTGGCCAGACCGGAAGCAAGGATATCCTCATCGGCAAAGCCCTTGCTGCGGAGATGACGCACCAGACCATCCCAGCTTTTACCACTTGCTCCAATACCGAATTTTTTAAGAGTTGAAGCACTGATATGTCGTTTTTCCAGCATATAGCGGCGCGCTTCCGCTCCTTCTGCTCCTTCAAAAGTATGATAAAAGTAACGCGCTGCTTCCAGCATACAACTCTCTAAACGCTTCTTTTTTGCTACCTCCCGCTTCACTTCGGGACTTTCTTCTTCGCGGATTTCAATTCCGGCACGACTGGCCAGAAAACGCAGGGCTTCCGGAAAACTCAGGCCTTCGATTTCCTGAATAAATTTGACGACATTACCGCCTTTGTGACAGCCAAAACAATAGAAAATCTGTTTTGAGGGAGAGACGCTGAAAGAAGCCGTGTCCTCTTTGTGAAAGGGACAGAGGCCGAAAAAGTTTGCGCTGCTCTTATGCTCAAGCGGAAGATACTGCTCCACCACCTGAACAATGTCGTTGGCGCGGATAATTTCCTGTATCGTGTCTTCCGGAATGAGTCCCATGAGTGCTCCTTTGAGTTAGCAGTAAAAAGCGTCTTTGCTCTTTTACTCATTACGCAGTAACTGTACAAAAGTCCCCTGAAATAAAAAGCCGACCCTCACGAGTCAGCTTAAACTAAAGTACAGGAGCAGTCTCAGCCCATTCAGTTATTGTCTGCAGCCTCCTGACGCCTGGCTTTGAGCCAGAGGGAGCACTCCAGGCGTTTCCGTAAGAGCTCGCAGGAAAAAGGGTCAACGCCCTGCAGGTTCTGTTGCCGATGCCATGCATTGGAAACACAACCTCCCCCACAATAATAGCGTGCCCAACAGGCTTTGCAGGCTTCCTTGTCGGGAACCAGAAGTTTCAGGAATTCTTCGTGCACCTTGCTGTTTGGATCAAGACCGCCTGTCAGCACATTGCCCATGATAAAGCGCTCGTCGCCGACAAGCTGGTGACAGGGATAAATCTCACCTGCCGGTGTCACCGCACAATATTCACTGCCTACGCCGCAGCCCTTTAAACGTTTATAAATACAGGGCGTTTTACCTGCATCGATCATGAAATGGAAAAAGTTAAAGCCTTTGCCTTGTTTCCGGCGCTCGTTCATAGCCAAAGCCAGTTTTTCATATTCTTCTTTCAATTGGGGAAGGTCTGAATCATGCAGTGCCCAGGGCAGAGAAGGATCACAGACAACAGGTTCCACCGAGACCTGCGGGGCAATATCCGCGAGGGCGAGAACATCTTTGCTGAAATCTTTATTGTAGGCCGTGTAGGTTCCACGAAGATAATATTCTTTGTTTCCCCTCTTTTTCACGAAGTTTTCAATATTCCGCTTAACGTTTTGCCAACTCCCCTGACCACCGGCATTGGGACGCATATAATCATGAACTTCCTGCCTTCCGTCAATGGAAAGAACACAATTTTTAAAGTGTTGATTGATAAAATCAATTTTTTCTTCATCCAGAAGAGTGGCGTTCGTGGTGATCGTCAGTCGTATATCTTTGCCATGCCTGGGACCTTCCTCTTCGCAGTAGGCGACCAGCTTTTTGACCACCTTCCAGTTCATCAGCGGTTCGCCGCCGAAAAAATCCACATCCAGATGGCGACGGGGACCTGACTCACGAATGAGAAAATCAATGGCTGCCTCGGCTGTTTTTTCATCGAGCATCGTGCGCACGCCTGTACCAAAGTCGCCGGTTCCGGCAAAACAATAGCGGCAGCGCAAGTTACAGTCATGGCAAATATGCAGGCACATGGCTTTAATGCGAGGCTTATCGGGATAAAGCTGTTCTGTCCGGACATCAGGCGCCTTGGCAAAGAAAGCGCCATCACGGACAAGATCTGCAATCTCAGAAGAGCTTTCCAAAACCTCCGCAGGCTGAAGATTCTTTTCACGGGCAAGTTTTAATAAAGCTGTCTGATCAGGGGCAGCTCCATTACGCTCAGTCCAGAGGCTGAGCACTTCAACAGCAATCGGGTCAAGCGTACAAAAAGCTCCGCTTTCAGAATCGAAAGCGAAGCTTTCGCCAAATAGGTCAAAACAGTGTAACAAGCTCAGCGTTCCTCATTTTCGCAGGGCTGATTGCCTACGGTGCAGGACGTTTTGCAGGCGGACTGGCAGGACGTCTGGCATTCGGAGCAGGCATGACCGCCTGCAGGATTCGTCTGGCAGGGTTTCTGAATGATTTCAATGTGTTTCATTGTTTTCTCCTTTTATCGACTGGTCTGTGACCATTTTCAGAACTGAACTTATTGGACGGTCTGAGGTCATTTTTAAAACAAGTGAAGAATTATTCCTTATCTTCGGTTTTACCCATTATTTTCCCGAGAAGGCCGGGCTTCTTCTCACCCTCTTCTGCAGGACTTTCCTTGCTCGCAGCAGCCGTAGTCTTGTTCGCCGTCTCTGCCGTCTGAGTAAGGATGGCGCTGATGGCGGATTTTTTAAAGGTGATGAGGGTGTTTTGGACACTGCTGGAAATCGTCACTTCATCGTTTTGAATATTGAAGATACGACCGCGGATTCCACCAATGGTCACGATTTCATCACCGACCTTGACCGCATTGATCTGGTCGCGGAGCTTTTGTTCTCTCTTCTTCTGAGGACGAACCATAAGAAAATACATGAGGGCCATCATCAGAATGAGGGGAAGCATCATGCCGAACAAACCGCCGCCGGCCTGTGCCTCAAGGGCTGTAAATTGAATCATGTGAAGCATCTCCTTCGCTTTTCTCGTGCAAGCATATCACCAGAACGGCATCAGCTCAAGCTCGGGAACCTGTGCTCTCTGCCGCTTCCCGGGCTGGGCCTTCGGCCACATTTTGATAGAATTCACGGCGGAAATCAAGCGTCCGATCCTCTTTGATGGCCTCTCTGAGCTTCTGCATGAGCTTTTGCAGGTAGTAAATATTATGATAACTGGTCAGTCTGAGACCGAAAACTTCTCCAGCTTTAATCAGATGACGAATATAGGCACGGCTGTAATTCCTGCAGGCATAGCAGTCACACTCCGGATCAAGCGGGCGAAAATCCCGCGCATAAGTCGCATTGCGGATCGTCAGCCTGCCGCGCGAAGTAATCACCGATCCGTTACGACCTAAACGTGTTGGCCAGACACAATCGCACATGTCGACACCACGTATGGTTGCCTCAATGAGATAATCCGGTGTGCCAACCCCCATGAGATAGCGCGGTTTATTTTGGGGTAGAATCTCAGTCACCGCTTCCAGCATTTCGCACATCAATTCTGCTGGCTCACCGACAGAAAGACCGCCGATGCCATAGCCCGGCAAATCCATTTCCGTACAGCGCAAGGCCGATTCCTGCCTCAGATCCTTAAACATTCCTCCCTGTACGATACCAAAAAGGGACTGAGTTTCAGGAGTGTGCCAGCTCTTTTTACAACGTTCGAGCCATCGCAGGGTTCTCTGCATGGAAGCTTCGATGTATTCATGCGTGGACGGCCAGGGCGCACATTCATCAAGCTGCATCATAATATCCGAACCCAGCTTCGTCTGAATATCCATCGCTTTTTCAGGGCTGAGAAACTGCGGACTGCCGTCGATGTGAGAACGAAAGTGCACGCCCTCCTCTTCGATTTTTCTGCGTTCGGCGAGGCTGAAAACCTGGAAGCCCCCACTGTCGGTGAGCACGGCCCCGCGCCAGTTCATAAACTTGTGCAAACCACCTGCCTCGGCGACCAGATCAGGACCAGGCCGCATCCAGAGGTGGTACGTATTTGATAGCATAATCCTGGCTCCGGTAGAAGCCACCTCCTCCGGAGAAAGAGTTTTAACACTGGCCTGAGTGCCGACAGGCATAAAGACCGGGGTCTGGATATCACCATGAGGCGTATGCAGGATGCCGAGGCGCGCCCCGGACTGCTTACATTCGTGCAGGAGTTCATAACTCACCATAAGAACTTAGACCTCCAATCCTTCAGGCAGAATCAGCATACAGTCGCCGAAACTGTAAAAGCGATAATTTTCACGGACCGCTTCACGATAAGCTGCGAGCATGCGTTCGCGTCCGTAAAAGGCCGAGACCAGCATGAGCAACGTCGATTCAGGCAGGTGAAAGTTGGTCAGCAGAGCGTCCATTCCCGCAAATTTAAAACCTGGATAAATAAAGATGGAAGTCTCGCCTGTTCTGGCTTCGAAGCGCCCCGTCTTACGGTCAACGACTGTTTCCAGAGTGCGGCATGAGGTCGTGCCAATGGCCACAATGCGTCCTCCCCTTTCCCTGCAGGCATTCAATTTTTCCGCACAGAGCTGATTCATTTCAAAGTGCTCGCTGTGCATCTGATGATCTCGAACATCATCCTCATGAACCGGGCGAAACGTCCCCAGGCCAACATGCAGGGTCAGTTCAGCAATATCTGTCCCCAGATCACGTATTTTCTGCAGAAGCGCCTGGGTAAAATGCAAACCGGCCGTAGGCGCGGCGGCTGAGCCGTTAATTTTGGAGTACACCGTCTGATAGCGTTCGGGATCCGCGAGTTTTTCGTGTATATAGGGCGGCAGTGGCACTGTGCCGGCCTCGTCGAGAATTTCTTCAAAGATGCCTTTAAAATAAAAATGCAGGATGCGTACCCCCTCGGCTTCTTCCCCAATGCTTTCAGCTTCAAGACGCTCCGGCAGAAAGACAATGCGCCGCCCGGCTTTGAGTTTTTTACCAGGCTTAGCAATGACCTGCCAGTCCGTTTTATTGAGCCGCTTTAACAGAAGAATCTCCACAGGCGATCCCGTATCTTTCATCGCACCATAAAGTCTGGCGGCAATCACTCGTGTGTTGTTGATGACGAGACAATCATCCGGCCGCAGATACTCTAAAATATCCCTCACATGACGATGCTGTGGAGCTTCACCATGTTTCAGAACCATCATCCGCGATGCGTCACGACGCTCCGCAGGATGTTGGGCAATCAACTCATCAGGCAGATCATAGGCATACGAAGAAAGAAGCAGTTCAGGATTGACCTCAGCTTCTTCTCTCTTACCATTGTCCTTGCTTTGAACTTCAATCTCTTGGCTCATGGTTTCCGGCACTTTCTTCGCAAATTCTCATCAAGCTTTCTTCATCGACACCCAGATGTTCCAATGAACGAAGGGCATAGGCCAGGCGTTTTTCTTTTCTTCCGCCTCGCCGCAGCCCATATTTTTGTCGTAAAGCTCTGACTTCTGTTCTCTCCAGAGGATCCAGAAGAGAAAAATTAGCTTTCATAGGCTGGAAATCCGCAGAGGGAGAACGGACATAGGCCGCCAGGCCGCCCAGTATCGTCTGGCGACCCCGCAGTGGCAATAGCATGGCTTTATCTTCACAGCCCAACTCAGCAGCCAAAGCCAGAGCAGCACTGAGTCCTGAAGCGGCAGATTCCAGATAACCCTCCACGCCCGTCATCTGGCCGGCAAAAAAGAGTTTAGGATCTTCTCTGCATTGATAAAGACCCTGCAGGAGTTCCGGACCATTGAGGAAACTGTTGCGGTGCATCACGCCATAACGTGCGAAGCGGGCCTTTTCCAGACCTGGAATAAGGTGAAAAACACGTTCCTGTTCCGGAAATTTCAAGCGGGTTTGAAAGCCCACCATATTCCAGAGACTTCCTGCAAAATCATCCTGTCTCAGCTGCACAAGTGCATAGGCTTCACCACCCTCGGGAAGCTCGATGCCAACGGGCTTCAGAGGTCCAAAACGAAGCGTATCGACGCCTTCATCCGCCAAATCTTCGACTGGCTTACAGCCGGAAAAAAGAAGTTTCTTTTCAAAATCGTGTATTTCGGCTCGTTCAGCCTGGGTCAGAGCCTCATAAAAGCGCAGGTACTGCTCCTTGCTGAGGGGACAATTCAGATAGTCGCCGTCGCCCTGGCCAGCATTATAGCGGTCGCAGCGAAAAGCAATACGGCGGTCGATAGAATCCCCTTCTACAAGAGGAGCTGCCGCGTCAAAGAAAAAGAGTTTCTTTTGGCCAAAGTGTCTTTCCAGAGAGTCAAAAAAGGGCCCACCGGTAAGCGGACCGGTCGACACAATCCGATAGCTTTCACCCAGTTCCTCCAAACTGTCGACGCGTTTCTCACAGATTTTAATCAGCTTATGCTCTCTCAGGCGTTCCGTGATCAGGCGTGGAAAAGCTGCCCTGTCCACGGCCAGAGCATTTCCAGCCGGGACTCTGCAAGCCCTGGCTGTTTCCAGAATAAGAGAGTTAAAATATGCGAGTTCAAGTTTGAGCAGACCTGTCGCCGTCTCTGCCTTTTCTGAACGCAGAGAATTGCTGCAGACAAGCTCTGCAAAATAGGGACTATCATGAGCTTCCGTAAGTTCCGCAGGTTTCATCTCCAGCAAACGCACAGGAATACCCCGCCGGGCGAGCTGCCAGGCCGCTTCTGAGCCGGCAAGACCGGCCCCCAGGATCGTAACTTCTGTTTTACTCATGCTATTTCTTTACGACTGCACCGGCCTTGGAACTGGCTGCTTTGCTGCCGCCGGGCCTGGAATCTGAGTCGCCTTTCGGGGAGTCGGCTTCGCTTTTTCTTTTCTGCTTGTGGCTGGCACAGTCCTTATTGCTGCAGGTCTTATATTTCCGTCCGCGGTATTTCTTCTGAACCATGTAGGCCCCGCAGACCAGACATTTTTCTTCGAGAGGAAGGTCCCAGCTGATAAAGGCACAGTTGGGATCAGAGCCTTTTTTATCACAAACATAAAAGATTGAGTTCCGACGTTTTCGGCTGCTTTTCTGCAGGAGCCCGGAACCGCAGAGAGGACATTTTCCCGGAGCAGCGACTTCAATGTTTTTCGTGTATTTACAGTCTGGATAGCGCGAACAGGCGATAAATCTGCCATAGCGCCCTTGTTTGATGAGCAGTTCCCCTTCTCCGCATTCGGGGCATTTCTCCCCCGTGGGTTCATCAGGAATCAGTTTTTTCTCAATCTTTTCGTTGGCTTTCTCAATCTCGGCATGGAAAGCAGGATAAAAATCATCAAGAATAGCCTGCCAACTCTCGGCTCCAGATTCAACCTCGTCAAGGCGTTCTTCCATCTTTGCCGTGAATTCCGTGTCAACAATATCCGGAAAATGCTCTTCCAGCATTTCCGTGACTGTTACCCCAAGCTCAGTTGGTTTCAAGCTGCGCTGATCCTTTTCCACATATTTGCGGGTGAGGATGGTTGTGATCGTCGGTGCGTAGGTGGATGGACGGCCTACACCCTCTTCTTCCAGTGCTTTAATCAAGCTGGCTTCTGTGTAGCGTCCCGGAGGCTGGGTGAATTTCTGCTCTTGCTTGAGTTCAAGTAATTTGAGTTCCTGACCTTCGACAAGTTCAGGCAAGGTTTGCTTTTTGAGTTCGTCGCTCTCATCTTCCGCACTGTTTTCTGTATCTTCGGCACTGCGACCATATTGCTTCATCCAGCCAGGAAAGCGCAGATTTTCACCACGGACACGGAAAATAGCATCTCCCGCCCGAAGGTCCGCCGTCACGGTGTCAAAAACAGCCGCAGTCATCTGCGAAGCGATGAATTTATCCCAGATGATTTTGTATAAACGATATTGCTCATGACTCAGGGAATCTCTGACTTTTTCCGGTGGGAGATCAAAGTGAGCCGGACGTATGGCCTCATGGGCGTCCTGAGCCGCTTTTCTGTTTTTAAAATATCGTGCTTTTTCGGGAAGATAGTCTTCACCATAATGAGCGGAAATATATTTTCTTGCTTCTGTCACCGCTTCCGGAGAAATGCGTACGGAGTCTGTACGGATATAGGTGATCAGAGCGGTCTGACCGCTTTCACTGAGGTTAACCCCTTCATAGAGCTGCTGGGCAATGCGCATGGTCCGCTGAGACGTAAAAGAAAGAGCTCTTGAAGCTTCCTGCTGCAGTGAGGATGTGGTAAAAGGAGGAAAGGAAGAGCGTTTACTCTCTGCTTTTTTGACCGAGTGAACCAGGAAAGTTTCATGACGTGCCTGTTCGGCCAGTTGATCACAGTCTTCCTTGTTTTTTATTTTGCGCGGGGATACGCGGTTCTTGCTCAGAATACCGTGGTAGCGCGCCTCGAAGCATTCTTCCTTTTCAGTTTTGAGCGCCGCAGTAAGGAGCCAGTATTCCTCCGGAATAAAGGCAGCAATCTCCCGTTCACGCTGAACCACCATGCGCGTGGCCAGAGATTGAACACGACCTGCCGATAGCCCTTTTAAGACCTTGCGCCAGAGCAGAGGTGAAAGCTCATAACCTACAAGACGATCGAGAATGCGTCTTGCCTGCTGTGCATCGACAAGATTTAAATCCAAAGGCCGCGGATGTTTGATTGCCTCCTTGACACTGTGATCTGTGATGGCATTAAAACTCACACGCAGAGGACTCATGGGATCCAGATCCAGAGCTGTCGCAAGGTGCCAGGCAATCGCTTCTCCCTCACGATCCGGGTCAGTTGCAAGGAGTACGTGATCGACTTTTCCCTGCTGCTTTCTAAGCTCGCGGAGGACAGCTTCCTTGCCCTGCATCGTAATATAGCGAGGCTTATAACCGTTACGGACATCAACTCCCATGGTTGAGGTCGGCAAGTCTCTGACGTGTCCCACAGAGGCAGCAACAATATAGTCTTTACCCAGATAGCGGGAAATGGTTTTAGCCTTGGCGGGCGACTCAACAATTAAGAGTGTTTTACTCATAGCTCATCCTTTTTTCGCTCCCACGATGGCTTATGGACGGAAGCGATTATGAAAGTATTACAATCCATAGCTTGCTTTTCCGGCAAACAGAAAGCCGACACCTGCTGCGGACCTTTCATCTGCAGAATCAATGGCCTGGACTGTGTCTCCTGTAACAAACCCTATATATACAGGATATATGTAAGTCTGTCAAAAATCCTCTATCTCGTCTTCCGTCCTGATTTTCTCACTATAAAAGACATTGTTACGGCGAATAATCTTTCCCTGACTCTCGAGTTCAAGCAGAAGCGGCAGAAGTTTGCAGAGTGGAAGTTCCAGGAATCGTGCAAGCTGATCGGCACTGCAGGCTTCGAAATTCAGGATCCAGCTTATGCAGCGAAGAAGATAATGCTCTTCTTCCTCATCCTGCCAGGGTAAAGGCAGCGCAGCCTTTTTTTCTTCAGCAGTGAGCTGATCGAGTTGATCCGGGGAAAAAAGATTTTCTCCTTGTCTTGAATTTTCGCCAGGCTCCTGTAAAGAGGGTGATTCCTCACGTGCTGGTAAAGCTTTATTCGGCTGTTTTTTCACAGCAGATGGCTGAAGGACACGTTCAGTTGGTACTGTCAAACACCGCTCAGATCTCGGAGGGTTAGATCGATTTTTCTTCCACTCACTGTCCTTCCTGTCATCCTCACTATTCTCAAATTCAAGACCACTTGAAGCCTCTGCAAAGCTGATCTGACAATTTAATTCAGTAAGTTCCGACTTCCTTCCTGTCAGGATTTCAGCAAGTATTTTACTGCGTTTCTCTGACATACAGGGCTGTTCCAGCTCCTCCACCATTTCTGGTCCTGACAACGCACAAACCCCATGAGAGAGCAGTTCCAGAGAGCCTGAAAACTCATTGAGATTCCAGGGGGAAGGTAAAACGAAAAGTCTTTTCCCCTGGTCAATGGCATGATGGGCTGTAATCATAGTGCCGCTGCGCTGGCGAGCCTGCAGAATAAGGACATCACCCGACATAGCAGCAATGAGACGATTGCGCGAACTGAAATTCATTTTTCTTATCATCGATTCCGGCGGCAGTTCACTGATAACGGTTCCATGACTTTCAATCTGCATCATAAGTTCACGGTGTTCCGGCGGATAACAGTGCATCAGGCCACAAGGCAGAAAAGCGGCACTCACACCCCCTGCCTCCAGACAGCTGCGATGAGCGATGCCGTCAACTCCAAGGGCAAGCCCACTGACGACGGCGTTACCCCGTCGAGCCAGTTGTTTGGCCAGAATGCTACAGGCTTTTGCCGTATAAGGTGTTGGTCTTCGGCTTCCCACGATGGAGACGGGAGAGAGAGCTTGAAGCAGAGATGGGGCGGCTCCTCTATACCAGAGCCAGAGAGGAACATCCGCCAGATCATCCAAAGAGATCGGCCAGTCAGGCTGTCCAGGCGCAGTGATTTTTAAACCTAAAGACTCATATCGCGAAGCTTCATTCTGCGGCCATGACAGGGCAGAAAGTCCGGCATAGTTGGAATAAGCCCAGACCCCGCTTATTTTTTCGAGCATTTCTTCTTTACTTTCAGAGAAAAGATCCATGGATGCACAGAGCTTTTTGGCCTGTGTCCAGGAACTGCCGCTTTTGCGGAAAAAAGCCTCTAAAAATAGTGCAGAGCTTATTTTATTTCTCAGCGTTGGATACATAGTATTTATGCCGTTTTTTCTTATTAATTGCAGCGCCGTTCAGCTTCCAGCCTGGCCTTCGAGAGATTTTTTTCCAGATTACTTTTGAAGAAAATGGCGATGTCGAGATCGTTGCGACTCACTGTTGTACGTCCCTCCAGATCTGCAGAGGTTCTGGCAAGCGAAAGCACTTGTCGGAAGGAACGAGCACTGAGATGGTAGTGAACGGCACGCTCCTTTGCCAGCATCAGCACATCCTCTGGCAAGGCCCAGTGTTCAGCTAAATCCGCACAGCGGCAGCGCCCATTAAGGACAGGCGGGAGACCCTGTTCGCGGCAGCGTAAATAAGCGATTTCATGAGCCTCCTTAATTTTTTCGCAGAGCTGTCCGGCTTCTTTGATTTTTGCTTCGCTTTGACTGATGGTTTCAAGTAATGCTGAACCACTGAGTTGCTTCAAGATAAGGCCAATAGGAAAACGGTCCCGAATCGGGCCTGAGACTTTAGAAAGGTAACGCCTGACCTCGCGTTCTGTGCAGTGGCAACGACCGTTTCCTTCCAGAAAATAGCCGCAGCGGCAGGGATTTGCTGCCGCAATCAGAAGAAAGTCCGCTGGCAGCACGACGTAGTCATGTCCACGTGCAAGTGCGATCTCTCCATTTTGCAGGGGTTCTCGCAAAGCCTCAATTTTTTCCGCTTCATATTCGTTAAGCTCATCCAGGAAGAGTACCCCTTTATGTGCCAGGCTGAAAAGCCCCGGGATTACCGGACTGCCGCCGCCCGTCAGAGCCATGGCTGTAACACTGTGATGCGGACTAAGAAAAGGACGCACACCTTCGCCAGGGGGTTCATAGCTTCTCTTTTCAGCTACACTATAAACTTTCTTAAGAAGATAACTATCCTCTTCATGGAGCGGCGGTAATAGAGAAACTGCAAGCTCCGCCAACATACTTTTGCCGCTGCCGGGTGAGCCGAGAAGAAAAAGAGGATGCCAGCCTGCAAGAGCCAGACTCAGCCCCAGAATAATCAGGCTATCGCCACTGAACGAGGCCAGAAGCTCTCTGCCTTCGGCTCGGCTGTTCACAGCTGTGGAAGTATCCAACTGGGGCAATGCCGCTTCTTTATGGCCCTCACAATAGGCCAGAGCCTCATCAAGATCTCTGGCCAGAGCTACGGGACAATGAGGAAAAGAAAGGGCTTCCGTCCTATTAGCCCGGGGGATGACAGGAACAATTTGTTTATTCTCCGCAGCAAGCTCCAGGCAGGTGAAAATTCCTGGAACTCGCCTCAGGCAAGCATCAAGGCCAAGCTCTCCCAAAAAAGCAAAATCCTGCTTTTTGCGTGGAACAATTTGTTCTGAAGCCTCAAGAATGCCCACAGCCGCAGGCAAATCAAAAGAAGAACCGCTCTTTTGCAGCCATGCCGGCGAAATGGCTACAATAATTCTGCCCTGAGGCCAGCGAAAGCCATTGTTTTTGAGCGCTGCTCTCAGCCGGTTTTCCATCTCATGGCGCTGTCCTTCCTTCACTCCGCTCATTGAAAAGCTGGGCAAACCAGGAAGAATACTTACCTCAAGACTGGCCTCAAGGGCTGAAAACCCACGGGGAACATAAGTTTTTACAACACTGTACACAAAGCTTCCCTCCTCTTTGATTCAGTCCAGTCTAGCTGGATAAAAGAGCAGCAGAAGCGTAAACGCCCGACAAAAGAAGACATAGGATAACAAATTGTCGTTTTGACTGAATGCTGAGCTGGAGCTTAATTGATGTCTGAGCCTCCTGGTTTGACAGCCTATGAAGGACTGCTTAAACTCAGGAGCAAAACCCTTATAAATTTTTAATGATCTCAGCCGCAGACAGACAGGGTCAGCTGCTGAGTAAAGGAGCCAATCTGTATGAAAGCCGGTATTGTAGGTCTTCCAAATGTGGGAAAAAGTACTCTTTTCAACGCCATCACCAAAGCAGGCGCTCAGGTGGCAAATTATCCTTTCTGTACCATTGAACCTAATGTTGGAACCGTTGCCGTCCCCGATGAACGTCTTCGCTGGCTGCATGAGCTTTATAAGAGCGAAAAAGTGACCCCGGCAACCGTCGAGTTTGTCGACATTGCCGGACTCGTCAAAGGCGCGAGCCGCGGTGAAGGGCTGGGCAACCGTTTCCTGGCCAACATTCGCGAATGCGATGCGATCATACACGTTGTCCGCTGCTTTGAAGATCCTGATGTCGTGCATGTCAATGGTAAAGCAGATCCTCTGAGTGATGCCGAGACAATCAACCTGGAGTTGATTTTTTCTGATCTGGAGTACCTGGATCGCCGTATCGACAAAGCCCAACATCTGAGTAAAGGGGGAGATAAAGCTGTAAAAGCAGAACTCGACTTTCTTCAGCGGCTGAAGGCCCATCTTGAAGAAGGGCAACCCGCCCGAAATTTTCCCTTTGAAGAGAGTGAAAAGGAACTTTATCTTCCCGAGCTTTTTTTGCTGAGCTTGAAGCCCGTGCTCTATGTCGCCAACATCAGTGAAGAAGATATTGGCCGGGAGAATGATCTGGTTCTGGCCCTCAGGAAAGAAGCTGAAACTGAAGGCGCCGGCCTGGTTTCTGTAAGCGCGCGTATTGAAGAAGAACTTTCCGGTCTGGATGAGGATGAACAGAAAGTTTTTCTCGAGGATTTAGGTCTTGAAAGCACGGGGCTATCCCGTGTAATTAAGGCAAGCTATACCTTACTGGGACTTATCTCATTCCTCACGGCAGGACCTAAAGAAGTGCGCGCCTGGACCATCACTCAAGGCACCAAGGCAGCTCAGGCTGCCGGTAAAATCCATTCAGATTTTGAAAGAGGTTTTATTCGAGCAGAAATAGTTGCTTATGACGATCTGAAAGCCTGTGGCAATATGAATACCGTACGTGAAAAAGGCCTGCTTCGTTCGGAGGGCCGGGATTATGTCATGAAAGATGGAGATGTCACCGTTTTCCGTTTCAATGTCTGATGTTAATCGCTGCGGTATTACGTAGGACAAGCCAGAACTCAGCTGAGTGCTGATTCTGTGTGGGGTAAAGTTTTTATCCCCTTTCGGAGGAAAATGATGTTTATTCTTGGCGTGACAGGTGGGATAGGCTGTGGTAAAAGTACCGTTGCCGCGTTACTTAAAGAAGCTGGACTTGCTGTTCTGGATGCCGATGCCATTTCCCACGAACTCACGGCACCTCAGGGCAAATCCCTTCCGGCCATTGTTGAGGCTTTCGGACCGGATATCCTTGCTGAAGATGGAAGCCTTTCACGTCAGGAAATGGCCAGGCTGGTCTTTCAGGACAAAAAGCAGCTTGATCGTCTTTCCGGCATTATTCACCGCGATGTCCTGGAAGAAATCGGTCTGCGTCTGGATCAATTGTCTGAACAAAAAGTCCAGGCTGTGGCTCTTGATGTCCCCCTCCCTGTCAAACATGGATTTCTGGACCGCTGCGATCAGGTCTGGTGCGTCTGGGCCGATGAAAATATACGTCTGGAGCGACTGTTTCTTCGCGGTCTTAGCCGGGAAGAAGCGAAATTACGCATACGCGTCCAGCTCAATGAAGAAGAGTATCGTAAACTGTCTACGCACATGATCTATAATAACGGAGATTTGTCCGACCTGCGTGTCAAGGTTCAGGAACTTCTGGAAAGCGAATTGCAGAGTCGTGGGATCGCCTATAAAAGACTGTGTTAATACAGCGTTTTAGCTCGCTCATCTTACTTTATTTCATCCCAGGACTGACCAATCCCCAGCTCTACTTCCAAAGCAAGTCCCAGGTTGACGGCAGCTTCCATCGCCGTTTTCAGGCAGGCTGCAGCCCTTTCAGCTTCTTCTGCAGGCCCTTCCAGAAGGAGTTCATCGTGTACTTGCAAAACAATCTCTGTTTTTAAGCCGGCCTCTTTCAGGGCGCGATCCGTCTTTATCATGGCAACTTTAATAATATCTGCCGCTGATCCCTGAACCGGAGCATTCATCGCAGCACGCTCGCCAAACTGCCTGATCTGATACCGCGCACTTTTCAGTTCAGGAATATAGCGCCTCCGTCCCAGTATGGTCGTCACGTAGCCAAGCTCACGGGCTTTTTCGGCCTGAGCTTTCAGCCAGCTTCGGACGGAGGAATAGTGCTGATCGTAAGCCTGGATAAAACGTCTGGCTTCCGCCAGAGGAACGCCGAGGCGCGTGGCCAGGCCAAAATCTGAAACTCCGTAAACAATGCTGAAATTGACGGTTTTGGCCGCCCGCCTTTCCTCCGGACTGACTTCATCGAGCTCTTTAGCAAAAAGCCGGGCTGCCGTGTCCCGGTGAACATCTACCCCCTCATCAAAAGCCTTCTTCAGATTCTTATCCCCTGAGAGAGCCGCAAGAACCCGCAACTCAATCTGAGAATAATCGGCATCCAGCAATCTGCGCCCCGGCTCAGCACAGAAGGCCCTGCGGATTGCTGCGGCGCGGGCTGATTTGGTGGGAATGTTCTGCAGATTAGGGGCCTGGCTGGAGAGCCTTCCCGTACTTGTCAGGGTTTGCTGAAAGGTCGTGTGAATACGGCCATCAGCTGCAATTTCACGACTCAGTCCATCCACAAAAGTCGACTTTAATTTGCTGATCTCACGATGTTCCATAATCAGGGGAATCATCGGATGATCCAGAGCCAGTCGCTCAAGTTCATCGGCAGCGGTGGAATAGCTGCCGTCTTTCTTTTTCCTGCCTCCTTTAAGTCCCAGTTCATCGAAGAGGACCTCACTGAGCTGTTTGCTTGAATTCAGATTGAAGCTGTGTCCGGCAAGATGATAAATCTGCTGCTCAAGGCTGGAAATTTCATCTGACATTTCACGGGATAATTTATCCAGTCTCTCAGGGGAAACATAAACACCCCGACGCTCCATCCCAGCCAGAATCAGGCTGAGGGGAAATTCGACCTCCTGACAGAGTGTGAGCATGCCCTCTTCCTTCAAAGTCTGCAGCTGCGAGCGCTGGCAGGCCAGCAAAGCACGACCAATAAGGGCTGCTTCATCAGCCCTGGCCTTCTCATCTTCTGGATGTTCATTCAGGACAAGGGCTTTACCTGTAGCAGCTTGTACAACGCGCACAAAACCTTCTTCAGCACTTTGTGCATGATCGAGACTGTTGAGCAGGTAGGCGGCAATCTCCACATCAAAGAACGGTTCAGAGGGAATTTCCAACTGTTCTCGCCGCAGCAAAGCTTTACCACCCCAAAGTACCGCTGACGCACCTGATTTCAGATAGGCTGGCCACAGCTGTGCCCAGTCCTCGCGCTTGAAAAGAAAGAGTTCCGCCTCAGCAGCTTCCCCCTGGTTTTCCATTTTTTTATGAGATAACGCTTTCTCCTGCGGTGATGGGACGTCATCAGTGTTGCCCAGCAAATCTGCAAGTGAAAGCTGTCTTCCCTCAGCGGAGATCAGCTCAGTTTTCTCATCCTGCAGCTCGCTTCTTGCTTTCACAGGCTCTGAGTCTTCACTGTAAAAGGCGAAAAAGCCATCCGGAAGCTCAAGTAAAGCCAGGGCTTTACCAGATAAAAAGAGAGTTTCAATTTTTGAGCTGAGACGGTAGTTTAATTCAAAATCAGCAGCCTTCCTACCGCCCTCTTCTTCCAGCCCAAAGCGCTGACGAAAGCGTTTCATGCCCAGCCTGGTCAGATAGCTGTCAAGTTCAGGTAACTGCACTTCTCTCCGGCAAATCTCTGAAAAATCAAAGGGCAAATCCTTTTGCAGGCCCACCAGTTCGTAGGAGAGATCGGCGAGTTCTTTGCCTTCCTGGAGGCGTTTTTTTCTGGCGCCCTTCATCTCATCTACATGAGCGTAAACCCCGGCTAAACTGCCATACTGCTGCAGCAGATCCAGGGCTGTTTTCTCACCAATACCGGGGACTCCAGGAATCGCATCTGAGCTGTCACCCATGAGAGCCTTAAGATCACGCATCAGCGAGGCTTCAAAACCATAGTGCTCGCGAAAGGCCTGCGGAGTGATCAAATCCGTCTGACTGCCGTTACGATTGCTATAAGGAAAGATAAGCGTACACTGCTCAGAAATAAGTTGCCAGAGATCTCTGTCTCCACTGAGGATATACACCTGTGAAGCGGCTTTTTCAGCTTCACTTGTAAGGCCTGCAAGCAGATCATCCGCTTCGTAACCGGCTTTTTCCAGCACCGTATAGCCCATGAGTTTTAAACCCTCTTTAATGAGCGGAAACTGCTTCGCCAGGTCCTCAGGCATGGGCTTGCGACCACTTTTATATCTTGGGAATAATGCATGGTGGAAATTTTTTTCCGGCGTATCGAAACAGCAGACCAGCAGATCAGGGTCAAGCTGATCCACATAAGAAAAGAGCATGTTCAAACAGGCAAAAATTGCCGCGGTCGGCGTTCCGTCAGGAGCACTGAGATGGCCTCGTCCGGCCAGTCCATAATAGGCTCGATTCATGATGCTGTTGCCATCGACAAGGAGGTAAACCGGCTTTTTTTGCTTACGATGTTCACGATTGATTGTATTTCCCATTTTACTCCCTCAAATGCAGATTTCTAAGGATCAAGCTTCTCTAAAGATACAGTTACTCTTTCGATCCAGCTGCGATCATGATCCTGTTTTAAAACGAACTTGCTCTTTATGGATGAGCTTATTGTAGCGTTTCTCCAGCAAAAAAACTGTCCATCTCCGCTTAATTTTCGTGATGGGCTGAGCTTGCCACCCGAGGGACACTGATTATCTTTTCTGCTGCTCCCAGGACAAGGATTGTCTGGCCTACCCTGCCTGGAAAGTTTTGTCATCCACTCAGTTCAGTTTTTGCTCTAAAAGGTCCAGTACTTCATCCCCTCAACGACCGCTTCTGTAAATGCCTTCAGCTGTGGCAAAGATTTGACCCGCAAGGGCGCTGATGTCAATCATCTCGTCTTCAATGACCACGCCAATGGCAAGGGGAATATTTTCATTCTGCATAAAGCCTGTAAAAAGGGCGTGAGAATGAACACTGCCGTCCGGGCTCTGAAATTGGGCTGTGCCGGTTTTACCCCCCACAACTTCTCCTTGAACCTGCGCTGATCTCGCAAATCCACTGCTTACGGAAACGATCATGTCGGAACGCAGCACGGCCATCTCGGCAGCGCTTCCCGTACGGGAAAAAAGTTCTGACTGTTCAGCTTTGTGGCGTTGTCCATTGGCATCTTCCGTCTCGAGAACGAGACGCGGACGCATAAGCTCTCCGCCATTGGCCACAGCCGCCGAAAGCATGGCCAGACGAATCGGACTGATGCTCAGCTCCGTATTTTCAATAGCCTGCCCTATGGCAAACCAGGAGAGCAGATAATCATCGGTATTATCGGGTAGTACTGCTTCATTCGAGGCGCAGTTTAAACCGCCGGGAGCGAGTTCTTTACCCAGTCCAAAAGCTCTGGCTTTGTTCAAAAGAGCTGGAGCGCCCACACGAATGCCCACAGTTCCGAAAAAATGGTTGCAGGAATGAGCCAGAGCAGCTTCGCGGCCGATGAGGCCATGTCCGGCGTCGGCCCTGTCCTCATTGACGCTGCCCGGTCCCAGCAGCGCTTCTCTCCCTTTACACTGGACCGTAAGATTCGGATCATAGTCAGGTGCAGCAAGCCAGGCTGCGTCTGTGATGATTTTAAAGGTCGATCCAGGAGGATACTTTCCCAAAAAAGCTTTATTAAACAGTGCTCCATCCGGGATATCTTTCCATAGAATGACATTTTGAGGATCAAGAAGAGGGCTGTTGGCCACAGCCAGAAGATCTCCACTGCGATAATCCATAAGCACCAGCCCGGCTTTATGTCCCTGCAGGAGTTCAGCCGCTTTGCGGCAAAGCCGTGAATCCAGGCTCAGATGCAGCGCGCTTCCTCTCATGCCACGCCCGGTAAAATCGTAAACGATTTGCTGCCAGAAAGGTCGTCCCTGACCCGTCAGAACATTCTCATAGCGTTCTTCGAGCGTATTGCCGATATTGTGGGTATAATCTCCAACCAGCGTCAGAAGGCTGGAAGCAAGCAATGGATCTTCAGCATAATGCCTTTCACCACCATGACTTTCAGCCAGAGCGATGCCGTCACGGGTGAAAATAGAAGCCGCTTCGGAATACCTTCCTTTAAGTGCAAGTTTATTTTCTCCTGCATGGCCCCAGTTCATTTTCTGACTTTTTTGCTGCTGAATGATGATCCCTACGATCAGAGCAAGAGATAAAACCAGAAAAGCGATGAGAATCATGCGGAGATTACGCAAGAGCTGCTTCACGGTTGCCTCCTAAGTTCATGCTGTCTTCACTGGCACAGTGGGCCAATTGGATCGCTCGACCTGAAAAATCTTTTGAATGCCTTCACGGAGAAGCACATCGACATTGCTTTAAGCATCATCTTATTCACTGCGATTTATATCTTTCCTCTTCACGACGATTTCCAAGTCCCAGTAAGATGCCTGCAAGGATCCACTTTGACATCATGGATGAGCCCCCGCGGGAAATGAACGGCAAAGTCGCTCCAGTTAAGGGGATAAGACCACTGCAGCCTCCGATAACCACAGCAGCTTCGACAAAAAAAGCGCTGGAAACAGCTAAAATCAGTCCACAGCTGAAACCATCGCGGATCCTGGTCACGGCATAAGCCGCGCGCAGCCAGATCACAACAAAAGCCATGACGAGTGCAATGCCGGAAAGCAAACCCAATTCTTCACACAAGAAGGAGAAAATCATGTCCGAAGAAGCAAGAGGAATAGCTCGCGGTTCAGCGCGTCCCAGACCCAGTCCAAATAGCCCTCCCTGAGCCATAGCCTGGAGACCGCGAATGATCTGATCATTTTGAGCGTTGACCTCTGTCCAAAGGGTCAGCCATCCATGAATGCGACTGCGCACGTATGGCAGAATTCTGTAAGCCAGAGCAAAAATGCCAATTCCTCCGGAAAGGATAATCGCTGTTTTGATGTACTCCGATGTCATGACGGTAAAAACCAGCAGAGTGACAGGAAGAAGCAGCATCATAGAACCCAGATCCGGCATCCAGAGCATGAGCATAAAATTAATTCCCGCCCAAAGAGCAAAAAGCCACTGATGCCTTAGCGGTGGGCGAATCATAAAAAACCACGCCAAAACGATGAGATAGGAAATCTTTGCAAATTCTGTAAGCTGTAATGAAAATCCCCCTGGCAGGATAAGCCAGAGCCTGGCTCCGGTGCCCGCCGTGTCACTGCCCAGAAAGCGGGTCACGAGGTATAGAGCTGGTGTCAGGACAACGCAGAGAGGAGCCATTTTTTCCAGAAAATGCGTACGTGAAATCAGACTGATCAGCAGGGGTAAAAGCGCCAGTCCGACAAAGTAAAAAATCACGACTTTGATAAGGTCGGACTGTAAGAAGCGAAGCCAGCGGTCCATCGACCAATCCACTGGTTTCGTTCGATTTAAGAGCGAGAGCCGCATCTGAAAAATAAGGCCCAGACCGGAAAGCAGAGCCAAAACATAATAAATATGAAGATCAAAATGATCGAAGAGGCGAGACCAGATCTGACCAAATAAAAAAAGCAGAATATAATAACTGCCTCCAAAGGAAGCTACCATCATTTTAAGGGAAGCGGGTTCACCCGGCAGAAGCAGCAGAAGCTGAGCGTAAATAAGGAAATAAAAAAAGGAGAAGCAAAACCATGCTCCCCTTGAACCTCGTGCATCTTCATCAAAAAGCTCCTGCTCACGTGTCCAGGTTGCCTCAAAGTCCACCCCTATCTCCTCTGCCGAACTGCGCTCATCAATAAAAGTAAACTCGCAGCCCGGAAGAAGGATACGGTCTTCATGTTTTAAAAGATGTTTGCCTGCAATTTTTCTGCCGTTGACACGGACATCAGCATCCGCGGAAACCCTGGAGATATACCAGCGCCGATTAAAGAGATAAATCTGGGCATGATGGCGCAAAATATAGCGACCATTCAGACAAATATCTGAAGAAAGAGCCCGTCCCAGGCTGCTGGTATGGAAAAGCGGGAAACTCTGTACCCGCTCCCCGCTTTCATCCGAAGCGATCAGAAAAAAGCCCTTCACCGGAGTGGATTGATGTTGAAAACGCACACGCAAAGAAGAAGCCGCCCTGAAAAAAAGAATCAAAGCGGCCGCAAGAAAGAAGATGGCCGCTGGATAGCGGCCAAGATACGCCAGATAATCAAGCAGATCAGTGAACAATTTTGACGGATC
The DNA here is from genome assembly GCA_004556455.1 of Clostridiales bacterium. Taxonomy (GTDB): domain Bacteria; phylum Bacillota; class Clostridia; order Saccharofermentanales; family DTU023; genus SFGY01. The sequence continues at coordinate 236,010 of SFGY01000004.1, read as the reverse complement.
TAAGCCTGCTCAGGCGCCACAGCAACGTCCGCCTTATTCAGGTCAGAAATCAGGGAGTCACAGTCGATGCCATGAGCCATACAGGCTTGTTCAATCGTTTCTCCATGAGAAAGGACGCAGCCCAGGCAAAAGAGACCATGCTGGTAAAAGACCGGAACCAGGTTCTCGTTGTGGCTCAGAACCTCAGCAACATTCATATCTTTAGTAATGTTCATAATAAATAACCTCCGCTAGGTGCCTGTAGCACAGAATGGTAACGTATCCAGGAGAGCAGCTGGCAGGAATTTCTTTCCTTAAACCGTCATCTTTGGAAACTTTCTTTCTCATGTAGTGTAAACGAAAAGAGCCTGGGGCGCAAACCTCATCCTTGAATTAAGGATTCTCTTTGCAAAAAACAGCTAAAAGCCTGAAAACCCTTGACATTGTGGCTTTTGTCGTTTAATAATACAGCAGAAGATGTCCAAAGGAGGCACCCAATATGAATAAAACCGAACTAATCGCCGCAGTTGCTGAAGATACTCAGCTCAGCAAAAAGGACAGCGAAAAAGCCATCAATGCTGTTCTTGAAAATATCGCAAAAGCGATGACCAAAGGCGAAAAAGTCGTTCTCGTCGGCTTTGGCACATTTGAAGTCCGTGAACGCGCTGCCCGCATCGGCCGCAACCCCAGCACTAAAAAAGAGATCAAGATTCCCGCTTCCAAAGCTCCCGCTTTCAAAGCCGGCAAAGGTCTCAAAGAGAGAGTCAATGCCTGATCTGTGCTATATCAGATAAAATAAGGCTGTCCTTAGGGGCAGCCTTTTTTATTTCAGAACATTCATACTCTGAACAATCTCTGAACAATCTTACCGTAATTTCTAAACGATTCAGGCTTAAAAAGACCTGCCCGGCAGTTTTATACTCTTCTGAACGTAAACACTCCCAGGTAAATCGGGAATTGAAAAATTGCCGTTACTGATGAGCTTTCGGATTTCCATGACGAGTTGTTGAATGCCTTCGCTGTTACAGAGTTTTCGGCCGGCCTGAGTCAGATAACGCGTTCTCCCCTGCCTTTCGGCTGCTCCACCTTCGGAGAGACAGAGCGCCCGCTCGGCATGAGCTCTGCGCATTTCTGTTTCACGTTCGTAAAGCTGCTGAAAACAATAGCGAAGATTGCGTTCAACCTGGGAGGTAGATACCCGGAAGGCCGTGGCGGTACTGCTATAAATATATTTGACCATGGGTGATTTCATTTCGGGATGAAGTAAAAGCAGGATCAAAATATAGCGTAAAAAATCATAACCTCTGAGGTTCTTCCTAAAAGCATAGCATTGCAATACCGCATCAACATAGAGCTGAACTTTGGCCTCATCTCCACTTGCTTCATTTGAAGCATCTCTCAACAGCATCTGGGTCATGCTGTTGACCCGATTCGCTGCAAATTGAGCGCCTTTTCGTCCTTCCACGATGAAATGTACTTTCCCGGAAGGATCATGAACGCCGATGATCCCATGTGATGACATCAAACGCTGAATGTCCTGCAGTAGTTCTTTATTGCTTCCCGCAATATAAAAGGCTAATGACTCAGTTTTATTTTTCTCAGAAAAGCTTTTCATCAGATCACCTCCGGGAACTTTGCTTATTTTTTCCTTCTTAAATTTGAAGGGTGAAATTAATCATACACCCAATAGCCTCGACAAAATCATCATATTAACAAATTTTTGTCGAATAATGTCGAATTTGTGGGAATTTTGTACGAAGGAAGAAATACTATGCTTCACACTCAGGGGGTTAAGGATGAGTCTATGTTCTCAGCAGGGGGAAGTACTTCCGTGACACTGATGACGACACCTGCATAAGGGCTGACAGAAATTCTCCAGTCTTTGCTCAAATCCAAATTGCGCTGATCCGGCCCCAGGAGAAAACGACGTTCGCGCGTCATGAGAAAGGGTCCTTCAATCTCAGCATTTTCCGCATTCACGGTATAACTGTGCAGAGCCTCGGGTGAAGCTGCAATAAGATCGAGAAGCCTCGGACGAAACTCAAGACAGAGCACAAAAACCAAAAGCACCGCAAGTATGACAGGTGCGAGATAAGACCAGGAAAGTCGATTGCGTCTGGCTCTGTTGACACGCAGGGTATAAATGAGGCCCCAAAAGAGCAGAACACAGAGAACTCCACTCAAGATCAGGGCTGAATATGAGTAAAACATCGGCTCCTCCTTATCGCTCTATTATTCTGTCCATCGTCCTCCACTGAGTTTCTCAAGATCCTCAAGTGAAATGATGGGGACACCCAGTTTTTCCGCCTTCTGCAGCTTGGATCCTGCTTCTTCCCCAGCCAGCAGCCAGCTTGTTTTTGCTGAAACGGAGGATGAAATTCTTGCCCCCAGGGCTTCCAGTCTGGTCGCAGCATTTTCCCTAGAGATACCCGGAAGGGTGCCGGTCAGGACAATAGTTTTACCGGAAAAGGGCAGTTCAGAAGCAGAACCTGAGTCAACTGTCAAATCTTTAAACCTGAGCCCTGCTTCGCGGAAGTGCTGCATCAGCTCCTTGCTCTGATCCTGAGCAAAGTAATGGAGAATATTATCAGCAGAAGCCTCCCCTATATCTTCGATGGACAGCAGTTCTTCGCGACTTGCCTGGATGAGCTTATCAATATCGCCAAAATGGCGGGCCAGTGACTTGGCCGTCTGCGGGCCGATTAAGTTGATGCCTAAAGCAGAAATCAGCCTCCAGATTTCCTTGTTTTTACTTTCCTCAATCGCAGCCAGAAGATTATCCACACGTTTTTCACGCCCAATGCGGCCATCCATGATGAGACGCTCGCGGTGATCTTTGAGTTTATAGATATCGGCCAGACTGTGGAGCAAATTCAACTCTTTCAGGGCTTCCACAGACTGTTCGCCCAGGCCGCTGATATCCATTGCAGCTTTAGAAGCAAAATAAACCAGTTTGGCTGTGAGCTGAGCCGGGCAGTCTGCACCGCTGCAATAAAGATCAATGCTGCCCTCCCGGTGCTCTGCCGGAGCTCCGCAGACCGGGCAGACTGCGGCAATTCTATAAGCAGGGGGATTACCGTGTCGAGCTTCTTTGTTAACGCCAACAATGGCAGGGATAATGTCTCCCATTTTACTGACTTTGACCCTGTCCCCTTCGCGCAGGTCAAGAGCTGCGACCATTGCAGGATTATGCAGGCTGGCCCGGCTGACCGTCGTTCCTGAAAGTTGTACAGGTTCAAGAATCGCCAGCGGGGTGAGACGGCCGGTTCTCCCCACCTGGACGCGTATATCCAGCAGAAGCGTTTCTTTTTCCTCCGGGGGATATTTATAGGCAATCGCCCAACGCGGTGTTTTGGCGCTCGCGCCTAAGTGTTTTCGAAGTGACAGATTGTCCACTTTAATCACAGCGCCATCAATGCCATAGGGCAGCTGCGATCGCCTTTGGGCAATCGCCTCTATAGCCGCAGCAATTTCTTCGTCTGTACGACAAACCGTAATTTCCGGAATAATCTTAAAGCCCTGTGCTTGCAACCAGTCTAAAGCCTCTTTATCCCCTTCGAAGCGTTTGCCTTCAATATACAGAATATCAAAGGCAAAGTAAGAAAGGCGGCGTTCTTTAATAACCTCAGGATTCAGTTGGCGAAGAGTTCCGGCAGCACAGTTACGGGGGTTGGCGAAAAGCGGTTTCTCCGCCCTCTCCTGGGCACGATTGACCTCAAGAAAAGCTTCTTTTGGCATGTAAACTTCAGCACGTACCCGCAGAGCAGAAAGTTCTTCCTTGAGATTCAGCGGCAGACCTTCGAGCATCTGGGCATTGGCGCTGACGTTTTCACCATAGTGATGGCCGTCACCTCGGGTATGTGCCAGCACAAAGCGCCCTGACTCATAGCGAAGCGCCAGGGAAAGGCCATCTATTTTTTCTTCCACTGTAAAAGTCACTGAAGGATCAAGAGCACGCAGGGCAGCCGTAAAGGAAAAGACCTCTTCAAGTGAAAAGACGTCCTGCAAAGAGAGCATTGCTTCGAGCAAAGGAACCCTGCTAAGACCTGCAGCACTGGCATGACCTCCAACCTGACGTGAGGGGGAGTCAGGATCGTCCAGTTCGGGATGCCTCTCCTCGAGTTCACGCAGGCGTTTTAAAAGAAGATCGTACTCCCGGTCAGATATCAGTGGATTATCTTCATCATAATAGGCACGATTGAGGTCTTTGAGGGTCGACCGCAGTTCTTGGATCTGCTCAGCCTCGGCTCGCTTTTCTTCGGCTTTTCCCGGCTCCGTCATGATCAGACCCCAAGCTGTTCAAGGCGCTGCCGCGTGCTTTGCAGCATCGTCTCATAATTGGCCAGCTTTTCGCGTTCTCGCTGTACGACAGCAGACGGAGCCTTCTCCGTAAAAGCTTTGTTTTCAAGCTTTTTCTGTGTCTTGAGGACTTCTCCCTCAAGGCGAAGCGCTTCGTTCGCAAGGCGTTCCCTCTCCTTTTCGAGATCAATCAGATCTTCCAGAGGGATATGCAGGCTACCATTTCTGAAAACAGCTGAAACAGCCGTATCGGGAATGTCAGCATCACTCTCACGGGTCTCACAGGTGGAAATTCCGGCCAATTCCAGCAAAAGTTTGGGGTTGTATTCAAAGAGTTTGCGCACATTATCCTGAGGAGAAACAAGAATGAGATGAATCTTCTGATTCAGGGCAACATTCATTTCTGCACGGATATTGCGCACAGCCCGCAAAACTTCCATCAAGTCTTCAATATCCGCAGCTTCATTCTCGAAGCGCCAGTCTTTATGAACCTCAGGCCAGGGGGCAAGAATCAGGCGTCCAGGTTCGTGGATCAGAGATTGCCAGATCTCTTCTGTCACAAAGGGCATAAAGGGATGGAGCAATTTCACAGTATCGCAAAGGACGGTGTTGAGTACAAACTGAGCCGCAAGGCGGTTTCTCCCTTCAGTTCTGAGACGCGGCTTGACCATTTCAATATACCAGTCACAGAAGTCATCCCAGAGAAAACTGTATATCTTAGCCAGTGCCAGCCCGACCTCATACTGCTCAAAATTACTGTTCACTTCTTCGATCAGTTTTTGCAGCTTGCTGAGAATCCAGCGGTCACTTGTCTCAAGCTCTTCAAGCTTCACCGAAGCAAAATCCATCTCCTCATCAAAATTCATCAGAGCAAAGCGGAAGGCGTTCCAGATTTTGTTGATAAAGTTGCGGCCAGATTCAATTTTCTGTGTGGACATGCGCACATCATTGCCCTGGGAAATGCCCGTCAGCAAAGCGTAGCGCAGAGCATCCGCACCGTAGGCATTAATCACCTCGATGGGATCAATGCCATTGCCGAGAGATTTAGACATTTTGCGTCCCTGTTCATCGCGTACGAGGCCATGAATCAGGACGTCTTTAAAGGGCGCCTGACCGGTATGTACCAGCGCCGAAAAAATCATGCGGGATACCCAAAAGGTAATGATATCGTAGCCTGTTACCAGCACATCTGTGGGATAAAACTTTTTGACATCTTCTGTTTCTTCGGGCCAGCCCAGAGTCGAGAAGGGCCATAAAGCTGAGGAAAACCAGGTATCCAAAGTATCAGGATCCTGATGAATATGTTTTGAACCGCAGTGCGCACAAACCACAGGGGCTTCCATGGAGACGGTAATCTCTTCACAGTCATCACAGTACCAGGCAGGAATGCGGTGTCCCCACCAGAGCTGGCGGGAAATACACCAGTCACGGATATTTTCCATCCAGTTAAAATAGAGTTTTGAGAAGCGCTCCGGAACGAAATCGATGGTCTTATCCCGGACAGCCTCAATAGCTGGTTCTGCCATTTCCTTCATGGCCACAAACCATTGCAGGGAGACACGCGGTTCAACCTCAGAATGGCAGCGATAGCAGTGCCCTACCTGATGCACTATTTTTTCCGTGCTGACGAGAAGGCCCTCTTGCTTGAGGTCTTCAACAATGCGCCTGCGCGCATCTTTACCGGGCAGGCCGGCATATTTTCCTCCTGCTTCATTAATACTGCCATCCTCATTCATAATGTTGAGGATTTCCAGATGATGCCGTCGACCGACCTCAAAATCATTAGGGTCATGCGCCGGTGTGATTTTAACAATGCCCGTACCAAAATCCATTTTCACGTAATCATCTGCAATGACCGGAATACGGCGACCGACCAGAGGGAGGATAACCTCTTTGCCCACAAGCTCCTTATATCTTTCATCGTCAGGATGGACAGCCAGAGCCATATCCCCCAGCATTGTCTCAGGACGAGTTGTCGCAATCTCAAGAAAGCCTGAGCCATCAGCGAGCGGATAATTGATATGCCAGAAAAAGCCATCGGTGTCTTCGTGTTCCACCTCCGCATCTGAAATTGACGTCAGACAGTTGGGACACCAGTTGACCATGCGCTCGCCGCGATAAATTTTACCTGCTTCATAAAAGTCCACAAAGACTTTGCGAACGGCCTTTGAAAGTCCTTCATCCAAGGTGAAACGCGTGCGCGACCAATCGGCTGAAAGACCGAGGCTCTTGCTCTGTTCGCTGATGTTATGTCCGTATTCTTCCCTCCAGGCCCAGGCCCGTTTCAAAAAGCCTTCGCGACCCAGATCCTCTTTACAGATTCCCTCTTTGCGCAGGGCCTCGACAATTTTCGCCTCCGTGGCAATAGAGGCGTGATCCGTGCCGGGCAAATAGAGTGTCTCAAAGCCCTTCATGCGCTTGTAGCGAATCAGGACATCTTGCAGACTAAGGTCCAAAGCATGGCCGATATGCAGTTTTCCCGTAATATTGGGCGGCGGCATGACAATCGTAAAAGGCTTTTTCTGTGAATGTGCATCTGCCTTAAAACAATCATGCTCAACCCAGTCCTGATAGATTTCTTTTTCACGTGCAGAAGGCTCAAAATTTTTGGCAATGGAATCAATTCTAGACATACTCTCTCCTTCATTATGGCTCAAGATGCAGTCCCCGGAAACTCACTTCATCTATGGTGAGAACCCCCTGAGCCTCAGGGTCCTGCAGAATAAATTCAATTTTTGTCAGGCGCATGAGGTCGACCGGTGCTGTCGCCAGCTCGAAATGAATATCCTGCCAGGAGAGGATATCCTTGATCTGCTGCGTTTCTGAATAAGTTTCGCGCCCATTGGCATCGGCGAGATGTAGCTTGATAAGTTTGACCCGATGTTCCGTATTAAAAAGATGAATTACCATCTCGTCCCACAGATGCAGATCCAACGGAGGGTAGTCGGAGGCATAATCCAATATCGGGCCAAAAATCACCGGTCTCTCATCCGCTTTACTGTATTTTAGCATGATTGCTGCACGGCCATGGCGCTTATTCTCAGTTTCAAGACGGAACTGACCGCGGCCGGCAAAGAGCGTCCAAAGAGGATAGATTCCGGGATGATTCTTGTTATGATGGCGAGGCAGGGAGTGCGTTTCTATTTTCGGGATTCGAAAATCACTGAGGGACTCGCAGTTTGCCCAGGCTCTTGGCTTTTCCTGTGAACTCATATCCCGGTCAAGGCGAAAAGGAACCAGAGGCATACCGTTGGATGAGCAGAGATTGGCTTCCATATTAAAAGTATAAAAGGCGTAGCTGCAGGATACCGGCTGAGCAATCTCATCATGCCAGACAATCACCCGGACCTGATAGAGTTCCCTGGCCTCAGCAAGCACATTCTGCCGGTTGTGTCCACAGATGGTAAAACCCTTGAGCGAACGATCGCCCTGGCGCAGGCGGATGCCCTTGCCCGCGTTGTCAAAACTCAGAAGAAGCTTATTGCCGACCGTCTCTGCAGACACACATTCCGGGGCAGAATCAGGCAGATCAAATTTATAGGCAAGCCCCAGGGCAAGCTGAGCCATGCGCAGGCCGATCATTTTTTTAGCGCTGGGGGTTTGCATACTTCCATAACGCCCACTGCTGCTGTCAAAAGCAAGCGGCAGGTCATAGTTGGTAATCATTCCGGCCTGAAGATCCAGACGGCGACGTACCGCGGAAAGAGCCTCGTTGAAAACCGCCAGACGCATAAAGTCCGTATCAGAGACGAAAGAGGGTGTAAGCTGGCTGTAAATTAGCTTTAAACCCGTGACAGGCGCCTGAAAGAGCTCTTTAACAACCGCTGAGAAAGCGATAAAGGCCCGCATATAATAATCGGGATATTGCACATCCTCTTCACCCTGGTACCAGATCAGACCCCGGATGGCCAGGCTCGTATAGGGAGCAAGTTTGTGATTAAAAAGGGCTCCTTGCTGGTTTAAGCGGGAGAAAGGCGGGGGCAGAGCTGCCATGTCTGTCTGGGCCACTTTATTGCTGAAATGACGTTCTTCGCGTTTTTCCTCCGGCGGCAGCTGATTCCAGTTATCCTTATCCCGGTAATGCTTGATTTCCCGAACATGGTTTTTAATAATCGCGTCCTGCTCAACCACAGCTCCGGGAAGCCAGCTATGAATACATGAATCCGGACAGGCAAGATTGAAGAGACCAATCGGTATACCCATTTCTTTCTGAAGCTTGAGCACAAAACTCAGCCCTGCCGCACTCAGATTGCTGATACCATCACGATCTCCCGGATTCAGCCAACGCCCGCCATAGGAACGGGCAAGAGGCGTCTGGCTGTACTCATCGGTCCCTGGCGCAAGGCCATTCTCATTTTGAGTGAAAAAGCGCAGGCCTCTGTTTTCAGCAATCTCCGGAATCAAATCCCGAACGTCACTCAGAGCAGCAGGCATGGACATGTTGCTGGCACCTGCAGCGATCCAGAGTTCCCCAAAAAGAATGTCCTGGAAAACAGCCCTCTCACCATCACATTCGATGGTCATTCGAAAACGGTCGTATGAGGCTTCGATCAGGGGCAGCTTAAATTCAAAGAAGCCATCCTCCTCAGGAAAATCACTTTCCTGAAAGATGATGCCATATTCGGTATCTCCGGAAGAAAGTTTATCTCCAGAAGGAAAACGTTCCAGCGTCAGACGAACGGTCTTGCCTGCTTCAGCATTTCCGTATATCCGTATTCTTACCTGCTGCTGCAGGAGCATATGGTCACCAAACCAGGCAGGCAATGTTAATTTTCGCTGAGGCATGACTTTTCCTCTTCTCGTCTAGACGGTATCTCTGTTTTTTCACCAGTTTAATGTATTTAACTCCCTTTCAACAGAGTTTTCAAACTCAAGTGGTAGAAAACTCAGAGAGAATCAGCTTTTCCCGAATAATGCGCGCGTCATCTGCATCATCTGAACTGATAAAAGATTGGTTCTTCAGAGCCTGAAGACAGAGATCCGGCCTCAGGTTCTCCCGCGACCCCGCTTTGACACGGAGGCGGAACTCATCATCGCTGAGCACTTCCCAGCCCAAAATTAAGGGGAAAAGAGCCAATTGGCGAATTTTTCCCTTGCTCTTTCGCTCGACGAGGATCTCTTCACCAGCCTCCGCTTTTTCGGCAAGCTTTTTCCAGGCCAGACCGGCCCCTCTGGCAGAAAAACGATAAACGGCTTCCTCGACAAGGTTCATGAGACTCTTCGTATGAGCCTCAGGAAGACAGGCTTTGGTAATCCTGAGTCCTGGCGGGAGCTGGGCATTGAGCTTTTCAGGCAAGCTTTCTACAGGGATCTTCTCACAAAGTTCTATTTCCAGAAGGTCAGCTTCACATTCAAGACCAACTCCCAGGGGTAAAGCAAAAACGAGCGAAGGTCTGGGATTAAAGCCCTGGCTCCAGCGCAGAGGAAGGCCAGCACGGCGAAACGCACGTTCAAAACTGCGCATGAGATCCAGATGAGCAATCCAGGCGACAGCCCCTTCTCTGGAAAAGCTGAGGAGGATTAAAACGGGCTTTTTTTCGTCCATAGAACTTCCCTCTCTATTTTTCGCTGAGGCAGATAGCGGCACGGTAGCTGGATGCCCCACAGGCCCTGCAGCCTTTGCGGCAATCCGGACTGCACTGTCCCTCTAGACCTCTCTGATATTCCTGCCATAGAAAGGATTTTTTCAGACCAGTTTCGATAAAGTCCCACGGAAAGTTTTCGTCCTCCGGACGTTCACGATGAGCGAAAAAATCAAGGTCAAGGCCTTCTCTGGACAAAGCCCTCAGCCAGCGCTCGTAAGAAAAGTTCTGACGCTCACCTTCCATAAAAGCGCCTTCCTCCACGACATGAAGAAGGACACGGGAGAGACGCCTGTCCCCACGGGCCAGTAAAGCTTCAATTTCTGAGGTGTCAAAATCGTGCCACTGATAGCTGAGTCGTCGGTCTTTCAGTAAGGAGGCCAGCAGACCTTGCCGGCGCTCCATTTCCAAACGACTGATCTGAGCGACATACTGGAATGGTGTCCAGGGTTTAGGGATAAAGAAAGAGGTGCTCACCGTGATGATGAGCTTCCTTCGCGGTCCTGCGCTTTCTTCTCTGACTTCCTGCCAGAGGCTGAGAAGTTTTTTACACAAGTCGGCAATGCCATAAATATCCTCATCTGTTTCCCCGGGCAAACCCAGCATGAAATAGAGTTTAAGCCGATCCCAGCCCTTAATGAAAGCCTCACGGGCTGCTGTGAGCAAGTCACTCTCCTGTATGTTTTTATTGATTCGGTCCCGAGCCATCTGGCTCCCGGCTTCGGGTGCGAAAGTGAGGCCCGCCTTGCGCGTTCGGCTGACTCGATCCAGGAGTTCCATACTTACGGAATCGAGACGCAGAGAAGGCAGTGAAAGGTTGACATGACTTTCCTCCAGTTCAGGAAGCAAAGCCTCAATCAGAGGGAAAAGTTCACTGTAATCCCCGGTAGAAAGTGACATCAGTCCCAGCTCTTCGTAACCAGAAGAAGCCAGCATGGCACGGGCGCGGTTGACCAGTGTTTCAGCGCTGTTCTCACGCAAAGGCCGATAAATCATGCCGGCCTGGCAGAAACGGCAGCCATTGCCACAGCCGCGATAGAGTTCAAGAAAAACCCGGTCATGCACAATCTCAATATGAGGAACCAGCACTTTTTCAGGGGCTGAAGTGGCATCAAGATCTCTAACAATGCGCTTCACAGGGCGCTTAGGAACGAAATCCTTCAGGGCTTTCAACTCACGAAAACGACCATCCTCTTCATAAACGGCCTCGTAAAAGGAGGGGACATAGACCCCCTCGATTTGGGCAGCCGCTTTAAGAAAATCAGCTTTGTAGCCCCCCTCCGCTCTGACTTTTCGATAGCAATCCATGACCTCAGGAAGGAGTTCTTCCCCTTCGCCAATCATAATCAGATCAAAAAAATCAGCTACAGGCTCCGCATTAAAGACCACAGGACCGCCGGCCACAACAAGAGGATCCTCTTCTCCGCGATCCTTTTGCAGGAGCGGAATTCCTCCAAGGTTCAGCATATCCAGCACGGTGGGAAAAGACATCTCGTATTGCAGGGTAAAGCCGACAAAATCAAAATCCTTCAAAACGCGGCCATTCTCCACACTGAAAAGAGGAATATTTTCCCTTATCATGATTTCACGAAGATCGGCGCCGGGTTCAAAAAAGCGCTCACAGAGCTGATCATCCCTGCGATTAAGAAGATCATAGAGGATGCGCAGAGCCAGATTAGACATGCCTACTTCGTAAATATCCGGGAAACAAAAAGCAAAGCGAAGACGCGGACGACCGTCCGCAAGATTTGCTTCTTTGCTTATGCTATTCCATTCGCCCCCGAGATATCGGGCCGGTTTTTCAATGCGGCGCAGGAGACGTCTGGGAAGATGAATTTCCCGCATCTGCGTTTTGGACTTCATGAGAGCCTTTTGTTTAATATCTGTCCCAGCTCTTCATAGCCAGGTTTGCCCAGGAGCGCAAACATGTTCTTCTTATAAGCTTCCACGCCAGGCTGGTCAAAGGGATTGACGCCATTCAAATATGCAGAAAGTCCGCAGGCTCGTTCAAAGAAATAGATCAGTTCACCTAAATTCTTTTCATCGGCCTTGTCGATGGAGATCTGCATATTGGGGCAGCCTCCGTCCTCATGGGCTAAGGTGGTTGCGAGCATCGCTTTTTCAGAAATTTCCGAAACAGGGCAGCCCGCAAGATAGTCAAGGCCATCAGCCGAAGAACATTCCTCCGGAACGATAAGCTCGTGCCGAGGATGTTCCAGATGCAGCACAGTTTCAAAGACAGAGCGGCTGCCATCCTGGACAAACTGCCCCATAGAATGCAAATCCGTAGTATACGACACTGCCGCCGGGAAAATGCCTTTTCCATCTTTCCCTTCAGACTCGCCAAAAAGCTGCTTCCACCACTCACTGAAATAATGGAATGAAGGCTCAAAGTCAGCCAGGACCTCTATGTGATAGCCGCGTCGATAGAGGAGATTACGAGCCATGGCATAGCGCAGAGCAGGATTATCCCTTCCCCCTTCTGTGAGCCGTTCGCAGATAGCACGTGCTCCTCCCATGAGAGCCTCAATATCCAGGCCTGCAGCAGCTATGGGCAAAAGCCCTACTGCTGTGAGGACGGAGTAACGGCCGCCGATATCATCTGGAACCACAAAGCGTTCATAGCCTTTGGCGATTGCCAGTTCGCGCAGGGCGCCTCTGTGCGCGTCTGTGGTTGCAAAAATACGGCGTGCCGCCCCGTCTTCGCCATAGCGTTTTTCCATATAAGAGCGAAGGAAACGAAAAGCGAGCGCAGTCTCTGTGGTCGTACCAGACTTGGAAATGACATTCAGCGAAACGTCATGTTCATCCAGAATGGAGAGCAGCTCGGACAAATAAGTTGATGAGAGGCTATTACCGGCATAGACCAGCTTTGTCGCAGTCTTCTCCGTTCGCCCGGCCTGTGCAGTAAAGGCTGGAGTCAACGCTTCAACAACTGCCCGTGCCCCAAGATAAGAGCCTCCAATACCCACAACGACCAGAAGGTCACTCTGCTTTTTGATCTTCTCTGCAGCCTTAAGGATCCGCTCAAATTCATCCCGATCAAAATTCATCGGCAGGTCGCGCCAGGCCAGAAAATCGCTGCCAAAGCCCTTGCCTTCAAGCAGCGTTTTCTCGGCAAGAAGCGCCTGGGCTTCCATTTTCTCAAATTCATCCTCATTGAGAACCTTCATCAGGCGTTGCGTATCCAGTGTTAACATCATTTCCCCCTCAGTCGATTAGATCGAAAATAAATTCGCCTTTGCGGCAGGCTATTTTTACACCCTTTTTACCTTTTAGCTGACCATCTAGCAGCATATCGGATAATTTCTCTTCGATTTCACGTCCAACGGTTTTGCGCAGCGGGCGCGCGCCAAATTTTGGATCATAGCCTTTTTCGACAAGCGCATCTTTTGCCGCCGCCGTGACTTCCAGCTGATAGCCCTGAAGTTTCATGCTTTCTTTAACCTCAGCAAGCATCAGCTCGACGATACCGCGCAGATTTTTCTGGCTCAGCTCTGAGAAGACAATGATCTCGTCGATGCGGTTCAGAAATTCCGGACGGAAAATTTCTTTCAGCACCGTGTCCACCCTGCTCTTCATGGAGCGCTGCGGGTCGGCGCCAAAGCCCATACCGTTTGCCTTCAGGGTTGTACCGGCATTTGAGGTCATGATGATGACCGTATTGGCAAAATTGACCACGCGCCCATGACTATCCGTAAGTCGCCCGTCATCAAGGATCTGTAACAACATGTTATAGACATCCTTGTGCGCCTTCTCAATTTCATCGAGCAGGATCACGCTGTAAGGATGCCGGCGAATCTTTTCCGTCAGCTGTCCACCGTCATCGTAGCCGACATAGCCCGGAGGTGAGCCAATAAGTTTGCTGACCGTATGGCTTTCCATAAATTCAGACATGTCTAAGCGCACGAGCTCATCTTCACTATCAAAGAGAGATTCCGAGAGCGCTTTGGCAAGTTCTGTCTTGCCCACGCCTGTAGGTCCGACGAAGAGGAAAGAAATGGGCTTATCTTTCTTGCCAAAGCCCGCGCGTTTTCTGCGAATCGCCTTAGCTAAAGCAGTGACCGCTTCTTCCTGACCGATCAATCTGCGGTGCAGACGCTGTTCCAGCTGCATCAGCTTTTCGCTTTCACTCTCCGTGATATGTTTTACCGGGATGCCGGTCCACATTTCGACCACGTCGGCGATATCATTTTCACTGATTTCAACTGGATGATTGCGTTTATTGAGCGTCTCTATCTCGGAATTGAGACGCAGTATCTGTGAGGTCAGCTTAGCCTTTTTCTCAAAGAATTCCGCGCGCCTGGCCTCATCGTCACCACCTTCCATACTCTCCTGAAGCTCGGCCATCTCCTCTTCAAGCGCCAGTCGTTCGTCTTCCTTCTTTTTCAGCTCCGTCAGCAGGGCATTGTCCAGATTGACACGGGAACCAGCCTCATCCAGCAGGTCGATCGCCTTATCAGGGAGATAGCGTTCCTGAATATAGCGGGAGGAAAGCCGAACAGCTGCTTCGAGCGTTTTATCGGGAAAAGTGACATTGTGATGGGCTTCATAGTAAGGCTTGACGCCCCTGAGAATTTCCAGGCAGTCTTTTTCGTCCGGCTCCTCAACGATCACTTTTTGAAAGCGACGTTCCAGTGCGGAATCCTTTTCGATAAAACGGCGATACTCATCCAGAGTGGTGCAACCGATGACACAGATCTCACCCTGTGCCAGAGCAGGCTTAAGGATGTTGGCGGCATTCATGGCGCCCTCAGCGTCACCGGCACCCATGATGTTATGCAGCTCATCAATCACCAGGATCACATTCCCGGCAGAGCGCGCATCGTCGACGACGCCCTTCATACGGGATTCGAACTGGCCTCTGAACTGCGTTCCCGCCACCATACTGGTCATATCCAGCTGATAAATCTCACGATCCAGAAGCTTGGCCGGAACCTGACCATTGACGATGCGGACGGCCAGGCCTTGCGCCAGAGCTGTCTTGCCAACACCAGGCTCACCCAGCAAGGCAGGATTATTTTTATTGCGCCGATTGAGAATCTGCACCATGCGATTCAATTCTTTTTCGCGCCCGATAATGCGGTCAATTTGTCCTTCCCGGGCAAGGTCTGTAAGATTCGTTCCAAACTGATCCAGATACTTTCTGCGGCGTTCACGTTGACGGCGATTCTTGCGCTGTTCCGTTGCATTCGGGGAGGATTCACGATCCGCTGACATCCCCATGTTGGCATTCATCAGCTCTGAAAGCTGAGAAGGTTCACGCGCTGACCCCGACAAAGCATCACGGGAAGCATTGCCCTCATCACTGACATTACCCTGAGATTTCAAAGCTTCCATTGCCTGACCGAGGTCAAAATCGGAGTTCATCAGCGCTTCCAGAAAGAGTCCGGGAGCCTGGCCCTGCATCTGGTTCATGACCTCATTGATGCGCGACTGGATTTCGTCGACATTATCGCGATTCACTCCGGAACGGGCAAAAACTTCTTCAAGGCCGGCAATATTTTTATCCATCGCGCATTTCAGGCATATCCCCTCGGAAACGCGGCGATTCTCTTCTATACGAGTCAAGATGATGACGGCTTCATTTTCGTGACAGATCTGACATTTAGGCATTGGTTTCATCCTTTTATTTTTAATCCCTGCCGTAATAATACGTCTTTCAGATAACGGCCGGTATACGATTTTTTGTCTTCAGCCACCTCTTCGGGAGTGCCGCAGCACACTACGGTACCTCCGCCGTCTCCTCCTTCAGGTCCAAGATCAATGACATAATCAGCGGTTTTTATGACATCAAGATTGTGTTCGATCACCAGGACAGTATTCCCATTTTCCGTCAGGCGCTGCAGGATGTCAATTAATCTGGCGACATCGTCCGCATGGAGCCCCGTGGTGGGTTCATCCAGGATATAAAAGGTGCGCCCGGTCTGTCGGCGTGAAAGCTCCGACGCCAGTTTGATGCGCTGAGCCTCTCCCCCGGATAGCTGAGTTGAAGGCTGCCCTAGACGGATATAGCCGAGGCCAACATCACGCAAAGTCTCCAGTCTGCGCCGGATGGCCGGAATGGCTGAAAAAAAGTCAAGAGCCTCTTCTACCGTCATATTCAGCACGTCGGAGATATTCTTATCTTTGTAGCACACCTCCAGCGTTTCCCTTTTGTAGCGCTTGCCGTGGCAGGCTTCGCATTCCACATAGACATCGGGGAGAAAGTGCATTTCAATACACTTGACCCCATCGCCTTTACAGGCTTCGCAGCGGCCGCCTTTAACATTAAAGGAAAAGCGACCGGGTTTATAGCCACGGGCTCTGGCTTCACGGGTCTCGCTGAAAAGCCGGCGAATATCGTCAAAAACCCCGGTATAGGTCGCAGGATTGCTGCGCGGCGTTCGCCCGATAGGTGACTGGTCAATGGCAATGACCTTATCGAGGCATTCCAAACCCTCTGCCGAATCAAAATTGTCATAAACTCTGTGGGCGCCATTCAAATCGCCCTCCAGTTTTTTTCGAATAATACCGTTCACCAGCGAGCTTTTGCCCGAGCCGGAAACACCCGTGATACAGTTAAACACTCCAAGAGGAATGGCCACATCAATATTTTTCAGGTTGTTCTGGCAGCAGCCATGAAAGCGCAGCCACTCCTTCCCTGGAATACGCCGGGTATCAGGCACGCGAATGCCCATTTTCCCCAGGAGATATTGACCGGTAATGGAGCGGGAATTTTTCATGAGTTCTTCCGCAGTTCCTGCAGCAACGAGTTCGCCACCATATTCTCCTGCGCCAGGACCGATATCAAGGATATAATCTGCAGCGCGAATGGTTTCTTCATCGTGTTCAACCACCAGAACCGTGTTGCCAAGATCACGCAGATGTTTCAGGGTATTCAGGAGGCGTTGATTGTCTCTCTGGTGCAGGCCTATGGAGGGTTCGTCAAGGATATAAATAACCCCCATGAGGCCAGAGCCGATTTGTGTGGCCAGGCGGATGCGCTGGGCTTCCCCCCCGGACAGTGTGGATGCTGAGCGCGACAAGGTCAGATAATCCAGACCGACATCGATCAGAAAGCTCAGTCGTTTGCCGAGTTCTGTCATAATGGGGCGCACAATTTTTTCCTGATAAGCCGTCCAGCTCTGGGCCTGCAAAAAGTTCAGGCAGGAACGGATGGATCGCGAACAGAGCTGATAGATGTTCTCACCGCCCACGGTCACAGCAAGAGCCTCAGGCTTCAGACGAGCGCCCCCGCAGCTCGAACATTTCCTGCTCGAGAGATATCGCTGATAAAGGAGCTTCATATCGTCGGAACTCGTCTCGTAATAGCGTTTGTTCATTGAAGGCACCACGCCCATCCACGTGCTGTAATAAGGCTCGCTCCGTGCATAGGGAGAGTTGCTCGTATCTATTTTCAAACGCTCTCCATGATTGCCAAAGAGAATGAGTTCGCGAATTTTACGGGGCAGCTTTTTCCAGGGAGTTTTTAAAGAAAAGTCATAGCGTGCCGCCAAAGCTTCGATAAAGCAGCGCGCCCAGCTCTTGCGATCCGCAAAATTCCAGCCCACAGCCTGTATGGCTCCGTCATCAAGGGAAAGGTCTTTATCGAAGATCACCAGCTCAGGGTCGATTTCCGTAAGTTCTCCCAAGCCTCCACATTCGGGGCAGGCTCCGTAGGGATTATTAAAGGAAAACAGCTGAGGACTCACATCAGCAATCGAAATACCACAGTCACTGCAGGCAAAATTCTGCGAATAAAGTTCTTCGCGTTCCCAGCTTTCTCCCTTATCATCAGTTCCGGAAAAAAGAACCTGTACCAGACCATCCGCCAGATGGAGTGAGGTTTCGAGAGAATCCAGCAGGCGCGCCCGTACAGAATCACGGCGGATCAATCGATCGACCACCACCTCAAGCGTATGTTTTTTCTTCTTATCAAGGCGAAAATCGTCAGGAAGCTCCTCAAGTTCAACAATTTCCCCATCAATGCGGACACGGGCAAAGCCCTCCTTGCGCAGCCGTTGCAAGTCCCGACCGTATTCGCCTTTTCGGGCGCGAACGATGGGCGCCATCAGCGTCATGCGCGTTCCCTCAGGCATGGCCATAATCTTCTCAGACATCTGGTCCACCGTTTGCTGCTCAATCAGCTTGCCGCAGCGTGGACAGTGCACCTCACCAGTTCTGGCAAAGAGCAGACGAAGGTAATCGTAGATTTCAGTCACAGTGCCTACCGTCGAGCGTGGGTTGTGTCCCGTCGTTTTCTGATCAATGGCAATGGCCGGGGACAAGCCGCTGATGCTGTCGACATCAGGTTTCTGCATCTGACCCAGGAAAAGGCGGGCGTATGAGGACAATGACTCCACATAGCGTCGCTGCCCTTCCGCATAAAGGGTGTCAAAAGCCAGAGTGGATTTTCCGGACCCCGAAAGTCCTGTGATCACAACAAGTTTATTGCGTGGAATATCCACATTGATATTTTTCAGGTTATGCTCACGGGCTCCCCTGACTTGAATTGTATTCTGTATTTCCGTCATCAAGATCACTCTCTGTATGTTCTGCCTTTAAACCTGACGGTGCAAGCACAATGAGGAGCCTGGGTCAGGACATGGCAGATTCAAAGACACGATAAACCAGTTTAGACTTAAACGCGCCTTAGCGGCAGCAGGCTGCCGATCCAGATCTGCTGAACTTTTCAGCCTTCCGACAGCTTTTCCTGTCAAAGGCAGGCAAAGCCTTAAGGGCCAGGCCTCAACCTGAGTCCAGCAAATAATCCATCACATATTTTGTCACAGGGCTGCTTTAAAGTCAATTAAAGTCAAATTGCCCTTGCAGATATGAAAAAGCCCCGCAAGTAATTGCAGGGCAATGTGGTGACCCTAAGGGGAATCGAACCCCTGATTCCGCCGTGAGAGGGCGGCGTCTTAGACCGCTTGACCATAGGGCCGTTGGTGATTATAGCATGCTGTTTTCACTTTTGTAAAGGGTCGAAAAAAGTTGAACGCGAAGAAAACGACTATGACAAACGATACAAAGACTAGATCCATTTTGAATGACCGCAAAGAAACGCAATCCTGTGACCACTGAACGTTTCAATAAGGATGCTGAGCCGCTTAAGTCGCGATGATAAGCGGTTCAAGATAAAGATGGTGGTTAACCCCTATGGAAAATAAGAGATTGTGCAGACTCTGAGCTTATATAATCACTTCACCAAAAATCCATGTGCTGCCGAAAGGCCCCAGGAAAGAATAGCTGCAGCTGCAGCGAGATTAAGACTTTCCGCTTCTCCCTGCATCTCCACAGAAAGAAGACAATCACAAAGCGCTTTAGCCTCTTCACTGACGCCATGTGCCTCATTGCCGAGTAAGAGAGCAAAGCCGCAAGGGTTCAGGTTTCGTCCTGAAACAGGGCAATCGTTTTCGCCATACCTTAGCGAAGAATTATGCTCTGTCGTCCTCTGCCGAACACCCGCTTGAGCGGAACATTTTACGGGAATATTTTCCTGTACTTCGGCCTCACATTGATCAAGAGCTTGTTTTTGCTCTGCGGCCTGGGGACAAGTTAATAAATCCAGCAAAGGGATTCCGCTCATATCCGCGGTATAGAGGCGCGTCTCCTGAAGATGCTTTTTAACCTCTGCCAGATGATCCGCCTCGTAGAGCTTCAGGAAAAGCGCCGAACCCATGGAGGCACGCAAGGTTTTGGCGTTATAGGGCGAGACATGTTCTCCAAGAAAAATGAGGCCATCAAAGCCAAGGGCTTCAACGGTGCGAATAATGGTTCCCAGATTTCCCGGATCAGCAATTCTTTCCAGCAGAATAAGTCTTGAAGATGCCGGAAACTGTGCGGGCAAGGGTGAATAAGCCGGATGATGAAAAACGGCCAGCACCCCCTGACTGTTCTCCGTACGGGCAAGCGCATCAAAGAGGGACGATTCGACGAGGCGAACGCGCTCACGCCAGTCATCAGCCTGAACTTTGGTCTTCTTCTGCTCAGAGGATTCTGCGCAGCATGTATCAGAAAGCTTATTGAAACCTCTGACACTGGCTTTTTCAAGTGAAGGCCGCAGTCTTTTCAGTCCATTTTTCCCTCTCGCGTCGTCAGCCAGAAACAGCCATTCGGGAAGACCGGCAAGCAGGGCTGTTTCAACCAGACGCAGTCCTTCAAGAATCATAATTTGCTCTTTTTTAGCTTTTTGTTCCTGAAAGAGACTGAACGTTCGACGGACGAGCTCATTTTTCCGTGAGCTTATTTTCTCAAATGATTCTGCAAACATGACTTTTCCTGTCTGATAGACTGCAGGTGAAACAAAAAAGCGGGCCGAAGCCCGCTTAAATCAGCTGTTAAAGAGCCGCCCTGGCCTTTTCGACCAAGCTTGCAAAAGAGGCTTTGTCGTTGACAGCCAGATCTGCCAGCACCTTGCGGTCAAGGGCAATGTCCGCTTTCTTGAGACCGTTCATGAAACGGCTGTAGGACAGGCCATTGGCACGGGATCCGGCATTGATACGGGCGATCCAGAGCTTACGGAAATCTCTCTTTTTCCTGCGGCGGTCACGATAGGAATATACGCCGGACTTCATGACGGCCTGATTGGCCACCTTAAATAATTTACTTTTGCGGCCAAAATAGCCTTTAGCCTGTTTCAGCACCCTTTTATGGCGGCGTCTGGTGGTCACTCCACGTTTAATTCTTGCCATGATTGTTTCCTCCCCTCAACCTATTTGTACGGAATCAGCTGACGTACTTTTTTGGCGTTGGCCGGGCTGAGTTCCACAATCTTGCGCAGATTTCTCTTACGCTTGCTCGTCTTTTTGGTCAAAATGTGCTTCTTGAACGCCTGGGCGCGTCTGATTTTACCGCTTCCACTCACTTTGTATCTCTTCTTTGAAGAGCTGTGGGTTTTCATCTTAGGCATAAAAATATGGCCTCCTTCTGCTTGCTCTTATCACTAGAATACGGATAACCTCGTCCGTTCTCTGCCTTTTTATTCGCCTGAGCTAAGGGCTTGCGCCTCTACCTCAGTCGTTTCATTATTATTGCGATTTTTGCTCTCTGCTGCTTTTGCCCGCTCTTTCTTTTCTTTATTGCTGAGCGGAGCAAGGTACATGACCATGTTGCGGCCCTCCATGATGGGCTGGCGATCAATACTGCCCAGCTCACTGCAGGCCTCGGCAAAATTCTTCATCACGGCATAGCCCTGATTCTGATAGCTCATTTCACGTCCGCGAAAACGGATCACCACTTTTACTCTGTCTTCATTTCCGAGAAAACGCAGGGCATTTCTGACCTTGACGTTAGTATCATGCTCCTCGGTTGTGAGTTTGATCTGAACTTCTTTAACCTCAGTGCTCTTTTGTTTCTTCTTGGCTTCCCGCTCGCGCTTGGATTGTTCAAAGGCAAACTTTCCATAATCCATAATACGTGCCACCGGATTGTCCGGGTTGGGAGAAATGAGGACGAGATCCAGGCCACTCTCATAAGCCAGATCCAGGGCCTCATTAAGTGGAACAAGCCCCCGCATCTGTCCCTCTGCGTCGATCAGTCGAAGTTCACGGAAACGTATCTCATCGTTGATCCTGACCTGGTTTTTCTTGGATTTTGGGTTAGCTATGGTCATGCCTCCTTGTTTTCTCGCAATAAAAAAGCGGATTGATTCCGCTCTCCAACAGATAAGGCCATAGCCTATAAACTGAAACCTTTTCGCCGCTGGCTCAAGGTGAGATTGGAATCTACTTTTTGTTCGCAATGTATTATCGTCATTTCTGAGGCCGATGTCAAGCCCTTTCTGCAGCGGGTTGCCGTGGGTCAGCCAAGGGTCTTCAAGGGATGAGAGGGGTCTCTGAATATCTTAGTTGAACAATTCAGAGCAGAATCGAACAGAGGCTTTGCTGTATGAAAGACTAAGTCCCCTTTCGTCCGGATCAGGGCGAAAGAGGACTTAGAATACTGAATCACAAGAAAGACTCTGGGGATTTGAGATGGGCAAAAACTTAATAGAAAAAGTCAGTGTCAACCTCAGCGCTCATCTTTGTGCATAAAATATTTGTAGAGTTCACCGCAAACAAAGGGAACGAACGCCAGTCCGATCATGATCAGCCAGTCACGCAGGATCGGTGAAATGGTATGGAAAAGTAAATCCAGAGCAGGCACAAAGACCACAACCAACATAAGAGCAAAGGCCAGGAGAATGGAGCGGTTCATCGTGGGATTGGTGAAGAGACCAATTTTAAATACTGACTTGCGCTCACTGCGGCAGGAGAAAGCGCGAATCAATTCTGCTGTAATCAGGGTGACAAAGGCAAAGGTGCGCGCCCCATCAGAGGGCGCCCCATTTTCCGCCGCAAAAAAGTGGAAATCCGGAATAAGTTCTGGTGTCCCAGCTGCCGTCATAAGCACTTCATGCTGCTCCGTGGCGTAGTCCGGATAGAAATAGCGTCCAAACTGGAAAGCCGCAAAGACAGCCAGGAAAATCGCCAGAGACTGCACAATAATTGAGCCTACCATCTCTTTATTGATGATGTGTTCCTTTTGATCGCGTGGGGGCTGCAGCATGATATCCGCTTCGCCTTTCTCCTGCCCCAGGGCAAGAGCCGGGAAGCTATCGGTCACAAGATTGAGCCAGAGAAGCTGAATAGGCAGGAGCGGAGCGTAATTGGGACCAAGAAGCAGGTTCGTAATAAAGATAACCAGGATCTCGCCCACATTGCAGGAGAGTAAAAAAGAGACAAATTTACGGATATTGCTGTAGATAATACGCCCTTCGCGTACAGCCGAGACAATCGTGGCAAAGTTATCGTCGGTCAGAATCATCTCGGCCGAGCCCTTAGCCACTTCCGTTCCGGTAATTCCCATGGCCACACCGATATCGGCCTGTTTGAGCGCCGGAGCATCATTGACACCGTCGCCCGTCATGCTTGCCGCATGTCCACACTTGCGCAGGGCCGACACAATGCGCACCTTGTGCTCAGGCGAAACGCGGGCATAAACAGGAACCGTTTCACAGACAGCCTGAATCTCGTCATCACTCATCTTATCCAGTTCTGTTCCTGTGAGAACCTCATCCCCTTCTTCGGCAAGATCAAGGTCTTTGGCAATGGCCAGAGCGGTTTCCGCATAGTCGCCGGTAATCATGACACAACGGATACCGGCTTTTTTGCAGACACGGATAGCCTCACGTGCTTCAGGCCGCGAGGGATCAATCATACCTGAGAGGCCGACAAAGATCATTTCACTTTCGGCTTCAGAAGTATTTTCTGCATCGTGAATCTTATACGCATAGGCGAGCACCCGCAGAGCTTTGCGGGCCATTTCAGAGTTTTTGGCAAGGATGGCCTTACGGCGTTCCTCGCTGAGCTTAACAAGTTCGCCCTGCTGCATTTCATAAGAGCAGTGAGCAAGTAAAATATCCGGTGCACCTTTTGTCAGAGAGAGTTTTCCCTCAGGGAAACCCTCATAAAAGACCGACATCATTTTGCGGGTTGAGTCAAAGGGCAGGTCACCCAGAAAATGACCTTTTTCCTGCAGGTCTTTGCGCCAGAGACCGGCCTTTGCGGCCAGGGTCAGGAGGGCCCCTTCTGTCGGATCACCCAGGATAGTCCAGAGCTGATCGTCGCTCTGCTTAAGCTCTGCATCGTTACAGAGCGCCGCAATTTCCAGCAAGCGACCGAGCTTATGGCTCTGATGTTCATCTTCTTCAACATCGCCACTTAATAGAATTTCGCCTTCCGGAGCATAGCCGCTGCCGGAAACGGTGTAATCCTTATCGCCCACGTAAAGACAGGTTACGGTCATTTCGTTCTGCGTCAAAGTTCCGGTCTTATCACTGCAGATTGTATCAATACTTCCCAGCGTTTCAACGGCCAGCAGACGCTTCACAATGGCATGTTCTTCGGCCATGCGGTTCATGCCCAACGCCAGAACAATGGTCACCACCGCAGGCAGCCCTTCGGGAATCGCCGCCACCGCCAGGCTGACAGCCGTCAGGAAAAGGGTAACCGGTTCCCCACCCTGTAAAAGCCCGGCTACAAAAACAAGGATACAGACGACAATGCAGACAATCCCCAGCACCTTCCCCAGATGATTGAGGTTTTTCTGTAAGGGTGTGGCTTCACTTTCGATGCTTTTCAGACGAGTCGCGATGCTGCCAACTTCCGTGTTTTCGCCGGTCAGAACCACCACTCCGCTCGCACTGCCATAGGTAATGGACGTTCCCGAGAAGACCATGTTGCTGCGGTCCCCAATACCTTTTTCTTCATTTGTAATAAAACCTGCATCCTTTTCCACTGGTACGGATTCACCGGTCAGAGAAGATTCTTCAGCCTTAAGATTAGACGATCTCAAGAGGCGGATATCCGCGGGCACAATATCGCCAGCCTCTAAAATGACAATATCGCCAGGAACCAGTTCCTCAGCGGGCAAGAGCATCTGTTCACCATTGCGCAGCAGCCGTGCCGAGGGTGCAGACATTTTCTGCAGCGCTTCAATAGCCTTTTCTGCACGTCCCTCCTGAATCACTCCCAGAATGGCATTGACCACGACAATCGCCAGAATGATGATCGCATCGGCCATTTCACCAAGGGCGCCGGAAAGCACCGCAGCAATAATCAGAATGATGATAAGAAAGTCTTTAAACTGATTCAGCAACTTTTGCAGAAACGTTTCTTTTTTCTCCTCCTCAAGACGGTTAGGGCCAAAATGAAGCCGTCGGCTTTCGGCCTCAGCGCTTGTCAGTCCCACTTGAGGATCGACCTCGTAGTGTTCCAGAACCGTTTTCTGATTCAGGCGGTAAATGTCTTTCTTTTCCAGACATGTCGTTTCTTTCATTCGTATCCCTCTTATTTGCATTGTTCCTAAAGCAGCATGTGCAAGAGAAGCTTCTGCTCTCCAGAATTTCATCCTGCCGGCGGCTGAGCCGTTTTATCTTTTTAGCCCTCTTAAAGAAAGCATTCTGTTTATTTTATAAAAAAGCAGGAGCTTTTGTCGATACCCTCAGAAAACTGAAAAATGGCAGCATTCAGCCTTGCTTTTGCGGGTCACAGGCCGGCCACCGCTCGGTCTTTACTATGCTTCCATCGGCCATCAGCCAGAGCACCGAAACGCCAAAGCTTTCGGCCAGCTTTTTCCCCTCGTCCACGCTCTTGCCGAAAAGGGCCGTACTGAGGGCGTCAGCCAGGCCTGAATCAAGCGCTGATACCGATATGGAAACATAGGGCTTGCTGGGATAAAGCGTCACAGGATCAATAATGTGATGATAGCGCACCCCCTCTACCGTAAAATAACGCTCATAAATGCCTGACGTCACCAGCGCTCCCTGCTCAAGTGCATAGTGGTCGAGGGTCTCTCCATTTTTACCCCTTGGATCCAGAACGCCGACCTGCCAGGGCTGACCATCCGGGCGCGAGCCTATGCTGCGCAGATTGCCGCCAACACTGATCAGGGCATGTACTTCTCCCGAGGCAGAGAGTTCCTCAGCAATCCGTTCAACCGCGTAGCCTTTAGCAAAGCCCCCAAAATCAAGGCGCATATCCTTGTCCTTAAAAAAAACAGTTCCCGCTTCTTCGTCAAGGATAATGTCCGAAGGCTGACAATGCGCTGCCGCTTTTTTCAGCTCTGTCTCTGAGGGCAGAGACGCCTTTTCCCGCTGCATCTGGGCTTTCTCCATAGCCTCATGCCATAAAAACGTCACTGGACCCAGAGCGACATTAAAACTATTCACTCGCAGAGAAAGCTCTTTTCCCCTTCGCACGAGTTCAAAGACCTCCGGATCGGCAAGGACAGGCCCTTCAGCGGCTTCAGCATTGATTTCACGCAGATTTGCGCCCCGGCGCTTTTCCTCCCGTCCTGCATATGCCGCCTGCTCTCCTACATTGAGACTTTGCTCCTGATGAGTCAGCTCAGCAGTCACAGAGGGTGCGGAAACAGTCACTTTAGCCATGCTTTCCTCCTGCCTCTCCGGACTCTCATGGAACTTAGATGCAGTGAGATCTTCTGAATCATAGATCGTAAAAAGATCAGAATAATATTGCAGGCGTTCATGTACGTCATCTGCAAAGGCATTAAAGGACTCTTCTGAAGGGGTATAGGCAATAAGATCAGTCACTGTGTCAAAAGGACCGACAAACTGTCGCCGGAAACGTTTCAACGACTTTTCGACCTGACTTTGCTCCAACCCTGACGTCTCACCAGGCAGCCTTTTTACACAGGCACTTAGCCCCAGCAGAAGACTGAAACTAAAAGAGATCAGCACCACTCTGGCCAGAAACTGCAACGGCTTAATTTTTTTGAGGCCTTTTATCATGGCCCGAACTCCCCTCGGGATCATCCGAAACTTTAGCAATTTTGATTTTGGCTACACGGCGATCATCCATTTCCATAACCGTAAAGATCAAATTTCTGAAACGGACCTGGGGATGCTCATCAACTCCGGGAATACGACCCAGCAAACTCAGCACAAAACCGGCCATGGTTTCATAGTCGTCATCCTCTTCCATCTCAGCCAGTTCAGGAACATAAGCGCCGGCCTCCTGCGGGGTGAGCCTTCCATCCAGAAGATACGTCCCGTCATCAAGAAGTTTACAGGGTTCATCGGCCGCATCGTATTCATCGGAAATATCACCAACAATTTCTTCCAGCACATCTTCAATAGAGATAATCCCGTCCATGCCGCCATATTCATCAATGACCACAGCCATGGAAATATGATTCTGACGCATTTCCCGGAAGAGAACTGTCACTGTTTTTCCCGAAGGCACAAAATAGGCCGGACGGATGACCTTGCGGAGGTCAAATTTTTCTTCATCAATGGGATAAATCGTAAAAAGATCTTTAATATGCAGGATACCGATAATGTTATCAATATCCTCGTCATAGACCGGGAAGCGGCTGAACTTGCCGTACGCAGACTGCTGCAGGACTTCAGTCCAGCTGCTGTCAGCAGCCAGCGCTTCCACGGCTGTACGGGGGGTCATGATCTCTGAAACTTCTTTGTCGTCAAGATCAAAAACCTTGTTGATCATGTCAGCTTCTTCCTCATGAATTTCGCCGCTCCGACTGGAAACCTGGGTGAGCAGACGAATTTCCTCTTCACTGACGCGTTCATTATCTGCATGTTCTGGTAAATGCAGCAGGCGCGAAACAAGATTTGTCGCCTTGTTCAGAAGGATGGTGACTGGCCGGAAGAGAGTTTCACAGAAATGAAGCAGCCCGGCAAAGGCTCTGGAAAAAGCCTCGGGTTTAGCCATACCAATACGCTTGGGAACCAGTTCGCCAAGAACCAGGGAGAAAAACGAGATGATCAGAGTGATGAGGATAGTGGCAACGGTTTGCAGCCAGAGCCGGCTTCCCGCAGGGTCAAGAAGACGGTAAACATGTGGCGCCAGATTGTCGGCGCCGAATGCCGCCGAAAGAAAGCCTGCCAGAGTGATACAGACCTGTATGGTCGCCAGAAAAGATGTTTGATTTTCAATAAAATGAAGCAGTCTCTGCGCTGTTCGGTCCCCCTTCTCCGCCTCACTGCGAATGCGGGCCTGATTCATGGTAACGACAGCCATCTCGGAAGCCGAAAAAAAGCCATTGATCAGAATAAGGATGAAAATGAGCAGAATGTTGAAGAATATGGGATCATTGGCCGCTCCCACCGACTCACAAAATAAAACGTGGCATAAACCACAGCCTTCGTTCACGAAAGCAACCTCCTTTATAACCTCGCCTGTAAGACAGGAAAACGAGAATAAGGCTGAAAGAGCACGAACTCATTTGAGTCTTTCAATAAGCTGATACCTTGAAAATATATCATTGATCAGCAAAAATCCGCAAGTCACACAAATGTCGCCGATGACTTGCCCACTCGAGTTCAGCTTGGAAAGCGTCAACCCTGCAGAAACACTTTTTTCCGGTGAATTTAACAAGACTCTTTCTCTTTTCTGCTGTGAAGCTGTCTATTTTATTGTAAGTTCAGAGGCAAAGACCTATAATGCTCTGTGTAGAGAACAGTCCGGCACGGCTGGGCATTTCTGCGTTTTATTGTGCGCACACTCATGGAGTAGACCTTTTTCTTTATTAATAGGAAATTGGAAGCTTGATTTCAGTGTGAGCAAATACAGTGCAAAGAGGATTATTATGAAAAGCGGAATCAAGAAAATTCAGGACGAAGTTCAGGCCATGAAGGATCAGGGCCTTCTGACCGAAGAACGTGTAATTACAGTTCCTCAGAGCAACCATATTGATACGACAAAAATGAAAAACGTCATCAATATGTGCGCCAATAACTACCTCGGTCTTGCTAACAACCCGCGCATCATCGAAGCGGCTAAAGCAAGTTATGCAAAATGGGGTTATGGCCTCTCTTCTGTGCGTTTTATCTGCGGCACACAACAGGTGCACAAGGATTTGGAAAAGGCTCTGGCCAAGTTCTTTGGCTTTGAAGATGCCATTCTGTATTCTTCCTGCTTTGACGCCAATGGCGGCCTCTTTGGCTCCATTACCACAGCCGAAGATGCCATCATCAGCGACGAATTGAACCATGCTTCCATTATTGATGGCGTGCGTCTCTCCAAAGCGAAACGCTATCGCTATAAGAACAACAATATGGAAGAGCTCGAGAACTGCCTCAAACAGGCAGACGCCGATGGCTGCAAGGTCAAAGTGATCGCGACTGACGGCGTTTTCTCGATGGACGGCATCATCGCCAACCTCAAAGGCATCTGCGATCTGGCGGAGAAATATGATGCTCTCGTCATGGTCGACGACAGCCACGCCTCCGGCTTCGTAGGTGAGACTGGCCGCGGCACTCAGGAATACTGCGGTGTCATGGGCCGTGTGGATATCCTCACCTCGACCCTCGGCAAAGCCATGGGCGGAGCCTCCGGCGGATTCACGCTCTCCAAAAAATGCGTGATCGATTATCTGCGTCAGAAGAGCCGTCCCTATCTCTTCTCCAATACGCTCGCTCCTGCCATGGCCTCGGCCAGCCTGGAAGTGCTGAAATTACTGGATGAGGACCACAGCCGCCTGAAGACGCTGCAGGAGAATACGAAATTCTTCCGCGAAGGCTGCAAAAAGCTCGGCCTCGACATCATCGACAGCGTTCACCCCATCGTCCCGATCATGGTCTACGACCCGCTCAAGGCCATTAAAGTTTCCAATGAAATGCTGGAGAAGGGCGTCTACTGCGTCGCCTTTAAGTATCCCGTCGTTCCCAAGGGCAAAGACCGTATCCGCGTTCAGATTTCCGCCGCCCACAGCCGCGAAGATCTCGAATACGCTCTCAAATGCTTTGGTGAGATGAAGCAGAAA
This sequence comes from Clostridiales bacterium, assembly GCA_004556455.1. Classification (GTDB taxonomy): domain Bacteria; phylum Bacillota; class Clostridia; order Saccharofermentanales; family DTU023; genus SFGY01. Next base: position 206,878 of record SFGY01000004.1, on the reverse strand, counting down.
TACGAATTCTAGCCACAAAATTACAACTCAAGCTAAGAAGGAGCGGTCTCTTTTGAGGCCGCTTTCCTTTTTCATCCACAGTTTATGTCGAATGACTGTCCAGAATAAATTGATGTTTAACATGGTTGCCTGCGCTCTTTTTCATGCCATACGCTCAGGAAATGATTGTATGCAGGTTCTTAATTTTGTCCTGTGTTGTAGCTGATATATGAATTTACTAAAGCTTAATAAATTATGTGTTATTTTAGTAGAAGGCAGGATTGATATGTATAGAATTTTCTTAGTCGAAGATGATTTTGGCATCGCGGAACCTCTCTGTTTTGCTTTGCGCGAAGAGGGCTACATGGTGTCACACGCTATTTCTGTTCAAGACACAAAACGATGGCTCAATGAGCGCTTCGATCTGGCTGTGTTGGATATTTCTCTGCCAGATGGAAGTGGCTATGATATCTGTAAAATGTTGTGGCAAAAAGGTGACATCCCTGTCCTTTTTTTAAGCGCCCTGGACGATGAAGGCCATGTCGTCATGGGACTCGATATGGGTGCCGTTGATTACGTGACAAAACCTTTTCGTCTGCGGGAGCTTCTCAGCCGAATTCGAGGTATTTTAAGGAGAAAAAGCAGCACAACACATTCGCCCATTCTATATCAACTGCAGGATATTTCTCTGAACAGCCGGACTATGCAAGTCTGCAAAGGAAATGACGAGCTATTCCTCAGTGCACAGGAATACCGTCTTCTTCTCTTTTTGATGCAGCATCCCGATCAAGTTATGAGCCGGGATCAAATTGTCCAGGCCATCTGGGATAAAGGCGGAGATTATATCAATGACAATACCCTGAGCGTGACCGTTCGGCGACTGCGCGAGAAAATCGGCGATGATCAGGCAGAACGCATTGTGACAGTGCGCGGATTCGGTTATAAAGCTTTATCATGAGTTTCCTCATCTTTTTTATCATTATCGGGCTTATATCTCTTGTCCTGGGTCTGATCAGGCGCAGAAGAAACCGGGCTATTAAACGCATGTCCCTGTCTATCCGTCGTGTCATGGCTGGAGATGACAGTATAGATTTGCGTGAGTACCGCAATGGAGAACTTGCTGCTTTGGCTGCTGATGTGCAGAAACTAACTCTTTCTCTGCGGGAAAAAGATCTGCAATTGTCTAAAGACAAGACTATCCTGCTTAAAGCCATCAGTGATATCTCCCACCAGCTGAAAACGCCCCTGGCCTCCCTTTCCATGTATCTGGAACTGCTCAGCCGACCAACTCTTGATGAGGCAGAAAGATTGAAGTTTTCACAATCGGCAGAGCGGCAGATCACCCGCCTGGCATGGCTTATACAGAGCCTTCTGCTCATGTCGAAACTGGACGCAAAAGCCATAACATTTAAAATTGAAAAATGCAATTTGCGGGAAATCCTTGAAGAAACAGCCGAGACGTTGCTTCCGAAAATTTCTGAAAAAGCTCAGATCATACAACTGTCCTGTGAACCCGACACCTACATCATGAGTGACCGTAACTGGCTGGTCGAAGCACTCAGCAATTTGCTGAAAAATGCGAATGAACATGCTCCTGAGGAAAGTCTCATCGAGTTGAAAGCGGAACAATTACCGCTCTGCACAATTGTTTCTGTTAGCAACAGCGGCCCAGCGATTGCAGCCGAAGACCTTGGGCATCTTTTCGAGCGTTTTTATCGTGGGCATCATGCTGCACGAGATTCTGTCGGCATAGGCCTGGAGATCACCCGTTCGCTAATTGGCCAGCTCGGCGGAAGGATCGAAGTCGAATCTTCCGAAGGACAACCGACGGTATTTCGTATTATTTTCCCAAGATGACAAAAATGTCACCTGATTTGTCACTCCTTCGTCATTTGTTACAGCTACGCTGATGATGGAGGTCAGAGTCTCATGGAAATATTACGAACAGAAGCTTTATACAAAACTTACCAGCAAGGCGATGTCCTTGTACGCGCCCTGGACGGCGTGAACATCAGTATCGACAAAGGTGATTTTGTCGCTATCGTAGGCCCCTCAGGATCGGGCAAAAGTACTCTTATGCATATGCTCGGTGGTGTAGACCGTCCAAGCTCAGGGCGCGTGATTATCGCAGGCCGTGACATCACCCAGCTCAATGAAGATAATCTTGCCATTTTCCGTCGCCGACAGGTGGGGCTGATTTATCAGTTTTATAATTTGATTCCCATACTTAATGTGGAAGAAAACATCAAACTTCCCCTCTTGCTGGATGGCCAAAAGGTAGATGAAGAGCATTTTATTGAACTAATTCACTATCTTGGACTGGAGGATCGTCTGCAGCATCTGCCCAGTCAATTATCCGGAGGACAGCAGCAGAGGGTCTCCATCGGACGCGCCCTGATTTATCATCCCGCTCTCATTCTGGCAGACGAACCCACCGGAAACCTGGATCAGGAAAATTCTGCTGAAATCGTTCGTCTCCTGAAAGAATCTAATGAAAAGCTGCAGCAGACAGTCATTGTCATCACTCATGACCAGCGCATCGCCATGCAGTCAAAACGTGTTCTCACCATGTCTGACGGGAAAATTGTGCGGGACGAAAGGGTGCGCAGATGATCACGTTAAAATGTGCAAGACGACAGCTTATTAAAAACAAAGATACGACGTTGATCACCATAATCGGGATTATACTCAGTGTCGCGATGATGACAGCTTTGCTCCTGTTCTGCACGGCTTTTCTGGGATTGATACGTCAGTCCCGTGAAGAAGTGGATGGATCATGGCATTTTATGCTGACCCAGGCTTCCCCGGAAGAAACTGAACAGTTGTCCAAGCGTGAGGACATCGAAAATATTGCAACCCTGGACATTCTTGGTATGGCGGATGAGTATGCTGAAAACGGGCGCTATTTTAGTGTGCTCTATCAACTACCGGAAAATCAGCCTTTTGTAGGACTCCATCTTGAAAAAGGACGTCTGCCTGAAAATGCTCATGAGCTGATTATTCCACAAAATTATTATTCTGCTGATCTCAACAGGGTCAAAGTGGGCGATAAACTGACATTGCCCTGGGGGAAACTGGAATTTGACGGAAAGGAACTTCCCTTTTTACAGTTAAATTCCAATGCCCTGGACCTTGAAAAAATTTCTTTCAAAGAGGAGTTTACACAGGAATACACCATCGTCGGTATATACGCACGTGGTGGCGGAGACTCTGTTGCACCAAACTTGCAGGCCTTCTATACAAAAGACTCGCGCGTTCCTTTAGGGCAAAACCTGCTCATCCGCTCGAAGGAGTTTAATGTCGGAATCCTTAAAGACTGGCAGAAGAGCCAATATGGCGAGCGCCTGCTCGCTAATGCTTCTCTGGTCGATTTGCTTCCTGGAGCTTCTGGCTTAACCTTTAATCTTCTTGTAAAAAGTTTTGCCCTTGTTTTTATCGTCATTATTGCAGCAGCAGGAATAGGCATGATCACCAACGCCTTCGCCATTTCACTGAGCCGCAGAACACGTTCTCTTTCCATTCTTTCCAGCATCGGCATGACCCGATGTCAGAAATGGCAGATGGTTCTCTGGGAAGGCCTGATTTTGCTCCTTATCGCCCTTCCCCTGGGCATTTTTGCAGGACACCTGGGCATCTCCGTAGTCTGCCGCGTTTTAGAAGCTCCCATGCAGGATCTCTTGCATACGCGGGGATTACTGCGTCCGGTCTGGGATGCCGGTCTGCTCATAAGAATCATCGTGTTATCCACTCTGACTATTGCTTTTTCTTCTATTATTCCGGCTGTGCGCAGTTCACGTTTTTCTCCTCTAGCTGGCCTTAATGAAGAAAGTGAGCATCATCTGAATGTGAACACTTTACGCGTAAGCCCATTCTGGGCAAAAAGGCTGGGTTTCGCCGCTGAAATGGGCATTAAAAATATGAAACGTAGCCGCCGCAGAACCCGGGCGATAAGTATTTCCCTGGTTCTCAGTCTGGTTCTCTTCAACTCTGTTCTCTATCTCTCGCATATGATGAGAAAAACCGTCGACCTGAAAGCCGATCAGGGATTAGCCGATATTGTCATTGGCAGTACATCTTCTGCCGATCAGCATTTTCTCCAGAGCATCCGTGAGCTGAGTGAAGTTAAAGACAGTTTCCTAATACAGTCTGGATATTTCGAGTTAAAACAAACAAACGAAATGCATGCTTCTCTATTCAGCAATAATAAAACTCCTTGTACCCTGCTTGCCCTGCCCCCGCAGGATCTGGAGCGCTATCTGAAACTCATCGGCATGAATTCACTGAATGATGAAGAAGTTATTTTGATCAATGTCCTCAACACACGCAGCAAGCAAGATGGAAAATTTAATGAGATTCAAACTTTGGCCGATACTATTCCGGAGAGCCTTGAGCTGATTTCCCCGGAAAATGGCCGGATCTTTAAGCTTAAACCCACTGCTCTGACGTCTAAAAGCGTCCCTGATTTCGCCGATTGGAGCGGCCATCCTGTTATCGTTGCGCCACAGAAAATCGTCAATGATCATCCGAAACAAACATGGTCCAGCCGAATGAATCTCTATGCACGCGAAGGAGAGCTTGAAAGCTTGAGAGAGGCCCTGTATCATCTTCTTGAAGAGGCTCCGGAAGAATACTATCTTATAGATAAAGCCTATGAGAATGAACACCTGCGCAACGTTATTCTCATCACAGAAGTTTTATTTACAGGTTTCGTGAGTTTGATCGCCCTGATCAGTCTGTTCAATATTCTCAATACCGTTCTCAACAGTTTTTCCATGCGGGAAAAAGAATTCGCCATACTGCGCTCAACGGGTATGGAGAAGCGGCAATTTCACCGTATGATATTCAGCGAAGGACTGATTTATTCTTCTAAAATCTTCCTCTGGGGCTTAATCTGCAGCTGTCTCCTTGCTTCTGGCATAAAGACCTATTTGTCACGATCGGTTGAAATTTCCGCTGATCTTCCCTGGTGGCTATTTTGCACCAGCGGTGCCGTTGTTGCCGTGCTGGTACAGCTTTTGATGCAGTGGGCCTTTCGCAGGACCGGCCATAAAGTTCTCGTGGAAAATCTCAAGTCCTGAGTTCTGGGGAGGCAGGTGGACAACGAGAAGGTTTGGGTTGCAGAGTTCTTCTGGAAGAACGCAGTTCCTGAATTTTTGATGAATCATCGAACAACGAGGAGATTTGAGAGCAGAGAGCTTGGAATATCTCAGGGCTTGAGTTCTCCACTTTCATCTCCTCTTTTTTCGAGGATCAGCAGAGAAAGATAGTCCTCTTTCGTCTCGAGCTGAGCAAAGTCACGCGTAATCTTTTGCTCCGGAAGGCTGGCACGGCTGACCCGGGTCATCCGGTAGCCTTTTGACTGCATTTCTTCGAGGTCGCTTTGCTGAAAACGGCTGCTTTTCAGGAGCACAAGATTGTCTTCAGACGCTTCATTCAGCGGCCAGCGATCCTGTACCAGGAGGCCGTGACTTCCCTGGCAGAGGGGAATTTGTGCCGCTGCAGCGGCACTCAGAAAGGCCGGGATGCCCGAGACGATTTCAATTTCACTGTCTTCCTGAAAATAGGGCAGCAGATGGGCAAAGGTGGAATAAATCAGGGGATCGCCAAGGGTCAGCACTGCGGCTTTGGGCAGCTTTTGCGGATCCGTCATGCGGAGCTGATCGCAGGCTTTTTCGATCGCAGCGGCTGCAGCGCGGTAGTCCTCTTCTGCCACTTCACCCATGGGGAAAGATAAAAGCAGGATCTTTTTATCCTTGACATAAGCTAAAGCCGTGTCCAGGGCAAGGTGTTTGCCCCGGCTTGTCGGAGCAAAAATCAGCTCGCTTTCCCGCAGGTGTCGTATGGCCTTCAGTGTCAATAACTCTGGATCACCTGGGCCGGTCCCAATGCCGAATATCTTTCTTTTATAAATTCCCATGTTTAATTTCTATATTTCTTAATTCTATATTTCATTTCTTATTCTATATTTCTTAGCAAAGCGCTGAAACAAAGCGAAGCCAAATTTCCCAGCTCAAAAATTCGTATGAGAAAACGCCTCGGCTAAATATTGATGCTCGGCTAAAGATTGATAAGAGGAGCCAAAGCCTTGAAAACCTGACCGATGGGATCTCGGATAATCAGGTCAGCCAGGCTGTCCGAATATGTTTCAGACTGATTGATCAGCACCTTTAGACCTTCCGGCTTCTGGTAGGTGATCAGGCCCGCCGCCGGATAAACAACCAGAGAGGTTCCGCCGATAATGAGCAGATCTGCCCCCTGAATGGCCGAGACTGCACGAAGGATATTATCCTGATCCAGGGCTTCTTCGTAGTGCACGATATCGGGGCGAATAAGCGCTCCACATGCCGTGCATCGGGGCACCAGATCCATCGCATCGACTTCTTCGAAGCTGTAGGCTTTACGGCATTTCTCACAGAAAAAGCGCTGGCCGTTGCCGTGCAGTTCAATCACATTACGGGAACCGGCTTTTTGATGCAGAGCATCGACATTTTGCGTGATGACCGCGTCACAGAGACCTTTTTCTTCCATTCGAGCCAGCACTTTATGACAAGCGTTTGGCTCCACTCCTTTGGGCATGAGATAGGCCCGGTAAAAACGCCAGTACTCTTCGGAGTCATGGTGCATAAAACCCGGTGTTAGAATATGTTCCGCGCCGATATTCTTGGAATAAATGCCGTTTTTGCTGCGAAAATCCGGGATCCCACTCTCCGTCGATACGCCTGCTCCGCCAAAAAAGACAAGAGAGCGCGCATCTTTGATCATCTCCGCAAGTTTTTCGATTTTCTTCATGTCCATAGCCCTTCTCCTCTGCCTTCTCCCGACATTTTATTACACGGCCTTCACGTGCATTTTGTTCACTACTATCATAGCAGGATTTTGCAGATAAAAGCTCTGCGAAAATCTCCCACAAAAACATGATCTAAGCGGGATAAAGCTTAAAGGATGCTCAGGAAAGTGCCGTTCAAGATAAGCGGGCCAGCTGCTCAGGAAAAACCGAGACAAAATCCTCAGGCTGCAGCCTGAGAGAAACAAGACTTGTACAGAATGAATTTCAGTTTAACTTGCAATTAGCAAACAGCAAACGATCAGAAAAGAAGCATTGACATTTTTATTCTGGCCGCATAGAATGTTGATCGTGCCTGACGACGCGCCATTGGCTCAGTTGGTAGAGCAACTGACTCTTAATCAGTGGGTCCAGGGTTCGAGTCCCTGATGGCGCACCAGAAAAACCCGGAAAGCTTTAAAAAAAAGCTTTCCGGGTTTTTTATTTGTACCGGCATCAGCCGCTGCTCAAACGAGTTGCTTAGTCATTCGCCAGGCTTTTTTGCTGCTATAAGCCGTGGCCTCAGGCTTTACAAAATATCTGTTATAAGTACCCGGTCGTTTTTTCTACTATCCATCAGACTTACGATGAACAGGACGAAAACGTGGAACAGTATCGCTACAAACAGGCCAGCTCCTGCGGACAACAAAGTGATTCCATAAAAATCAAAGAGTTCAGTGCTCAGGAAGATCAGAGGGAAAGTGACCAACACAAAAAGGAGCGCAGCGATCACTAAGACAAAGAGTTTGGAGAAAAACATGTACATCATGCCTTGTAGGCGGCTTTGCCCAAAAATCCTGCGAATTGCCATCATCCGTCTCTGTTGGAGGACTTCGAATCCCCAGATTGAAAGACAATTGATGAGCGAAGTGACAATGGCCATTCCCATCAGAGCATAGATGAAGGTTAACTGTATGGAAGCGCTGATGCGCACGGTCTTTGTAAGATTACCATTGTCCTGAACGTGATAACCGTATTTTGATGCGGCCGTAAACAAATAATCTGCCACGGCACTCTGCTGTTTGGGAGAGGTGGAGATGAGCATAATTTCATAATAAGTCTTATTACCAATCAGCTTGAAAAATGTCTTCTCTGACACATACAAGCCACCTGTTGGACAATCTTCCATCAACTCAGCAAAATAGTTTTCAGTCGTTCCAGCCAGCTCAAGTTCAAAAGACTGATCTTCTCCAACCACTCGATTCAAACAGACGCGATCCCCTTTTACGTATGTGCTCATGTCAATAAGTCGATGCTTATAAAAAGGGGCATTCTCGCTTAATTGAACCGTCCCGGTAAAATCAGCATTGGCATTTTGAGTTGTGGCGTACTCTTTGCTTAGAGAAGCTTGATTGTAAAATATGGCTAAATTATGTTCTGAAAAATCTTCAAAAGAAATCAACTCATCGCCTTTGATAAGCTTGAACATCTCTTCATTTAATGCAAAGAGATTCGTTGAAGTTCTGATCGGCTGATCTGTATTTCGATAATATCTTTTCAGTTCTTTTGTAAGCTTATCATTTGGCATGTCAAATTCAGTATTTGCGCCGACATAGTGATAAGCACGGACATGATCAGGAAGGCCTGCTAATATTGTCTTTTCACCATCGGGGAGCTCCCCGCCCTGAAGAGATCTCACGACGTAAAAGTCTGCGGCATATTGCTTGATTTCAGCTCGTGACCTAAGAAGGATGGTTCGTGCTGATACTAAGCCCAAAGCTAAGACAAGGATGCTCATCAGAAGACTCAGGGAAAGGGTGACCAAGGTAACTTTTTTTCGTGCATAGGCTCTGATACAAACCGGTACTTTGGTATCCTGAAACCGTACGAGCGATGGATTATATTCCGCTTGCCCAGACAGATAAGCCTGTATATTTCGGATATCAATTCGGAGTATGAAGAGGAAAGGCAAAATGCTGACCAAAACCAGTATCAGTAAATAAATGAGTAAGATATCCAAAAAATAAAATTGGGCTATAAAGCGATATCTTTCGCCTTGCTCAAATAACAACGCAGCAATACGATCAGAAAAAAAGTGTAGCATCATCGCATTGAGAGCTGTTGACAGAGCTACGGCAATCAGGAATACAAAGAGGTTCTGCTGCCAGAGTACACAACCGACATGGCCTTGATGACAGCCATGCACCATCATGATGGAAAATTCCCGATGATTGGCTTGAAAGTTAGAGGCCTGACTTGTAATTACGATTGTGCAGACGATCAGGAGTAAGATGATGATCAAAACCATACCTGCTGTTCGAAACTGTTTGCCTATGTTCGATGTTTCAATCAGTTTAAGGGCAAGTCGCACAGCCTCGTTGCGCTGGATTTGATCTGCCGGCAAATGTATTTTTTCTGCAAGCTCCGATACCTGAGTTTCATATTGGCGAGAATCCTGGGGAGCGCTGTATACATAAAGAACAGCCTGATCAAGATGGCAATCAGGATTGCCAATATAGGCTGTCTCCACATAGTTCCCTGTTTTTCTGAAATCCCCTTCCACAATCCCGGTGATGCAAAATGACCTGAAGCCAAGTGGCTCATAGTGTTCATTACAGCTCAACTGAGCATTCTGCGTCGGTATATCGCCAGGCAAGAGACGTTGGCCTACCGGCAGCTTGATCGTATCGCCAATTTTATAGTCTTTGCTTTGCAACTTCTTACCAGCATAAATAAAATCTCTTGGCACCGCGATTTCTGACTCAAGTATTGGCCATTTCCCTTCCACTAAGCTTATCGGTAAGACTTCAGAGGCACCCTTTCCCAACTCAACAAGCGACAGCAGCCAGTGGTCAGCAAGATCTTCACTCAGCCCGCCTCGTTCATTCTCTGTAATAGGATCTAAACGAGCGGTCAAACTGTAATTGACCAAGTAAGTTTTTTTTGTCAGAGAGAGATCTTCCGCGGCTTTCTGCATCTCGAGCTTGGCATTCGGTATGCGGTAATCCCAAGTACCATCTGAAGCATAGGCATTTTTAATTTGCGCGCACTCATAGTTTTTGTAGAGAAGAAGCAGGCTGGAAATAAAAAACAAAGCAATGGCAAGGCTCAGGACATTGAAGAAATTCCTTTTCCAGTTTTGCCTGAATATTCTGACCGAAAGCTTGAAGAGTGCAAACATCCTTTTTCCCTCAGGGATTATTCCCGAACTTGTATACGGCCATCTTGCATATAGATGATGCGATCCGTTTTCTTCGCTAAGTCGCGATCATGCGTAACCATGAACAATGTTTTGTGGTATATTTTGCAACAATCGAGCAAAAGATCACTGACCTGATCACTATTTTGTGAGTCGAGGTTTCCAGTAGGTTCATCAGCCAGAATTAACACCGGATCCATTAATATGGCGCGGGCAATGGCTACCCGCTGCTGCTCGCCGCCCGACAACTGCCCTGGCAGATGCTGCAGACGGGAGTCGAGGTCAAGACGCTCGACGAGGTCGGAAAAAAGGGCGGGATCTGCCTTGCCTCTGCGAAAGGACCAGGGCAGAAGGATGTTTTCTTTGGCCGTTAGTTCAAAAAGCAAATTGTAATGTTGAAAAATAACAGAGACGGAATGTCGGCGAAAATCAAGCAGTTGCCTTGCAGATAAGTGCAGCACATCACGGGTATCGAACAAATATTCCCCACTGTCAGGCTGATCAATGAGGCCCAACACATTTAGTAACGTAGTTTTTCCACTTCCGCTCTTACCCATTAGGGCAACGCTTTCACCGCTCCTGATCGCCAGACTGACAGCATCCAGCGCCTTGATTGCAGCTTCTCCGGAACCATAGGTTTTCTCAATGTTTTTACACTCAATCAACATATTTTTCTTTCTATTTTGATTTGAGATTAAACTGGAGAGGCGTAATATGAGACGCCTCTCCATAAGAATGACTACTTCAACGATTGCACATTAAACATTATTCATAGTCCCAGGAGCCACTCACAGTATCTTGAATGCCATTCGCGCCTGTCCATAATGCAATTCTCATCAAAGTACCTGCAGTTAAATTAATTGTTGTATAGCTGCCCAGCCATTCAGTTTGTCCTTTAAAAACATTGACTGCCGGATTTACATTAACAATTCCTATACCGGGTAAATTTGCTTGAGTTCGTGCGTTAACAGATTTTACTGGACCAACATTTTGATCAAACCAAACATAGGTACCATTGGAAGTTGTGTTTTTTGTTCGCCATCCAGAATAATATACCGAACCATTTGCAGGGAGAGTTATATTGTTAAAATTCAATGTTCCTGCCATCACAGGCACTGCCAGGACCGTTAATATTATAATAGCGAGTAAAACTACTAACAGTTTTTTCATCGGAATATCCTCCTAACATATTGAAACATATTTGAACCGAATATCTTTATTATCTACCGGCTTTGAGATCAGCGAAGCAATTTGGCATAACTGATATACTGTAGGCTTGCATATGCAATTTTTATCTACCTTTACCATACACTCTCTTCAGTGTTAAGATCTTTTTTCGAAATTTGTCTAGACACGCGATTTAATAATTTTAAATTTGCCTTGGCAGTCTTGATCTGTCTTTGAATGACGAGAACAATCTATTTCAAACCCGACTGGCCGGGCCGGGAGAAAACCATAAATATTGCCACGTTCTAAATGCTTGAGGAATATCCTCTCTATACACTCACGCTCACAGATTAGATTTGTCCAGCGATTTGCAAGTTCTCAGGATGGTGGTTGCAACTATCTTGAAATTCTATGTAAAAGGCTAAGTGCTAGGTTGTCCAGTTAGCGTTAACAACTCCATTAGCATCGCATGTAAGACTACAGACAAGGTGAAAAGTGCTCGGCGTCTGCGTACAGGTTCCATCAAAAACAATTTGTGCCCAAGCATTAAACTGAGTTGGCCCCAGTGAGGAGTTAGTACTCACACGATATGAGGGAACATTGTATGTGCCAGAGGCACCTGTTGGCGTGGAGATGATGCCGTTGATATTAAACGTTGATTTTGCTGTTAAAGTTCCAAGCACTTGTCCAAAAGAATTTTTTAAATCGGCAGAAGAAGTTACCGTTTTACTTTCGGATCTCTCGCTTTCATATTTTTCCATAATGGAATATTCCAGAATATAGCCACTATCAAGAAAAATGATCGTTTTTGTAAGCACAGGGGCTGATAGAGCAGAAAATGATAGATTTGAGCCAAAACCTAAAGTGGTATCTTTCTCTTTTGCCGAGACCGGTAAATTAAAAATCAGAAATACCATCAATGCAATTAACATGGCTGAAATTATTTTCTTATACATAGTTCACCTTCTTTTAATCATTGATATCTTCTTCTGCGTCCGTTACAACTGGATGAATCTCAACATTCTGGATAGCATAGAAATGCATTCTATAAAGTTGATAAGACAGAATCAGAACACTTGTAAGCACCAGCAGAATTAAGAACCAACAGACAAAGTTCTTGAAAACTCTCAAGCGTTCTGCGTAGAGAAAGTTGTAGTGCTCAAGCTCATGTGCAATATTTTTCCAGTAATTTTCTTTTTCACTTTGAAGATGAAAATAATCACCAGTTTCTTCGCTTATGTCACCTCCCGTTCTATTAAAACCTGAAACAGCTGCCTCTTTCTCTGCATTTTCAGCCGTACGGCTTTGCTCTCTTGAAAATGAAAATGAAGCCTCGCTTTTTTCTAAAAAGTACAAAATGTCAACATTTAGAATATCCGCTAGTTGGATCAGTTGGTCAGCGTCAGGCACTGCTAAGCCATATTCCCACTTGGAGATGGTCTGTCTTGAGACCCCCAGCCTCTCCGCTAACATTTTCTGTGTGAGACCTGCTCGCTTTCTGGTTTCACGTAATCGTTCCTGGAGCATAGGCCTAGTCTCCCTCTTTACGCGTGTTTTATTAAAATAATAGTGCCATACTTGCGCGATACTGTGTGCACTTATTTTTGACATTTCGCTTCAGACGTGAACTTATTTTTAACATCCTTGTGATTTCTTGTACTATTGAAAGCTAGAAATACTAAAAATCATGGCTAGCTGGAGAGCTTAGAAGATAAATAGGGATTTGATGAGCCTCGGCAAACTGTCTCATTTCAGCACTGCTGCTCAGGAGAAGCAGCTGCTTATGCTTTTTCTCCGCCTCTTCTTTTAAAGCAGAGAAAGCCAGCTCTGCGCGTTTTCTGTCCAGTCTGCGCAGGCTGTCGTCCATAAAGAGTGGGAGTTGCACGCTCTCTCCGGAGAGCATAGAGGAGGCCGCCAGCTTGAGTGAGAGCCAGAGTAAATCACGTGTTCCGGAACTGTAATAGACCTCTTCGTGCAATTGTTCATCTTCCGGGGCAAGCACGTGAACCTTCCAGGGTTGATCGATTTGTATTTGCCTGTATCGCCCGCCGCTGAGACGGTAAAGCCAGTTTTCAGCGCGCTTTCGCAATTCTGGCCAGGCTTCTGCCTGGTATTTCTCCAGCGCCTGATTCACGATATCCAGGCAGCACTGACAGGCCCGGCATTCTTTTTCCAGCTCTTGCTTGCGCTGCAGCTCAGCCTTGAGTTCGCGTTCCAGATTGGCGGTATCTAATTGATCTGAACTGAGCTGCCTTAACTGACTGCGTTCAACACCCAGTTCTTCTCTGAGCTGACCTTCTTCACGGCGCAGTTCTTCTTCGCTGAACTGTAAATCAGCGACAGAAAAACTGAACTGGCTGAGTTGCTGTTGCACGGACTGCAGTTTACGGCTGGACTGCTCAAATTCAACCCGCATGCGTTCTTCTTCGTCGGCTGATTTCTGAATCATCTTGCCCGGCAAACGGGTGTTTGTCCCATCTTCTACTTCTTCGCCGGAGAGCGAATATTCGCGCAAAAGCTGTACGAGCTTTTCCGGGGGAATGTTTTCAGGCAGGGTGAAAAACCAGGGTTTTAGCAGATAGCGTAATTCCTTTTCTTCTCTGGCCAGGCTCCAGCGTTGCTGCTCAGCTCTTTTTTTGACTTCCCGAATGGCCGTTTCACAATCATAAATCCAGGCATCTGCCTGTTTCTGTGAAAAAGCACTGTGTTCCAGCTCCATCTTGATTTCGCGCAGATGAGCGCGACGTTTTTGGCTCTCCCGGAGCAGAGCACTCGCCTTTTCACGCTCTTCACGGCCTCGTTTTATTGCAACGAGAAATAAGATCAGAGGCAGAAAAAGACTGAGCAGAAGCAACGGCAGGGAGAGCTTTTGCCTGACGATAGAAACGATGAGCGTCGTTAAAGCCGACACAGCCAGAAGGCTGAGCATGGCCACACTGTACTGCCGCGAAAGACGTTCCGCTTTGTCTTTTTGCTCACGTTGTGCTTCTTTTAATTCAGGCAGAGAAAGGAGGGCGGCTTGTTCCGTCAGCAGTTTTCGCTTTGCGCTCTCTTCGCTTTGCCAGGCCGACACGGCTCTTTGTCTTTCTGCAAGTTTGGAAGCGCATTCTTCTTCACTCTCTTGCAAAGCGGCATGCAGATGCAGCAGTTTTTGCTGGCTCTGGGATAGTTTATTCAGTTCCCTGACAGGAACCGGTTTCATGGGCAAAGGAGACTTCAGATCCTCTTTCTGCCCCATTTGTCGGGCAAGTTGTTTTTGACTGAGATAATCCTGCCAGCGCCTGCACTTCTCTTCAGCTTCTGCTTTTTCCGAAAGAAGACGTCGTGCCAGAAGCTTGTGCTCAATGTCTTCCCTTTTTGCTTCCAGTGCATTGAGACGTGCAAGGCTGTCCAGGCGCGCCTGATCGCGGTCAAGAGCCGCGTCAAGGCTTGAAGAGAGTTCTTCACACCGCTGCCTGCATTTTGTGAGAAGGCCATCTTCGCTGCTGTCGTCTATACGGCGAAGATACTGCCGGAGCAAGCGCACGGCTTCTGCCGCATTAAGTTCTTCATCCCCTCCGGAAGCCAGAGCAGCCAGCTTCACTTCCAGACCGCTGTCTTGCAGCGCCTCACCAGGTTCCTCAATAAGGCAGGCTGCCGCAAATTCTTTTTCATTGAGATTCAGAAGATATTCGCCAGGCTCTTCCCGGGGAGCGAGCTTAATGCGATGGCCCTTTTCCTCATCCCAGAGGCTCAGGCGATCCTGACTGCGGCTCGATCCAAAAAGTCGTTCAATGCGGTAACGATGCCCCTTAATCGTCAGAACGAGGCTGCCCCCGAAGTCCTCGCCACTCTGCCAGGGACGGAGACGCTGGCGCTCGCTCTTTTCAGGATCTTTACCCCCTCGACGAAAGCCATAGAGCATGGCTTTAATAAAGGCCAGCAGACTGCTTTTTCCACTTTCGTTAGCTCCCGCGAGAAAAGTGAAGCCCCCTTGCAGTGTCAGGGAAAACTCTTTCAGTCCGGCAAAGCGCAATATTTTTATTTCGCGAATTTCCATCGGTACTTCAGTCCTCAATTCAGCGAACCGTGAAGTTCTCCTTGTAGAGAGCTCAGCAACAGTCTCTGACACCGCTGCAGGATTTCTCTGTCGACTTCTCCCGAGCTTTCCAGCCGCTGGTATTCACGACTGAGGAAGCTTGAAAAACGACTGTCTTCACTCGTCTTCATCAGCGAAAAAACGGGAAAGCTTTTGTCCTCAAGGCGCAGCAGCATAAACTCATCCCTGAGCTGGCGCTCTAAAAAATCTACATCGGGCCTCAGCCTGGAAATGCCGCAAAGTTCAACTTCCAGCAGACAGGAGTGACGTTCTTCTCCGGATATTCTGGCTTTTTCAAGTATGCTCTGGCGTAAGATGAAAGCCAGTTCCTCCTGACTTTCACAGTCAAAAGAGGATATATCAAGGTGGAGACGTTGAAAACGAGCCGCCGTAAAAGGAATAAAGCTGGCTTCTACCTTCAGGACGCTCTGCTTGAACTGTAAGTTCTTACGCAGGCGAAGAAGATACGTTCCCTTCTCTCCGCATTCGTCAAAGCCTCTGCCCATAGGACAGCCAGGTATCAGGGTATAAAAGCCCTCAGACTCGCGCTCCAGACCGCTGGTCTGGTGAATATGACCCACAAGGGCAAGATCCAGTCCGGAGTCACGCAGCCATTCACGCGGCAGCGGATTATAGTTGGAATGTTGCCCCGCAGCCACAATTTCACCATGCAACAGCAGGAGATTGAGTTTCTCCCTGTCGACAGGAATTTTCAGTTTTTCCAGAACAGGCAGTCTGGCGGACTGCGTGAGAAAGGCTGCAGAATAAATTCGCAATCCATGCTCAGGGAAGTCGAAGACTTCACTCTCTGTGCGCACTACCTGCACATTTTTCGGCCAGTGAGGGTCATCCCAAATTCCCTGTGGAAAATACGGATCATGATTGCCGGGCGAAATGATCACTTTGCTTCGGGGACATAATGAAAAGCTCTGCTGCGTACGACGCAGCAGAGCCAGAGGCAGATCCAGGCGATCAAAGAGATCCCCGGCAATCAGCAGATAGGGCAGATTCTTTCTGCCCACCATCTGACAAAATTCACGCAGACACTGTTCCTGCAAAGAACTGGCCCGAACGGCGATGTCTGCTGGTAAAGACGAGAAGGGAGAACCGATATGAAAATCGGCAGCAACAGCGATCTCAAGACCCTCCCCTCCCATCATTCATCAGTCCTTCTTACCCTGCAAATAAGCATCAATGGAGGCAGCGGCCTTTTTCCCGGCGCCCATGGCCAGAATCACAGTGGCTGCACCGGTCACCGCATCACCACCTGCATAGACTCCCTCTTTACTGGTCTGCATGCTGGCTTCATCAACGACAATGCCTCCCCAGTTTGATGTATTAAGATCGGGCGTGGTCTGGCGCAGCAAGGGGTTCGGTGAAGTTCCAATGGCCATGATGACAGAGTCGATATCCATCTCGTGAGCGGAATCAGGAATTTCAACCGGACGTCTTCTTCCGCTTGCGTCCGCTTCACCCAGCTCCATGCTGACTACTTTCATGCCTTTGACCCAGCCTTTATCATCACCATAGATTTCCAGCGGGTTACAGAGCAGTTTAAACTGAATGCCTTCTTCTTTGGCGTGATGAACTTCTTCGGCACGTGCCGGCAGTTCTTCTTCTGAGCGTCGATAAACAATGTAGACTTCCTCTGCGCCCAGGCGTTTCGCGACACGGGCGGCATCCATAGCCACATTGCCGCCACCGACGACAGCAATACGACGGCCAACAAAAATAGGCGTGCTTGAGTTTTCTTTATAGGCCTTCATCAGGTTGGCACGGGTGAGGAACTCATTCGCTGAATAAACCCCATTCAGGTTCTCGCCGGGGATATTCATAAAGCGTGGCAGGCCGGCTCCGGAGCCAATAAAGACCGCTTCAAAGCCATCTTCCTTCATGAGTTCATCCAGCGTCTGGACACGACCAACCACCATATTGGTTTTAATCTCGACACCGCAGGCACAGAGTCTTTCAATTTCCTTCTGAACCAGATCTTTGGGCAGACGGAATTCCGGGATACCATACATCAGCACCCCACCGGCAACGTGAAGAGATTCAAAAACCGTGACTTCGTAGCCTTTTTTTGCCAGATCGCTGGCACAGGTCAGACCGGAAGGTCCGGCTCCAATGACCGCAACCTTATGGCCATTTTTCTTTGCCGGGCAGGCCTCTTCCGGGGGCTGCTGCATATGCCAGTCTGCCACAAAGCGTTCCAGGCGTCCTATGCCGACAGGCTGCCCTTTAATGCCCCGAACACAGAATTTCTCGCACTGATTTTCCTGAG
Source organism: Clostridiales bacterium (assembly GCA_004556455.1). Classification (GTDB taxonomy): domain Bacteria; phylum Bacillota; class Clostridia; order Saccharofermentanales; family DTU023; genus SFGY01. The sequence goes on along the minus strand of SFGY01000004.1, from coordinate 189,411 downwards.
GGCAGACACGACCGCAGATGGCCGGCAAGCTGTTGGTCGAGGTGATGATTTCGTAAGCTTCGGCAAGATTTCCTTCAATCAACTGCTGAATAAATTCAGGAATGCGCACAGCGACCGGGCAGCCATTCATGCAGGGATGATTCTTGCAATTGAGGCAGCGTTTTGCTTCTTCCTGCGCCATTTCCAGAGTATAACCAAGAGACACTTCCTGCCAGTTTTTATTGCGGACATTGGGCTCCTGTTCCGGCATGGGAACCTTCTCGAGCGACATGTTTTTCTTATATTCAGCCATCAGCGTGCCTCCCCTGTTAAATTGCAGATGTGTCGTTCTCTGGCCTGAGTTTCCTGTTCACGATACATGCGGCCGCGGGACATCGCTTCATCGAAATCAACTTTAAAGCCATCGAAATCGGGACCATCTACACAGGCAAATTTGGTTTCGCCCCCCACGGTCAGGCGGCAGCAGCCACACATGCCCGTTCCATCCACCATCAGGGTACACATAGAGACCGTCGTCGGAATATTGTGTTTTCTCGTCACATCAACACAGACCTTCATCATGATAATAGGACCGATAGCAATGACGTGATCATAATGCGTTCCGGCTTTAATCTGCTGCTCAAGAATATCCGAAACAAAGCCTTTCACCCCATTGGAACCATCGTCGGTCGTCACAAAGAGGCGATTGGAGCTTGCGCGCATGGCATCTTCAAGGATGATGATGTCCTTGTTGCGGAAGCCGGCAATCATGTCGACATCAGCTCCGAGCGCATGAGCTGCTTTGGCTATGGGGTAGGCAATGGCCGCACCAAGGCCACCGCCGACAACGGCGATCTTCTTTCCTTTAAACTGTTCGAGTTCAGAGGGCTGCCCCAGAGGGCCGACAAAATCCTGGATAAAATCTCCCTCTTCTTTATCGCCCAGTGCCAGAGTTGAGGCGCCAACCTGCTGAAAGATAATTTTGACCGTACCTTTTTCAGGATCGGTACCTGCCACAGTAAGGGGAACGCGCTCACCTTCTTCATCGACGCGGAAAATAATGAATTGACCTGGCTTCGCCTTATGGGCAATGAAGGGTGCTTCAATATCCATCTCTACACTCTCATGATTCAGGCGATGTTTTTTGACAATTTTGAACAAAAGAAAACCTCCTCTATGTCAGCTTTCCTGCCCTGAGCTTCTGACTATGTCTGCTCTCACTGAGCTTGTGACATAGGTTCAGCTCATTCCTATACAGGAATAGACACTGATACTTGTGTATTCGCTTTGAAGTATACCATAATAAAGTGCTGAGTAACGAATGTGACGCCGCTAAAATGCCTCTAGCCGTAGACTTTTGACAGATGCACATGGTGTACGGGAAAAATTCCTTCCGTTCAGGCGAAGAGCTCCCGTGACACCCCAGAAAGGAAAAGAAAATGGAACAATCAGTTAACAAAGTTTTTAATGAACAGATCACGATGGAATTTTATTCCGCCAAATTATACCTTCAGATGTCCGAGTGGCTGCTCGAGCACGGCTGGGTTGGGGCCTCTCATTGGTTTGACATTCAGTACCAGGAAGAAGTCGCTCACGCTTTTGGCCTGATCAGATGGCTGCGCTCTCAGGACGGCCAGGTCAGATATGAAGCCATTGAGGCTCCCAAAAGTGATTTCGCTTCTCTGCTTGATATCTTCAAAGAAGCTCTGGCCCACGAAAAGGAAATCACTGCCAGCATCAAAAACATGGTGAAAGTTGCGCGTGCTGCTGATGATCAGTCCAGTGAAATCTTCCTCAACTGGTACATTATGGAACAAGCTGAAGAAGAGGAAAATCAGCGTGATAACATTCTCGGTGTCGAACGCTGCAAAGACTGCCAGGCCGCTCTTCTCGAGTTTGATGAATATCTCGGCAAGCGTGAATTTCACATTCCCGCCATTCCTTACCTCGGTTAAAAGTTTTAGAGCCAACGATTTAATCTTCTTAGAAAACTTTAGAGAAGTTGCTTTTCTGCAGCTTCTCTTTTTTATGCTAAGATGGACAAAGGTTCTTGCCCTGCTGAGCAGGTGATATAACGCCGAAGCCAACGTCAGTGGACTTTTCTTCTGCAAAATCTGCACAGGTTTTCAGAAGGGACTTGTCTCTCAACGGCTTTACAAAGGAGAATCTGGGTGGCCCAGCCGACCCTTCACCCGGGCTTGAAACAAACAAATTTCAGGCTCTGTAAGCATGACAGAAGGAGTATTTCTCATGACTTATTCTAAGGATTTCGAAGATCTTGCTGTTTCCGCTCTGCGCTGCTGTGCCATCGACGCCGTGCAAAAAGCAAATTCCGGCCATCCCGGTATGGCTTTAGATGCGGCTCCCCTGGTCTGGGAACTCTTTGCCCACCACATGAAGCATAACCCGGCCAACCCTCAATGGTTTAACCGGGATCGCTTTGTTCTCAGTGCCGGCCACGTTTCCGCTCTCCTCTACTCACTCTTTTATCTCTTTGGCTATGGAATCGAAAAAGAAGATCTCGCTTCCTTCCGTCAACTGGACAGTAAAACCCCCGGCCATCCTGAATATGCTGTGACCCCTGGAGTAGAGATCAGCACGGGCCCGCTGGGGCAGGGGCTCGCTTCAGCTGTCGGCATGGCCATGGCCGAGGCTCGTCTTGCCGCTGAATTCAACCGTGAAGGCTTTGAGATTGTCGACCATTACACCTATGTCCTCACCGGGGACGGCTGCCTGCAGGAAGGAGTCACTCACGAAGCCTGTTCTTTTGCAGGGACGCAGAAACTGGGTAAACTCATTGTGATCTATGACCGCAATAAAATCACTATCGAAGGCTCGACTGATCTCGCCTTCGATGAGGATGTCGCTGCGCGTTATAAGGCCTATGGCTGGCAGGTCCTGGAAGTGGCTGATGCCAATGATCTGGCCGCTATTTCAACAGCTCTCGACGCGGCAAAGGCCGAAAAAGAAAAGCCCTCGCTGATTATTGTGCAAAGCAAAATTGCTTTTGGCAGCCCTTTGGAAGGTCTTGCAAAGACCCATGGTTCACCCCTTGGTGAAGAGAATGTTGCCGCCACGAAAAAAGCCCTGGGCTGGCCGGAAGATCTGGGGATCTTTGAGCTGCCGTCCTCTCTTCAAGAGGGTATGAAACAAGTACGCCATGAACTCGCCGAAGATGAAAGAGCCTGGCGCGAGCTTTTCAGTCGCTGGCAGAAGGCCTGGCCCGAACTGGCTGCACGTTGGGATCAGACTTTCCATCCCGATTTTACCGGCTTGAATGAAGCTCTTTTCCGTGAAATTCCCAGTGAAGCTGAAGCAACCCGCAAGAGTTCGGGCAAAATTCTCAATATTCTGGCCAGCGAACTGCCGCATTTTATGGGGGGCAGTGCAGATCTTGCTCCATCAAACAACACGAAGCTCAACGCTGAGAGTGCTTTTTCTCCTGAAAACCGTCAGGGTCGCAACATTCATTTCGGTATCCGTGAATTCGGCATGGCCTGCATCATGAACGGCCTGAATATCCATGGCGGCATCCTCTCCTTCTGCTCTACCTTCTTTGTCTTTTCAGACTATATGCGCTCCGCCATCCGCAGCGCCGCACTCATGAATTTGCCTGCACTTTTCGTGACGACACACGACAGTATCGGCGTCGGCGAAGATGGACCTACACATCAGCCCATTGAGCAGCTTGCTTCTCTGCGTGCCATGCCCAATCTCCTGGTTTTCCGTCCCGCAGATTACTGCGAGAGTGCCGCTTCCTATCTTGCGGCTCTCCAGAGCGGCCGTCCCTCTCTCTTTGCTTTCAGCCGACAGTCTCTGCCACAGCTGTCTGGCAGCGCAAGGGACATCAGCCGTGGCGCTTACGTGCTCTCTGACAAGGGTGAAAGTCTTGATCTCATTCTCATGGGGTCCGGTTCTGAAGTTTCCCTGCTTCTCCAGGTTCAGGATCGGCTTCTGCAAAGAGGGATCGGCTCCCGCGTGGTTTCCATGCCCTGCATGGAGCTCTTCCTCGAACAGGATGAGAGCTATCGCTCAGAGGTCATTCCTCCGGAAATCAGCGCCCGCCTTGCCGTTGAAGCCGGAGCTTCCATGCCCTGGTATCGCTTTGTCGGTGATCATGGCGCCGTTCACGGCCTCGATCACTTCGGCATCTCCGCCCCCGGAAAACAGCTTTTTGAGCGCTTTGGTTTCACCGCTGAAGCACTCACCGAAGAGGCTCTCCAGCTGCTTGAAAAAGAGGACTGAAATCGAGCCTGACCGTTTCCTTTCCATGGACAATAATGGTGACAAAATAGTTTTATTTGCTCAATTGCAAAGTTAACAACCAGGATGTAGAGCGGAACAAAAAAAGCAGCCATAAGTTATCAAGTGGGGTTACGGACAAGACATTGTCAGGAAAGGGGCTACCGGCTTGGTTACATGAGCGCCGTAGGCGCAAGATCTTGTCAAGGGCGTGAAACGCCGCCATGGGCGGTCGGAGACCCTTGACAAGGAGCTTGTGCCCGGCGCTTTTTTTAACAAGGCCGGTAGCCTCCACCAGATTTTCAAGAAAGTCTGCAATAACCCATTAGGTGGGCAGAATCAGGTATACTATCCCTAAGCCCACAGTGAAATGAGCGCAACTTAAGAGGCGTGGCGCTTTAGTGAAAACCAAGGTTGACGACTAAAGTCCACGTGTATGTAAAGTGGGAAGAGTTAAACCGGCAGCCGTGTTTTAAGTAAGCTTATTTCAGCAACAAGGGGCTTAAGAAGACCTGGTCCATTTCAATGGCCTGGATTCCGAAAGCTGTGAACTTATCCAGGAGATCTGGGGCAAAGAATTGGAGGAGGTCAAAGGGTCTTTTCCCGTGGTTTTTCTTTTTGGGAAAAGAGTTCACGTGGGATAGGGCGAGATTGAGTTTATCTTGTCCTGTCAGGCCTAAGTTGGCAAAGCTTACGCCCTTAGTCACGATGTAGCGCAGTTCGGAGTGTTGTTTCTCCAAACTGCCTTTTTGACCGGCAGCCATGGGATCACAGTAGAACACGCAGGTTCTTTTTGTCCCATCGGCTGCTGTTTCCATAAGATCGGCAAAGGTGAACTCGGTTCCGCGATCCGTGAGTAAAACCTGGACGTATTTAAGGAAAAGCTCGGGACCGATCAAGGCTTCTAAGGCGTTCACACCGGCCAGCATGGCCGACGCTGTTTTCTCCAAATGGAAGAAAGCAACGAGTAAATCCAAATCCATGAATTTAAAGGTTTAAAGGTACGGTCCCGCCACATCATTGTAAACGGTATCCATCTGGACGATGGACATTCCCTCGTGTAGTTGGAGAAACGCGAGATAATCCTCGTAAGTCCGTCCCTTGAGGTAGCGTTTATCCTCCCGCTTCTTGTAAAGGGCTCTTCTTTTCTTTGGCATTTTACGCTTAACCTTTAAGCGCAAATCAAGATCGATCACATGCCCTTGAGAACTTACGTCATGTTCTTTGCCTACATCCTGGACGTTAACTTTGCATTTGACCAAATAGTTTTATTATGCTTATATTTATTGATTAAGCTTTGTTATTATGATACAATTTTATCAAAATATATAAGAAAGGAGAATTTATTTTCTACAAATCACTTTGTTTTCTCAAACATTTTAAGTTTTTAATGTTTTTAAACAAACAAAGCCTGGAGGCCTGGAGGTTATAGTTATGGGAAAAATAAAATTATCGTTTTTACTTGTTATTCTCTTAGGCGTCGTGCTGCTTTATTCCAGTGCTGTTTTTGCGAACGTCAACAGTGAATCGGTAAGTTGCTTGGATTTACCTGCTGGTTATCGCTATGTAAAAACTCTGCAAGATGGAACAATTCTTGCTGAAAGCTTAGAACAAATTCAAGAAAACATTATGAGTGATCCAAATTGTCCTCACTCGTCTTTGGTTGATGATGGTCTTCCTTATAATGAAACCATCAGTTATAACGCCAGATACGCTGATAAATGTTATAAAATCAGGACTAATCGACGCTTACGGTGTACAAGATGCGGATGGAAAACAACCAATTTGGGTTATTGGAGGGATGTAGGCCACAGCTTTGATTGGCTTGGTTTAGGTAATAAGTGCAAAATATGTGCTTATGTGCGCTAGTTATGTGCTCCTGAAAGGAAGGATGGATCATGAAGCAATTAATTAATAAAATAGGAGTCAGCAGAATTTTATTGGCTATTGCCTGTCTCGTTTTATTATTGGCTCTTATTCTTACCAATACTAACCTGCAAGCTCAACAGAAATATGAGCAATTGTTTTACAAGGAAGATGGCACTGTTATTCGGGTTATAGGTGATTTAAAGCCCGGTGAAAAACATGCCTGCGAATATAACTATGGTGACCTTGTTAAGGATAGTGATGGTAGTTTGGTAAAGGTCTATGCCATCGCCGATGATGGCTCATATCTGGTGTGCCAGGAAAAAGATCTTAAATGATGACGCTTATAAAGGATAGAAATGAGGCCATAACTATTGGGTGATTAACAACATGCTCAGCCCGTCTCACTTGACAGCGAAAAGGCAAATTTGCTATCATGCTTTCGCTTGCCGAAGTGGCTCAGGGGTAGAGCAATTCACTCGTAATGAATAGGTCGTGGGTTCGATTCCCACCTTCGGCTCCAATAGAAACTCCACTACAGATCGTAGCGGAGTTTTCTTTATGTCAGCTCACACTTTATGCTAAAATATTCTGGATGTATCGAATATATAGAAACACCCCCAAATTTGAGGATGTTATGGACTTAACGCTCACAATGTCGGCGTCAGCTTGCAGAATTTCCCTTATGGCAATGCAGCTCTCGCCTTTATCTTTGTTGTTTTGAACTTTTCAGGAGGAAAAGTCATGGATTTGATTGAACAAAAACCGGGGCGAACTCGCAGAAGAGTCGCCTCTTCTTCCCGTACGCGATCCGGAAAAGCGCCCAGCAGCAACAGAACTGTGGTAAAGGCTGGCTCCACGCATTCGCGTCGCTCTGAAAAAAGACATGAAGCCTATACCCGGGAAACCGAAGGTCTTGCTCTTTCTAAATCGAAATCGTCTGGTCGCAGAGGGAGCAGCCTGAAAGCTGAAGGACGGTCTTCAACAGCGATAAAAGCCAATCGCCGTGTGAGTTCACGCAGTAAAAGTGCAAGTGCTAAGTCCCGCAGCGGACTGAAAATGCACACTGAAGTTCCGCGAAAAACGGCAAAAAACACACGCCTTGAACGCGTCCCCTCTCTTAAACCGCTGCGCAGGGCTGAACCAAAAAGTAAAAATGCCGAAGCCATTCAAACAGTGAAAACCACAATCCCTGCTGGCACTGAAAGAAAAGTCCGCATCCTTCCCCTGGGCGGAATGCGGGAAATCGGCAAAAATATGACGCTCTACGAGTACGGCGATGATCTCATCATTGTCGATATCGGCACCACCTTCCCCGACGAGGAGACGCCTGGCGTAGATATGATTATCCCGGATTTTACCTATTTACGTGCCCATGCGCAAAATATTCGGGGGGTTTTTCTTACCCATGGCCATGAAGATCACATTGGTGCCATCGCCTGGTTTATGCAGGAATTTGGCTGTCCGGTCTACGGTACAGCCCTGACCCTGAAACTGGTGGAGAATAAACTGAATGACCGCGAGCATGGCGGTAAAAAAGGTTCTGCTTCTGACCCTCGCCTGCATATTGTTGAACCGGGAGATAAAGTGCGAGCCGGCCACTTTGATGTCGAATTTATCCACGTCAATCACTCCATTGCCGATGCCTGCGCTCTCGCCATCTCCACCCCTGCAGGCCTCATTGTGCATTCCGGAGACTTTAAGGTTGACTTTACTCCTGTACATGGCGACCCGATTGATTTGAATCGCTTTGCAGAGCTGGGAAACGAGGGTGTGCTCGCCCTCGTCATGGAAAGCACCAATGTAGAGCGTCCCGGTATGACGCCCTCTGAAAAAATGGTTGGCGACTCCTTCTCAGAATTTTTTGATGATGCTAAAGGTCGAATCTTTGTCGCAACCTTCTCTTCGAATGTTTTTCGCCTGCAGCAGATTATCAGCGCCGCCGAAAAAGTAGGCCGGAAGGTCTGTCTGCTCGGCTACAGTATGCTTAAAGTCTTTGAAGCAGCAGACTCACTGGGATATATCGACTATCAGGCCGACACGCTGATTGAGGCCTGGGATGCCGAAAGATATCCCGATGATAAAATTGTCTTTATTATTACCGGCACACAGGGTGAACCAATGTCAGCCCTCTCCCGCATGGCTTTTGCAGAACACCGTCAGGTCAATATCAAAGCGGGTGATATGGTCCTCTTAAGTTCCTCCGCTATTCCCGGCAACGAAAAATCAATCTATAAGGTCATCAATGAGCTTTTCAAACGCGGAGCCCAGGTCGTTTACGAAAAACTGGCCGACATTCATGTCTCCGGCCATGCCTATCGTGGCGAACTCTCCCTGCTCTTTAATCTCATTCACCCGCAATATTTCATCCCTGCCCACGGGGAATACCGTCATCTGTACAAAAATGCTGAAATGGCGGAATCTCAGGGACTTTCTCCGGATCATATTTTTCTCCTTAACAATGGTGATGTGCTTGAACTCAGTCATGAAGAGGGACACATTATCGACTACGTTGAAGAGAGTGCCGGCGTCTTAATTGACGGTTCAGGCATCGGTGACGTCGACGCCATTGTCCTTAAGGAACGCCGCATGTTAGCCGATGACGGCATCGTGACCTGCTTCATTGCCGTCAATGGCAAGCGTAACGAGCTTGCCGCAGAACCGGAAATTGAGGCTTTGGGCTTTATCTATGCGACCGATAGCCAGCGAGTTGAAGACGCATGCCGAAAGCGCATCCGACAATTTGCCGGAAAAGTCCAGAAACAAAATAAGAATGTCGGCCAGAGTCTGCGTCAGAATCAGCTGCGCGAAGAGATTCGCAATGAGCTCTTCCAGCTGACCAAGCGCCGCCCTATGGTCATCATCTCGGTGATTGAGGTCTGAACCTCTTTCTCTAACGCAAAAAGAGCTGGCTCGTGACTTGAGCCAGCTCTTTTCTTGTGCAACGTTCAGGCTGCACTTGTGTTGAGTTCAAGTGCGTTTAATTCAACCTGCAGGATTCAGAAAATTATTTCTTTTTCGCAGCGAGGTCTTTCCATTCAGTCGTTTCGCCAGTGAAGACAGAGAGCAACTGATCTTTGCTAAAGTTGTGCATCCCGCTGTTTTTCTCGCTCACGATCACGACGATGGCATCCTGGCAGAACATGCCGCTGGAAATGGAATCCTTCGTATCTTCTTCATCTTTAAAGTCACGGCTGGCAAAACCGATATCGCCTTTATTCGGGCCGTCTTTTTCATCTCCCAGAACGCGCTTCCAGCCATCACCGGAACCGGTCTGATTCATTTTGAAGGTGAAGCCACCAGCCAGGCTCTGGAATTCTTCGAGAGCTGTGTTGATGACTTTTTCAACGGAAGTTGAGCCAACAGTTTTGATTTCGATATCGCTGTTGTCTTTATCGACGATAGGATAATCTTTTTTGACTTCTTCCCAATCTTTGCCCTTTTCGACATCCACAACTCCGCCAGCAGAGGCAATGGTTTCCATCCCCTCTTTAGACTCCGTGATGTACGCGATAAAGGCTTTCACCAGTTCTTCTTTTTCTTTGGAATCATAAGTGCCGCTCTTACGCAGAACATAGCAGAAAGGACGGGCCATTTTGTAGCTTTCATCAATGACATTCTCGACGGTCGGCTCAACGCCTTCAAAATACACAGGCAGAACCTTGTTGGCCTTAAAATCTGTGGAAAGGCTGCAGTAACCGATACCATTGGGATCATTACCGACCTTGGTCGCCATGTCGCCGTTTGAGCTTACTTCATTGGCTTCATCGGTCAGATTTTTCTTAATACCGACAACTTTTTCAAAGCCTTCGCGTGTGCCGCTGGCGCTGTCACGAGTATAGATGTTGATCTTACCTTCGACCTTCGCTTCGTTATCAGGAAGCTTTTCGGTGACTTTAGCTTCAGCCTTAGTTTCTTTGGCTTTTTTATCGTCCTTGGCCAGAACGACAGACGATACCGATGTCAATACGAAAAGTCCCACAAGCAAAAGCGCGAGTAAGGCAAGGAATTTAGCTCTGTTGTTTTTCATTCTTTTCTCCTTTGCATAAATCCGTATGATCCGCTGCCACGACTGCGTTTTTCGTCTTAGAGCCAGTACTTGTAAAACGCTGGAGCAACTGAAGATTTAAAAACGTTGGGCTGCGTGATGCAGAAACGTGCAGATCAAGTCCACACGTCTTTATTTTTACAGATGACTGTTAGCAAAGAGAGAGGGGAATGTAAAATCCATGTTAGGCCATCGTTCTTGTAGAACTTGAATGAAACGCGCAGATGAAAGGTGCTAAATTCCGAACAATTCACCTCATTAAAGCCTGACCCTTTCCTTACTGTCCACGGATCACTCCAATAACCGAGGGAATCGCTTTGATGCGCCCGCAGAGCCGATCCAGCTCCTGTTGGTTTGACACTTCCACGCGCACAATCAGTGTCGCCGTAAAATCACGTGACGCCTGCAAACGGCCGGAAACGATCGAAATTTTCTCTTCGGCAATGGCATTGGAAATATCTGCAAAAAGGTGATGGCGGTCACGCGCGAGGATGGTCAGCTGAACCTCAAAAGACTTTTTATCATCATCCTCTCCCCAGCTCACATCGACCAGTCGGGAAGCACGCTCAGCATCTTTAGCCGAGCGCTCAGAGGAATCGATAATATGCCGAATGTTGCTGCAATCGCTGCGGTGAACGGTTACACCTGTTCCGCGGGTGACAAAACCGATAATGGCATCTCCGGGCACAGGGTTACAGCAGCGAGCCAGCCTCACCAGGCAGTTACCGACCCCTCTGACCTTAATGCCGCTGGTTTTATCGACATGATCTTTGCGTTCTTCATGCAGCAATCCCGGATGAGTTTCTTTAAGAAGTTCTTCGCGGCTCAGAATCGAATTGGGGCTGTAAATGACGCTGCCATGCTGGTTGACACGGTAGCCAAGTTTGCTGCGTTCCTCTTCCGGCAGAGAGCGAATGTACTGATCACGCAGTTTAGGGATAACCCGTCCGACCGAGACGCCGCCATAACCAATGCCGCCATAAAGGTCATCTATTTTATTGAGTGAATAGCGCCTGAGAATTTCTTCCAGAAATTCTTTCTGCAAAAGATCTTTGGGTGCAAAGCCTGCCTTCTTGATTTCGCGTTCAAGGATTTCTTTGCCACGGACGACATTTTCTGCCCGCATGGACTTCTTAAACCAGGAAGAAATTTTGTTTTTGGCCGTTGGGGATTGCACAAGCTGCAGCCAGTCCCGTGAAGGGCCTTTGACATTGTCGGAAGTGAGGACCTCAACGATGTCTCCATTCTTCAGCTTATAGTCCATGGAAACCATATGGCCATTGACTTTGGCGCCATACATGGAATTGCCGATGTCACTGTGAATGTGGTAGGCAAAGTCGATGGGCACGGAATTAGCCGGCAGTGAGATCACCCGCCCCTTTGGTGTAAAGACAAAGACTTCATCTTCGATCAGACCGGTCTTGAGACTGTTGAGATAATCCGAGGCCTCATTCATGTCCTTGGACCAATCCAGAAGCTGACGCAGCCAGGTGAGCTTGGATTCTATGCCGGCGTTTTTGTTATCGTTTCCGGAGACACCTTCTTTATACTTCCAGTGGGCAGCAATACCATATTCCGCTATGCGGTGCATCTCGTAGGTGCGAATCTGGACCTCAAAGGGAGTGCCTTTGGGGCCTATAACCGTTGTATGTAAAGACTGATACTGGTTGGGCTTTGGCATGGCAATATAATCTTTAAAGCGCCCCGGCATGGGCTTATACAGTTCGTGCACAAGGCCCAGTACGGCATAGCAGTCACCCACGGTAGGGACAAGGACACGACAGGCAAAGAGGTCATAAATTTCATCCAGCGTTTTGTCCTGGGCCTTCATTTTGCGGTAAATGGAGTAGAAATGTTTGGGTCGACCTTCAATTTCAGCCTCCAGACCCATCTCTGCAATCTTGCTGTGCAGTTCAACAACAATGTCCTCAAGGAAACGTTCACGTTCGGAACGCTTTTGCGCAATGGCGCCGACAAGCTCGTAAAAGGCATCCGGCTCAAGGATGCGAAGGCAGAGATCTTCCAGTTCCCATTTAATCTTATAGATACCAAGACGATGCGCCAGAGGAGCATAGATATCCAGAGTTTCCTGGGCTTTTTCAGCCTGACGCTCCGGAGATTTATGTTTCATCGTGCGCATATTGTGCAGGCGATCCGCCAGCTTGATGAGCACGACGCGGATATCCTTCGCCATGGCCAGGAACATTTTACGGAAGTTTTCTGCCTGCATTTCCTCACGGGAAGAGTAACTGATGCGGTTGAGCTTCGTGACACCATCCACCAGTGCCGCCACACCGCTCCCGAAATTCTGTCTGAGATCATCCAGCGTGACATCCGTATCTTCCACCGTGTCATGAAGCAGTGAGGCAATAAGAGTTTCCTTATCTACATGCAATTCCGTCATAATTTCCGCAACAGCCACCGGATGAACCAGGTAAGGCTCACCGGTCGCGCGCTTCTGCTGACTGTGCGCCGTTTTTGCCAGTTCATAGGCCGCACGGATCTGACTGCTATCTTCGTCTCCCGAATAAGAGCTATAGGTCTCTATTATTCGCTCAATTTTTTCGTCGCATTCCTGTAGAGCTTCATCCCACATTTTTTACTCCTCCTTCAGCCAGGAGTCTTCTCCATGTCGCCTGAGCACTCAGCTGAGGCCTTTTAGCGGAAGAATCCAGAGCACATAATTCGGCGCTGACTTCACCCGTCTGAAGCTTGTCCAAAGAAATCAAGCCCATTTCTGCCAGTAAATCAAGAAGTCGTTCAACGGTGAAGGCGGACATTTTCGACCCTCCGGCAAGGCGAAAAGCCTGGCCGATAAGCCCCGTATCGAGAGGCTTGAGCCCCGCTTTCAGGATATTTTCCAGAAAGCACCAGAAGCTGGGGATCATCGCCGGATCAAGCGTCCCTCCTGGTTCCAGCTCCGTTAAGTGACGGCCTTCTCGCCAAAGCTTTGAGGCCTCTTTCTCCCTTTTCATCTGTCTGCGCTCCGCCTCGGAAAAGCGCATATCGTGCAAGAGCAACTGTAGTTCCCTATGCTCGTTCCACACATGCAATTTAAGCTCAGCCCGCACATCCACTTCGTCTCCCCGTACGAACAGCTTAGCCAGTTCTCCACTGCGAAAGGCAATGCCGCCGATCTCCCGTCCATCATCAAGCCCAAGCGTCACGCTCAAATGCTCACCACCTCCCACTAAACGCAGGTTCAGAAGAGAAAGATGGTTGATCTGGAAAATTGGCCGCTCATTAGCCTGACCGTAGGGTTCGAAATCATTGAGAATATTCAGACTTTCTTCCCGAACATAACGGTGAGGCAGAATACATAAAGAGTGATGCGACACCGAAGACTCTATCGCAGATCTTGGCAGCGCAGCATAATCTCTCAATGCCGCAGCAAAGTCTTCAAATTCATCCTCTTTAACACTAATACCTGCCGCCAGACGATGTCCGCCAAAACTTTCACAGTATTCGCGTCCGGAGGCAATGGCTTCGAGAATATCAAAATCGCCATAACTGCGGGCTGAACCACGGTATTCTCCTGCCCGATCGCCGCCAAAAACAAGCGTCGGGCGCTGATAACGCTGGCTCAGTCTGGAAGCAACAATCCCCAGCACGCCCAGATGCCAGGCTGGATCGGCCAAAAGAATCAGATTGCGGTGCAAAAGCGGATCATCTCTGTGGATACGTTCTATGGCTTCTGCACAGATCTCACGTTCCAGCCGCCTGCGCTCTTCGTTCTGCTCTTCGAGAGCAGCTGCGGCGGCCAGCGCTTCTCCTTCATCGTCCGTCGTAAGCAAAGTCAGAGCCGGCTCCGTATCACCCATTCTTCCCGCGGCATTAAGACGGGGAACCAGCGCAAAAGAAAAGAATTCCGTTCCAGGTTTTTCTCCCTTTTTAATCTCAGGTTTCAGGGATTCGCCAAGCAGCCTCAAACCGGGAACTGCTGCCTCATAAAAGTAATCGAGGCCAAGCCGAACCAGCGCTCGATTTTCATCCAGCAAAGGCATGGAATCCGCCACAGTTCCCAAAGCAGCAAGGCTAATCCAGGGTAAAGGGTTTGTTTCCGGGCAAAAGCGTTCGGCCATAGCCATGGCAAATTTCAGGGCAACGCCCACGCCTGCTAAACCTTTAAAAGGATAGCGTTCACCGCGCCGGCAGGGATTAAGAAAAGCCAGTGGGCGAGGTTCTTCCTGAGATAATTCGTGGTGATCCGTCAGAATAACCGCAATACCGGCCTGCATAAGTTTTTGCACCAACTCTGCGGAAGAACTGCCACAATCCACAGTAATCAACAGAGCCGGAGGATCACGCATAATATCTTCAACAGCGGCCTCATTTAAGCCGTAGCCTTCTTCAAGGCGGTTGGGAATTCTGGCTTCGGCATGGATCCCCGAAGCATGGAAAAAGCGCAGGAGTAAGGCTGTCGAAGTGAGGCCGTCACAGTCATAATCACCAAAGATCAGGATTTTCCCACCCTGACGCCGAACTTGATCCACAAGTTCGACAGCAAGTTCCATATCATTAAAGAGAAAGGGATCATGAAGTGAACTGTAATCCGCATGATAGAAGGCTGTGCACTGCTCTTCACTTTCCAGCCCACGGCTCTCTTCCATAATTTTGCGTAAATTAAAGTTCTCCCCCTCTTGTATCGTCAAATCAGTTTCCCATCGATGCTGCTGAAAAGGATTCACAAGGACAAGCTCCTTTCTATTTGAATGTATATTATACCCCATAGCCGACGACCCTCAGGCTTTGCAAATAAAAAAGCCCGAGGCAAACTTGCTTCGAGCTTTGCAAAGGTAAAGGCGAGCCTTAGTGCTTGCGTTTTCTTGCCGCTTCAGATTTTTTCTTGCGTCTGACGCTGGGCTTCTCGTAATGCTCACGTCTTCTGCATTCAGCCAGAACACCTGAACGCGCACAGGAGCGTTTGAATCTTCTCAACGCACTGTCGAGGGTTTCGTTTTCTTTCACTCGAACTTCAGCCAATTTTTCTCCCCCCCCTCGCAGTGGTTCAACTCACACTATAGTATGCCATAGAAACGGCACCGGGTTGGATTATACGTCTTCAGCGATCTGACGTCAAGAAGCCTTCCCCTTGTTCAAGGCTCTGCAATGCTGTAAAATACAAGCTTGACTGAGTTCTTAGCTCCTGCAGAAAAGTGACTTATGTATTCATGTTCTCGCAGAAAAAGAATTTCCCGGAGGCCCTCATGCAGACGTTCACTGTAAACGAAATACGTGAAAAATACTTAGCTTTTTTTGAATCCAAAGGTCATCTTCGTCTTCCCAGCTTTTCTCTTATTCCGGAGAATGATCCTTCCATCCTTCTCATCAATGCTGGCATGACCCCGATGAAGAAGTGGTTTACTCAGGTTGAAAAACCTCCGCGTGGGCGTGTGACCACCTGTCAGAAGTGCATCCGCACACCCGATATTGAGCGTGTGGGGCATACCGCACGCCATGGCACCTTCTTTGAAATGCTGGGCAATTTTTCTTTTGGTGATTATTTTAAGAAAGAAATTATTCCCTGGGCCTGGGAACTCTGCACTGATGTCTTTAAGCTTCCTGAAGAGCGACTTTACGTGACAGTTTTCAAGGACGATGAGGAAGCCTGGGAACTTTGGAAAAATACCGTAGGTCTGCCAGAATCTCATATCTTCCGCTTCGGCAAGGAGGATAACTTCTGGGAACATGGCACAGGACCCTGCGGACCCTGCTCCGAGATATTTTTCGATCGTGGAGAAAAATATGGTTGCGGTAAGCCTGATTGCACGGTCGGCTGCGAATGTGACCGCTATCTTGAATTCTGGAACCTTGTCTTTACTCAGTTTGATCGTCAGGAAGACGGGCGCTATCTGCCCCTCGCCCACAAAAACATTGATACCGGAGCTGGGCTTGAGCGCTTTGCCATGGTGCTTCAGGGGGCCGAAAACTTCTTTGAAGTAGATAATATTCGTGCCATTCTCGACCACACTGCTGAACTTGCTGGTCGTCGTTACGGGGATGAGCAGAAAACAGATATTGCCCTGCGCGTCGTGACCGATCACATCCGCTCGACCACTTTCATGATTGCCGACGGCATCGTGCCCAGCAACGAAGGAAGGGGTTACGTGCTCCGCCGTTTACTGCGTCGTGCTGCACGCTACGGCCGCTTACTGGACATTCCTGCGCCTTTCCTGGGTAAATTGAGCGAACTTGTGATTTCACAGTCACAGGGCGCATACCCTGAACTGGCCGAGCGACGGGAGCGCATCCTGGAAGTCATCGAGCAGGAAGAACTGAGCTTTGATCAGACGATACAGCAAGGCCTGAGCCTGCTTGAAGAAGATCTCAAAGCGCTGAAAAATTCCGGTAGAAAAATTTTAGAGGGCGAACGCGTATTCCGACTGCACGATACCTACGGTTTTCCCCTTGATCTTACGCGTGAGATCGCAGAAGAACAGGGCTATGAGGTCGACATTGAAGGCTTTAACCGCGCCATGAGTGAACAGAAAGCCATGGGCCGTGAAGCACAGCTCAGAAAAAGTGGCTCAGCCTGGGAAAAAATGAGTCTTCCCGAAAACGTCAAGCAAAATCAAAAGACCCAGTTCACAGGATACGAAACGCTGACAGGAACAAGCTCCCTGCTCTACCTGCTCTGCGAAAGTCAGGACGCGCTCCGTGAAGTCAAAAGTCTGAAAAAAGGTGAAAAAGGCTTTGTTATCTTCGCCGAAACCCCCTTCTATGCCGAGTCCGGCGGACAGATTGGTGACCGTGGGGAAATTCACCAGTCCAGCGGAAAAGCAAAGGTTCTGAATACGGAGAAAACCGGTGATGGCATCTATCTCCACGAAATTGAAGTGACAGATGGCGAAATATGCCAGGGGTGCATGACTGAACAGCAGGTCGACAAACAACGTCGTCTGGCTACCCAACGCAACCATACCTCCACTCACCTTTTACATAAAGCACTGCGTGACATTCTTGGCACACATGTTGAACAAGCCGGCTCTTACGTTTCTCCAGAGAGGCTGCGCTTTGACTTCCGTCATAATAAAGCCATGAGCAGTGAAGAAATCCGAAAAGTCGAAGAAGAAGTCAATGCTGCTATTCTTGAGGACTACCCGGTCGTCACGGAGATTATGGATCTCGAGACCGCCAGGCGGACTGGTGCAATGGCCCTCTTCAGTGAAAAATACGGTGACCGCGTCCGAGTTGTCGAAGTGGGAGATTTCAGTCGCGAGCTCTGTGGCGGGACACATCTCAGCCACTCCTCACAGGCCGGCTTCTTCCGTATTCTCTCGGAAAGTGGTGTCGCTTCCGGAGTACGACGGATTGAAGCGGTGACAGGCACAGCCGCCTGTGCCAGCGCTTTAGCCGAAAGTGATGAGCTCAGTGAGCTGTCCGCCCTCTTGAAAACAGACAAAGAACAACTGCTGTCCCGCGTGGATAAGCTTCTTGAAGAACGTAAGAATCTGGAAAAAGAACTTCAGGCCGAAATTTCCCGACAGACGGCTTCTAAGGCCAAAAATCTGGCCAGCGAAGCAGAGGATATCAACGGTGTTAAAGTGATTCTCTCAGAGATTCAGGCTGAAACTCCTGTCCAGCTCCGCGAAGCCGGGGATTCACTCAAAGCCGGTCAGGATCCCATTATGATCGTCCTCGCTGCAAAGAGTGAAAACAAAGTGCTCTGGCTGGCCATGGCCTCAGAACAAGCAGTTAAACGCGGCCTCCACTGTGGCAATCTCATCCGCGAGGCTGCACGAATGACTGGCGGTGGCGGAGGCGGACGGCCGGATATGGCCCAGGCCGGTGGTAAAGATGCCGAAAAGATTCCGGCAGCCCTGGAAGCTCTTCGTGAGAACATTAAAACAATTCTGGCCTGAAAAGATTCCTGAAAAGATAAAAATTAGTTGGGAGAACCTTTAAGGCAGAGAAAGGGAGAAAAAGATGGAAGATTGTATCTTTTGTAAAATAATCAAAGGTGATATCCCCTCAGAACTTGTTTACAGTGATGAGTTCGTCGTTGCCATTCGCGATATTCACCCTGTGGCCCCTGTTCACGTGCTTATCCTTCCCCGAAAACACTTTGCCAATCTCAGTGAACTCGCTGAAACAGATTCCGGCGAACTTGGTTCCATTTTGGCTGCCGTAGCGCGTGCCGCCAAAAAGATCGCTGAGCTCGAGGGCATTGCGGATAAAGGTTATCGTCTGATCAATAATTGCGGACAAGATGCCGGTCAGACCGTCATGCATCTCCATTTTCATCTGATTGGCGGAAAAACACTGGGAGAAAAACTCATCTGAGATTCTCAATATTCCACACAAAGTTCTATTCACAAAAGGACTGTTTCGATTCACGATAGTGTTGAGATACAGTCCTTTTATAATGCTCTGAAAAAGTTTCCATGTTGATAAAACTGAAGCACCGGGTATTCTGCATAAATTAAAGCTGAAAATATATGTTATCGATTTTCCTGCACCTGAAACTGATAATAAAATAGAGCCGACTCTTTTCCATTTCCTCCAGTGTTCACAAATTTTTCTTTAAACTCATTTGTGTACCGAAAAAAGACCCCTTTCTCTGTTTTTTCCAGAGAAAGGGGTACATTTGGGCACAGAGCCTTACGTTTCTTTTTGTTTCTCAGTCGTCTGACTTACGGCTCAAGATCTTCAAGCGGTGGCAACTTGATGACATTGCCTTCGAAGACATCAGGCAGTTGAAGGTTCGGGTTGGCTTCAGCGATTTTTGCACCTAAAGCATCAGAGTACTTACCATAGTAGCTCATACAGATCTGATACAGCGTATCTCCCAAACGCACGGTATAGGTCTTCGCTTCACCCTTGGCTTTACTCTCCGTGCTTTCCTCAGATGTAGGGTTGCTCTCGCCCTCCTCTTTGCTTTCTCCGGCTTCATTGCTTTCGCCTTCTTTGGTTTCCTTACTTTCCTTGCTCTCCTTGGAAGACGTCGCACTTGTTTTCTTTTCACTCTCTTTGACTGTCGTCTGAGATTCAGAGCTGCTGGCAGAAGAAGAACTTGAGTTGGATTGTACCGGTGTTGCAGGTTTTTTCGTAGCCAGACGGAAGATCAGGAAAGCACAGACGAGAATGACCACTCCAAGGATAGAGTAAAAGATAATACGTTTGACTTTCTCGTCACGATCATCGGGATAGCCGCCATCCTGATAGTTATCCTGGTATTCATCATAATATGATTCCTGGTAGGGATCCTGTTCATTTGTGTAAGGCTGAGCACCTGCCTGGCCGTAGTTGGGATCGACAGCACCATAGCCCTCCTGAGGATTTTGTCCATAGTACTGACTATAGCCCTGATCGTAGTTCTGCTCACCAGTCTGGTCGTAGCCGTAACCCTGGTCGTAGTTTTGCTCACCGGTCTGACCATAGCCGTAACCCTGGTCGTAGTTCTGCTCACCAGTCTGGCCGTAGCCGTAACTCTGGTCGTAGTTTTGCTCTCCGGTCTGGCCGTAGCCGTAGCCCTGGTCGTAGTTTTGCTCTCCGGTCTGACCATAGCCGTAACCCTGGTCATAGTTCTGCTCACCGGTCTGACCATAGCCGTAACCCTGGTCATAGTTCTGCTCACCAGTCTGACCATAGCCGTAACCCTGGTCGTAGTTTTGCTCACCAGTCTGGCCATAGCCGTAACCCTGGTCGTAGTTTTGCTCTCCGCTCTGGCCGTTGCCATAGCCCTGATCGTAGTTCTGCTCGCCGCTCTGGCCGTAGCCATAGCCCTGTTGATCGGCATAAGCATTCTGTCCGTATCCAGGATCCTGCCTGTATTGTTCACTCCGATCATAAGCACGGTCATCTTGAGGCGCATAGTTATTGCCATAGCCTTGCTCATAAGCCTGGTTCAGCGTGGGGTCATTCCCCTGGCCGTTTTGAGACTGATAGCGCTCTTCATAGGTAGGATTTGCATAATCCGGTGACTGAGCGGCAGCTGGCTGGGCATAATCCAGAGGTGCAGCATGAGATTCAGCTGCTCCAGTCGGTTCAGACGCCGTAAGCGGCTGCTCAGAATTCAGCTCAGCAGGAGCCACTTCGGCCTTATCTGAACTAGCTTCCATCCCGTTATTGCCCTCCAAAGCGCCTTGTCCATGTTCTCTGAAAGCAGATGTCCCTTCGACAGGAGTTTCGCTATAAGGTTTCTCATCATTTTGGTAAACTTGCTCGACACCGCTGTCAGCGGGCTGATACGAAGTGCTCTCTTCAGCATAACGGCGACCGGCTTCAAAATAGTCTTGGATCTTCTCAGATTCAGGTCTGGCCACATTTGCCGCCTGCCAAATCTGCGTATCACCGCGCTGCCCGGGATTTTCACGATAAAAACTCTGCTCCTGTGGCGGCAGATTGACCGGAGGCCTCTGCGGCATCGGTGCTCCAGAAGGATTCTGGCCATCACGCCACTGTTGCCGATCTGTTTGTCCGGGACGTTCATTCATCTGGTTTCTCATCATGGGTTCCGCCTGTCTTCTGAAATTTCCTGGCAGCGGGGCCTGAGGTGCAGCCGCACCTGCCTGTGCTGAAACAGGATTTTCACGGGAATTTTCTCTGTAAAAATTCTCCTGTGTCTGAGGTGCCGATTGTCCCCCCGGGAAAAGACCGGAAAGGCGGCCCGTTTTTTCCGCTGCTTCAATGTATTCCACAAAGGAAATCATCACCTGCATGGTCATACCGGGCTGTTTAGCGGCAGCTGCCGTGATCATGTTGGCCGCGGCGTCCTTTTGATCCTGTGCATCATCGAGGATCCGCAACATTTCCCGCTGACCGAGCGTTTCGGCCACTTCTTTGTTGCAGAGAATGAGGCAGTCGTTCTGTTTGATAGGAGTGATGTTAGAGTAACGGATGGTACCCGCAACGCCAGCAGAATACTCATTAAGACGTTCAATAGGGTTGCCGTTGAGATCGTAAGGTTCAAGCTTAAAATCACTGGCCGTCAGAGGATAAAGCACATCGCCGCGGTAGAGAAAAGCGCAACCTGCAGCCGTCGTTACAGCTGCAATTTCAGCTTCCTTCACAATAATTCCGGCAAAATAAGCCTGACGAATACCTGCCTGAGGGAGCGTGGCTTTGCCGCAAACTTCCACGGAAGCATCGGCCAGATCGTTAATCTGGATATCAATGGACTTATTGCCTTCCTTGACTTGATCATTCAGTTGACGAACCGAGCGAACAAAATCAGCTTCTGCAGCATTTTCACCTCGTTCGGCAGGATAAGCAAAAAGGGCAAAAAGGAAACCCCGATCATCGCGATCGAGTGTATCTTCTGCTGCCCTTTTTTCGTTAAGTCCGGGGAAACGTCCATCCAGATAAAAAGCATCTTTAATCTGTTCATCCGGCACATATCGAGCATTCACTGTCGTCGTGAGTCGAGCACTCGCGTACCGTGAATTTTTGGCCATAAATTGCCTCCCAGTTGATTACATAAGATTTTTATCATTATAACATATGCAGAGCCTGTCAACGAGCTTTCACGGTATTTGACTCAAGTCTGCTGCTTATCTTTATTCTCAAGTAATGTTTTAGCCACGAGAATATCTTCAGGCCAGGTAATTTTAATATTGCTGCGCTCACCTCTGACAAGCTGCATGGGGCAACCAATACGGGCAAGGGCCTCTAAATCATCACTGAGCTGAACATGTTCTTCCCTGGCCAGCTCCAAAGCCCGCAGAAACAGCTCCAGTTCAGCGGCCTGGGGAGTTTGCATCGCACGAATGAGACGACGTTCCGGACTGTAATCAATTTTGCCGTCACTGCGCAGGACTCTCATCGTATCTGTGACCTCTACAGCAAGGCCAACAGCGCAATGCGCTCTGCGATTTGTCTCAATAAGCTCACGTAATTTATCTTCCGTGAGAAGAGGACGCGCTCCATCGTGCACGAGAACGAGAGTATCACCGCTCGCTTTGCTGAGCTTTCGGAGAGCCCGCAGGCCAAAGAGGACGGACTCACTGCGCTCTTCTCCACCGCTGACGACGGCAAGACACTTCGTCAGACCTTTGGCTTCCTCTCTCATGCGCAGGAGGTCAGCTGGGGCCGCAGTAAGTAAAAATGCCGAGATAAGAGTCGAATTCTCAAAAATCTCCATGCACCGTCTGATCACCGTTTTCCCACAGAGATCCATAAAAAGCTTGTTGCCTGAATCACCCATACGCGAACTCGAACCGGCTGCTGTAATGAGGGCCAGGACAGGGCTTTCAGCCACCTGTTTTTGTCTTAAACACCTGGGGTCATTTGCCTTTTTCATTGTCAAACCTCCGTGGGCTCTTTACTTCACGAAAAATAGATCGACAGCTTCGTTGACCAGACTGACGTAATAGAGCTGACAGCCATCCGGCAGGGCCAGCTTTGAGAGCTCTTCTTCAGATTGTGATGGGAGAATAAACTTTTTCCAGCCAAGCCTTAAAGCCTCCTGCACACGCCTGGAAGTCCGGGAGACGGGACGAATTTCCCCTGAAAGTCCAACCTCCCCGATAATCAGTAAGTCGGCCGGCAAAGACTTATCCTCGGAACTGGAAAGAATGGCCGCAAGAACCGCCAAATCAGCAGCGGTCTCACGGATATGGATGCCACCGGTAACATTAAGATAGCAGTCCAGCGCTGAAAAATCCCGTTTCAGTGCCTTTTGCAGAACCGCCAGGAGTAGCGAAAGGCGCAGACGGTCAATACCCTGAGACATGCGCAGGGCCAGCTGATATGAGCTGGGTGTAAGCAGGGCCTGAATTTCCAGGAGCAGCGGACGGCTTCCCTCGAGACAGGAAGTGACGGCCAGTCCTGGAACATCGATAGGCCGACCCTTTAACATGAAGAGAGAGGGGTCTGAGATGCTGAAAAGACCCTGGTCGCGCATTTCAAAAACTGCAAGCTCATCCGTCGTGCCGAAACGGTTCTTCACACAGCGCAAAAGGCGGAGATTGCTCTGACCCTCACCCTCAAAATATAAGACGGTATCGACCATGTGCTCCAAAATACGTGGCCCGGCAATGGAACCATCTTTGGTCACATGTCCCACAAGCACAATGGTCGTATTAAGATTTTTGGCCAGTCGCAACAGTCCGCCAGCGGCCTCTCTCACCTGCGTCACCGTCCCCGGTGCCGAGGCAATCTCCGGGACATAGATGGTTTGGATAGAATCGATCACGACAAAATCGGCCTCGGTTTGCCGTATCGCCTCTTCGATTTTCGTAAAACTCGTTGAAGGTAGAAGCGCAATAGCTGCATTTGCGAGTTTTAAGCGATTGGCCCGCAGGCGAATCTGCCCAGGCGATTCCTCTCCGCTCACATAAAGAATCTTCCTGCCTTCTCCCGCAACGGCTGCTGAAACCTGAAGGAGTAAGGTGGATTTACCAATACCGGGATCACCACCCAGAAGAATCAGTGAACCCCTGACCAACCCACCGCCTAAGACACGGTTGAGCTCCGGCATCCCGGAGGAGAAGCGTTCTTCGTCTCCACTTATAATCTGAGATAGCTGTTGAACCTTGTTGCTTCCAGAATCAGCATTTTCCTCGGGCTGCACCCAACTGCCGCGTTTTCTGGAAGGTTCTTCAATTTTAGCCTCAACAAAACTATTCCAGGAACCGCAGGAGGGACATTTTCCCAGCCAGCCCGAAGACTCATAGCCGCATTCCTTACAGAAAAATTTCGTTTTAACTTTAGCCATGCTGAAGCTCCTTCTTACATTTCCGCTTAAAGTCCGGAGAGTCCAAGAGAATGAAAGTCGATGAGGTTCAGAAAAAGTACAGATTTCAGCTTAAAGGCCCAGAAGTCTGCGAAAGTCCTCAACCGAACGTGCATAAAAATCCGCGTTCTCTTTGCGCAGGAGAGCTTCATCCCGGTAGCCCCAAAGCACTGAACAGCAAGGGCAGCCCGCATTTCTGGCATAGGCAATGTCAACTTCCGAGTCGCCAACGTAGAGACATTCCTCAGCTCCGAGTCCAAGTTTGTCACAGGCTTGCAGGAGACTTGAGGGATCTGGCTTGAGAGGAACCCCGGGTAATTCTCCCTGAATCAGTTCGAAGAGATCCAGAGGATAAGACTTGTGGCTCACCTTTTGAGCCATCTCATCCGGTTTGTTGGTGAGGATCCCCAGGCGCAGTCCAGCTTCCTGAGCATCGAAGAGCAAATCCGTCAGTCCAGGATAAGGGCGGTTTCTGTAGGTACAGCGCTCCTGAAAGACCTGCAGATAAACGGCGTGTGCTTCATCTATGGAAATGTCCTTTGCTGCACCACGATATTTCAGCAGGCCTTCAACCTGGCGTCTCGCCCCGTAGCCCACCAGAGGAAGCATTTCATCTTCACTGATTTCAGCGAGACCATAATGCTCAAGCATATCATTACTGGCCCGGGTCAGTGAGGGCAAAGTATAGACGAGCGTTCCGTCAAGATCGAAAAACAGGGCTTTCCAACAACGCTTTTTGTCTTTTTTTATAGATTTAATTTCAGAACTCATGATTCTCCTTTTAACCTGCTACGAAAACGTGTCAGCAGCCTGGCGGTAGAATAACCCAGCTTTACCTGTCTTCAGCCGCCTGCTTCCACCTGATTCTCATTTATTATTTCTTTGTGACTCCTTAAAAATCAAAAGCCCTGAAAACATGATGTTTCAGGGCTGCTGGTGGAGATAACGGGATTCGAACCCGTGGCCTCTGCCATGCGAAGGCAGCGCTCTCCCAGCTGAGCCATATCCCCGGGTGCAGGAGCTATTGTACCGAAGCCGGAAATGAATTGCAAGAGCAGGAGAGTCATCAGCATAACTCCATCATGACTTGCCTTCCTGATCCGAGCGCATATGACAGTTTTTGTATTTTTTTCCACTGCCACACCAGCAGGGATCATTACGTCCCAGAAAATGTTCTCGCTTGACCGGCGCTAGTTTTTCGGCGGGAGGCAGTGGACTCTGGGGCAAATTCCCTCCCGCAGAGCCTGCGCTTCTTGCCGACTGCAAGGCGCTGGCCGATCCCTTACGGCCCTCTGAGAGCCGTCTTTCATCCAGAGCTGAATCGGCATTTTTCTCAAAAATTTGCGCACGCATAATCAGGCGCAGTGAGTCTTCCTGAATTTCTCTGGTCATGGCTTCAAACATTTCAAAGCCTTCCTTTTTATAGGCCACGACTGGATCCTGCTGGCCATAGGCACGCATGCCAATACTGTCCCGCAGAGTATCCATGTTATCGATGTGCTCCATCCAGTTATTGTCCACACAGGAGAGCAAAACCATGCGCTCCGCCTCACGCAGAATTTCTTCGCCGCCTAGTTCAGAAGCCTTGTCCTCGAGCCGACGAATCGCCGCGTCGGTAATTTCTTCGCAGAGGTCTTCACCATCCAGAGCTTTATGGCCATGTCTCAACTGTTCCAGCACAGGCAGATCACCGAGAAGATCCTGCATGCGGGTAGCGAGGGCTTCCTTATCCCATTTTTCTGAATCCGCTTCGCCGCCTGTAAAGTCAAGCAGGACTTCCCGCACCTGCTCACGAATAATGCGGAGATAATAATCGTGGATGTCACGCCCTTCCAAAACCTCGCTGCGCTGACGGTAAATCAGCTCGCGCTGCTGATTCATGACGTCATCATATTCAAGAACATGTTTACGGATGGCGAAGTTCTGTGCCTCAACCCGGCGCTGAGCAGACTCAATTCCACGCGAAAGCATGGCATGAGAAATTTCCATATCCTCTTCCACGCCGAGGCTGTCAAAAATTTTATCCATACGCTCTCCGCCAAAAAGGCGCATGAGATCGTCTTCGAGGGAAAGGAAAAAGCGGCTTTTACCGGGGTCTCCCTGTCGGCCGGAACGACCGCGGAGCTGGTTGTCTATACGCCTGGATTCATGGCGTTCCGTACCCATGATATAAAGACCACCGGCAGCCACAACCTGTTCTTTTTCGCTGTCGGTCTCTTCTGTGAAACTTCTCTTATAATTCTGAAAAATCTCGCGTGCCTGGCGAATCGTGAGGTCATCCGTCTCATAGTAGGAATCGGCTTCCTCGATGACTTCATCTAAAATACCATCCTTACGCATGGCCTGTTTCGCCAGATACTCTGGATTGCCGCCGAGCATGATATCGGTACCACGGCCGGCCATATTGGTCGAAATCGTAATGGCCCCCAGGCGTCCGGCCTGCGAAACTATTTCCGCTTCGCGTTCATGTTGCTTGGCGTTTAAGACATTGTGAGCCAAACCCGCACGGGTGAAGAGCTCAGACAGCTGTTCGCTACGCTCTACGGAAATGGTTCCGATCAGTACAGGTTGCCCCGTAGCATGCACCTTTTCAACTTCCTCAAGCACACGCTGATACTTGCCTTTCAGGGTCTTATAAACAGCGTCCGGAAGGTCCTCACGGATCAGCGGCTTATTTGTAGGAATTTCCACCACGTCCAGCTGGTATATTTCACGGAACTCGTCTTCTTCAGTCATTGCCGTACCGGTCATGCCGGAGAGTTTATGATACATACGGAAGTAATTCTGGAAGGTAATAGTGGCAAGGGTTCGGTTTTCGTTCTGAACCATAACCCCTTCTTTAGCCTCAATGGCCTGATGGAGACCGTTACTGTAACGGCGGCCTTCCATGAGACGACCGGTAAAGTCATCGATAATGACGACCTCACCATCACGCAGGACATAGTCCTGATCGCGGTGCATGATACCATTGGCCTTCAGGGCATTGTTGATGTGGTGGTTTAATTTATAGTTGGCCTGATCGGTCAGTTGATCGACTTTGAAAAAAGCTTCAGCCTTCTCAACACCACGGGGTGTCAACACGGCCGTCTTCGCCTTCTCATCAATAATATAGTCGGCATCACCTTCCAGCTCTGCGGCCTCATCGAAATCCATCTTATCATCGAGCTTGCGGAAGCTTTTACTTCTCAGACCAGCGACAAAGCGCTGAGCTTCCACATAAAGCTGTGAAGACTCTGTACCGGAACCGGAGATAATCAAGGGGGTACGTGCTTCGTCGATGAGAATACTATCGACTTCATCGACGATAGCAAAATTCAGTTCTCGCTGAACTTTATCCTCCAAACGGGTCACCATGTTGTCACGCAGATAATCGAAACCAAACTCGTTATTCGTCCCGTAGGTGATATCGGCGGCATAAGCTGCTTTCTTCTGCTCTTTACTGATCCCGTGAACAACAAGTCCCACACTGAGACCAAGGTAACGGTAAATTTTTCCCATCCATTCGCTGTCACGACGGGCCAGATAATCGTTAACGGTGACGATGTGCACGCCTTTTCCAGCCAGCGCATTGAGATAAACCGGCAGGGTTGCCACCAGAGTCTTACCTTCACCGGTCTTCATTTCGGCAATACGTCCCTGGTGGAGAATGATGCCACCAATGAGCTGGACTTCGAAGTGCGTCATACCCAGGACTCTTGTGGCCGCTTCACGAACGCTTGCAAAAGCTTCCGGCAACAGATCATCAAGTGTTTCTCCCGCGGCCAGTCTCTCACGGAACAACACCGTCATTCCCCGCAGTTCTTCTTCACTCATGGCAGCGAAACGTGGAGCCAGCTCTTCAATTTGCCTGACAAGCGGCATGATTTTTTTGATTTCACGTTCCGAACTTGACCCAAATATTTTTTTAATAAGTCCCATACTTTTCCTTTATTCTTCTATTTTTTTATTTTTTAATCTTAAAAGCGCTTATTATTAACTTTCAAATCACTCCAGCACTCTCTTATTGCTGAGTGCACATACACATACATTTTAACGCAATTGTTCCCCGGCGGCGAGTTTGACGTGGCTCAAGGATCAAATGCTTCCTCACCCTCATTCAGATAACGGTGGCTGCGCCCGATTTGTCGTAAATCAAGATAAAGTCCCCGGGCACTCGCTTCTCTCTTCATCTCATTCCAGAAACCTGCGTCATAACTGCCTGGCGAGTTCCTGGGTGTGATGATAACAAGTTCCCTGCTTTGTATCTCTTCTTCACGGATAGTCGGTACTTTATTCGATCGACTGCTGTGTCCTCTGAAAGCTGCCAGCTGTTCCATTTCTAAAAGAATATTTTGGCGGGCTGTGGACACATCGGCATAGGCGGGTGCTGTCAGATCCATGCTGCGCACTGCCTTTGCACGTCCCTCGTTAAAAGCAGCAATCGTTGGATAGTTCGTAGGTAAATTGCTGCCCATCTTATTGCGGAAATAACGTCCTCTGCTGAAATTATCAGCCGACCAGATGTCATCGTCCTGCGAGGATTCTTGACTCTCATTCTCCTTGTTTTTCTCCGGAACCCGCTCGCTCCACAGTGGAACAAAAGCTTTGAGCTCTCTTTCAACCCGGCCGATCAAGAGAGGCGTGCTGTACCAGAGAGTCAGGGTCAGTCCTTTACCATCCGGACTCCAGTCGAGAAATAGCTGACGTTCGTGTGGAGGCAAAGGCAGGCCGCCTCCTCTTCTTTTTTCAGAGATCCACATATCGAGCCTTCGCTCCAAAAAGGGGCCAAGAAAGAGCGAACTCGCATAGTCTCCAGCCATGCTTTCTAAAAGCCCGGCATCCTTTTGATCGAGTGTTCTTTCGAGTATCTGTTTTCCCAGCTCACCCCCCTTTTCCATTGCCTTCTCTGCCGCTGGAAAAAGCAGAGATATTTCTGTCCCAACCTGGTCCAGTGCATAACGAAGCTGACTCTCCCCGAGGGCAGACAGTTCGGCAGATAGCAAAAAAAAGAAAAAAATCAGGATGAGCGGAAGCAGCACCGCTGCTTCCAATGAAATAGAACCTCTCAGGCAAGTTTGCGAAAGCTCTTCAGGGTTCTTCCTGAATATAGGCCAGGTCACGACAGAGCACCCCCTCTTTGGCTTTACATTCCAGTTGCCAGGCGGCCAGATAATCACCTGGATATTGCTGCTTAATCAGGCGAAGCATCCCCGCCGTGAGCTTCTCCGCAGGCAGAGCCAGGAGCAGAAGGCGCAGATAGTCTCGATAGAAAAAGCTTTCAAAAGAGGCCATCAATGAACTTTCGTCCTGAGTTCCGGAAGGCCAGAAAAAGACACTTTCACCGCGTTTCAAAAGTTTTACATCCTGCTTTGCCAGATAAAAACAATGAGCAGCCTGAACGAAATAACGCAGGGTCTCCGGAGGCAGATCAACTTGGCCAAGACTGAGCAAAGCCAGACTGACGGAAAGGATTTGAGACCACTTGAGATAAGTGGCCTGTCGGCTCGGGCTCTGTGCTGCGGCCAGAAGCTGGGGCAGAAAACGCAGACCCAGAAGGATTTTCTCACAGCGCTCTTCGGCTTTTTTCGGATCGTTAAGTTCTGTGATAAGCTGTTCCACTTCGAGTGGACGCGTTTTTGCGAGCTCCCCCAGAAGTCGTCCGTCAGGTGTGCGCAGGTGGCGTAAATGTGTCGCATCATGTTCAGTCCAGAGTGCCGCTGGAAAAAAGCGCAGGGCATACTCGGCAAGGGCGAGACGTTCAGAATCCATGCTCAGGCCTTTATCAAGGAGCTGGTCTACTTTCTCTGCCAGTTTTTCAATATAAGCCGGTGAAAAGACCTCATCAGGCTCAACATCGTCACTGCCAAGCGCATGATAAACGGGCAGCATACCTCTGCTGAAAGAAAAAAGCAGACCTTCGAGAAAGCCCTTGTGCTCTGATCCCATCTCACTCTCGCCTTCCTCCGGACTGCTCAAAAAGCCCTCAGAGTAAGGAGACTCCGCCCCCTGTGACAATATTTCAGCACATACAGAAGAGTTGTCAGTTTCAGCTGGCAAAAGACCCGGATTCTGGGTTTCAGAATCTTCGCGTCCAGGCGGCAGGAGCAGAGGCTGCTCATTTTCCTCTTCAGTTCCACTTTCCAGCCTTTTTTGATTGAGCGAGTTGATACCCTCACGTCCTTCTTCAAATTTTTTATTGGCTTCCAGTCTGCGATGAGCTTCGTGCAAGGAGCTCGACAGTTTTCCACCGGCCAGACTGCGCCTTCCATCAAGGGCAGAGCGCATACGTTTTTCCAGATCTAAAGCCAGAAAAGCCGGGGCACGCAGGCGCATAAAACGAAGAATCTGTGCCTTAAGTTCATCCTTTTCCAGTGTCTTTTTCGTATTTTTCAAAGAATAGGAAATTTGCGCATGAGGCGCGAGCTTAAAGCATTCCTCCACTTGTATCTCCGTTTCTTCTACACCCCATAAACCAAAGTCCAGCCAAAGGCCACGGTTATACGAAGCCATACTCTTTTCTGCTGCGGCTGTGACAGCCCGCGCAAAGTCGGCTTCTCTGAGGCGACGTTCACCATACGCAAGTCCCAGGATAAAAAGCAGTGACATAGCAGGAAGAATTAAGGCGAGCAGCAGACTGATGCTTCCCTGCAGACGCTGTTTCACGGCCTGCCTCCCGAAGAACTGTCCTCGACTTCTCCAAAGCCGGAAGAGTACAAGCCCTGGCCTGTGCCCCCCTGCCACGATGGCAAGGCAGGATAAGGAAGTCCCGGCGGCAAAGCTGGACGGCTTATGTCGTCCCCGGCTGGCAAAGCGGGCATCGTATCTCCCGGTCCAAGTCTGGGAAAGGATGGTTTTTGTCCCGGAGGCAACGGCAGCACAGGAGGTTCTATATCCATTGTCTCAGCTTTCTCACGAGCCAGTCGCCAAAGATCACCGGCCACGCGAATACCTTCAATCAGACGGCGAGGCGAAGCGCGGACATAGCGTGGATTCTCCCTGCGTTCGTATGTTTCCCGGGGATGATATGCCGGCCTGCCATAGAGCACGTCAGCGTTGCAGCGCGATTCGGCCATCCAGGCGAGCTGGCGCGCATCACTGCGCTCCACACGCAGGATTTTGGGAGAATAGAGCAAAGCTCCGGAGAGAGTGATGAGGGTTAAGGGCAACACAAAGGCTGCTTCAAGGGAATGGGCCATAAATCCTACCTCCTGCTGCAAGCATGAAGCAGAAGGCAGGCTGTGACGCAGGATACCGTCGACAAATACACCCTTTATTCGACAAAAAATGAGGCAGAGCCTAAAACAGGCCAGGCTCTGAGACAAAGTTGTCGAAAGAGAAGTTCAGTCAGGCTCCCTCGTAATAATGAAGCAAGCTGAAATTAAAGCGCGAAGAACCCGCCCTGTCGCATGAAAGGATTTTTGCTCAGAATATTTCCTGCCTGATCAGCCTGTCCATGACCAGGGAACACCGCCAGGTCAGGAGGCAACGCACTCAGGCGCTCACGCAGCAACTCAATGCTTTCCTTCATTTTAATGGGATTTCCCCCAAGCAGGTCGGAACGACCGACGCTATCTGCAAAAAGGGTGTCTCCGGTGAATAGCGCCATCACCTTTTCCTCTCCCGCCTGAGTTTTCTGAAAGAGCAGAAAACAGGAACTCCCTGGGGTGTGGCCGGGGGTGTGCCAGCATTCAAGGCGGAAATTTTCACCAAAGTTCAGAGATTCGCCATCTTCAATCCAGTGATCAGGTTGTGGAAAACTGCGGCTATGAGCAAAGAGTTTTGAGGCATTGGCTTCGGCATCATCGAGCAGGGGCGCATCTGCACCAGGGCAGACAAAGCGGCTGCCCTGAACCTCCAGCCAGCTGTCCAGTCCGGCGAGATGATCATAATGCGCATGTGTCGCCAGAAGAGTGTGGACTTTATCTCTCGCTTCTTCGGGCATGGAAAGGCCTGGATCAATCAACAAGCCATCCCCAATATGAAGCAAATAAGCGTTCGCGTTTTTCCAGCTCTCCGGATAAAATTCAATCAACTCTGCAAGTTCTCTCATTTCAGCAGCTCCCGCCAATCCAGGTCTCCCCTGTCAATGGCCAGCACCAAAACTTCGGCCGTAGCGATATTACTGGCAAATGGAATGCTGTTGCTGTCACAGGCACGCAAGAGGGTATTGGGAGAATCGTATATCGGAAGTTCCGGATCCCGCAGATAGATCACCGCATCGATCTCATTATAGCTGGCCCGTGAAGCCAGTTGATCCAGATTGGCATGTATGTCTGTTGCCAGAGTAGATACAGGCAGATGTGTGGCTTCCTCAATAAGTCTTGATGTATTAAAAAGAGAAATCAGCTGATGTTTTTTCAGAATCTGCCGATAGGCAATACAGAAATTGACAAGTAGATCATATTTTCGGCTGTCGGCCATGAGAACGATATTCATGAAGTTTTCTCCGTGTTTCACTGGTTTACGCACGAGCTGCTCCCAGGCGGCAGCAAAAAACACAGATCAGCGCCCGACATCTCAGCTCGTCTGACTAATTATACAAAATCGCAGACCATTTGCAAATAAAAAACGTGACATTTGTAGACATATCTCCTTTTCAGGGCTGCGAAATACTCTGATCCGAATTTTGCTCTGTGGACAGTGGGTCTGCTTCCTGATCCTCCTGTTGATCTTTTTCTGTCAACTCAATGACATTGCGGAAAAAACGGTAGGGATTTTCTTCCATCTCCTGGATGCGGTCAACAATCTCTTTCCTGGGTTCCAAGCCATAATAGGCATCCAGCAAGTCCCGCGCAATATTTGAAGAGACATCACCCTTTCCGCCTTCTTCTACAATACAGGCAATCGCCACTTCGGGATGATCCGTTGGCGCAAAGAGAACAAAAACCGCATTAGCAACCAGCTCATCATTGATGCCAACTTCAGCTGTCCCCGTTTTGCTGGCCGTGTCAATGGGATAGGCAGCGAAGTTTTGGTTGGTGTGATTAGATTTGCCATAATTTTTGAGTTGGCGCATGCCTTCCCTGACCATCTGGATGGCTGTATCAGAGAGTCCCAGCTGGCTGCTTTCTTTCTGCTCTGCGCGGAGCAGACGGCCATCCGCTGAACGAATATCCTGAATAACATGCGGCGATACAAGACGGTTTGAGGCAACTCCACCAATAGCACGTACGAGCTGCAGGAGGGTATACGCATTATCAAATTGGCCAATACTCGTCTGACAGGTATCCGCCGGATACCATTCCTGATCTTCAGCACTCATACGAGTGGCTGCCTTGAGTGCGGGACTCGGCCGGATGCCCCTGGCTTCGCCCGGCAGATCGATACCGGTATACTCGCCCAGGCCAAACTTCTCAGCCCAGCGGGAAATAGCCTCAATACCAGTATCCAGACCCAGTTTAAAGAAATACAGATTGCAGGAATAGACCAGACCTTCGGCCAGACTTATCCAACCGTGTCCATGCTCTGGTTCACCAAAACAGACCCAGCTTTTATAGCCGATAACCTCCTTGCCTTTGCACTCGTACTTGTCATTTCCCGGCTCAATAACTCCCTCCATAATTCCGGCTGCCGCTGTGATCGGCTTGAAAGTAGAACCGGGTGCGTAAATTTCACTGATACAGCGGTTTTGCATGGGCTTGCGCTCGTTATCCTGTAAATCTTTACTCACGCGTTCAGCAGCCGCCTCATCAAAACTCGCATGAAGAAAATCTTCAGGCATAAAGGAAGGTATGCTGCCCATGGCGAGGACCCGACCGTCTTTCAGGTCTAACATTACAGCTGCAGCAGACCTTCCCCTGCCGAGCTTATGTTCCCGTACGTATTCAACCGTGTCAAAGAGACTGGCGTAGAGGGTTTTCTGAAGTTTGACATTCTGGGCCAGTCGCACGGTCGCACCTGGAACAGGGGCAACTCCGCGCTCGCCTTGCTTAAAGACAGGCTGACCATCATCATCAACAGTCCATACTCCATAAGGAGCAGTGCCGTTTTCTCCATGAAGATAGCGTTCAGCGGTAAGCTCTACCCCTGCTTTACCACAGATATCATCCATGCTGTAAGCATAATCTTTCAGGCGTTCATATTCCCCTGATGAGATAGCCCCAACATAACCAAGAATATGGGAAAAATAGCGGCTGCTGTCCGTATAGCGGCGGCGACTTTCTCTTTTAATAATTGTGCCGGGATAAGTTTGATTCTGTTCCTCAATTTCCGCCTTTAAACCTTCAGGAATATTCTCGGCTAATTTGACCGGCTCTCCCTGTACAAAAGTCCAGTTGTGCTCAAGGATTTGATAGCGCAGGCGCATGATTGCGTAAGCTTCAGAGGAAGAATAAAAACGATTCCCGCCTGCTTGACGACTTTCGATGCCAAAGGCATCAAAAAGTAAGTAGTCATAAAAGTCTGAGGGAAGGAGTTTGACTCTGGCCGACGCAGCTTTTCCGGAAGCCTCTGAAGCCAGGGCAAAGAGATCTTTATTCTGCTGCCATGCGGCAATTTCATCGAGATCTTTTTTAAAGACGAAACTCTCCGGCGAGGCAATCTCAGAGTCACTTTGACTGGAAGGAGCGAAATAACGATCCAGACCGGAAATGCCTTTGATCGCATATTTGGCCAAAAGTCGATCGATTTTATTGAGTAAGCGGTTGAGATCACGCTCTGATAAATTAGTATGTGCCAGGTAAAGAGAATCGTAATCTTCCGAATAGGCCAGAGGGACACCGTTAGTGTCGACAATATCGCCACGCGCTGCGCTGAGACTCATTTCACCTCCCTTACCTCGGGAAAGACTCACACGATCCCACTCCTGTCCTCCCAACTGCAGACTCGCTGTGCGAAAAAAAATAAAAGAAAGAGCGAAAACAATAAGCAGAGCAATCGCCATAAAGCGCCTGCCATAAGCCGGAAATGACGGACTCATGGCGCCGTGCTCAGGTTCACCGAAATGTTTTTGCCGTCCGAAAAAGAAACTCATCCAAGTAAACCTCCTCCCTCAGCTTTCAGCTCATTCTCTTTTTCCTGCTGCCGCAGTCGCTTTAAGAGAAAATAAAAGATAAGGACCTCCATGAGCAAAGCAAAAAGCAGGCCGGGCAGCGCCAATAAACTTTCGCGTCCAGCTTCCAGGAGTCTTTGTGACAGGCGAAGCGGCCTGTCCTGAGGCAAAAGCATAAAGATCAGAGCCTCAAGAACCCTGGTCCCAAAGAAGAGCAAGATCGCTTTGGGAAAGAGCAGGACAATGGGCTGATCCCAGGATCTTGCAAAGAGCAAAGGACTTAGAGCAGCGATAAAGAGCCCCAGGAGCAGGGAGGGTCCAAGAAAGCAGCCAAAGAGGATATCGCGAAATAAAGCAGCCAGCAGACAGAGGGCAAAGAGCTCTGTTTCCCGACAAGTAAAGCCCAAAAAAAACATCAGTGCAAGGAAATAATCAGCGGGAAGAAAAGGTCCAAGAGGAAAAAACACTCTGACACTTGAGCCAAAGAGAGCAAAGAAAAAAGCCCCCGCAATAATCAGAGCCTCGCGACCACGATAAGTTCTCATGGCTGCCCTGCCTCACCGGATTCACCGGGTTCACCGGACTCCCCTGCCGGACTTTCTTCATTGTCAGTCGGAGACAGAAGCACAAAAACAATGCGTCTTTTTGCCATATCACTCTCAGGCATAATTTCCGCTTCCCTGAGTCCCTGGGCGTCCGGCTGACTGATGTGGCTGACCTTGCCACAGAAAACGTTTTCCGGAAATACGCCTCCCTGTCCGCTGGTCAGAATTTCATCTCCCTCAGCCAGGGACGTTGCCGGAGGGATATCCACAGCTTTGACCTTTCCGTCACCCTGACCTCTGAGAACAAAACTGTGTTCACTGTCTTTTTCACCCCGGACGCTACAGGAAAACCCTTCGTGTGACAGCGGCAAAAGGCGTGAACAGGTCATGTCTGCGGAAATCACACGTCCCAGGAGACGCGCATTTTCATCGACCACAGCATAGGCCGTTTCCTTTTCAAACTTAAGACCATCGCGCTGCCCCACATCGAGACGATAAGTCGCAAAATTTCCGTTCAGCGGTTCCTGCAGAACGTTGGCAGCCAGAAAACGACGGTGAGGATAACGATCTTTGAGGCTGAAAGCCGTCTTCAACTCTTCATAGGCTAAAGCAGCCTGAGACTGATCGCGGATTTCCAGACGCAGCCCCAGATTCTCTTCTCGCAGCTGCTCATTTTCGCTGCGCAGCCTGGCATTTTCAGCGAGTGCTCCAAAAAAGTTGCTCACACCACCGCCGAGATGAGTGAAAAATTTTTCTAAGGGTGCAGAAATGGCGCTGAGAGGAGAGATAGCTATGCGCACGGAACTATCTGAGGCCGTCGAAAAAAGCATCAGGCTCACAACAGCAAGGCTAAGTAATAATAAGATAAGAATTCGACTTTTCTTCTCTTTAGACATCTTTTTTCCCACGCATTCTGCTGATTTCCACTGATCTCTGCTTAACTTAATCGAGGTAACCCTTTTCACGCAGGCTGAGAGAGTTGCGCTGCGACACGATGATATGGTCGAGAACTTTAACCCCCATAAGCCTGCCAAGTTTGATCAACTCTTCACTTGTCTCAAGATCATCCCTGCTGGGACTTGGATCTCCACTTGGGTGGTTGTGGCAGAGAATCAGAGAAGCTGCATTGGCTTTGACCGCCTCACGGAAGATATCCCGTGGATAAACGGCTGCATTGGCCAAACCACCGCCAGAAATTCTGGCTGTCCGGATAAGGCGTCCCCGCACATCGAGCATGAGAATGTGAAATTCTTCCCGTGGCAGGTCGCCAAGCTGCGGCGCCATAATGTCAATCGCATCACTAGCCCCCCGGATCAGGGGGCGCGCCGCCTTTTTTCCACTGTCTATGCCGTAGCAAAGGCGCCTCGAAAGTTCAAAAAGAGCCCACAGGCGCAAGGCCTTGACCCTGCCGATCCCATCAAATTCCTGCAACTCTTCGAGGCTGAGCTCTGAAAGCTCTTTGAGACTGCCCCCACTGCCGAGCAAATGACGGGCAATATCCAGAGCGGAGATGTGCCGCGTTCCACTGCAGAGAATCACCGAAAGCAGCTCTGCTTCGGTAAGCGTCGAACTGCCACAGCTTTCCATTTTTTCATAAGGACGATCTGCCAGAGGCAGATCCTGCATATTGAGTTTTCTTTCTTCTTTCATCTTCGTTCCTTTCCTCTCGAAGGTCGAAAATGAATTAAAACAAATGATTTTAGCCTTCTATAATTATGGCTTTATTTTTCTTAACACACTCTGCCGAAAATGTCTTTAAAACTCTGCCGAACCCACCGTTCTCGGGAAGGGAATGACGTCGCGGATGTTATTGACTCCCGTGAGATACATGATGAGACGTTCAAAGCCCAGCCCGTAACCGGCATG
Organism: Clostridiales bacterium; assembly: GCA_004556455.1. Classification (GTDB taxonomy): domain Bacteria; phylum Bacillota; class Clostridia; order Saccharofermentanales; family DTU023; genus SFGY01. The sequence continues at coordinate 152,221 of SFGY01000004.1, read as the reverse complement.
ATGCGTACTGCCATACTTGCGAAGTTCGAGGTACCACCAGTAATCTTTCATGTGCATGCCCAGCTCTTCAATGCGCTGCTTTAATTTTTCATAGTCCTCTTCGCGCTGGCTGCCACCGATAATCTCACCGATACCGGGAACCAGACAGTCGGTTGCCGCGACGGTCTTTCCGTCGGCATTCTGCTTCATATAAAACGATTTAATATCTTTCGGATAGTCAGTAACAAAAAGCGGTTTACGGAAAATTTCCTCAGTGAGGTAGCGCTCGTGCTCGGTCTGCAGGTCAAGCCCCCATTCCACCGGATACTTGAAGCTCTTACCTGATTTTTTCAATACTTCGATCGCCTCAGTGTAGCTGATACGGCCAAAATCCTGCTCGACAAGATCAGAGAGGCGGGAGATCAGTCCCTTTTCAATAAAGCGGTCAAAGAAGGCCATTTCGTCGGGACAGCTCTTGAGAACATGGCGGATAACGTGTTTAAGCATGGCTTCAGCCAGCTCCATTAGGTTCTCAAGGTCTCCGAAAGCAATTTCCGGTTCGATCTGCCAGAATTCAGCAGCATGCCTTGTCGTATTGGAATTTTCGGCACGGAAGGTCGGGCCAAAAGTATAGACATTGCGCAGGGCCTGGGCATAGCACTCCACTTCCAGCTGGCCGCTCACCGTCAGATTGGTATGCTTGCCGAAGAAGTCACGGCTGAAATCGACACTGCCATCTTCTCCACGAGGAGGATCGTTTGGATCTATTGTCGTCACCGTGAACATCTCGCCCGCACCTTCGGCATCGCTGGCAGTAATCAGCGGGGTGTGCACATAGACAAAACCGCGCGAATGAAAAAAATCATGGATGGCAAAGGCCGCCTCAGAACGCACACGGAAAACCGCGGCAAAGAGATTGGTACGCGGTCTCAGGTGCGCAATTGTGCGCAGGAATTCTGGACTGTGTCTTTTTGGCTGGAGAGGATAATCCTCCGGGCAATTCCCCTCAATGCGGATATCTGTAGCCTTGAGTTCAAAAGGCTGCTTAGCTTCCGGAGTTGCCACAAGCGTGCCCTCAGCGAAGATCGCAGAGCCGTTGCCGATTTTGGCCAATTCATCGTAGTTAGTAAAATCCTCACGGGTAAAAACCACTTGAAGAGGCTGAAAATGACTGCCGTCATTTAACGCAATAAAAGCGAAATTTTTTTGATCACGGAGGGTGCGGACCCAGCCACCCACTCTGATCTTCTTTCCGATATAAGCCTCCGGCTTCTCATAAAGGTCGCGAATAAGATCACATTTTTCCATACCTGCACTCCTTTTCCATCAGAATCCCTGTGGACTCCGGGACATACATGGCTCTTTCTTCTGCCGCTCATATCTCGCTATTCTAGCAAGAATCGACAGTAACGAAAAGGGCGGCAAGCTCAAGTCTGAACTGCTGCAGACAGCAGAAGCTCTATGCCTGGTCGCGCTTCAATTTCTCCGTTTTTAACCTTCATATCCAATAAAAAAGCCATATGACAGAGATCCTTCAACTTTTCCGTATCGAATCGTTCAGCCTGCCGGAGCAGACGCCGTCCCACAAAGGGTGGTAATTTGAGAATCGTCGTCAGTTCATCCAGCGAGCGGGCATATTTTGCGCAGAGCAGCTGGCGAAAATGTCTCGCCAGCATAAAGTGAATGAGTGTTTCAGGCTCTTTATTGCGAATCAGTCGATCCAGGACTTGCAGGGCTTTGCCACCGTGTCCAGCTGAAATATCATCACAGAGTTTAAAAATACTCCCACTGAGCTCATCCCTGCAAAGTAAATCCACAAGCTCTGTATCAACAGTTTTACATTGAGAATAATCCCCATAAGCGCAAATTTTATGGATTTCCATATCCAGATCAAGCATCTGTCCGCCACAGCGCAGGATCAGACTATCTGCAGCAGATTCCAGAATTTTCATCTTGTGGGCAGCCAGTCGGGAAGATATCCAGCGTTTAAGAATATCGTCAGGCTGGCGGGAAATATCCAGAATCAATCCGCCACCGGATTTTACCAGATCCAGAGTTTTTTTCTGACGACGATCAATTTTGCTCTCGAAGAGACAAAGACAGGCATGTTCTCCCAGTACAGAAAGAATTTTTTCAAGGTACTTCCTTTTACTCTCTCCATCCCCACTGCCTGAAAAAAATTTGCTTTCTCTCACTTCAACCAGGCGCTTTTCCGAGATGAAGGGAATAGAGCGAAGTTCATCCAGCAGGACGTCCAACGGAGGCATCTCCTGATGTCTGCTGAGATCCAGCTCTTCACAGCCCGGGGCAATCAGCGCAGCTTCCAGCTCGGCGATTCCCCGTTCGATAAGATAAGGTTCATCGCCACTGATAAGATAGAGCGCACGGGTTTTTCCAGAACGAATCTCCCGTTGCCAATCCGAAAAATCTGCGTCTTTTTTTTCTTTTTTCCAGCCGGCCATGCTTTTCCCTTTATCTTTTTATATTATCTTTTGAAATTTCTTTCCTTTAAGATTATCTTTGCTGCCCGCTGATCGCCTTGCTGTTCGTCATCATCATTTGCGATCTTCGGCTGGCATTCAGGGCAGAACCGGAAGACGAAACCGTCTTCCGCTCTTAAAACATTTTAGCGTGAGTGAGCCCTCGCGCTCAAGCTGAAAATCCAGAGCGCCTTCTTCATCTGTCCGCAAACTTGGAATTTTCTGAGCTTTGAGACGTCTCAGAACCTCCTCGGAGGGATGTCCGTAACGGTTTGCCCCTACCGAAATAAGGGCCAGCCGTGGCTTAAGAGCGCGCAGGAAACGTTCGCTCGTCGAAAAACGTGAGCCATGGTGAGCAACCTTAAGGATTGTGGCCCCTTTTCGGCCCTTCAGGTCTTCTCTCATAAAAATTTCTTCCTTGGCCGCCGTCATATCGCCACTGAGTAAAAAACTTTGTTCTCCCAGTTTGAGCGTTGCGACCAGCGAGCGCTCATTTTCTTCTTTTCCTGTTCCTGAGGGCAGGCGCGAGGCAAAGTCCACACAGAGACGGATTCTGGGCTGCTCATCCAGAATCAGTTCGTCACCTCCTTTCAGACGGCGGATAGGCATGTTCTGCAGCCGTGCCAGTTCCAGGAGCTCCCTTCCGGCCGGCTTCTCCAGCTGCCAGTCTTCGGAAATCAGAAGACCACGGACACGACCGAGACGAATCAATCCAGGCAAGACACCAATATGATCGAGATCGGCATGGCTGGCAAAGGCAAAGTCAAAGGTCGTAATGCCTCTTTTCTCCATAAAAGGCAAAATGCTTTTCTCCAATTGTTCAGGTTTTCCTCCATCAAAGAGAAAGGCCAGCGGGCCGTCCTGAAGCACCATACCATCGCCCTGACCCACCGAAAGGACTGTGAAGCAAGGTTTAGCGAAAAGGCTTTTGAATGGCTGAAAGAAAAGGACTAAAAGCGAAAGCAGAAGGCAAAGTCGACGCACAGAGCCTTCCCTGCTTCGGAAATTACGCATTAACCGCGGTTGCATCAGCAAATACAGGAAAATGAGCAGACCTGTGAGAAAAGGGTCAAGCTGAATCTTCAGTGCTCTTTGTGACGTGATAAAAATCCCCGTCTTGAGTAAGGATGAAGCTGCCAGAAAAAGCCCTTCACCCAGAAAATGCAGAGCATAAGCCAGTATTCCGCGCAGCGGAAAAGGAAAAATGAAAAGCCATGAGGCCACTCCGGCAAGAGGCAGGATGAGCGAAACAAGGAAAGTAAAGGGCAACTGCAAGAACAAAAGCAGCGGTGAAAAACTGCTCTTTTCTGAAGCCTGAATCAGGAGAAGTGCGAACTGCACAGACAGCACTGCGGCCAGGGCATGTATCGCCTGACTGTCGAGTCTTGGCAGAATATGGGGTAGTTTTTGGGCGAGAGGTTCGGCAAAAAGGAAAAGTGCTGCCGTTGCCGCAAACGACCAGATAAAGCCCTGATTGCGGAGAACAAAAGGATCCATAAGAGCCATGAGCAGGGCTGCCAGCGACAATTCACTGAGAAGGTCACGGTGCAATCCGAATCGTCGGCTACCTTCTCGGACAAGGAACATCAGGGAGGCGCGGACAAGACCTGCGGGCACTCCACAGAGCCAGTTCCAGATAAGGATGAGAACAAGTTCAAGGCCAAAAAGCAGCCGCGGCGGACAGGACATTTTACAGGCCAGTCGCTGCAGCGGGCGCAATAAAAAAAGCAGGTGCATACCTGAAACTGCGATGAGGTGCGAAAGCCCCTGCAGCTGCATTTGCATTTTGAAGGCTCGACTGAGTTCCGTCTTCGAGCCAAAAAGCAGGGCTTCACAAAAGCCTGCGGCTTCTTTGAGAATCCCCTCCTTAGCAGTAAAAGTAAAAGCGCTGCAAAAACCTTCACTGGCTCTCTTAAGAAACCTGAGCCTGCAGCAAGATAAAAAATCTACTTTATTTTGTGTCAGGACTTCCGGAGCAGAGCCTTTAAGCAGTTCGGCTTTAAGAAAAATACCCTGACCTGCAAGCCAGCGTCTTTCATCAAAGCCTCCGGGATTTGCCGCTTTATCCCCCTGAGATAGACACACTCTGAGCTTTAGACGGGCAAAAGCTGTCTTTCCCCCTGAGATATCCTTCCCCGCTGCGATATCCTCCTCAGGGGATCCTCTCTTTTCCTCAGGCAAAACGAGGGCTATGCTGAGTCCTCGCAGTGAGTTTAGATCCGATTCAGACAAAGGTTTTTGGCTTTTATTTCTTCCCCAATAAACTTTTTCTTCAGGAGAACGCTCAGAACTTCTCCCTGGTGGAGGCAGAAGACTGGATGAGTTTGCCTCCCTTTGAGGCTTTACCAGCCCTTCGGGTGCCGCCGAGCTGTCGCACGGCAAGGGTTGAGCCTCACGTATTTTCGCTTTGACGCAGATTTTTCCGCTCTTCTCACTCTCCCAGAGAACTTGACCGACATCTACCTCGAGAAGCAGGGGTCTTTGCAGATAACGTTCCGCCAGATCACGTGGTGGCAGCTGGCTGGCAACGCGAAAAGCATTGAGAAAAAACAGAGAAGGTATAAGAAAGAACAAAAGCCCGCCCCGGACACCCCGGAGCAGCAAAAGGGCAAAATAAACAGCAATGAAAATCCAGAAAAGGCCGCTTGATGCGCGACTTTTCAGCAGAACAGCCGGAAGCAGCGCAGATAGAGACAGAGGCAGAAGAGGCCGCTCGAATCCTGGAAAAAATTGTGTAAGGAACACACGAAGCCAGATAAAAGCGGGGCGCAGATTTTTGAATAAAAGCTGGGTAAAAGTCGCCATAAACCCAGTATGCGGCTTGCAAAGGGCGACGATTCAGTATTCATTCGACAGAAGCCTCTAAAAACGACAAGGCAAAGACTCAGGAAAGCATGCAGCAGGCAAGTCTCACTGCAGCAAAGCACAGGCTGAAAAACCCTCCATGATTTGGTCACGCTGTGTTTATTCTTCGTATGACCGCAGCTTAAGACGTTCCAGAATTTGCCGCGACAAGTCGTCCAGGCCCTGCCCTGTCAGCACAGAGACGGAAAGCAAAGGAAGTTCCTTCCCTACGGCTTCTTTTACCGCTCGGCCGATCTCCTGCCGACTTTTGGCCTGCTGCGCCCGACTTAGCTTATCCGACTTATTCAGTAGCAATAAATAGGGCGCCTGTGTCACTTCCATCCAGCGAATCATCTCCAGATCCAGCTGAGAAGGCAGATGCCGCGCGTCAAGAAGGTGCAAAATCAGGGCAATCGGCTGTCCTGAGCGCAAGTAGACATCAGTCAGCCTGGAGAAGGCTTTCTGCTCTTCTTTCGAACTCCTGCTGAAACCATAGCCGGGCAAATCAACCAGATAAAAGCATCCGGCGACATCAAAGAAAATGAGGCCCCGGGTTTTTCCTGCCTCTCGACTGGTTCGCGCGAGCTTAGATTGACGGCAGAGTTTGTTGATCAGCGAGGACTTTCCCGCATTCGATTTGCCAGCCAGAACGATCTGTGGCAAACCGTCTTTCGGCAAGTTTTTAATATCCCCTACAAACGCAGAAAATTTAGCCCGCTGAAAGATGGGATCACTTTTTACTTCCGGCATGAACTTACTCCTCCCTCACTCTGTCTGCTGTACCAGCCTTTACCGTGACAGTCTCTTACACAGACTTAATGCTATAATAACCTCAACAGCTTGAACAGGGGGAAACGTTATGGACGATCAACGCTCAGCCTCGCGTCAATATTCTTATTGGCGCTATGGTGACAGTATGATGGATCCTCTGGGTCCGGTTGCTGTGATCTCTCAGCAACTTCAGCCCGAACTCGCAGATAGTGTCAATCGCAAACTGCGCAGGATTCGACAAAATTTCAGCAATGAATTTCCGGAACTAAAAAAATTGCCCGGCTACCTGCGTCAGGACTATGAAATTGAAGTCGATCTTCAGCGCTTTAACAATGGTGAAGGTCAGGCCACTCTGCTGGAAAGCGTGCGCGGCCACGATGTTTACATTATTACCGACGTCCTGAACAACGGCGCATTCACAGTTCGTAACAACAGCTATGAACCGCTTTCTCCTGATGAACATTATCAGGATCTGATCCGACTGCTCGGCGCCATGCATGGCCTGGCCCGACGCGTTAACGTGATTCTGCCCTATCTCTTTGAAAGCCGCCGCTATCTGCGCACGAATCGCGGTTCGATGGACTGCGGTCTGGTTTTACGCCAGCTTTTCAGTATGGGTATCGCTAATCTTATTACCTTCGACGCCCACGATACGCGGGTCGCCAACGCCGTGCCTACCAAAAACTTTGAAAGCTTCCCCACCACACTGCCCATTATCGAAAACGTGCTGGAACGTGTTCCTGACCTGCATATCGATAAAGAACACTTTATGCTGATCAGTCCAAAGGAAACCGGCATCAGTCGCGCGATTTACTATGCCACTTTGATGAAAGTGCCCCTCGGCACGTTCTACCGCGAACATCTGGCCGACGGCAGCATCTCGAAAGCCTTCCTGGGTGAAGAAATTCAAGGGCGCGATGTCATGATTGTCGATGATATGATTGACAGCTCCCAGACCATCTGTGAATGCGCCAGCTACCTCAAAGAACATGGAGCCAAACGGGTTTTCTGCGCTGTCAGTTTTGCCCAGTTCACCAAAGGCTATGAGCTTGTTAACCAGGCTTATGACTTCGGTATTATCGACAAAATCTTCAGCACCAACCTCGTCTATCAGCCCCGGGCACTGCGTGCGATGCCCTGGTTTGAATCTGTCGATATGTCCGCTTATCTGGCTTCTGTCATTGATGCCCTCAATCACAATTCTTCGCTCAGCCAGCTGCTCTCACCCGAGCAGCGCATCGTGAACATCTTAGACCGTCACAATAAAAGACTCGCCGAGCTGGCTAAATAAAGGAGATTACAGTATGGAAAAGAATTTTTCCTTTGAAAAAAAAGATAAAACCTATTATACCTATGACCAGTACGGCACCAATCCTATGCCTGCTTTTGGACCTGTGGGTATTCTCGCCCTCCCCGGAGCTGTCGATTTCAGCGAGAAAGTCAATCACTATCTACTGGAGCGCCGCCGCGAATACCTCGATGTAATTGCAGAAGAGGATATGGATCCAGGCTTTCTCCGCGACGATTACCGCATTCCCCTTAATCTGGTGCGTTTCTCTTCCGGCGAAGGCAAGGCAATTATTGAGAGCACCGTACGCGGTCATGACCTTTATCTGATCTGTGACCCCCTGAACTACAGCTGCACCTACAAGATGTTTGGCTTTGAAAATCGCATGAGTCCGGATGACCATTACCAGGATCTCAAGCGCGTCATTCTCGCTGCCTCCGGCAAGGGTCTTCGCATCAATGTCATCATGCCCTTCCTTTATGAGAGCCGACAGCACCGCCGTTCTGGCCGTGAGTCCCTGGACTGCGCTTATATGCTCGAAGAAATCTTCAAGCTGGGCGTCTCTAACTTTCTGACCTTTGATGCGCACGACGAACGGGTATCAAACTCCATTCCTGTCGGTGGCTTTGAGAATATCCCAACGTCTTACCAGATCATGAAGAGCCTTGTCAAAGTGATCCCGGATCTTGAATTTTCTCCCGACAAAATGATGGTCGTCTCCCCCGACGAAGGCGGGATCAAACGCGCCATGTTCTATGCAAGTATCCTGGGGCTGCCTCTCGGCACCTTCTACAAGCGCCGTGACTACTCCGTGATTAAAGATGGACGCAACCCGATTATTGCCCATGAATTCCTGGGTGACTCCGTCGAAGGCCTGGATGTTCTTATCGTTGACGATATGATTTCTTCAGGTGACTCCATGCTGGATTTATCCAAGATTCTGAGAGAACGTGGAGCCAGGAGAATTTTCTGTGCAACCAGTTTCGGCCTCTTTACCAGCGGTCTTGAGCGCTTCCAGGAAGCCTACGACAAAGGTCTGATTAACCACGTTTTCTGCACCAACCTCACTTATCATGCTCCTGAACTGCTGGCCTGCCCCTGGTATACGGATGCAGATATGAGCAAATTCGTCGCGTTGCTCATCGATGCGATGAACCACAACGCCTCCATGACCACTCTGCTTGACCCAACTGACAAGATTAACCAATTACTCAACCGCATCCAGAATTAAGAGACGATTTTACTTCTCTTATCCATCAAAAAAGCCCCGCCGGAGCGGGGCTTTTCCTGTTGTACCGAGGTAATTTTGCTTCTCTCAAACACTGATCAGAGCGATGGGCAAACATTGGGTAGATCAATTTGACAAATCCAGCCCAAAGCTCGGACTGAGCTGAAGCAAATCGTTTCCTGCGCCAGAGCGCGGGAGACGGTCTCAGGTCTATTCTTAACGGCCGAACTGAGCGTCGTTGTTGCCGCTGTCGGTCGTCCACATCTCCAGCATGTTGATCGGGTCGTTGAAGTCCGCAACCCAGCCATGACGGGCTACGTCATAGTTGCCGGCTTTACGTTCGTTCAGCGTGGTGGCCCAGTCCATCTGCTCCACTTCCATGGTAATACCGATGGTCGCAAGATCCTGCTGAATCAGCTCGGCGATTTTCTGGTGACTTTCCGCCTTATTCGTGAGGTAACGGAGATGCAGCGGAGTATTCTCAGAGATCATGCCCTGATCGTCAAACTCATAGCCGACAGACTTCAGAAGTTCAATAGCCTTATCCGGATCAGGTTCCAGTCCAAAGTAACCTTTTTCATCTTCCAGCGGATACGTATAATCTTCATCGTTTTCACGGAAAACGCCGCCGTGACCATTGGCCATACCCGTTGGAATATAGGTGTTGGCGCATTCCTGACCCGTTTGAGCCACGGTGTCAACGATATACTGGCGGTCAATCAGCAGGGCGATGGCCTTGCGCATGGTCTTGGCCTGCTCAGCTGTCTTACCGTCAAAGAGTGAAGAGTTCACGTTGAAGATGACAAAATAAGTGCCGAGGTTCGGAACAATATGGAATTCCGGATCCTTATCCTTGAGATTCGGAACTTCGTCAACGGGAACGGCGTCGATAAAGTCGAGGTCTCCAGCTTTATATGCTGAGAAAATGACGGAATCATCATCTGAGAGCATGAACTCCAGGCGATTGATCTTCACTTCATCCGCACGATAGTAGTTCGGGTTCTTCTCGTAGACCATGGATTCCTTGTGTTTCCACTCTTTCAGCACATAGGCGCCATTGGAGGGGAAGCCGGCCTCGAGGGCCCAGGCGCCCGGTTCAACGATCTTTCCGTCACTGTCACGGAAGCCCTTGGCACCCTCAACAGCAGCTTTCTGCACAGGATAGTAGCAGGGGAAGGCACAGAGGTCGAGGAAGTATGCGCAGGGGCTATTCAGGACGACCGTCAGGGTCTTTCCATCTTCCGAGGCTTTGACATTCAATTTGTCTGCAGCGGCATTCGCTTCTTCTTCTGTAAAGGTCGGCTTGGCTTCTTCGCCTTCTTTGGCCTCCGGCTGCTCCGGCATTTCCGGATAGCCGTCGATGACGTCAAACATGTAGGCATAGTCGGCTGCGGTCATCCAGTTGACGCCGCGCTTCCAGCTGTACTCAAAGTCCGCAGCGGTCAGAGGGCTGCCATCGGACCATTTAAGATCGTCTCTGAGGGTAAAGGTGTAGGTCAGACCATCTTCACTGATATCGACTTTTTCGGCCAGGTCATTTTGCAGCTGACCTTCGGCATTGTAGGTCCAGAGGCCGGCAAAACTGTTAACGGCCAGGCAGGCGCCATCGACAGAGGAGTTCAGAGCAGGATCCAGTCGGTCGGGTTCACTCGCGATATTAAGGCGAATGGTATCTTTATCGCCATAGTCCGAGAACATGAAAAATTTAAAACCGAAAAGGTTGCTGTAAAAGCCCTGGAGGTCGGCTTTTGCCATGTACGGGTCATTGTAATAATACAATGGGCAGACACCACCGCTATCCATCAGCATGTCTTCCGCCTGATGCATAAGAGCTTCACGCTTAACAAAGTCTTTTTCACTTTTGATTGATTTAATGAGCTCATCATAGGGAGCCCAGTCAAGTTTGTCGACAGCCGCTTCGACCTTGAGCGGGGCGAAGGCCGGGATCAGCGTAAAGAGCATGATCAACGCGACTGCGAGAGCGATGTACTTTCCAGATTTCATAACTTCCTCCTGAAGTATTGCCGTCAGGCATGACCTGTGATCTTCTTCGCTCCTACTTATTCCAGCAGGCAACGAAATGTCCGGAACCCCGATCGACCAGCGGGGGCATTTCGGCGGCACATTGTTCTGTCGCATAAGGGCAGCGCGTGCGGAAGGCACAGCCACTCGGCATATTGAGCGGGCTTGGCACGTCGCCCTCAAGGACGATGCGTTGGCTCTCCCGGGCTGTTTTGGGGTCGGGAATCGGAACAGCCGAGAAAAGCGAACGGGTGTAAGGATGGGTGGGGTGATCGTTAATTTCGTTGGTCTCGGCAAGCTCAATAAGTTTGCCCAGATACATGACCGCCACACGGTCGCTCATATATGTGACGACAAGGATGTCGTGAGCGATAAAGAGATAGGAAAGGCCCAGTTTTTCCTGCAGATCCTTGAACATGTTAAGAATCTGCGCCTGGATAGAAACGTCCAAAGCAGAGACCGATTCATCGCAGACGATGAACCTGGGATCAACGGCAAGAGCTCTGGCAATGCCGATGCGCTGGCGCTGGCCGCCGGAAAATTCGTGGGCATAGCGTGTAGCGTGTTCTGCATTCAGGCCAACCAGGGTCATGAGCTGGCGAATGCGTTCACGGCGTTCTTTCCTCGATTTGCAGAGATGATGGACGTCCAGAGGTTCGCCAATAATATCCTCGACGGTCATGCGAGGGTTCAGCGAAGAATACGGATCCTGAAAGACCATCTGCATATCCTTGCGAATTTCCAGAAGATTCTTTTTAGTAATTTCCTTTCCATCAAAGAGCACCGTTCCGTCTGTCGGCTCATAAAGGTGCAGCAGGGTTCGACCAACCGTTGTTTTGCCGCAGCCGGACTCTCCGACCAGCCCCAGTGTCTCCCCTTTTTTAATTTTAAAGCTGACGTCATCGACAGCCTTTAAGGAAACGGAGCTGAACATACCGGTTTTGACGGGGAAATATTTTTTGAGATGATCGACTTCGACTATATATTCACTCATGAATCTACCTCCGTCTCCCGGTCTGTGGGGGGTTCCGTTTCTGTTTGACCTGTTTTTGCCGAAACTTTCAGATCGCCGCTTTCCGCAAGAAGGTCGCGGGCATTCGCCCAGCAGGAGGCGTAGTGACGGCCGCCGATATGCCATTCCTCCGGATGCTCTCTGAGGCAGATATTCATAGCCTCCTTGCAGCGCGGGGCAAAGGGACAGCCCGGCGGAAGATTGAGCAGGTCAATCGGTGTTCCATGAATAGGCACCAGGCGCTCCGAGCTTTTGCTAACTTTCGGAATCGAATTGAGAAGCCCCCGCGTATAGGAATGTTTGGGCTGGTAAAAGATATCGTCAGCATCGCCGCGTTCGCAGATACCGCCGGCATACATGACAATGATCTCATCACAGATACTCGCGATGACGCCAAGGTCATGCGTAATCATGATGACGGCCATGCCCAGCTTCTTTTGCAGGCTCTGAATCAGCTCAATGATCTGTGCCTGGATAGTGACGTCAAGGGCCGTCGTCGGTTCATCGGCGATGAGCAGATCCGGCTCGCAGGCCAGAGCCATGGCAATCATGGCGCGCTGACGCATGCCGCCGGAAAACTCAAAGGGGTACTGTAAGATGCGTCTTTCAGGTTCATTGATACCAACCAGACTCAAGAGTTCAAGGGTGCGTTTCTGGACATCGCTGCCACGTAAGTCCGTGTGCAGTTTGATCGCTTCTCCTATCTGATTGCCAATGGTAAAGACCGGGTTCAGCGAGGTCATGGGATCCTGAAATATCATGGAGATTTTATCCCCACGGATTTTCTGCATCTCTTTTTTGCTGAGCTTCAGGAGATCCGTCCCATCCAGGAGCACTTCGCCTTCAATAACTCGCCCGGGGAACTGCAGGATTTGCATAATGGAATAGGCCGTCACACTTTTACCGCTGCCCGACTCACCGACAATGCCAAGGATTTTACCGTGAGGAAGGTCAAAAGAGATGCCGTTGACGGCTTTGACTTCGCCGGAATCGGTAAAGAATGAGGTGTGAAGGTTTTTGACTTGTAATAGAAAATCTGACATGGGCAAGACCCTACTTTCTCAATTTCGGATCGAAGGCATCGCGGAGGCCATCTCCAATGATGTTCAAAGACAACACCAGAAGACAGATCAGGATCGAGGGAAAGACCAGCTTATGCGGATAACTCTGAATACTTTCGCGGGCGTCGTTGGCCAGGGAGCCAAGCGAAGGCGTCGGCACAGCGACACCAAGGCCCAGGAAAGAAAGAAAACTTTCCGTGAAGATCGCCGAAGGAATCTGCAAAGCCGTTGAAATAATAATCACGCTGATACAGTTCGGCAGGACGTGTCGGCGAATGATGCGGCGTTTGTTCGCCCCAATCGATTCAGCCGCCATAACAAAGTCCATTTCACGCAGAGTCAGAATCTGGCCGCGCACCAGGCGAGCCATGCCCACCCAATAAAGCAGACCGAAGACAATAAATAAACTCAGCATGTTTGTGCCGACTGTAGCGAAGATGGTTCCCTGAATCTTATCCTTAAGCACTTCTCTCAAAACCACAGAAAGCAGGATAATAATCAGGGTGTCCGGCAGAGCATAGATGATATCGACAATGCGCATCATGATCAGATCGACTTTGCCCCCCAGATAACCCGCCACAGAGCCATAAATCAAGCCGATGACCAGGACGATGAGACTGGCAAAGAAGCCCACGCCGAGTGAAATTTTTGTTCCGACCATACAGCGTACATAATAATCGCGTCCCACCGAATCGGTGCCAAAGAGATGGGGATACAGCTTTACGCCCTGATCGATTTCTTTCTGTTCCATCTTAGACCACTGCAGAGGGCCAAGGTTGGCAAGGCTCTTATCGCGACGTCCATTGATGCGAATGACTTCATCATAACCGTATGGATTGATGTAGGGCGTAAGGAAGATGAGGATGATCAAAGCCATCAGAATAAAGAACATCGACATCGCCAATTTATTTTTGCGGAAATTCTTGATGCCGTCTTTCAGAAAAGTGGATGAGGGACGCATCACTTCCTGCTGGGCTTTGTCTTTTTCGGAAGCCGGCTCAAAAACCGACAGATCCGGCTGCAGGCTCAGGACACGCTTGCGCAGAAGCTCTTTAGCCTCGAAGCTGGGGCGTTCGTTCTGCTCAGGGGCAGAGCCCTTAACCTGGGATGTCATTTTATTTTCTGCCATCGTAACGTCCCTCTCTAACTAAAGTCGATCCGCGGATCAACGAATTTGTAAACAATATCGCAGATGAGATTCATCACCACCATGAGACAGGCCAGAAAAACCGTACAGCCCATAATCATGGAGTAATCGCGATTCAAAATGCCCTGGACAAATTCACGACCCATACCGCCGATACTGAAAACGGTCTCGACCACCATAGAACCGGTCAGGGTATACGCCAGCATCGGTCCAAGATAGGTAATTACCGGAAGAATCGCATTGCGCAGTGCATGCTTGAAGAGCACACTTTTGCTGCTGACGCCTTTGGCCCGTGCCGTGCGAATATAGTCTTCACCCAGCACATCGAGCATGCTCGACTTGGTCAGACGGGTGATGTAGGCCGCGGGGTACATGGACAGCGAAAGAACCGGCAACACATAGCTGGGATCACCTGCCCGGAAAACCGGAAACCAGCCCAGCTTCAGACAGAAGATGAGGAGCAGCATGGTGGCCAGGACAAAACTGGGAACCGAAACGAAAAAAGTGGTCAGAAAAATAATCAGGCGATCCGGCCAGCGGTTACGGTAAAGCGCAGCAATCACACCAAAAACCGTTCCTGAAATCAAAGCGACAGCGGCACTCATCCCTCCCAGTTTGGCAGAAATACCAAAGGTGTTTTTCATCGTTTCGGAAATCTCGCGTCCATTTTTCGTGGAAATCCCGAAATCCCCTTTGAGAAAAGCATTCTCCATATAGAGCAGAAATTGCTCTCCAACGGGTTTGTCGAGATTAAAACGGCTTTCCAACACGGCTTTAACCGCCGGGGTTGACGCTTTTTCTTTATTAAAAGGTCCGCCCGGTATGGCGTGCATCGTAAAAAACGTAATCGCAATGACGATGAACACCGTCAGCAGCGCAAGCAGAACGCGTTTGACGATATAACTCCACATAAATCCTCCCCCACTTCTCTGAATCAGGCAAGTCTGCATAAGCAGTAAAGCAGAGCAGCGTCTTGCAAAAAGAAGTTGTTTTTAGTTTAGTGCAGAGCGCATGAAAATTCAACAGTTTGGCCAAAAACGGTTATCTTTTGCATACTGCTCAATATTTATTTGACTTTATGCCTTGCAAATGACCTGTTTTGCATATTCTTGAAATAAGCTGTTTTGCACATAATGGGGAAAGTAATAAAAAAGGAACAGATCGATGATCTGCTCCTCATGGTTCTTCAGTCTATCCCTGGGCGGCAGACTCAATCATCGTAAATCCACTCGCAGGCCGCTTCATCGGCAAAAACCGTACAATCCGGATGCAATTGCAGAATCGAGGCGGGAAGGTCAGGGGTAACAGGCCCTGTAACCGCTGCTTTCAAAGCTCTGGCCTTCTTCTCTCCATTCACCAGCAAAATGATCTTGCCAGCCTGCATAATTTGTTTGACCCCAAGGGTAATGGCCTGATGAGGAACCTCAGCGCGCGAGGCAAAGAAACGTGAATTGGCATCGATGGTTTCTTTGCTCAAGTTAACGACATGCGTCGCCGGGGTAAAGAAACTGTCAGGCTCATTGAAACCGATATGTCCGTTGGGACCAAGCCCCAGGACCTGCAAGTCAATGCCGCCGAGGCACTCGACCATCATCTCATAGTTTTCCGCTTCTTCCTCCGGATTGGCTGCGAGCCCATTCGGCACATGCGTCATTTCAGGGTCAATATTGACATGATTAAAAAGCTGCTTATTCATAAAGTGACGGTAGCTCTGCTCATGATCCGGTCCCAGACCAACATATTCATCGAGGTTGACCGTTTCAATCTCAGAGAAATCAATCTCCCCGGCATTATACAGGCGAATCAGCTCGTCATAGGTTCCGATGGGTGTTGATCCGGTCGCCAGACCGAGAATGCTCTCAGGGAACAATTTGACCTGAGCTGCAATCAGGGCAGCCGCCTTCTTGCTCATTTCATCGTAATCATTGCAGACCAGCAGTTTCATTCATTTTTCCTCCCGGAATTCTGGTGTCGGCGGTAGAGAAAGAGACTCCAGGCAATGATCAGTAAAGCCAGAAGTTCAAGCCCGCAAAACAAAAGGAAGCGATCAAGCTGATTCCAGGAAAGGAGTAAATTCAACGCCGGCAGCACAAGCAGAAGGAACAGGCAAAGCAGGCTTCTGCCCAGAGCCTTTTCTCTGAAAAAAGAAAAAAGGCTGCTAAAAGCCCTTTGATCCGGCGATTTTTCTGGCGTCGGCTTTGCTCTGCCATATCTGCTGCGGCACTTCTTCTCACTGGCACTCTTTCGTCTTGTTTCGGCCATCTTTCCCTCCAATTTTGTTATTATATCACAGTGAAATGGACGGGCACATCGCCTGTGAAAGAAGGATCTCTATGCCTCTCGACGGAATAACGACAGATTTTCTCTGCAGGGAATTGAGCGAAGAACTTATTGGATCGCGGATCAACCGTATTTTTCAGCCAGCGGCCTATGATCTCAGCTTGCATCTCTGGCAAAGCGGTCGTCAGGAACAGCTTTTTCTCTCCGCAAACCCCTCAGCACCCAGGGCCTACCTGCGCCGCAAAGCTGGTCCAAACCCCAAGTTAGCGCCCGCTTTTTGCATGCTGCTGCGCAAGCTTCTGACCGGCGGGGAAATCATCGGACTCGAACACGAAGAAGGCGAACGTGTCTTCTCCCTGCTCATACAGGTGCGCAATGAATATGGAGATCTCTGTGAAAAACGCCTGGTCGCTGAACTTACCGGTCGTCACTCCAATCTGATCCTGCTCTCAGAAGATAAAATCATTCACGATGCCATCAGACATATTGACCACTCCGTAAATCGCCTGCGCGAACTTATGCCTGCCCGGCCCTACCTGGAACCTCCCAGACAGAATAAACACTCTGTCAGCCTGATTCTTGCCCAAGGGCAAAGGGAACTTGAAAATGGAAAAATCCCCTCTTTTCTCCTGGACGGCAGCACAGACAAGAATCTTTATCATCTCTTTATGGACACGCTTGGCGGCTTTTCTCCACTGCTCGTCCGCGAACTCCTGTTTCGTGCCAGGCTTCCTGAAGAAATGACTTTTGCCGAGCTTAAGGACGATGAAGAGAAAGTCCTCGCCGCAGCCCTCGGCACGCTCCTCACACAATGTGCCGCCTGCGAGGCACGACCCTCCCTCTACGCCAGTCGCCCCGGTGACACCTCCGTTTATGACTTTCATGCCCTGCCCCTGACCCTCCTGCCTCGGCTCAAAGAATGTGCCTCTCTTTCTGCCGCCATGGATGAATTTTATGAAGCCCGCGAACGCAAACTTCGCTTTATAGAGCAGAAAAAAGCTGCGGTAAAACGTCTGAGCCGGATTCGCAAACAAAACAGCCGCAAGCTGAGCCTCCACGAAGAAGATCTGCGTGAAGGTGAAAAAGCCGGACAATATCGTCTTTATGGCGAACTTTTACAGGCCTCACTTTACGCCTTTAAGGGCAGGACAGATCGCCCTTCCCATGTGAGTGTGAAGAACTACTATGATCCTGATGGAAAAGAGCTGCTCATCCCCCTGGATCCCTCCCTGAACCTTCCCGGAAACGTTGAACGCTTTTTTAAACATTATCGCAAGGCCGAAGAAAAGCGACGTCACGCAGAAACTTTTCTCAGGAAAGACCGCGCTGAAGAAGCATGGATCGAAAGTCTGGCCGTTGCCCTTGAACGCGCCGAAAACCCTGAGGATATTCAGGCTGTCGAAGATGAAATACGGCATGAACTACGGCCTGAAGGCATGGCAGAACAGCGAAGTGAAAAAGCCGAACGCCCGTTAAAAGACAGGCTCAATCCTGGACGTCCTTCCTCACGTAAAAAGAAAAAAGCCCGGAATACTTTGCCCGAAAAGAAGCAGAAGCAAGTTGAAGCCTCCCCGGTTTCGCATAATTTCCGGGCGTATTTTTCACAACAACCTTGAAAATGAACAGCTGAGTCTTCGCAAATCCCATCAAAATGATCTTTGGTTTCACGCCCACAACATCCCTGGTTCACACGTCGTGCTGCATCTGGATGGCCGTGAAGCCGATGAACTCTCCATTGAGGATGCGGCCTCTGTCGCCGCCTGGTTTTCGTCTGCTAATCGCGCAAACTCAGGCGGCAAAGTCGAAATTGACTACTGTCCCGTAAAAAATCTTTCCAAGGCCAGAGGCGCTAAACCCGGCCACCTGATTTATAAAAACTTTAAGACCATCTACGTGGAAGCAAGAAACCCTCATGACTTTCTAAGCCCCGCTGAAGAAGGAAAAGAAAAAGCGTAGCTGCTCCGGCTTAAGGCGGACTCTGCTCAGGCTTGTCACTTAAAAATTCACGCCAGGAAGAGAACATGTCAGGATAGTGGACTGAGCAGGAGCACGAAGCGGCCTGCCCCTCCGCTCTACTCTTGTGTTTCCTCGAAACTGATTTGCTTTCCCCGAGACCCTTCGGCGTCTGCAGGAGGCTCAGCGCTCTTATCCGGACCCGGCCAGGGGATTCCCAGATGTTTGAAAGCGGCTTCGGAAAGGATGCGCCCGCGTGGGGTCTTGCTGATATAGCCGATCTGCATGAGATAGGGTTCGTAGATATCTTCAATGGTGCGCGGATCTTCTCCCGTGATTGCAGCCAGTGTATCGAGCCCGACGGGTCCGCCGTTAAAGAGCTCTGCCATCTTTCGCATGAGCGTGAGATCCGTGGAATCCAGGCCGAGATGGTCAATCTCCAGAGCTGCAAGTCCTTTTTCCGCGATGTCTGCATCGATACAATCCTTGCCCATCACCTGAGCAAAGTCACGCAAGCGGCGCAGAATACGGATGGCAATTCGCGGTGTACCCCGGCAGCGGCCGGAGATAATTTTAAGTCCCTCATCGCTGATACCGATCTTGAGGACATTGGCATTGCGCTGGAGAATCTGCGCAATGTCCTTCGGCTGATAGAGCTCCAGGCGACAGATCATGCCGAAGCGATCGCGCAGCGGCGAAGTCAGAAGCCCCGCACGTGTCGTCGCACCGATCAGAGTAAAGGGCGGAAGATCCAGGCGGATCGAACGCGCAGAAGGCCCTTTGCCGATCATGATGTCGAGGGCATAGTCTTCCATCGCGGGATAGAGCACTTCTTCGACAGCATGGTTTAAGCGGTGAATCTCATCGATAAAAAGAACGTCGTGCGCTTGCAGATTCGTCAGCATGGCCGCAAGGTCACCTTGCCGTTCTATCGCTGGTCCCGAAGTCATTTTGAGACTGACACCTAATTCATTAGCGATAATCGCCGCCAGAGTTGTCTTGCCCAGCCCCGGAGGGCCATAGAGCAAAACATGATCCAGAGCTTCTCCACGGCTCAGAGCCGCCTTAATAAAAACCTCCAGATTAGACTTGATTTTGTCCTGGCCATAGTATTCGTCCCAGCTCGTTGGGCGCATGGAAGGCTCATCCCTCTCCGCCTTATGAAGCTCGCGGGAAATAACGCGCTCTTCCGGTTCCTCCTCAAACGCGTTATCTTCGGAAAATATGCTGAAATAACCTTCTTCTGACATCACTCATTCCTCCGCTGAAAAATCAGGTTCTGGCCTGCCTCAGGCTGGAGCAAGTTCCCGCAGAGAGAGACGGATAAGCTCTTCAAGTTTCGGTACATCCTCTCTGTTCTTCAAAACCCGGCTCAAAGCTGCCGCGGCTTCCTTCTGACTGTAGCCAAGAAGCAGCAGGGCAGAGAGCACTTCCTCATGAGCCGTGTCGTTGAAGACCGCCTCAGCCTCCGCATTTTCCGCAGTAACCGCGGGAACTTGTCCTGCACGTTTCTTTAATTTGTCTTTGAGTTCCAGAATAAGGCGCTCGGCGGATTTCCGGCCAACCCCTTTAACAGAGGAAAGCGCTTTAACATCGCCATTAACGACCGCCAGAGCAAAACGATCGGGGGGCATGGAAGCCACCATGGTACTGGAAATCCTGGGGCCAAAGCCACTGACCGTGAGCAGCAGTTCAAAAAGCTGCTTCTCTTCGTAAGTGGGAAAAGCATAGAGACTGAGCTCGTCTTCACGTACATGTAGATAGGTGTAAATCCGGGCTTCCTGTCCCACTTCAGGAAGACGCCCTGCAGCCAGCGGGTCATAGTTGAGGCGAAAGCCCACGCCCTCGTGCAATAAAATGAGGTAATCCGGATTCTTCTCCAGAACTTTGCCTTCGATAAACGCAATCACGTCTTCACCTTTCCTGTCAAAAATCTTTACTACAGATATCTGAATCCGCACAATTTTCTCTACGCTGACTCTGGCCTAAGCGGCAATCTCTGGCAACGGACTACCAGGCTTCGGGACCGTGCCAGCCCGGACACCTTACTGGTAACCTGAAACCGCCAGAGCTTCCTTGCGGTTCCCCGAATGAGCATGGCAGATGGCAATCGCTACGGCATCCGCGACATCATCAGGCTTGGGGATTTCCTTTAAATGCAGGATACGCCGCACCATTTCCTGCACCTGGCTTTTTTCTGCCTTGCCATAACCGGTCACCGCGAGTTTGACCTGCATAGGAGTGTACTCAAAAACCGGCAAGCCGCGGCGAGCCGCAGCCACGATAGCCACTCCCCGTGCCTGCGCTGTGCCCATGGCAGTCGTCGTATTACGGGCAAAAAAGAGTTCCTCGATGGCCATGACCTGTGGCTTGTATCGAGCGATAATCTCACTGAGGCTTCGGTCTATGGTCAGCAGGCGATCCGGGAATCGCGATTTAGAGGAGGTCGAAACCAGGCCGTAGTCTTTCACGGCAAAGCGACCACTTTCATAATCCAGGATGCAATAGCCGGTAATGGCATAGCCTGGGTCTATCCCCATGATTCTCATAAGATTCCCTTTTCAAAATGACTTCAGAACTTCTTCAGAACTTCGCAGGCAAAACTTGAAAACGTCCCTTTTCAAGCATCACTTCCATCCCTCGCCTGCGACAAATCTTCCGACAACTTAAGTGCATTCCTATGATAGCACAGAAGGCCGGAAGCAAGAGGGCCAGGCATCCTTTCGTCCAGGCGTGTCCTTTAGCTGAAAATATCGTAGAATAGCAGAAATAAACTCCATCAGCTTCTTGTTTTTGAGGAGGATGCCGATGCCCTTATCTTTAAGGCAAAAAACAGTGTCGTCTGCAGTTCCGCAGGTCTTAGTCGCTGAAAATGAGTTTCTCAGACTTGAAGCCTGTGAACTCGGCGCTTCCCTGCTCTCTCTAAAAGTGAAGACAAGCCGTGGCCTGCAGGAAGTGCTGCGTGGCGAAGCCGATATTCCCTGGCGTTTGCAGCATTACCCTTATTACAATGCAGCTGTTGGTCCCGTCGCCAATCGCCTGGGAGAGGTCGAGCTGTCTCTGGATTCAGGAACACTCGTCCTCGATGCCAACGAGGGGAAAAATCATCTTCATGGCGGCGCACGGGGCTATCATTCCCGTATCTGGCAGGGCAGCCTGGAAAATCCTGCCGGCCTCGTTTTCCGCCTGGAGACTTCCCCCGAAGATGACGGTTACCCCGGAGAACGCAGGATCAGCTGGCATTATCAGCTGGAAGGACCTGCCCTCCGTGTTTCTTTCGAACAAGTGAGTTCAGCTGATACCCTCTTCAACCCCTGCTTTCATGCTTACTTCAATCTGAACCCTGAAGCGGCGACGATTGAGGATCAGGAACTGCGGCTGCGCGCAGAGGCTTTCCTGCCCAAAGGTGAGGACAAGTGCCCGACGGGAGAACTTCGCTCGCTGAAGGCAACGACAATGGATTTTACCAGTCCCAGAAGATTGGGAGACGCGCTGAGACAGATTGAAGACGATCCGCAGCTTGGCGAACTCGACCATTATTTCGTCCTTGAAAACAGCGCTCTTATGCACAGCCATTCTCTGCCTGACAACAGCCGTTTTGCCCCTGTGGAACTCTATTCAGCTGAGAGCGGTCTGCTCCTGCAGGCCACGTCAGATCTTCCGGGTCTGCAGGTTTACGCCTGCAAAAGTGGCGACAGCAAAAAGACCGGACATTTTCCCGAACATTTTGCCTGCTGTCTGGAATTTCAGAAATATCCCGATGCCCTGCGGCACCCCAGCTTTCCTTCCATCATCCAGAGGCCTGGCGAACGCTGCTCAGCCTCAATGCGCTTTACTTTCAGAGAAAGCCCAAACCCTTTCAGGAGGTCACTATGATTCGTTCATCGGGGGTTCTCATGCCCGTTTTCAGTTTGCCCGGTCCCTTTGCCTGGGGCGTTCTTGGTGAAGAAGCGCTGAATTTTGCACGCTCTCTGAAAAAAGCGGGCATCAGCCGCTGGCAGGTGCTCCCCCTCTCCCCTCCGGGCGCCTTCGCCTCTCCTTACCAGTGCATCTCCAGCTTCGCTGGTAATCCGGCCTTTATTGACCCTCGAGGCCTTTATAAGGATGGCCTGATCAGCGATGAGGAACTGCGTTCCCTCTATGTTGACGAGGTGAGCCCGAGGATACACTATGGCGAGGCTTTACCCCGACATACTCAGATCCTGAAACAGGCCTTTACGCGCTTCGCAACGCGTGATTTTGAAGAGCTCACCCGCTTTCGTCAAAAAGAGGTCTCCTGGCTCGAAGATTACGCTGTTTTTATGACAGCCCGCGAAATTTTCGGTGAAAAGCCCTGGTGGGAATGGCCCGATCCCCTGCTGCAGAAGAAAGATGAAGAAACCGTGCGCAACTTTGCCCGTGAACACGCGGCAAGTATTCACTATTACATTTTTGAGCAATATGAATTTTTCAAACAATTGAGCGAACTTCGCCGACAAATCAATGAGCTCGGCATTGCCGTGATTGGCGATCTGCCCATTTATCCCGCGGCTGATTCGACGGATCTCTGGGGACGTCGGGAACTTTTTGAGACAGATGAGAACGGCTATCCCAGCAGAGTTGCGGGAGTCCCCCCGGATTATTTCAGTGCCGAAGGGCAGCTCTGGGGCAACCCCCTTTATAGCTGGGATAAGATGAAGGAGGACAAGTACCGCTATTGGATCGAACGGATTGGCAAGGCCATGGAGTGGTACGACCTTCTGCGCCTCGATCACTTCCGCGGCTTTGAATCCTACTGGGCCGTGCCCGCAGGAGAGTCAACCGCCATCAACGGCGTCTGGGAAAAAGGCCCGGCCATGGACCTCTTTGAAGACCTTCTTCGCCTCTATCCACAGGGCGCTTTTATCGCCGAAGACCTTGGAGAAATTACTGCCGACGTTCGCCAGTTTCTGCAGGCCACCGGCATTCCCGGGATGAAAGTTCTGCAATTCGCCTTTGATCCCTTTTTCGAGTCCAAAGACCGCCCGCACAGTTACAAAGCCAACATCGTCGCTTTTACCGGGACCCACGATAACGATACCTTGCTCGGCTGGGCCAGGGCTGCCGGTGACGAAGAATGGCAGCTCATCTGCCGGTACTTTGGATTAAAAAGCGATTCACGGGACATCGATGGCCCTCTGAGCCCCCTCTGCCGCCGCGTCATACTCACCCTCTGGCAAAGTGTCGCCAATCTCGTCATTGTCCCCATCACCGATCTCCTGGGTCTGGACAGCAGCTACCGCATCAATCACCCCGGAACCATAGGCGGCAACTGGGAGATGCGGCTCACACAGGAACAGCTGGACAGCCTCGATCTGGAGTGGCTGGCCGGCATCAACGAAGTCTGTCAGCGCAACTGAGCGCTGGCAAAAAATGTCCGGGAATGAAATAAGGTCCTGGAATGAAAGGAACAAAATGAGAGCGATTATTCAGCGCGTCAGCGAAGCCTCCGTCAAAATCGCAGATAAGGAGAAAGCCCGCATCGGCAAGGGCTATTTGATCTTACTTGGCGTCGGCCAGGAAGACAGCCGCAGCGAAGCGGAAAAACTCTGGAGAAAAATCTCCGCCCTGCGCATTTTCGAAGATGAAAACGGCAAGACCAACCTCTCCCTCTCCCAGGTCGGGGGCAACGTCCTCATCGTCTCCCAGTTCACCCTCTGGGCCAACTGTAAAAAAGGCAACCGTCCCTCCTTTATCGAAGCCGCGGATCCAAAGCTTGGCAACGAACTCTACGAATACTTTCTGGAGCTCGCTTCCATTGAATACCCGGCATATGGCTGCGGACAATTTGGCGCCGATATGCAGGTTTCCCTGATTAACGATGGCCCCTTCACCCTTGTCCTCGACACCGACAACCTCTGAGACAAGGAAGTCACACCGAGTCCTGCTGCGACTTGGCAAGTCCATCAAAAGGCAGCAGCTCGGCTTGCCCCCAAGTCTGAGCTTGCTATAATTAATAAAATATGAAAAGGCCTTATCCTGGCTGATTTCAGGTCGTCCGTACAACGGAACAGCGGAGGCTTTTTTCAAACTGAAAATTTTTGTTAAAGAAAGATGGTGATATTGATGAAGACTTTTTGTGAATTAAGTGAAAGCGAATTTGACAGCTTCAGTCGTTCCTTTCGGCCGGCGAGTTTCCTGCAGTCTGTTCCCATGGCCCGTTCTCAGGCCGAACGAGGATACGAGGTCCATTATTACGGCTTGAAGGACGGCGATAAAGTCATTGCCGCAGGCCTTTTTACAGTTCACCCCTATCGTAAAGTTTTTAAAATCATGACCGCTTCCGGCGGCATGCTCATGGATTACAACAATCTCGAGGATCTAGTCCTCCTGCGCAAGGGCCTCATTCAGCACCTTTCCAAAAAAGGCATCGCTCAGGTGCAGATTCTTCCCAATTTTAATTTGATTGAGCATGATATTGATGGCGCGATCGTACCTGGAGGCTATGATAATCATCATCTGGTCGACAATTTGCTGAAGGCCGGTTTCCATCACCACGGTTACCACAACCACTATGCCACCAATGACATCCGCTGGTTCTTTTACAAGGATATGTCTCAGATAAAAGACGAAGATCAGCTCATGGAATCGTTCGGAGGTCAGGCACGCTGGGCCGTTCGCAAAACCCTCAAGCAGAATGTGATCGTTCGTGATCTGGCTTACGATGAACTCGATAAATTCGATCAAATTCTTGAGCATACGGCTGAACGCCGTCAGTTTAACAATCGAGAGCTGAGCTACTACCAGAGCTTATACCATCACTTTTCCCAAAGCGGCGATGTTCGCTTTCTCATCGCCGAGCTTGATCTGGATTTATATGAAAAACGGCTGAAAGAAATGCGGGCGGAGCAGGAAGCCGAGCTGGAGGATGCCAGAGCCCGTCACGAGGCCAAGCCGACCCGCAAGATGGAGAACCGCATGATGGTGGCCCAGGAGGCCATCGACGGCTTTAACGAAAAGCTTCAGGAATTAGAGACTCTGCGGCCGGAGGGTCCGGTGATTCCTATGGCGGCTGCAGTTTTTATCCGCTATGTTGATTCGATCACCTATCTGTTCAGCGGAGCCTATGACCGTTATCTCAGCTTTAATGCGCCCTACGCTCTGCAGTGGGAGGCCATGAACTGGGCCATTAAAAGTGGTATTCCCATCTATGACTTTTATGGAACCGCCGGCGCCTATGCCCACTACGATGACGAGGGCGTGTATCACTTCAAAAAGAGTTTCGGCGGCGTGGTCATCGAAAAGCCGGGCACCTTCAGCGTGAACCCCAACCGTTTTCTTCATGGGATATTAAAGCATATTTCCGATATTGACGAAGACAAGTAAAATCGGCTGATAAAAAGCGTCAAATAAGCGCAGGAGTAATTTCCTTTGGAACGAAGCATTGAACATATCGATCTTAATCGCGATTACGAGACCTTTAAAGAGCTCAGTCTGACCTGTTTCGGGTCGGGCGCCAACGTCGATAAAGCCATGCACCAATGGCTGTTAAACGACAATCCTTATCATCCCGACGGCAACCTGCTTTTTCTCTTAAAAGAGGGTGACAAAGCGATTGCCTGCGATGGCCTGATCCCAGGCGAATTGTATATCCGGGGAAAAACCGTTTTAATGGCTCATTCCGTGAAGACCATGACGCATCCCGACTACCAGCGCCAGGGGATCTTCAGGATGATGACCGATAACTCCGTCGAGGCAGGGCGCAAAGCGGGCGTCGATGTCATTCTTGGCCTGGCTAACGCTGCCTCCTACCCCGGCTATCAAAAATTTGGCTGGCTGAGTCTTTTCAAAAGAGAGGTGCTGGTTCAACCCATCTGCCTTCGTGGCTATCTTCAAAGGAAAATCAAAAGTGCCGCGCTGGCCAGGCTGGGCAGCAAGATCTATGGCCAGATTCTCAGACAGCGCTGCAAACAAAAAGACAGCAGCCTCCGCTTTGAATGGCTCCAGCAGGTTCCGCCTGAAATTCAGTCCTGCTGGGAGCGTTATAAAGATTTATATGAGATTCTTCTAGTTCGCGATTTCAAATATCTGAATTATCGCTACAACCAGCGACCGGACGTCGCTTACCAGACCCTGATCGCTCGCCGCGGTCAGGAGATCGTGGGTTTCGCCATTCTCCGTGAAGGCCATACCAGCCATTCCGTCATGGGCAACGTCTGCGAGTTTTTTACCGACCCTTTTAATGAGCAGGATATCGCGGAGCTGTCCAGGGCCATCAGCAGAGTCGCGCTGAAAAAGAACTGGGATTATCTGGTGCTCAGCTGCGGCCTTTACGGGCATTATCTTAAAGTCCTCAAAGCCAATGGCTACCGGCCCACACCCACTCCCCCACCCAACGATCAGATGATCGCCCTGATTTTAAGCAAGAACGTCAGTCCAGAGGAGATCACAGGCGCGGACAGCTGGTACTGCAGCCAGGGCGAAGGGGATATAGAGCTGGATCTGCGGTAAAACCAAGCCTTGCCCGTATGAGCAGTGGTACCAGGACCAATGAAAAGTCTTAAAATAAAACTTTTTTGTGCAAACCTGTATCTCCCCAGGAAAGTCTATAAGCATTTTTAAGTGGGTTGGATTTAACGACATTAATTTCATATGTTTAAGATTTGTTTCTTTAGTGGAAGGCTTGAAGCCCAATACCCATCGTTACTCTCTGCCGGTTGTCGTTGTAGGCCAGCCTTCGTTGCCAGTATTGTAGGGCGGATCAATAAAGTGAGTGTTTTTCATACAATTTAACGACAGTACGTACATGGCATTATCCCCTGAAAACCCTTTGATAGCAAGGGGCTTCTTGTGTACTAAGGATTGAGTGAGCGACCAATCTTCATTGCCACGAAAAGGCTTTTATCTACGGGTTTGAAGCTAAGCTCTTCTCGGACACCTTTTACGGTTCCCTCTGGGAGGTCGAGTTCTCACTGATAACGTCGTTGTTGCAGGATTTTTCTGATGGAAAGGAAATCATATAGTGATAAAATTTCAGCCTATGGGTGCAAATGAGGGCGCGTAGGTGCAACTCAAAGGGTATGGGTGCAGCCAAATTTTCTACATTTTGATAACAGCATTTACATGATTTAGATGAACAACCCGAAAACTTATCTTCCTAACAAGCCAATAATCAAAGCCTGAATCGCTGCTACAAACGGTATGATCAAAAACGGAGTGACTGCAAAATGTTCCCGGATTGCCAAATGCTTCATCCAGTTACCGAGTTCATAATCAGGGTGCCCTTCTGTGCCGGGAATGACGATTTTATCCTTATATTTTCCCTGGAACAACAGACAATCCAGCAGAAAGAAATCTCCAAAGTTTAACATGCTCCACTGAATATATCCCATCAAAAAAAGATTCCAAAAGCCCGAAATGCCCGTATGTAAGAGACTTGCTGTTGAATATATGAAACAAATCCCGCAAATTACAATTGTCAGAATGTGATTTGTTTTTTTTCTCTTTTTTTGTCATCTGTTCAGGTGCGGCTCTCTGAATTGCCTTTGGATAAGAATCAAAAAAATATCTCGGATCAATAAGCGCCACGGCCACCACCGAACCGTTAAAGATTGCGGCTATCGCAATTCCGTCCAAGACCGCTCGCATTACATCCATAAAACCGACTCCTTCTCTTTACCAAAGATTGTTAACAGCCATTTTTCTTCCGTATTTTTCATCAAAAATATCATGAAGAGCCAATACAAAGGAATAAGAAAAAATAAAATTCCGTTTTCTCAAATTAGGACTGCTCCGATTACAATAAGTAAAAATGCTGAATAAATAGGATACCTTACCCATGCGTAAATTATTCCGTCAGTCCCCCTTGTTCTTTGAGAAATTCTATAAAGTTTTTTCACACAGGATGGCAAGCCAATGTTTGTCTGTTTGAAAGGTTCTTATATTAGAAAATCCGACCTTTTGAAGCCTCTCTGTCAAGTCGCTCTCCTTATAAATTTTTAGTCCTTCGATGATATTTATCCATTTGTCCTGCTGGGGATTGGTTCCGTCCGATTCATTGACAATAAGGAATGTGCCACCCTTCTTTAATACGCGAAATACTTCTTGAAAGCAGTTTTCAAGCCCAGGCCAGAAATACACGGTTTCAAAAGCGGAAATTATATCAAAGGTATTTTCGTTAAAAGGCAAATGTGAAACATCGCCCTGAACAATTTGACAGCGATTCTCTGCAATAGCTTTTTGATTGTATTTTTGTGAAGCATCTACGCTTACAGGAGAGTAGTCTAATCCTGTTATATGCCCTTGTGGACAGCGCTTTACCCAGCTTGCCACATTCGCCCCGCCACCGCAACCTATGTCTAGGACAGTTGCAGACGAAGAAATAATAACATGAGAAAAGCCCCATTCAGCTACTTTAGCATGCCCAACATTCATAAGTTTAACCATCAACTTTCCGCCAAAGCCGATAGGTTTTGCTGTGTTTTGAAAAAATCCCATACTTGCTCCTTTAACTTAATAACGGAACTCTTCTGTCAGTTTATTCGTTTTTGTTTAATTTATTGACTATGCTTACCTTATAAATCCGAATAGTGCTACGCTATGAATTAGCTAAAGCTAACTCATAGCGTAGACCTACATTTCAAAATTTTCAAGTCTTAATTTTTCCTTGCATTCTCCCGTAGTGTGCGTTCTTTATGCGGCATTGCAAAAATACTCCCAATTAAGCACTTTCAAAAATAAAGGCTTCTCATGATTCGTATGCCTTCGAATCCTTCGGATATCCTTTCTCAATATAGTCAGAACGCAAGGAGCTGTCTCGCTACACTTTCGTGTTTAGACAGCTCCCTGTATTTTTGGAAAAAATTTCAAGCTATGGCTGATTTTACACGACTGCAAGCTGACCTCAGTTTGGTTAAGCTTGGCTGGATGCCTGCTCTCATTTCGGATTTTCCGAATTTCGAACAAAATTTCAAGTAATGGACGGTTAGCGTAAGCGAACTCAGGCCTAAACCATCCACACCTTGATAACTTGCACTTCAAAACCATCCACAACTTGGAATCTTGCACGCGGGCACCTCCACTACTTGCTAAGTTGCATGAAAATCAAAAAAGCCAAAGCAAAAACCTCCATTAGTTGAAACGTTGCATGCAAAAAGGGTGGGTCATCCTGCACGAAAAAGGTCTGTCATCCATTAATTGCTAAGTTGCATGAATAAAAGGCAGGGCATCCAGCACGCAAAAAGGCAGCCCATCCACTAGTTGAAACGTTGCATGAAAACCACGAGGGGAGGCGGACAAAATCCTGGACAACCTTATGAGGCAAAACCCATGGCCCGTCGATTGCAGGTGATCCAGGAGGCTTGCATTCAGGGTGTTTCGACGCGGGAGAGCTTTCTCTTTTGCCCGAAAAGGCTCAATTCCCTTTGAAATCAAAGCTTTTCGGCAATGAAAAAGGAAGCACATTTTTCTATCAAAATATGCTTCCTTATTTGGTGGAGATGAGGGGGATCGAACCCCTTACCTCTTGAATGCCATTCAAGCGCTCTCCCAGGTGAGCTACACCCCCGTGAAACATTTGCAATTATACCTGTTCTGAACTTCTTGTCAAGCCCACTTGCAAAATTTCCCGGGTGGAGCTTATGAGCGGATTTCCGCGCCCAGTTTACGGCTGAGGCGGTTGATCAGGCTCTGTCGCTTTTCTTCGATCTCTTCAGCGCTCAGAGTGGCGTTTTCCTTGCCAATGCGCACACGGAAGGCCAGAGATTTCATGCCTT
Organism: Clostridiales bacterium; assembly: GCA_004556455.1. Classification (GTDB taxonomy): domain Bacteria; phylum Bacillota; class Clostridia; order Saccharofermentanales; family DTU023; genus SFGY01. The sequence goes on along the minus strand of SFGY01000004.1, from coordinate 122,424 downwards.
CAGCCACCTGAGCTCCACGGTATTCGCTGATAAATTCGAGCGATTCAACACGTTTGCCAATCTCAGCAACGAAGTCAGACCACTGAACGTCTTCGCGGCAAAGCAGGGAGAGGTCAATATCGACGAGGGGAAACTGCGGCAGCGCTTTAAAGCTGTTCTGACGCGAGGCAAGCGGTGTGATGGCGCTGATATTCAGTTCCAGCATCACGGGGTAACCGCGCTTATAGCCAAGGCGGCAGCGGTTCTGATAAGAGAGGGCAGCAAGCTGTCCCAACTTCTCCCCTTTTTCATTGCAGATATCGAGCCAGAGCTCCTGGTCTGCCCAAATGTCTTTTTCATTTTGCGCAAAATGCAGTGCTTCGCAAATGCAGTACTGGGGCAGCGCTTCAAGAATGCCTTTCAAACGACGGAAGTCCTCCCAGGGCTCGCTGCTGTAAAGCAGAACACCGAGGTGAAGATCCTGTTGAGGAAGCGCTTCACCGTTCTTACAGCGCTCCTTTCGCCTGCGGAAAACCTGACTTAGCTCAAAAATACCGAAGCTGTCAAAATAACGTTCATTGTCCTTTGCCGCAAGCAAGAGCCCCGGTAACAGTGAAGGGCGCAGATATTTCTGTTCCGGCGAAGGTGGCGCTGCCAGAGCGAGACTGTCATTGTCGGGATAGCCGCAAATGTTGAGAGCCGCTTCGTCCACCCAGGGATAAGTGTAAACTTCCTGCAGCGCACAGCGCGTAGCAAGATACTCGCGCACCCGGCGATCAAAATCCTTTTGAGGAGCTTTTATCGCATGTTCGAGTTGAACCTGGCAGCCTTCCACCTTAAAGTTCTCATAGCCCTCCATGCGGGCAATTTCTTCGATAAGGTCGGCGGCTTCACTGACATCGCCGGTGGCTCGCCAGGAAGGCACGCCAACCTTTAAGCTTTCAGCATCTTTTTCTTCGACGGCGAAGCCCAGCTTTTCCAGCAAGCTGCGGATTTCCTCAAAACTCAAATCTTTGCCCAGACGACGCTTAAGATAGGAGCGTTTAAGTTCAATTTTTATGGGCTCCTGACGCCTGGGATAGCAGTCCGTACAGGCCACCATTCGGGCTTCCGGCTGGAGCTGCTGAAGCAGACTTTGCATCAGACCCTGAGCCTGCTCTGCCCGGGCATCGTCGATCCCTTTCTCAAAACGTGCTTCGGCATCGGTCCTGAGCTCATGACGCTGAGACATTTTGCGGATAAGTCTGGGATCAAAGATCGCCGTTTCCATCAGCATATTCCGGGTGTTCTCCCGGATCGAATAGCCCTTCCCCCCCATAATGCCGGCAAGTCCGACAGCTTTATCCCCGCTGCTGATAAGCAGATCCTGCGGGTCTAAGTCCAGCTCACTTTCATCGAGCAGAAGCAGCTTCTCCCCTGCTCTGGCACGGCGAACCTGGATGTCGCCATGTAAAGAATCCAGGTCAAATGCATGATTAGGTTCACCCGTCGCCAGCATGACGTAATTGCTCAGATCGACCAGGAGATTGCGCGGATGATGTCCCAGCAGTTCCAGACGCACCTGCATCCAATAGGGCGAGGGGACGGCCCTGACCCCTTCCCAGGCGGTAGCAAGATAGCGGCCGCAAGCCTCCGGGTCTTCTATGGAAACAGGCGTTTCAGGGAGGTCAGCTGGACAGACAAAAGGCGGCAGCGGACGCAGAGGCAGATCGTAGATCGCCGCCAGTTCACGCGCCAGGCCGTAATGGCCCCAGAGGTCAGGCCGATTGGTCATGGACTTATTGTCGATTTCCAGAATCAGATCGTTGAGCTTGAGGACGTCCGCCACTTCTTTACCGTTTTCGGCTCCGGGAAAATGCGTCAGATCCATGATCTCATGTTCGTCTGCAGCAGGGAAAAGGCCTTCCAGACTTACTTCACTGGCCGCACAGATCATGCCTTCCGAACGGACGCCACGCAGTTTGGACGTTTTGATTTCGACCGGTTCTCCTTCGCCATGCCAGCGCACCCAGGAACCTGGAACCGCCACGACAACCTTCTGACCGACTTCCAGGTTGCTGCCGCCACAGACAATCTGCAGCTCTTCCGGCCTGCCGACATCGACCTGAACAATACGCAGGCGATCGGCATCAGGATGCGGCGACACGGAGGAAATCGTCCCGATGAGTACACCTTTCAAACTATCGGCACGGTTTTCTATCCCCTCAACCTCCACCGTGCGCATGGTCAGGTCCGAACTCAGCTGTTCCGGGCTCAGGTCAGCGGGCAAGTTAATATAGTCTTTAATCCAGTTCAGAGATACTTTCATCTTTTTTCCCTCCCGCTTTACTTAAATTGTTGGAGAAAACGCAGGTCTGCGCTGTGAAAGAGACGCACATCGTTAATGCCGTAGCGCATCATGACCATGCGGTCAAGCCCGATATTGATGTAAAAGCCGGTCCATTCTTCGGGATCAAGGCCTGCTGCTCTCAGGACATTGGGATGAGGCGTTCCACCCGGCATCACTTCGAGCCAGCCCTTCTGATTGCAGACACGGCAGCCCTTGCCACCACAGACCTGACACTGCATATCGATCTCAAATCCAGGTTCTACAAAAGGGAAAAAGCCGGCGCGCATCCGCGTTTTCACTTTGCGTCCAAAGACTTTTTCAAGAATGGTATCAATGAGCAGTTTACCCGCAGCAAAAGGAAATTCACGATCGACAATCAGAGCTTCATATTGATAAAAGGCGCGCTCGTGACGGGCGTCCGTACTCTCATTGCGGTACACGCGTCCGGGATAAACGAAACGGGCGGGAGCCCCGTGCTCCTGCAGATAACGCACACTTGCGCCGGTGAGATGGGGACGCAGGCAGAGGTGGTCCAGAGCTGAGTCTGAAGCTTCCCCTTCAAGCCAGTAAGTATCCATACTTTCCCGGGCAGGATGGTTGGCGGGAAAGTTGAGATTGTCAAAGACATATTGCTCGGAGGAAATCTCATCTTCACCGGCTATTTCAAAGTTCAGCGAACGAAAGGCATCGTTGAGGTCATAACACATCTGGGTAACCGGATGCAGCCCTCCGGACGGAACAGGCTTACCGGGAAGGCTAAGGTCAGGTTTGAACTTTAAGATCGGTTCTTTGGCCAGCAGTTCTGTCTTTTTAGCTTCCAGATCCGCATTAAGCTCTTCTTTGATTTCGTTGGCAAGCTGGCCCATCGCCTTGCGCTCTTCTTTGACAAGCTGACCCAGACCTTTGAGCAAGTTGGTCAGTTCTCCCTTGCGTCCGAGCGCATTCTGACGAATCTCCTCCAGCTGTTCCAGCTTAGTCGCTGCAGATATCTGGTTTTTTATTTTTGCGCGCAAAGCTTCATAATCTTCTCTCATCTTCTTCCTCCTCAGCCCTGCAGGGCGTTTTGAGAATGACGGCACATAAAAACGGGCGCTGCCAGGCAGAGCCCTCTTTCAGGAAAGCATACACGAAATAACGACTTTACTTCAAGCTCGCATCAGTCCGCAGGCTGAATTTTCCGTTCACCCGTGATCTCATCACAAATGTTGCTCTCCAGCAGCCCCGCTATCTCCGACATATTTTGGGTCTTGCCAAGCGCCCACATGAGCTTGACCACCGCTGTCTCAGTGGTCATATCGTTTCCGGGAATGACACCGGCTTTTGCAGCCTGTTCGCCGATACCATAAACAGCAAGATTGACCCCGTCATAAGGACATTGGGAGATCATCAGCACGGGCATGCGGCGTTCCTCGGTAAGTCGGCGAATGCCCTGAGCCATACCGCGGTTGAGATTGGCTATTCCTCCTGTGCCAAAGCCCTCGATAACTACGCCGCTGAAACCATATTTTGCGACATAGTCCAGAGCCGAGGGATTGCTGGCAGGCGTGAGTTTCAGGAGGGCAACATTTTCGTTAAGGCTGACGAAGAGCCGGGGCTGACCACGCTGGATTTTCGCATGATGCTGCCAGATGACCTGACCGTTTTCTATTTTTCCGAGATAGGGATAGTTACGGCTGACATAGGCATCATCATTTTTAGAATACATTTTAAAAGCACGGCTGCCGTGGATGATCTTATGGTTAAAAACAATGGAAACACCAGCTTCCCCATAAACCGCCACTGCACAGGCGTCACGCAAATTATTGACCGCATCACTGTCTTCAAGCAGCAGCGGACGCTGCGCTCCAGTCAGAACAACCGGGATACGGAGATCCGAAAGCATAAAAGACAGGGCGGCCGCCGTATAGCACATGGTATCTGTGCCGTGTGTAATCACCACCCCGTCGTAGGCTTCAGCCGCACCGAATACCGCCCGCGCAATCGAACGCCAGTCGGAAACCTGCATCTCCGAGCTGTCGATATTCATGATCTGTTGAACATCAATCGCCGCCACATCACCCAGGTCGGGAACACGGGCAAGCAGTTCCCGACCACTGAGGCCTGGAACAAAGCCCTGTTCCGTCTGCACGCAGGCAATCGTTCCACCTGTGGCGATAAGACAAATGCGCTTCACCTGGCGCTCCCCTTCTCCGCAGTTTTAGAGAGCATAATATCAATAATTTCGGCGTCGGTCGCTCTCATGCCCAGGCGCGCCATACGTCCGACCGCACGAATGGTTTCATCGGCATTCGCTTTGACAATGCCGTCGCCGCTGGCGAAAGAGATTCCCCTTTCAGCCAGATCATAAGCATCAAAAGCCACATTGAGCGCCGCAGCTATTTTGGACGCGCAGGAAGCCTTGGCGCCATCACAGACCATGCCCGATATCGTGCCGAGCGTATTATTGATAATGCGTTGCAGCAAGTCCTCATCTCCGCCAAGCATCCAGGCAACCGCGCAGACGGAGCCAACAGCAGCGCTGACCGCTCCGCAGAAAGCCGAGAGACGGCCGATGAAATTCTTCTGGTAAAGGGCGATGAGATTCGCCAGGGCAAGGGCCTTCATCAGACGTTCGTGTGGAATGTCGTAAACCCTGGCATAAGCATAAGGCGGCATACTGACCGTCATGCCCTGATTGCCGCTGCCGGAATTGATGACCACCGGCAGGTCACAACCGCTCATACGGGCATCTGAACCGGCAGAAGCCATGGCGATCGCCATCTTGCGGGCAATGAAAGCCTTTTCTTCACCGCTTATCTTCTCTTTGTGAAGCCGACCGATACTGGCTCCCCACTGATTGCTGAGTCCCTCTTCGGCAATGGCTGAATTGAGTTCTAACTGACGCAGCAAAGACTTTTCAGCCTCAGCAAAATGACCTTCTTCAACATAGTCCATAAGATCTTTAAGCTGGAGATCAGAGAAGTCAAAACTCTGCTCTGCAGAGGCGTTGCCGACATGTTCTTCAATTTTGTTTTCGCCATCTAAGGCAAGCCGCACAAGATGGGTATGCTGGTCACAGATTTCTGCCAGAGCTTCATGTCCATCGGCCTGACATCTCGCGATGATGTGCAGAGGGTGGGTTGACTCCAGACGTCGAACCTCACAGATCCCTTCGGAGAGGAGCCGCTCTGCCTGAGCGATTTGTTCATCAGTCAGACCTTCCAGAACTTCCAGCTTACGCTCCGGCGCACAGGCAAGTGCCCCCAGAATGGCGGCTGCTTCAATGCCTTTCATGCCATGACTGTTCGGCACAATGACACTTTTGACATTTTTTATAATGTTTGAGGAAGCTTCAAGGATGATTTTATCCGGAACCTGTTCCAGAAGACTTGCCGCACAGCTCGTGCAGTAGGCGATAGCAATGGGTTCGGTACAGCCCAGTGCTGGAATCAGCTCATGCACCAGGACTGCCGTGAGGCGTTGACAGAGTTCTTTATCCATGAATGTTCTTCCTTATTTGCAGGCAATGGCAGCAATTTCCACAGCTGCTCCTTTGGGCAGAGCCGAAACCTCGACACAGACGCGGGCAGGATAATCCGCCGTAAAGTAGCTTCCGTAGACTTCGTTGACCTTGCCAAAATCTCCAAGATTGCAGAGATAGATCGTACATTTCAGGCATTTATCCAGAGAAGAACCGGCAGCTTCCAGAATCAGACGAATATTCTCCATACAGGCTTTGGTCGCTTCGCCTATATCGTCGGTGATGAGTTTACCCTCTTTCACAGGCAGCTGACCGGAAACAAAGACCAAATCTCCTGCGATGTTGGCATGGCTGTAGGGTCCGATAGCGGCTGGCGCTTTTTCACTGTTAACGGCAAGTTTTTTCATGAGTTTTCCTCCCTGGGCAAAGCTTCTGTGCACTGCCTCAAAATGTTTCTTATCATCAAGATAATATGATGAGCTTCTCTTTTCAAGATGAAAAAGCACCGACTTTTCGCCGGCGCTTTTTTTCACGTCACAGACCTTCATCAAAGATCACAGGTGTTCATCGGCCTGCGCAGACTGCGGCGGGGCTGAAACGGCTATGGCAGGCTGCGACAAAGTTTCGACTGTCTCAGAGTCTGGAAAATTTCTCAAGAATGCTTTGTTTAAGATCCCAGAGTTTCTGGGAGAGGTCGACATAGTAGGTCTGGGGATTTTCGAGGCGCTTCGTTTCTTCCCATATGGTGCCGAGTTCCGTCTTGCAGAACGCGCGGATTTCTTCCAGGGAAGGATTTTGATAGACAAGCCTGCCCTGCCTGAAGAGAGGCTCAAGCAGCCGTTCGGCCCGGAAATTGTTGAGCGTTTTGCGTTTCCATGTATGCAGCGGATCGAAAATCTCCAGGGCTTTATTCTCATCTATCGTTTCACCATCGAGCGTGATGAGGTCAGCCTCAGCCCGGCCGCTGTCGCGGTTATAGAGACGCCAGAGATCCTTCTCGCCGGGATTGGTAATTTTACCCGGATTGTCCGAAATTTTCATGCGCGGCACAAACCGACCCTCCTGCTCAATCGCAGAGAGTTTATAAACCCCGCCGAAAACCGGTTCGGAGCTGCTGGTGATAAGACGTTCACCGACGCCAAAACTGTCAATACAAGCGCCCTGATGCAAAAGTTCACGCAGGAGATATTCATCAATCGAGTTGCTGACCGTAATCTTGCAGTCTTTTAAGCCCGCCTGATCCAGCATCTCACGCGTTTTTCTGGAGAGATAGGTCAAGTCGCCTGAGTCGATACGCACTCCCACAAGGCGCTGACCCATGGGTTTCAGGACTTCTCTAGCGCATTTGATGGCATTCGGCACTCCGGAATGAAGGGTATTGTAAGTATCGACGAGCAGCTGGCAATTCCGGGGGTAGGACTCGGCATAGGCTTTGAAAGCTTCATATTCCGAACTAAACGACTGCACCCAGCTGTGAGCCATCGTCCCCATGGCAGGGATGCCAAACTGGCGGCTTGCCATGGTACAGGAGGTTCCTGCGACACCGGCTATATAGGCCGCTCGCGCACCTAAAACCGAGGCGTCGTATCCCTGTGCTCTGCGGGCGCCAAATTCCATAATCGGACGACCCTCAGCCGCGCGCACAATACGGGCTGATTTTGTTGCAATAAGGCTCTGGTGGTTGATGGTCACCAGCAGCATGGTTTCAATCAGCTGGGCCTGCATGAGGGGACCCCGAACGCGCACGATCGGTTCTCCCGGGAATATGGGACGACCTTCCCTGACCGCCCAGACATCGCAGGAAAATTTAAAATGCCGGAGATAGTCAAGAAAAGCTTCGCTGAAAGTATTCAGACTGTGAAGGTAATCCAGATCTTCTTCACTGAAACTAAGGTCTTTCAAATAATGAATCAACTGCTCAACGCCGGCCATAATGGCGTAGCCGCCGCCATCCGGAATGTCACGGAAAAAGAGGTCGAAATTGGCTCTTGTCTCCTCCAGTCCCTTGCTGAGATAACCATTGGCCATGGTCAATTCGTAAAAATCCGTCAGCATAGAGACATTACTTCTTGTCAACCAGTTATTTTCGCTCATACCCAAACGGCTTCCGTCAGGAAGCCTCCTCCTTAAAAATAGCAATGCCTTAATATCAACTTGTGTTTGTGACGATTGTATGCCTCTTTTGCGCTGGTGGCAAAAAAGCTGAAAAAGCTTAGCAGGTCTTTTCCGTACTGAAATCGAGAGGATTGAAGAGCGCGGCCGAATGACAGAGCGCCTTATAGGCGTTTTCATCATCCTCGCTAAAGAGCCCTCCGGGAAAAAACACCTTGTGCAGGCACAGTCCCTCCGGCGGCAGTGTCGGACCCAGCGCTGTGCGGTCTTTGCGGCGGCAGGCAGATAAAACTTCTTCCGAGCTGAGTTTTTGCCGCCCCACAAGAATTAAAGTTCCTGCAAGAATGCGTACTTGATGGTAAAGAAAGCCGTCACCCAGGCAGATAATGGCCAGGGCGTCCCCTTGCCGAACGCAGCGCAGACAATCCAGCCGGCGGATGGTCTGGCGCACGACCGATCCCTGATCCATAAAAGCCTTGAAATCGTGCTCACCACAGAGCTGCTGTCCCAGCTCGTTCATGAGCTGAAGATCAAGATCCAGAGGAAAATGGGCTACGAGATTCCTCAAAATAGAAGGTCGTGAGGGTCCAAGCCAGCAGCGGTAAACATAAGCTTTGCCCAGAGGGTCTTTACGGCTGTGAAAGGCTTCAGGAACCTCTCTGGACTTGAGTACCGAAAGTCCTGAGGGAACTTTGGTATTGAGCGCCAGAGGTATTTTTTCTGTAGGGATGGTGGACTCAGTAAAAAAGTCACTGACATGCGCCCAGGCAGAAACTCCGGCATCGGTACGGCTGCAGGAGCGAAAGGAAAAGTCTTCCCCGCTGAGTTCGCGCCAGGCCAGTCTCAGAGCCTCCTGAACCGAAGGGGCATTGGCCTGCTCCTGCCATCCATGAAAGACCGACCCATCGTATTCACAGAGAAGGGCTATATGGCGCAAGGATTCTTCCCCTCATGGAAACTCCCGATATGATCTTCAAGGCAGTCTTTAGCATAGAAAGCAGCTCCCACGATGCCGGCCTCATTGCCCAGTTCGGCCAGAGCCACCTGGGTTGTCGGCAGGCTGCCGATATTAAAGCTTTTATCCAGAACACGTTTTTCCAGTTCAGCTCGGAAACTTTCACCCTGCTTGCTGATGCCCCCGCCAAGAATAATTTTTTCCGGCAGATAGAGGTTAATCACATTTCCCAGCCCCTCCGCAAAATCGTCAAGATAGTCATTCAGGAGATTGACCGCGGTTGGGCAGCCAGTTTTAGCGCCATCAAAGAGAGTTTTACCGGTAACCTTTCCCTCCCGGCGAATGAGGGCAGCAAGCATCGAGTCAGGATGGGCCTCCGCCGCTTCAACTGTGCGTGAAATCAGGGCCGGCGCTGCCACATAGGCTTCCAGACAGCCCTTACGGCCACAGGTACAGGGACGTCCTCCGGTATGAATCACCATGTGCCCGATTTCACAGCCGGCTCCGTTAAAACCTGCGTATACGCGGTCATTCAGAACCACTCCACCACCAAGGCCCGTACCGATGGTAATGGTCACAGAAGATTTACAGCCGCGTCCCGCCCCGATGCGGCTTTCCGCCAGGGCAGCCACATTGGCATCATTGGCCAGAAAAACCGGAAGCTTCAGGGCTGTGCTCAGGACTTCACAAATGGGACAATTGCGGAAATTCAGATTCGCTGCGTAAATCAAGATACCATGAGCCACATCCGGCGTTCCCGGCGAGCCAACTCCGACGGCCGTAATATCGTCCAAAGAGAGCTGCTCTTCCTGAACCAGGCGCTTGCAGAGTTCAATACAGCGTCTCAGGATGTCGAGTTGATCGCCCTTCCCCACCTCTGTAGGCACTGCATCCCGGCGCAAAATACTTCCATCTTCACGAATAATGCCGACTTTAATACTCATGCCGCCAATATCAACGCCCAAAAAGTTCATGCTCTCTCCTCCAGTCCTCTACGAAATTATTCTCTTCATAGTCTATCATGCAGGCGGCAGCACAGAGCGGTCAAGTATAATCAGCAGCACCAGCACAAGAATGAGACTTAAGGTATAGAAAAAATCACGTTTTTCAAGCCGCAGCGGGTGCAGTTTTCCTCTTTTTATGCCGCTGCGGTAAGCCCTCGCTTCCATAGCAGAAGCCAGAGCTTCTGCACGGTGAAAGGCCGAGATAAAAAGGGGCACCAGCACAGTGACAAAACCCTTCAGGCGCTTCATCAGGCCCCCAGTGTCATAGTCGGCCCCACGGGAAGTCTGCGCCTTCATGATCTTGTCACTCTCTTCCATCAGGGTGGGAACAAAGCGCAGGGCAATGGACATCATCATCGCGATGTCCTGCACAGGTACATGCCATCTTTCCAGAGGCGAAAGCAGCGAAGCCATGCCGTCACAAAGCTGCATGGCCGAAGTCGTCAGCGCCAGCATAAGGTTCGAAATAAAAACCAGTGCGGCCAGACGGAAAGCCATGAACGAAGCCTTACTGAGGCTTTCTACACTGACACGTATAAAACCGATGTGTAAAAGCAGCTGATCTCCGGGCGAGGTGACCAGAGCATTGATCAGGAATGCAAAAATTAAAAGAGGCAGGATCGGTTTAAGACTCTTCAACGCCGTTTTGAAAGGCAGGCGAGCGAGAAAGATATGAGCAAAAGCAAAAAGGCCAAAGCTCAGCAGGGTCAGAGGGTGCTGCAACATGAGCAAACAGGTGATAAAAAGGATGAGGCAGATAAATTTGACACGCGGGTCCAGGCGATGAATGAGAGAGTCCTCATGAATGTACTGACCAAAACTTCCCAGATCAAACATGCAGGCTCCTCCCTTCTGCTTTCAGATTTAAGCTGAGAGTATGAATCGCTTCTGCCAGCGAATAAAAAGCAAAATGTGAGCCCAGTATTCTGTTGAGTCCATCCGAAAATTCCAAAACGGAAGGTTTTTTGAGACCGCTGGAGCGGAGAAGCTCAGTATCTGCAAAGATCTTTTCAGGTGCAGCCAGAGCTTTGATTTCACCTTCACTGAGCACGGCCATGTAATCAGCAAGTCTGGCGGCATCATCCATATTATGAGTCACCATAACAATGGTTTTGCCTTCATCACGCAGACGCTCAATATAGCTTAGCATCTCTTCACGACTGCGTGGATCCAGGCCTGCAGCAGGTTCATCAAGCACAAGTATATCCGGATCCATGGCAAGAATTCCGGCAATGGCTACACGCCGTTTCTGTCCTCCGGAAAGCTCAAAGGGCGAGCGGGACATGAACTCCGGCCCCAGGCTGACAAGTTCAAGGGCCGCTCTGACCCGCTTTTCAACCTCGGCAGCAGAGAGCCCCTGCTTTTTGGGTCCATAGGCCACATCCTCAGCCACAGTGGCTTCAAAAAGCTGATGCTCGGGATACTGAAAAACGAGGCCACTGTGCCGCCGTATCTCACTCAGATTCTTTTTATCGCGGGAATCCAGACCCATAACGCTGACTTTACCTTCAAGAGGTTGAAAAAGTCCGTTCAGGTGGGTGATTAAGGTGGATTTCCCCGAGCCGCTGTGGCCGCAGAGCACGAAAATCTCACCGCGGCGGACTTCAAAGTTGATATCTTTCAAGGCCAAGATCTGAGAGCCGTCTGCCCTCTCGTAGGCAAAGCTGAGATGCTCAACCTGAATCAGCTTTTCTGCGTCCTTGCCACGGCGCTGAGGCCGTTCAGGGGTGATAAATTCACGTCCCCGCAGTCTTTCGGCGAGAAATGCGCAGCAGTCCTCCTGGGTCAGGATAGGTCGATCGCCGTTTCTGAGCAGTTCATCGGGGAAAAGCCCATGCAGCACGCGTAAAGCGGTGGGAGCGCGCAAACCTTCCTTTTCGAGTTCGTTTTGATGGCTGAAAACATCAGCCGGCGTGCCATCCATGATGACTTTTCCATGAGAAAGGACAATCACCCGGTCCGCCAGTTGCGCCTGATCCATATCATGAGTGATTTGCAGAAGCGTCAGACCGCTCTTCCTGCAGAGCTGATCGGCGAAAGCCATAAATTCATCAGAGGCAAGCGGATCCAGCATCGCGCAGGCTTCATCCAGAATCAGGCAGGAAGGCCTCATGGCAAGGGCGCCGGCAATGCCAAGCTTTTGCTTCTGCCCACCGGAAAGACGGGAGGGCGAGCGCTGTGCCATGTTTTCCAGGCCCACGCGTTTAAGAGCTTCATCCACCCGCTGCCGGATCTCAACACTCGGCAGGCCCAGATTCTCCGGACCAAAAGCGACATCTTCTTCAACGGTTGTTCCTACAATCTGATTATCCGGATTCTGAAAGACCATGCCGCAATTTTTGCGGATTTCAAAGATATCCTCCACGCTTTTGGGCACACGTCCCAGAACGGCTACAGTCCCTTTGTCCGGGAGCTCCAGAGCATTACAAAGCCGGGCAAGAGTCGATTTACCTGAACCGTTGTGGCCCAGAATGGCACAGTGCTGCCCCTGTGGAATGCTCAGACTTATCTTGTCGATCGCAGGATGGGCTGGCTCCCCTGATGTCGGATAGCTAAAGTTTACATCGCGAAAGTCGATCATGGCCTGTTCCATCATTTATGGGCTTTCCTCCGCTTAAAAAGGGGCACCCGAAGGATGCCCCTGGACTCGCTTAAATGCGCAACAGTTTATACTTCAAGCAGTTCGAGACGTGCCATTTCAGCACCGTCACCAACGCGCTGTCCCAACTTGATCACGCGGGAGTAGCCCCCTTTGCGGTCAGTATACTTGGGCGCGACATTGTTAAAAAGATGATTGACCGTATTGATCTTCTTACCTTCTTTATCGCTCATTTCCAGCATATAAGCCAGCATCTGACGACGGGCGGCAAGACGTGAAGGATGATCAACCTGAACCAGTTTGGTGCTCTTCTCACGAGTCACAACATCGTAGGCGCGGTCATTCTTTGATTTGCGGCTCTGCAGTAATTTTCTGCCCTTGTCATCCAGCTTGGCTTTTGAGACGATGACTTCTTTGCTATCAAAGTTTTGCTGTTCAATCACAGCAAGGGTAATCAGCTTTTCGGCAATTTTCTGAACTTCTTTGGCTCGGGCCAGAGTGGTGGTCACATGGCCGTTGACAATGAACGCAGTGACCTGATTTTTCAGCAGCGCGTGTCTTAAACTTGACTTGCGGCTGAGTTTTCTATATCCGGACATATTATGTCTATCCTCCTGAGTCTCTTATTTTAATTGATAATGGATGGTCTGAGGCTTTTCAGTCCGCCAATCCTCAAATCGGTGCAGGCCGGGACGCAATATCCCCAGACCTCCACTTAATCTGTCGCTTGCGCCAGGGACAGGCCCATCTCATCGAGTTTAAGAACCACTTCTTCCAGTGATTTCTTACCCATATTGCGCACCTTCATCATGTCTTCTTCGGTTTTAGCCAGAAGATCCGCGACCGTGTTAATGTTCGCGCGTTTGAGACAATTATACGTGCGTACGGAAAAGTCCAGATCTTCGATCATGGTGTCGACCATGTAATGTTGTTCTGTGGCTTCTGCCGTTTCCACAATGCTTTCCTGCGGCTCAAGATTGCTGAGCTGAGTAAAAGGACTGAGGTGGCTGATGAGGTGTCTTGCCGCATAGCTCAGAGCTTCTGTACTATCGATAGTCCCATCGGTCTTGATCTCCAGAAGGAGCTTATCATAGTCCGTAACCTGACCGACGCGGGTGTTTTCCACCTTAAAGTTGACTTTACGTACCGGGTTGAAAATCGAATCGATGGGAATCACGCCAATCGGCAGATTCGGCCATTTGTTCGCTTCAGCACTATTGTATCCGCTGCCTTTGCAGAAAGTCAGTTCGAGATAGAGTCGTCCGTCACCATTCAGGGTTGCGATGGGCTGATCCTCGTTGATAATCTCAACTTCTTCGTCGTGGACGATATCGGCAGCCGTCACAAGGCCGCTGCGTCCTTCCTCCGTGGTAATGTAGACAGTTTTGGGACTGTCCGTATGAAGTTTAACGCGAATGGCTTTGACATTAAGGATAATCTCAGTCATATCCTCAATCACACCGGGGATCGTCGAAAATTCATGGTAAACCCCCTCCACGCGCAGAGCCGTAGCAGCTGCACCGGGAAGCGATGAAAGCAAGACCCGTCTCAGCGCATTGCCGAGAGTGGTGCCATATCCACGCTCCAGAGGTTCGAGGCTGTATTTGCCATAAGAGCCATCTTCACTGTGCTCCAGGCATTCAATCGTCGGTACTTCAATATCTAACATCCGGGCCTCCTTACTTAGGCGATCTGACGAAACGAAACAAGTCGGAAGCTAAACTTACTTAGAATAAAGTTCGACGATGGATGTTTCTTTGACGTCAATATCGCTGTAGTCTTCGCGGGCAGGAAGCGCCAGAATGGTACCACGGATTTCTCCAGCTTCCATGCTCAGCCAGGCGGGCAGACCCAGTGGAGATTCAAAGTCCGTGAAAGGCGCAAGCTTTTTGCTCGTTTCGTAAATGGTGATGACATCTCCAACATTCACAGTGTAGGAGGGAATGTCCAGACGTTTACCGTTAACCGCAATATGTCCATGAGTTACAAACTGACGGGCCTGGGCACGAGTATCTGCGATGCCAAGACGGAAGACAACATTGTCCAGACGACGTTCAAGAAGCTGCATGAGGTTTTCACCGGTCTGACCGGAAAGGCGGGCCGCTTGCTGGTAGGTCTTACGGAACTGTTTTTCCAGGACACCGTAAATGAATTTGGCCTTTTGCTTTTCCTGAAGCTGCTGAGCGTATTCGGATTTTTTGCGATTAGATTTTTTGGGGTTGCGCTTGCTCTTTTTAAACACTCCAAGGACAGCCGGCTCTATGCCGAGAGCCTTGCAGCGCTTCATAACGGGTTCGGTATATCTTGCCATGATTCAATACTCCTTCAATAACACTCTGCTTATACTCTGCGGCGTTTTGGCGGACGGCAGCCATTGTGAGGAATGGGGGTAACATCCTTAATCAGCGTCACTTCAAGACCGGCGGTACCAATGGCACGGATGGCCGATTCACGACCAGATCCCGGACCCTTGACGTAGACTTCGACAGAACGCATACCATGTTCCATCGCTGTCTTGGCGGCCATTTCGGCAGAAAGCTGAGCGGCAAAGGGGGTGCTCTTACGTGAGCCCTTCATCCCCTGCACACCTGCAGAACTCCAGGCAATAACATTGCCCTGGGTATCCGTGATCGTCACAATTGTGTTGTTGAAAGTGGAATGAATATGAACGGCGCCACGATCGACATTCTTACGATCTTTTCTTCTGATGCGCGTTGCTTGTTTTTTTACATTTTTAGCCATCGTTCAAGCTCCTATTTCTTTTTGTTCGCCATGGTGCGCTTCGGGCCTTTACGAGTCCTCGCATTTGTTTTGGTTCTCTGTCCGCGAACGGGCAAACCAGATCTGTGGCGACGGCCACGGTAGCAGCCGATTTCCGTGAGTCGCTTGATATTCAGAGCAACTTCACGGCGCAGGTCACCTTCGACATGGTAACCGACTTCGATGGCATCTCTGATCTTGGCAATATCATCATCTGCCAGATCTTTAACGCGGGTATCAGGATTGATTCCGCATTTGCTGAGAATTTCGTTGGATTTCATACGACCAATGCCGTAAATATAGGTAAGGCCGATTTCTACGCGTTTTTCGTTGGGTAAATCTACCCCGGCAATACGTGCCATTAAATGCACCTCCATCAATCTGAGTGGTTTACTCTACTTGTGCAATATTGATCGAAATATATATGCAAACACGAATGTAGGAAGTCAACAACCATTAAGATTGATGCAGCCGCATCCTGTCGTCGTGTGCTCATGTTTCGCGCCCCGGGATCAAAGGGACAGCGAATGGTTTCGCCTTGTTGACGAAACGCCTCACGCTTGCCTGTGGCAAAGCCTGAGACTGCCGCAGAGTGTCAACCCACATCTTATCCTGCAGGAACACTCCTCTCAGCTCAATCTGCAATCAGCCCTGGCGCTGTTTATGCTTGGGGTCACTGCAGATGACCATCACTTTGCCTTTGCGTTTGATCACACGGCATTTTTCACAGATGGGTTTAACCGAAGGTCTGACTTTCATAATGCGCTCCTTTCCCCTAAAATTCGGTAAAAATAATATGAAATAAAAACACACAAAATCCCACGGATTTTGAGCGTGCTTTTTTATTATAAACAATTTGATTCAAGAATCAAGAGAAAAGCAGTTGAAAATCGGGCGAATTTGCATCTGGAACCCAATTTTTCTGCAAATATCTCATTTATCCTTATTTTGAGCGCCAGGTGATGCGCCCTTTGGTCAGATCATAGGGTGAGAGTTCAAGCGTCACATGATCCCCGGTGAGGATTTTAATATAATGCTGTCTCAGTTTTCCTGAAAGATGAGCGACAACTTCGTGGCCATTTTCCAGTTTAACCCTGAAGATCGTATTGGGCAGAGTTTCCACAACAACGCCTTTAACTTCAATCAAATCTTCTCTTGCCATTCACACACTCCTTATCTCATGCAAGGTTCCAGCCGTTTGCTGAACTTATATATTATAACCTGATTTGCTCTCCAGGCCAAGATTCTCTTCTCGTGAAGAACATTTTGCTGAAGGCAACTTTCATGAAGAAAAGCTATTCTAGAAGAAAAGCTTTTTCCACAAAAGGAAGCAAACACTGTCCCGGATCAACTAAAAGGGAGCCGTTTCTCCAGGCTCAAGCGTAAAAATCAGAGGCCCATCCTCCGTTACGACAAAGCTATTCTCATAATGCGCTGCAGGGCTGCCATCGGCCGTCACAATGGTCCATTCATCACTGAGCATCTCCACATGGTAGTCGCCCAGCGTAATCATGGGTTCAAGAGCCAGGCAAAGACCGGCTTCCAGGCGGATACCACGTCCCGCACGGCCAAAATTAAGCAGGTCGGGGTCTTCGTGCATATCGCGCCCAATACCGTGACCTGAAAGATCTCGCACCACGCCGTATCCATGAGATTCAGCATGCACCTGCACAGCATGAGAAATATCTCCCAGACGCTTCCCCACCTGAGCCATTGCCAGGCCTTTCCAGAAGCATTCACGGGTCACGCGGACAAGCTCGCGCCATTCATCGCAAACATCCCCACAGAAAAAGGTTCTTGCAGCATCCCCATGATAAGAATCCTTTTCAGCAACAACGTCTATCGTCACAATATCACCATCCTGCAAAATGCGGTCTTTGGAAGGAATACCATGGACCACTTCTTCATTGATGGAGATACAGGCTGCACCCGGAAACGGTGGGTCTCCATAATTCAGGCAGGCCGGATTTGCCCCCTGTGAACGAATCGTATCCGCGATAATTTTATCTAATTCAGCCGTACTGACCCCTGGCCGAATGTGCGGCCTGATGGCCGTAAATACTGAGGCACAAATTGCCCCTGCAACCTTCATTTTTTCGATTTCCTGTGGAGATTTAAGGATAATCAAAAGTATCTTCCTTTCATAAACGAAACAGCATGCGTGAAATTTTGATAAATTCGTCAGCATGTGCGATATTCTGCTGAATTTCTTTTCTCATGTGCGGGAGCTTCACTGAATCCAGCTGGACGAGACGGCAGCGTTTTCTGATGTATTTTTTATCTCAAGCGCGTGAGTTTCACATTCTTCTGGCAGAGTTCATGAATTAACAAATTCAAACCGCTTCTAAGATGCTCACCGCTTCATGAGTTTACGGAAGAGCTCCTCAGCATGATCGTCTGCTTCACCCTCACTATTATCGGCTTTGACGAGCAGACCCTTTTCTTCATAATAACGGATCAGGGGAAAGGTATTTTCCCTGTACACTTCAAGTCTGTGACGTATGGTTTTTTCCTGGTCATCTTCCCGTTGAATAATCCTGGCTCCACAGCGATCACAAAGACCTTCTTTTGCAGGAGGTGCAAAAAGAACGTGGTAAGTGGCCTGGCATTCAGGACAAACACGCCGTCCTGTGAGGCGATCAAGCAGAACCTTTTCCGGAACATCAACGAGAACAACAGCCGTCAGGGCTTTAGACTGTTCCGCCAGGAGCTGGTCCAGATAGGCAGCCTGAGATAAATTGCGTGGAAAACCATCAAGAATAAATCCTTCTGTGCAATCCTGACGTTCCAGGCGGTCCCTGAGCATAGCCTCTGTAACTTCATCCGGAACGAGCTTGCCCTCATGAATATAGGCTTCCGCCTCATCACCGAGCGACGTGTGCTTCTTTATGTTGTCGCGGAAAAGATCACCGGTCGATATATGAGGAACATGCAATTTTTCTTTTAGAATGGCTGCAAGAGTGCCTTTTCCTGCACCAGGTGCGCCTAAAAAAACAAGATTATTCATGAGCTCATCCTCCAATCAAAGCCGAAAGGCTAAACTTGACAAAATACTAAGGGAAGGCCTGATGATGGGTGTTTCCTGAGGCAAACGACTTAAGCACAATTATTTCAAAGAAGTCGAAGAAGTCGAATCTATGAAAGCGAAAAAACAGCCCTGAAATCGCCCGAAGCTGTGATATTAAATCATTTTTCTTCATCAGGCCCTTATTAAAAAGAGAAAAGTCCGAGCTGCAAAGGCGGCTGCCCTCTCTGAGGACAGCCGCCGATGAAACAAGTTTTTCTTTTTAGTCAAGGAAACCCTTGTAGTGCCGCATCATCATCTGCGCTTCGAGCTGGTTAATCATATCCAGCGCGACGCCGACAACAATCAGAACAGCAGTTCCGCCAAACCAGAGTGCCGATGAAGTTTTCGTAAAGAAACTCAGAACACTTGGCAATATGACGATAAAGACCAAAAACAGGGCTTCAAACCAGGACAAACGATTGGCTGTTTCTCGAATAAAATCTGCCGTTGGCTTACCCGGACGAATACCGGGAATAAAGCCGCCATTCTTCTGAATATTGTTGGCGATTTCCACTGGATTAAAGGAAATGCTTGAATAGAAGAAGGTGAAGGCAAAAATCAAAACAGCATAGATAAGATAATAAAGGGGGTTGCGGTCAAAGTTCAGGAAGAACTGAGCCACTGGACCCTGTCCTCCCGTGAACGAAGCGATCGTGGCCGGCATCACCATCACAGAGACAGCGAAAATGACCGGCAGAACGCCTGACTGGTTCACTTTGATGGGCAAGTAGGAACTCTGTCCACCATAAACCTTTCTTCCCACCACTTTCTTCGCATATTGAACGGGGATCCTTCGTTCCGATGAAGAAATGAAGACCACCAGGGCAATAATGAAAAGAAAAACAGCAATAACAAAGACTACTCCGAGTACGGCAAGAACAACATTGCGTGAAGCTGTCCAGTTAAGGAAAGTGTAGTAGAGCTGCACAATCATCGAGGGCAGACGACTGATAATACCGATACCAATGAGAATCGAGATACCATTGCCAATACCGCGGTCATTGATTTGTTCACCCAACCACATGACAAAGGCCGATCCTGCCGTAAAACTCAGCATGACCATGATCGCATTGATCCAGTTCGGAAGAGCGGTGCTGGCAGCACTACGGGTTCCGTACCAGTAAAAGAAAGACATCAGAAGCGCGAGACCTACTGTGACATATCGGGTAATCTGCTGCAGCTTTTTGCGACCTTCTTCGCCCTCTTCTGAAAGATTCTTCAGATAAGGGATAGCGACAGTGAGCAGCTGAATAATGATGGATGCGTTGATGTAAGGCTGAATGCCGAGGGCGAAAATAGAAACCTGTTTGAATGCGCCACCGGAGATGATATCCATAAAGGAACCAAGCTGGCCGAAGCGATTCACCAGATTGCTGAAAGCAATGGCGTCAATGCCCGGCACCGGAACCTGCGTACCCAGTCTGTAAATCAGAAGTGCAAAAAGCGTAAAGAAGAGCTTTTGACGCAAATCTTTAATTCTGAAAGCATTCCTGAGGGTATCAAACATATTGCCCATGGATTACACCTCCCCGGCCGTTTCACCAGCTTTGACCAGCTCGGCAGTTCCTCCCGCCGCAGCAATTTTTTCACGCGCCGAAGTCGTAAAAGCATCCGCACGCACCGTTAACTTTTTCGTCAGCTCGCCACGGCCCAGAACCTTAAAACCGTCATTAACCTTGGGAACGCTGATCAAACCACTTTCACGAATGCTGTTGATATCTACAACAGCACCATCCTCAAAACGATTGAGATCATCAATATTGATTTCAATATAATGTTTGGCAAAGCGCTTATGACTAAAACCGCGTTTAGGCAAACGACGGTACAAAGGCATCTGACCACCTTCAAAGGCAAGACGCACACCGCCGCCGGAACGGGATTTTTGCCCATTCTGTCCACGGCCGGCAGTTTTACCGTTACCTGAACCGTGACCACGGCCTTTGCGGTAAGCCGTTTTTCTGGCACCCTGGCTGGCCTTGATATCATTCAGTTTCATTCTGCGGCCTCCTCAACTTCAACTTCTTTAACTTTAACCAGGTGACTGACTTTATGGATCATCCCCTGAACAGCCGGATTATTTTCATGAAGGGCAGCATCACCGATCTTACGCAGGCCCAGCGCCTCGACATTGGCTATCTGATTTTTCCGGGCACTGTTTGTGCTGCGAATCAGCGTGACTAAAAGTTTTGTCATGGCAGCCTCCTTATTTCAGATCATCAACGCTGATGCCGCGTTTTTTCGCAACTTCTTCAGCCGAGGCCAGACTCTTTAATCCGACCAATGCAGCGTTGACCATATTGTTGGGGTTGTTGCTTCCCAGTGATTTTGTACGAACATCCTTGATGCCACAGACATCGCAAATAGCACGGACAGGACCGCCAGCGATAACACCGGTACCTTCCGGAGCCGGTTTAAGAAGAACCTTGCCACCGCCAAAGACACCAAGCACCTCATGGGGGATCGTGGTCCCATCCAGAGAAATACGGACCATGGATTTGCGGGCTTCTTCAACACCCTTGCGAATGGCGTCGGGAATCTCAGCAGCTTTGCCCAGTCCTTTGCCTACACGGCCTTCGCCATCACCAACGATGACCAGCGCCGTAAAGCGATAGTTACGTCCACCTTTAACGGTTTTAGCCACGCGGCCAATATGAATGACACGCTCTTCGATATTATCTTTTTTCTCGTCACGATCGCGGCGGTCTCTTCTGCCGCGGCGATCACGCGGATTACGGCCAGCTTCACGGGAATCGCGCCTGCCGCGACCACGACGTGCTGAACGATCACTTTCCTGGGTCTGCGCAACGGACTGATCCGCAGCTTCGGGAACAGAATTTTCCAGCTCGGGCTGGTTTTCAAGAATAGTTTCAGGCATTCGTCAGCTCCTCCTTAAAATTTCAGTCCCGCTTCACGGGCTGCATCAGCCAGAGCGACGATGCGGCCATGATAGAGGTAGCCGCCGCGGTCAAAGACGACAGTTTCATAGCCCTTGGCCCTGGCGCGGTCAGCGAAGAGTTTGCCAACAAGTTTGGCAGCTTCGCTTTTACTGGCTTTTTGGGCCGCCTCACGGATTTCAGGATCCAAAGTGGAGGCCGTCACCAGAGTGCAATGCTGATCATCATCAATCAACTGGGCATAGATGTGAGAAAGGCTGCGGTACACAAAAAATCTGGGTCTTTCAGCAGTTCCGTGGAGATGTTTGCGCACACGCTCGTGTTTTCTTCTGCGGACGGCATTCTTATTTATTTTTTTAATCATTTGGCCATCTCCCTTTCTTACTTAGCACCCGTCTTGCCTACTTTGAGGCGAACGACTTCGTTTTCATAACGGATACCCTTGCCCTTATAGGGTTCCGGCGGGCGTACGGCACGTATTTTAGCCGCCATTTCGCCGACCAATTGCTTATCGCAGCCTTTAACGACGATTTCGTTAGGTTTATCAACGATAAAAGAAATACCCTGAGGTTCGGGCATGGTCACGGTATGAGAGAGACCAACGGTGAGAACAAGGTTCTTACCTTCTTTAGCTGCACGATAACCAATTCCCTCAATTGTGAGTTTCTTACTGTAACCTTCACTCACACCATGAACCATATTGGCAATCAAAGCCCTGTAAAGTCCATGAAGAGAACGGATTTCTTTTTCCTCGGAGCTGCGGGACACGTGAACAAATTCATCGTTAATTTCGACCGAAATAGCCGGGTGAATGGTCTGCGTCAGAACATCCTGGCCTTTCTTTACAGTGCAGACATGATTTTCAAAAAGCACCTCTACACCCTCGGGAATCTTGATCGGCATTTTACCAATTCGAGACATAAATTCCTCCTGCTCTTAAGATTGCGACGGCCTCGCCGTCATTTCAGAGTGTCTTTACCAGACGTAGGCCAGCACTTCGCCGCCAACATTTTCTTTTCTGGCTTTACGATCAGTCATAACCCCATGTGAAGTGGAAACAATGGCAATGCCAAGACCACCAAGAACCTGGGGCATATTCTTTGCATCTGCATAGACGCGCAGACCCGGTTTGGAAATACGGCTGATACCGCTGATAACCGGCTTATGATCATAATATTTCAGGGTGACAAGAAGGACGCCCTGAACCTGGCCTTCCTTTTCTTCAACGGACTGAATATAACCTTCTTCGACGAGAATATCAGCGATATTCTTCTTCAGACGTGAAGCAGGGATTTCGCAGGTTTCGTGCCCTGCACGACCAGCATTGCGGATACGGGTCAGCATATCGGCGATGGGATCAGTAATTTGCATCTTCTTTCCTCCTTACCAGCTTGCCTTACGCACACCGGGAATCTCACCCTTGTAAGCCAGTTCACGGAAGCAGAGACGGCAGATCCCATACTTACGGATATAGGCGTGCGGACGTCCACAGATCTGGCAGCGGTTGTGCTGGCGAGTCGAATACTTGGGGGCTTCGGCCGCTTTTAATCTTTTCGATAATTTTGCCATGATACGCTCCTTTTACTTGCGGAAGGGCATACCCAGCCCGCTCAGCAATGCTTTCGCTTCTTCATCCGTATTCGCTGTCGTCACGATAACGATGTCAAGGCCGCGAACTTTGTCAATCTTATCGTAATCAATTTCCGGGAAGATCAGCTGTTCTTTTGCGCCCAGAGCGTAGTTGCCATGACCATCAAAGGAATTGGGATTGATGCCACGGAAGTCACGGGTTCTCGGCAAGTCAATGCTGATCAGCTTGTCCAGAAACTCATACATACGGACGCCACGAAGTGTGACTTTACAACCAATTTCCATGCCTTCTCTGAGTTTAAAGTTAGCCACGGACTTGTGTGCTTTTGTCACAACCGGTTTCTGTCCGGAAATGGTACTCAGAACATTGCAGGAGTTTTCAATCGCCTTGGCGTTGTCGCGGGCGTCACTCACACCCATATTGAGCACGATTTTTTCGAGCTTGGGAAGCTGCATCACGGAAGAATATTTAAAGCGTTCCATCAGAGCGGGAACAACTTCATCCTGATATTTTTTATACAGTCTGTTATCCATGCTTGTCTCCCTTACTTCTTATCCTTCGTAGCTTTGCTCTCACGGACTGATTCAATGGTCTCGCCGCAGGCTTTACAAACACGAAGTTTCTCGCCATTTGCCAGGAATTTCACACCAGTCTTGGAAGGGCGCTTGCATTTGGGGCAGACAAACATAAGCTTTGATGCATCCAGCGGCGCTTCCTGATGAATAATCCCACCCGTCTGCAGACGCATATTCGGACGTTTATGCTTGGTGACGATATTGACGCCCTCAACGATGACCTTATTATGCTTGGGGTCGACTTTAAGGACCTTGCCGGTCTTACCGGCTTCCTTGCCGCTGAGGACAAAGACGTTATCATTTACTTTAACATGGACTTTGTTCATCTTGTCCTCCTTACAGAACTTCTGGCGCCAGAGAGAGAATCTTCATGTAATTCTTTTCACGCAGTTCTCTCGCGATGGGCCCAAAGATGCGGGTGCCCTGAGGGTTGTTGTCATCCTTGATGATGACGGCAGCATTTTCGTCGAAGCGAATGATAGAACCATCCCTGCGGTGGACACCGGATTTCGTACGAACGATGACAGCTTTAACCACATCACCTTTTTTCACGACTCCCCCGGGCGTTGCTTCTTTGACAGAACAAACAATGACATCGCCAATGTTGGCATAAACGCGGTTGGTTCCGCCCAGAACTTTAATGCACTGCAATTGTTTGGCGCCTGTATTGTCAGCAGATTTCAGATAACTTTGTAATTGAATCATGATGTCCTCCGCTTACTTGGCCTTCTCGATAATGGAAACTACGCGCCAGTGTTTCTCTTTGCTGAGCGGACGAGTTTCCATGACACGAACCGTATCACCGATGCCACATTCATTCTTTTCATCATGAGCTTTCAGGCGAACAGTTCTCTTAATATACTTCTTGTAAAGAGGATGCCGGACGTGAGAGGAAACCTCGACGACGACAGTTTTATCCATTTTGTCGGAAACGACCACGCCGGTCTGACTCTTGCGATTATTTCTTTCCATCAGCTTCACCTCATTACGCCTGTTTGCCCGCAAGCTCCTGCTCGCGGAGAATGGTCTTTACCCGGGCGATATCGCGCTTGACTGTTCTCAGCTGCAGGGGGTTATCCAGTTGATTCGTAGCATGCTGGAATCTCAGTTTGAACAGCTGTTCTTTCAGGGCAGAGAGCTCTTCATTCAGCTCAGCTGAGTTCTTTTCACGCAACTCATTTACTTTCATCGCTGTTACCCTCCTTAGCTTCAGCAGCAGGCTCCGCAGCCGGAGCAGCCGTATGGCTGGCATTCTCAGCTGCAATGGCATCTGCAGCTTCGGCATCGGCTTCTTTAATCGACTCAATAACATCAGCCTGAACTGCAGCGTAGCGTGCATATTCTTCGGCACTGAGTGTACGATCGCTCTTCACAAACTTGCATTTAATCGGGAGTTTGTGACTGGCAAGACGCAGAGCTTCACGTGCAACGTCTTCAGGAACACCGGCCAGTTCAAAGAGAACACGTCCAGGTTTAACCACGGCGACCCAGTATTCGGGTGTGCCTTTACCGGAACCCATGCGGGTTTCAGCAGGCTTGGCCGTAACCGGTTTATCCGGGAAAACTTTAATCCACACTGTACCGCCGCGCTTAAGGTGACGGTTAATGGCTATACGGGCCGCTTCAATCTGATTGGAGGTCATCCAGCAGGGTTCCAGAGCAAGAAGACCATACTGGCCATAGCTCACTTTATTACCGCGGGTCGCTTTACCAGTCATTCTGCCGCGGTGCTGTTTTCTGTATTTAACGCGTTTAGGCAGTAACATCAGGCTTCTCCTTCCTGCTTCGTTTCTTTTTCAGCAGTCTTGGGTAAGGGAATAATTTCGCCTTTATACACCCAGACTTTCACGCCGATGCGGCCATAAGTCGTGTGCGCTTCGGCAAAACCATAGTCAATATCTGCACGCAGTGTGTGAAGAGGAATCGTCCCTTCATGGTACTGCTCAACACGGGCAATTTCGGCACCGCCAAGACGGCCGCTGCACATGGTTTTAATACCCTTAGCGCCAGCCTTCATGGCGTGTCCAATCGCCTGTTTCATCGCACGGCGGAAAGAAACGCGTTCTTCCAGCTGTTGCGCAATACTCTCGGCCACAAGCTGAGCTTCCATATCCGGGTTGCGGACTTCTTTAACATTGACAAAGAAATTGCGGCCAAAGTTTTTAGCCAGCTTTTTCTTCAGGTTTTCAATTTCAGCGCCCTGACGCCCGATGACAATACCCGGTTTTGCGGTTGAAATCGTGATAATGGTCTTCTCATCGCCTTCGCGTTCAATCTCAATGCGGGAGACACCGGACTTGGCACATTCTTTTTTCACAAAATCACGGATTTTATAATCTTCAACCAGATAGCGTGAGAAATTCTTCTTGTCCGCGTACCAACGGGTATCCCAATCCTTGATCACACCAACGCGCAGACCGTGGGGATTAACTTTCTGACCCATGTTTGCCTCCTTAAGCTTTCTCTTTTAGAACAACAGCGATGTTGCTCGTTCTCTTGTTAATCCGCGAAGCTGAACCCTTACCTCTCGCTCTGAAGCGTTTGAGGGTAGGTCCCTGGCCAACCTGAACTTCGGCGACATAAAGATGGTCGCGGGTAAGATCGTTATTGTTGACGGCATTGCTTTCTGCGGACTTCAGGAGCTTAAGAAAGATCGGAGAAGCCGCCTTCGGAGTATAGGTTAAGATAGCAAGAGCCTCATCAAGACCCTTGCCGCGAATCAAATCGCTGACGATAGAAACTTTTCTGGGCGCTACACGTACATTGCGCACAGAGGCTCTGCCCTCATCTTTGCCGATGCCAAGAACTTTGCGCTCTTTTTTCGTCAGCAGGGGCTTTCGGGCGCTCTTACGCTGAACGCCGTGGTAGATATTCAGCAAGTCTTCTCTTTTTTCAAGAAGTTCCTGCTTGCTCATCACCTTTTTTTCCACTGTGAATTCCTCCCTTCCGCGGCGTTAGCGGGCTGTAACAGTTTTTTCGGTACCCGCGTGACCTCTGAAGGTACGCGTGGGTGCAAATTCGCCGAGCTTATGACCGACCATTTCTTCCGTGATATAGACCGGGACGTGCTTTCTGCCGTCATGGACAGCGATGGTATGGCCGACCATTTCCGGGAAAATCGTGGAGGATCTGGACCAGGTTTTGATCACCTTATGCTCGTTCTTATCATTCATCGCCACAATGCGTTTCATCAGGGCGTCTTCTACGTAAAAACCTTTTTTGGTTGAACGACTCATGACTATCTCCTCCCTTACTTCTTCCGACGTCTCAGAATGTACTTATTAGACTGCTTATGCTTATTGCGGGTCTTTTTACCAAGCGTCGGTTTACCCCAGGGAGACATCGGGCTGGGAAGACCAATCGGGTTGCGGCCTTCACCACCGCCGTGCGGGTGATCCACCGGGTTCATGACTTTACCGCGAACCATCGGACGTCTGCCCATGTGGCGAACACGGCCGGCTTTGCCGAGCGTAATATTTTCGTGTTCAAGATTGCCAACCGTACCTACTGTTGCACGGCAGCCATCCGGAATGAGACGGTACTCGCCTGAAGGCATGCGCAGCTGAGCAAAACCATTTTCCTTAGCCATAAGCTGAGCAGCTGCACCAGCAGCACGAACCAGCTGTGCACCACGACCAGGTTTCATTTCGATAGCGTGCAGAGTAACGCCGACCGGCATGTTTCTTAAAGGCATACAGTTGCCCGGAACCGGGTCAACGCTCTCACCCGAAATAATCGTGGCACCGACCTTTAGCCCATCCGGAGCCAGAATGTAGCTCTTTGCTCCATCTGCATAATGTAGCAGCGCGATACGGGCACTGCGGTTGGGATCATATTCGAGAGCCGCTACTTTAGCGGGAACGTTGTCTTTCGTACGCTTCCAGTCCAGAATTCTGATCTTTCTGCGATTGCCGCCGCCACGATGACGAACGGTAATGCGGCCATAGCTGTTGCGGCCGCTCTTCTGCTTCCGGACACGGAGCAGGCGACTTTCGGGCTTCTTATCTGTGAGTTCAGAGAAGTCGGCCACAGTCATCTGTCTGAGTGCGGGAGAAGTAGGACGATAGCTTTTTACTGCCATAATGCTTTACTCCTTCTCTTGGGCCGCCTTACTGGCCAAACCCGAATTCTTCAATGGTATCCTTATACTTTTGGGCACTTTCGATCTTCTTGCCGCCCTTGCCCAGGTAAGAAGCAGCATTCGGACTTCTGTCAATCGTCACTATGGCCTTTTTCCAGGCAGGGGTATGACCGGCATTGACTCCAACGCGCTTGGCCTTACCCGGCATATTCTGAGTATTGACCTTGAGGACACGCACATTGAAAAGCTGTTCGCAGGCCTGACGAATTTCCGTTTTCGTCGCGGCTGTATCCACCTTAAAGGTATATTTGCCTTCAGCAGCGAGCATCGTACTGCGTTCTGTGATGACAGGCTGGATAATGATGTCGTGATAGTTTTTCATTAGGCGTAAACCTCCTCAACTTTGCGGAGCGCCGCTTCGGTAAAGACCACGTGGTCAAATTTCAGCAGGTCAAAAACGTTGATGGTGTTAGAAAGCTCAAGCTTGACACCGGGAAGATTCGCGGCAGAACGACGGATCAC
Source organism: Clostridiales bacterium (assembly GCA_004556455.1). GTDB lineage: Bacteria > Bacillota > Clostridia > Saccharofermentanales > DTU023 > SFGY01. Next base: position 94,496 of record SFGY01000004.1, on the reverse strand, counting down.
AAGATCCATTGCCTCAAGAACCAGAAGAGTGGATTTTTCAGCTTCCAGATTGCTAAGGACCTGAGCCATCTCCTTAGTCTTGATCGCTTCAAGTTTTAAATCATCGACGACCTTGAGTTTATTGTCAGCATAACAAGCCGAGAGAGCCGACTTCATTGCGAGCTGACGCATTTTGCGAGGCAGAACCGTACGATAGGAGCGCGGTACCGGCCCAAAAATGACGCCGCCGCCAACGTGCTGAGCAGCGCGGATGGAGCCCTGACGAGCCCGGCCTGTGCCCTTCTGACGATAAGGTTTTCTGCCGCCGCCAGATACTTCGCTGCGGCCTTTCGCTTTAGATGTTCCCTGCCGCTTATTTGCCAGCTGCATAATGACAGCACGTTGCAGGACATCATGGTTCGGCGTGATGCCAAAGACCTCATCTTTGACTTCAATCTGCTTCACCACCTGGCCCTTCATGTTATAGAGATCAATTGTTGCCATGGATGTTTCCTCCCTCTCCTTACTGCGCCGACTTCACAGAAGTCGTGATCTCAAGGAGACCGCCGCGGGCGCCGGGAACAGCACCTTTGACGACGAGGATATTGCGCTCGCCATCCACCTTGACGATCCTGAGGTTCTGTACGGTCACGCGGTCCTGACCGAGGTGACCCGGTAATTTATTGCCTTTTCTCACGCGCGAAGGGGTTGCGGACGTGCCGTTGGAACCAGCGTGGCGGTGATATTTCGAACCGTGAGCCATCGGACCACGGGCTGTGCCGAAACGGCGGACAGAACCCTGATAGCCTTTACCTTTGGAGATGCCGACCACATCGACGCTATTTCCCACTTCGAACATGTCTGCGACATTGATACTCTGACCAATTTCAAAATGATCGGTATCTCTGAATTCGCGCAAGAAGCGCATGGGCTCCACGCCAGCTTTGGCAAACTGTCCCTTTTCAGGTTTATTGCCCTTTTTGAAAGCTTCGTAGCCTACTTTGACAGCCTGATAGCCATCGGTTTCCTGACTTTTGTTCTGGACAACGGTCAGAGGCCCGCAATCGATGACGGTGACGGGAATCGTCTCTCCGTTCTCATCAAAAATCTGGGTCATACCGGCCTTTCTGCCGAGCATGAATTTGTTCATTCTTACCTCCTGGTTATTGGTTCAACTTGTGAACTTGACCGGAACCCGCACGGGTTCAGATCTTGATTTCAATGTTGACACCCGCGGGCATCTCAAGTTTCATGAGCGACTCCATTGTGCGGGTGTTGGGCGCGAGGATATCAATCAGTCGCTTATGCGTGCGAATTTCAAACTGTTCACGAGAGTCCTTATTCACATGCGGGGATCTCAGAATCGTCACGATTTCTTTTTCGGTCGGGAGCGGGATAGGGCCGGAAACATAAGCACCGGTTCTCTTTGCCGAATCAACAATGCGGGCCGCGCTCTCGTCCAGGATATGATGATCGAAAGCCTTTAGACGAATTCTGATCTTTTGGTTAACAGCCATGTGTGTTCCTCCTGATTTTCTGCAATAACTCACAACACATCCGGGCGGTTCCTACCTGGCCTATAATAAAACCCAGTTGCACTATCCCGTCAGGCATGCACTGGGTTCAAATACCACGGTCATGCTGCGTGTGAATCTCGCCGCCCTCATGGGGCTGACTGCTCCTCCTGAGTTACCCGCTTCCCGCGCAGCGCGAGGGCGGCAATCTCAAGATTCTTTGCTTGTCATCCGGGCAAAATACGCCCAAGCGACGCGGACTATTGTATACGAATAAAAAGCCCTTTGCAAGGGCTTTTCTTCGTTGATTAGCTGGCAAAATAGAAAAAGCAGCAAATTTGTGCACTTTTTTTAAAACTCGATGCCTTTCAGGACTTTCAGAAGGCACTGCGAGAAGGCCATGTGAATTTTCACAAAGCACTATATATTACGATAGTTCAGGCCCATTGCCTCTTTGAGTTCAGCCAGAGTTTCCGCAGCGGCAGCAGCTGCTTTCTCACTGTGACTCAGAAGCAACTCACGAATCTGTGGACGTTTTTCTTCCAGTTCAGCCCTGCGTTCACGTATGGGTTCGAGGAGAGTCTGCATGACTTCATTCAGATGCTTTTTGACCTTAACATCTCCCAGACCTCCGCGTTGATAATGAGCCTCCATTTCTGCCAGAGCTTCTTTGTCCGGGTCAAAAGCTCGCAGATAAGCAAAGACAGGGTTACCTTCGACTTTTCCCGGGTCTTCAACACGCAGGTGTCCGGGATCGGTAAACATCCCCATAATTTTCGTTTTAACCGTTTTTTCATCGTCTGAAAGGTAAATGCAGTTTCCAACGCTCTTACTCATCTTCAGATTACCATCAGTGCCCGGCAGGCGGGACACCTGAGACAGCATGGCTTTACACTCTTTGAGGCAGTCTGTTTTATAGAGATGGTTGACGTGGCGCACAATCTCATTGCACTGCTCAATCATCGGGAGCTGATCTTCACCAACTGGGATGAGCGTTGCTTTAAAGGCGGTAATATCCGCTGTCTGGCTTACAGGATAATTCAGAAAACCTGAAGGAACGGTATCTCCGAAGTTGCGCTGCTGCATTTCGTTTTTGACCGTAGGGTTTCGTTTAAGGCGCGCCAGCGTGACAAAATTCATGTAGAGCATCGTAAGCTCGCAGAGCTGTGGGACTGCACTTTGTATGAATATCGTGCACTTTTCGGGGTCGAGACCAATCGCCAGATAATCGATGGCAAGTTCCATCACAGAATCACGAACCAGCGTACCATCTTCAGCATGATCCGTCAGGGCCTGCATATCTGCAATCATGATGTACATGGGGATGTTCATCTGCTGCAGTTCCAAACGTTTGGCCAGCGAACCGGCATAATGTCCAATGTGCAGGCGACCACTGGGACGATCGCCACTTAAAATAATGTCCTTTTCCATCTGTACACCCTATTTTTGATTTTCAATATTTTTGTGAGCCAGTTCCAGAGCCTTCATCAACTGGAGATCAGCACTTCGCTCAATCGAAGCCAGCGGCAAGCCTCTGACCTCATCGCTCAGCTCGACCTCATAGGCCGGCGTCAATCCCGTATCCTGCACCGTCACTCCACTCGGCAGATAATAGGTGAAGTTTGTAATTTGCAGCGCACTGCCGTCCGAGAGCTCACGCGTCACCGTGCCAACCCCCTTGCCAAAGGTCTTCTGACCGACCAGAACCGCTTTGTCCCAATCTCTCAAACAACCGGAGAAAAGTTCACTGGCACTGGCCGAAAACTCATTGACCAGAATAACATAGCGCAAGTCTTCAGACACAAGCATTTTATCGTCAGATTCCCATGATTCTTCAAAATTCTTGCCTTCATTCCGACCCTTCACGGTGGCCAGAACACCTTTGGGCAACAAGGCATCCAGCATTCGGGTCACTTCGCTGACATAACCTCCACCATTATTTCGCACATCAAAAATAAAGGTCTCAGCTCCCTGCTTAAGGAGATCCTTTACAGCCGAAATAAAATTATCACTCACGCCGCTGTTAAATTCGCTGATACGAATATAAGCGATTTTATCCTCCAGCATCTCATAATGCAGATTGGCGTTAGTAATCTTACGTCGCTCAACTTCAAAATCCAGTTCCTTTTTCTCAGAAGGACGATACACCGTGATCCTGACCTTGCTCCCCTCTTCTCCGCGAACCATCACTGAGAGAGCCGTCACATCCTCAAACTCCGAAGCTTTCTTCCCTTCAACAGAAACAAAAACATCACCGATACGCAGGCCTGCCTCCAGAGCAGGGCTGCCATCAAACATATCGGAAATCATATACTCTTTATCCTTCTGAGAAACCAGAGCACCAATGCCGCTGTACTCCCCCTTCATGGATTCTTCCATCTCAGCGTTGGACTCAGGAGACAGATAAAAAGTAAACTGACTGTCCATTTTATCAAGCAAGCCGTCGTACATCGCTTCGATCATCTCTTCATCCGTCAGCTCACGGTAATAATTCTGTTTGAGAATATCGTAAATCAGCTCAAGTTTTTCTTCCTGCTTCCTGGCTTTATCATCCAGTTTGCGCTCCTTAGCCAGAAAAAACGAAGAGCGACCCTGCGCCGCATCCACCAGGCCTCGCCCACCCGGCGTCAGGAGCAAGAGTAAATTAAAAAGCAGAAGCAGCGCCAGAAGCAGCACCAGCACACGTGTCCACAGCGGTCTCCCCTGACTCTTTTCCTGCCCATCAGAGGAGCCCTTACAAGCCTTGCAGCCTTCCCCGGAAGAAAGCTCCTGTAAAGGCTTTTCTTCAAAAGTCGTGCCCGCAGTACTCAGCTTCTCCGCGTCGGTCGAGGAAACAGTCGAGCTGCCGCGCTCAGGCGAAACAGCGGGATCATGAGCAGAAATTTTAGGATCAGTCATAAACAGCTCTCCTTCAGAAGCAGGAAGAATAAATTAAAAAGCATCCAGCTCTATAAGAATAATCGAGCGGGGCAAAAGTCTCAAGAGTCAAAGCGAGCGGAAATGTCTTGTAGCTTGCCCAGCGAGACGCGCAGCAGAGCCCCTTCGAGCGAGTTCGCGATCACGACCGCAGCAAAGTGAGCATCCTGTTCCCAGTGCAGCGGCCTCAGGAACCGCACTGAAGAGAGAGCGTGTCTGAGACGAGAAGGGGCCTCTGCGGAGCAAGCGAGCGGAAATATCTTGCAGTTTGCCCCGCGAGACGCGGAGCAGAGCCCCTTCGAGCGAGTTCGCGATCACAACCACAGCAAAGTGAGCATCCTGTTTCCAATGCAGCAGCATCAGGAGACGCAGTGTCTGAGACGAGAAGGGGCTGCTGCGAAGCAAGCAAGCGGAAATGTCATCAGCTCAAATAGAGCCAGGGATCCACTGGCGTGCCATCCTGCTGCACCTCAAAATGCAGATGCGGTCCCGTCGAAAGTCCTGTCGTTCCCACATAACCGACAACCTCTCCCGGACTTACGGTCTGGCCTACGGCTACGGCTATGGAATTCAGATGGCAGTACATGATGAGGGTGCCGCCGCCAATGTCAATTTTTACGGTGTTACCTCCGTACTCCATCCAGGATGCATACACGACGACACCGCTTGTTGCAGCCAGAGCTTGCGCGTCATAATCTGCGGCCATATCAAGGCCGGTATGAAAGTCATTGAGGCCTGCTTCCGGAACAGAGCGATAGCCAAAGCCGGAGGTGATTCCGCTGTAACTGGGACAGGGCCATACGAAGGCGCCTCCGGTATATTGGGGCGAGGCTGCCCCAGCGCCGGCTTCCTGACTCTCGGCAGCGAGAGATGCCCGTTCTTCGGCGAGTTTACGCTGCCTTTCTTCTTCGTCAAGCTGAGCCTGCATGGCATCAATCCCCATCTGCAGTTCATCATCCTGTTGCGTAAACTGATTGATCGCTTCAAGACGTGACTGCATTTCAGCATCGAGGGAATCAACCTTTGACTGATAGTCTTCAATATCTTCTTCGATGGCCTTCAAATCCTTTTCCAATGCCTCCAGAAGCTGACTGTACTCCTTCAGGTTGTCTTCTGTTTCTTTGCGCCTTTGACTCAGGTCTTCCCTGGCTTCGCGAAGCTTAATCAGATCCTGTTCATCGGCATCAGAGATCATTTTCATAAAAAGCATCGTGGAAGAGTAGGCTTCAAGATTATCCGATTCAAGATATATTTCGAGTGGAGACTTATTCTGCATACGATACATGGCCTCAATCCGTTGGCCATATCTCGTCTTGCGCTCATCATACTTGCGGATCGCAACTTCCAGGCTTTTATCCAGAGATTTTTTTATTTTTGTGATACCGGCAACCTGCATCAACTGGGTTTTATATTTCGCCCTTTGCTCAGCATCGCGCTCCAAAAGCCAGGAAAGATTAGAATCCCTGAGGTCTTTCTGACTCTGGAAGGCCGAAAGCTCTTTTTGAGCTTTTTCCAGCTGTTGGCTGAGAAGTTCCTGTTCCTGTTGCAAGGCAGCCAGTTCATCCGCAGTTTCTGATTTTGCTGGAGGAAGATCGGTTTGCGCCCTGACGGCCAGATGAAGCGGCCAGGCCAGAAGCAGGCAGCCTCCAAGGAGCAGCGAGCAAAGGGCACGCCGGAAACAGAGCCGCGGTTTTAGAGAAAGCTTTTTATTCATAGAATTCTTTAGTCTGTACATGAGTTTTCACAAAAGTCAGGAGTAAATATCGAAAATAAGTGCAGTCACCGGGACAAGCTCAGCATCGGAAGAAGGTCAATCAGACCTGCACGTAGCGGCGGACAGATAAGACAGAGGTTAAAGTCGCCACAATGACCGAGACCAGCAGGAGGATGAGCGTCAAGGGAAGGAGCAAGCGTGAGAGCGGCAAAAAGTGCAGCGCACCGGCTCCTCCCTGCATTCTTCCCGTCAGAGCCTGATACCCAAGAAAGAGAATCAGCAGGGTCATAAATGTAGATACGAGAGCAACGAAGAGGCCCTCCACGATAAAGGGAATGCGAATGTACCTGTCGGTTGCACCCATCGTTTTCATAATGCTGATCTCCGTTGCCCTGGCCAGAGCAATCATTCGCACCATGTTGGACATAATCAGAACCGTAATCAGACAGAAAAAAGGAAAGAGCACAGCACTGATGATGCTGACTTTCTGGTTGGCATCCTGAAGAAGATTCATCAGCGAGGTCTCCATCATGACATCGTAGACCCCAGGGTACTTCATGATCTCGTCCTTGAAACTCGCCCCGAGTGCAGGATCACTGAGGCGCAGGAGAATGGTCCAGGGGATATGTGCCCTGTAATCAAAGTCATCAAAAAATTCGTCCTTGCCCATTCTCTCTTTAAAAAACTCCATGTTTTCGGCCGGGCTCATCAGTTTATGTTCGACAATCAAAGCATTTTCAGAAAGCTTTTGATCCAGTGTCCGAACAAGATTTTCATCCGCTCCGACCTCAAATTGAATTTCAACCGGAGGTCTTTCACCGGCTTGCTTCAGGAGATGAGCTGAATTAAGTGAAAAAAGCATAAAGGCGCCAAGCAAAATTAACATGAGCACCATCGTGGAGATGGAAGCCAGAAGAATCAGGGGATGACGAACAACATTCTTAAAACCATCCCTGAAAGCAAAGCGTAAACCCTTATTGCCCATGAGCTGCCTGACCTTCCTTACGTTCGCGTCTGCGGCGGCTGTCCATCAACATTTTTCGGCGAATGCGCGCGCTTTCATCTTGATCCATAGGGTCACCGAGTGAAGGCTTAATTCGTGTCATATTTTTTGGCTGGGCATGAACTTCGTTGGCTTTATCCAGACGGCTGCCAAAGTCAGTGCGAAGCCGTTTTTCCGCAAGCTGAATGAGCGGCGGAGCCGTGTGGGAACCGACACCCCGGCGCTGTAAAACTTCTCCAGCCGCATAATATCGTTCTTCATGTTCAAAGCGGCTGTTGAAATTATCTTCTTCCGAAACAAACTGTTTCAGGGATTCATCCCTTCCTTCGGGTGAATAAAAGCAGGCAGAGCCATCAAAAGCCTGATCTGAGACTGGGAACTCATCACGGATAATGCGACCTTCTTTAAGCTCGATGACACGCTTATTCATGCGTTCAACCATGGCCACATCATGAGTGCAGGCAATGACGGTCGTTCCAGCACGGTTAATTTCGTCGAGCAGAGCCATGATGGCTTCGCCATTGGCCTGATCCAGATTTCCAGTTGGTTCATCAGCCAGAATAAGACGTGGATTATTAACCATGGCGCGGGCAATACCCACTCGCTGAGCTTCGCCGCCGGAGAGTTCCTGAGGATAGGCCTCAGACTTGCCACGCAGTCCGACAAGACTGAGCACAATGGGCACCCGGCGCTCGATCAGATGTTGAGGCGCGCCGACGATCTCCATGGCAAAAGCGACATTTTCATAAACGGTCTTACTCTCAATAAGACGAAAGTCCTGAAAAATCATGCCGATTTTACGGCGCAAAAAAGGCGTCAGCTTTCTCTTCATACGGCTGATGTCAAAATTGTCCAGCACAACCGTCCCGTAGGTCGGGCTTTCCTGGCAGGTGAGCAATTTGATGACCGTCGATTTACCGGCGCCACTTTCTCCAATAAGGAAGACGAACTCCCCTGCATCAATGGAGAAATTGATGTGATGCAAAGCATGAATCTGCCGATTGTAGTCTTTGCCTACATTTCTGAATTCAATCAAAATAAAGCCTTTCTACAAACGGCAGACCACCAATTACCAGCGTTTTTCCGGACTTTTGGTTTCCCCCGCCTGATTCAACGATTCAAGGTAGCGCCGCACCATGGAAGCCAGTTTGAAAAGAACGGCATCATCGAAACTGCGCAGATCAAGGCCGGTGATCTTCTGAACCTTATCCAGTCTGTAAACCAGGGTGTTGCGGTGTACAAAAAGCTGCCTTGAGGTTTCCGATCCATTGAGGTTATTTTCAAAGAATTTTTCAATGGTAAGAAGGGTCTCAGGATCCAGCATTTCATATGTTTCGGCAGCAAATACCTCAGAAAGGAACATGCGGCAGAGCGTCGGGGGAAGCTGATAAATCAGGCGACCCAAACCAAGGCGGTTATACCACATAACTTTCGTATCTTCATAAAAAATGCTTCCGACCGTGAGCGCCAGGGAGGCTTCGCGGTAGGACTTGGCAGTATCCTTGAGATTTTCAGCAAGAAGGCCCACGCCGATATGGGTTTTTCGTCCACTCTCAGTAAATGTCGACAGGAGTTCTTCGCTGATTTTATCTCCGCGCTCCCCCTCTTCACTGCAGACGAGCAGCACGACCATATTGTGTTCATCAACGGTAAAAATCTCATCTTCCCCTTCGCCGATCAGATTCTGAACAGTTTTAAGAGTTTCGGGATCACAAGCCTCATTGAAGCGTATCAAAAGAGCTCTGCGCGGCAGAGCATAGGAAACTTTAAATTCTCTTGCCTTAAGGGGAATATCGCCGGGAAGTTCATTTTCAAGAAGAACGTTTTTTAGAAAATTCTGCCGTTCCAGACGGGTATTGCGCTCCAGTTTGGTCGATCTTATCCAGCGCACCAAAAGCCCGAGGACATCCTGTGCCGCCCGATCTGTGCCACTGACAAAAACAATGCCGCTATTGGGAATATCCGGATCCAGCCGACAGAAGCTGCGGCCATCGCCGGTCCAGACTTGATCTGAAGCAGGCGCCTTAAGAGCTGCCTGCATTTCATTCAGTTCAAGTATAGGACGTGTGGTCGCAAGCACCCTGCCCATTTCATCACAGACCCCGGCATCGCGATCCAGAAATGTGGCTGCCTCGTTCATGCACCTTTTGATCTCATCCATAACATTCCACCCTTTCAAGATTATACAATTCTCACTGCCCGGGCATGGGTCAGGGTTCTTAAAAAATGCTTACAGCTTTATGACAGGATATCTCAGGCTGCGGGACTGCGGCAGCAATCCTGTGCAGCCCGCAGCCGGAAATCCGAAAAGTTCCGTGGTCTTAGAAAAGGCCGCTGATGACGCCGTTTTCATCGACGTCGATTTTTTCTGCAGAAGGAGTCTTGGGCAGGCCCGGCATCGTCATAATGTCACCAGTCAGAGCCACGAGGAAGCCGGCGCCTGCGGAAATACGAAGGTCACGTACGGTCACGGTGAAGTCTTTGGGTGCACCGGTCAGCAGCGGATCATCACTGAAAGAATATTGCGTTTTGGCCATGCAGATCGGCAGTTGAGCAAAGCCAAGTTCTTCAGCCTGTTTGATCTGTTTCTTCACAGAGGGCAGGAACTCAACCCCATCGGCATGGTAAATGCGTTTGGCAATCGTTTCGATTTTCTCCGCAATACCGGCCTGACAGTCGTAGGCAAATTCCACTTTATTTTCTTTGTCGCAGAGCTCCACAACCTTCTTCGCCAGTTCAACACCGCCCTGACCGCCTTTAGCCCAGACTTCGGAGAGCACGACATCCGCACCGTAATCAGCACAAAGTTCACGCACCATCTCAAGTTCTGCCTCACTATCCGTGGGAAAACGGTTGATGGCCACCACACAATTCGCATGGAAGACATTCTTCATGTTTTCAATGTGCTGCAGGAGGTTAGGCATGCCGTTTTTCAGGGCGTCAAGGTTCTCTTCATTGAGGCCATCTTTCGGACATCCACCGTGATGTTTAAGTGCACGAACCGTTGCCACAATCACAACCGCCGAAGGTTTAAGACCTGCCGCACGGCATTTAATATCAATAAACTTTTCTGCGCCAAGGTCTGCACCGAAGCCGCCTTCCGTGACGACATAATCGGCATGAGCCAGAGCCATCTTCGTGGCGAGAATACTGTTGCAGCCATGGGCAATATTGGCAAAGGGACCGCCATGAACAAAGGCCGGCGTTCCTTCAAGGGTCTGAACCAGATTGGGTTTGAGCGCATCTTTCAGCAGAGCCGCCATGGCCCCTTCCGCTTTCAGGTCATGCGCCGTAACTGGTTTTTTGTCAAGGTCGTAAGCCACAATCATACGGCCAAGGCGCTCTTTAAGGTCAGTTATGGAGGTGGCGAGGCAGAATGCTGCCATAACCTCAGAAGCTACGGTAATGTCATAGTGATCTTCACGAGGCACGCCATCGCCGCGTTTGCCGAGTCCGATGACGATATTGCGCAGGACACGGTCATTCATGTCGACACAGCGGTGCCAGATGATATTGCGGACATCAATGCGCAGACTATTGCCCTGCTGAATGTGATTATCCAGCATGGCGGCAAGCAGATTGTTGGCCGCGCCGATAGCATGAAAGTCTCCCGTAAAATGCAGATTGAGATCTTCCATCGGGATAACCTGGGCATAACCGCCGCCTGCCGCTCCGCCCTTGACACCAAAAACCGGGCCCAGAGATGGCTCACGAATAGCCACAGCGCTGTTTTTGCCGATGACGCGAAGGCCGTCTGCCAGGCCAATGGTTGTCGTGGTCTTACCCTCACCTGCAGGAGTCGGGTTAATCGCCGTCGTCAGGATCAATTTCCCCTCTTCCTTTCCTTTCAACGCTTCCAGCTTGATTTTCGCCTTATAGGGGCCGTAAAGTTCGAGCGCCTCTTCAGGGATTCCCGCCGTTTTGGCAATTTCACCGATGGGTTTGATTTTTGCCGCCTGGGCAATTTCGATATCCGATTTGACTGACATCTTGTCCTCCTTTTTCGCTGTCTGGGACAGTGACTTTAGATAATTGTATATTCTCCGGCAGAAAGCTGCTTCAGATCTCTGAGCCAGATCACACGGCCGGAAACCCGAATCAGCCCGTCTTTTTCCATACTGATCAGCTCGCGTGAGAGCGAGGGGCGGGGCATAGCCAGCAAGCGCGCCACCATCTCTTTACTGATCGGAAATTCTACTGCTGGTGTCGAAACGATCTTCAGCTCCTCCTTCAGTGTACGTCCGCTTTCATCAAGCTGATCTTTGAGCAGACCCATCAGATAAGCGGAAATTTTAAGTCTGAGGCTGCGCTGAGAGAGCAGGTTAATCCGGCGTTCCTGTTGCTGAACCTTATCCGATAAAGTGTTGAGAAAATTGCTCAGAAGCTGGGGGGACTGACGGATCATATTAAAGATCTGCTCTCTCCTGAAGAGCAGATATTTGCCATTACTCGCCGCTTCCAGACTCACTTGATAATGCCGCTTTTTGCCGAAGAGCAGATCATCGCCAAAACTCGCTCCGGCCTGAAGCAGAGCAAGGGTAGAGTAGTCCCCGTTCGGTGAAGTTTTCTGTATGGAAGCCTGACCCTCAATGAGAATGATAACTCCGGGACAAAGATCCCCTTCCTGGGCAATGATGTCGCCCTTCCAGAAAAGTGTAAGTTCAGACTGCGAGCAATATGCCCGGTAGAATTCCTGATCCAGACTACCGAAGAGCATGGATTCTCTTAAAACGTCACAGATTTTTTTCACGCTCCACCCACAGTCGGCCATTAAAATGGCCTTTTCTGAAATATCTGGTGCGGACGACAGGACTTGAACCTGCATGCCTTTCAGCACCGGAACCTAAATCCGGCGTGTCTGCCAATTCCACCACGTCCGCATCGGCATGATCTGTATTATCTTAACTAAAAACGGCTTAATTTGCAAAAAATTTTCTCAGACAAAGGCGCTTACTCATCCAGCTTGAGCACACTCAGGAAGGCCTCCTGAGGAACTTCGACACTGCCGATATTGCGCATGCGCTTCTTGCCTTCCTTCTGTTTCTCAAGAAGCTTCTTTTTGCGCGAAATATCGCCGCCATAACACTTGGCCAGGACATCTTTGCGATAAGCCCTGATCGTTTCACGGGCAATGATTTTTCCGCCAATACAAGCCTGAACAGGAACTTCAAACTGCTGTCTGGGAATGTTATCTTTTAATTTTTCACAGATCTTACGGGCACGTGCATAGGCTTTTTCCCGGTGGACGATAAAGGTCAGCGCATCGACAATATCCCCGTTCAGCATAAAATCCAGCTTGACAAGGTCCGATGCGGCGTAATGGCTCAGCTCATAATCCAGAGACGCATAGCCTCGAGAACGCGATTTGAGGGCATCAAAAAAGTCATAGATGATCTCATTCAGGGGCAGGTCGTAGTGCAGCTCCACACGACTTTCATCGAGATACTGCATGTCTTTAAAGACCCCTCGCCTCTCCTGAGCAAGTTCCATGATATTTCCGACATATTCTTTCGGCGTCATGATGGTGGCCCTGACAATCGGTTCTTCCATTTCTTCGATTTTTTCGACTGGAGGCAGGTTGGTTGGATTGTCCAACACCGTCATTTTTCCGTCTACGCCCAGGATATGGTATTCCACCGAGGGCGCTGTGGCGATGAGGCTCAGCTGGAACTCACGCTCCAGGCGTTCCTGAATAATTTCGTAATGCAGAAGGCCAAGGAAGCCGCAGCGGAAGCCAAAGCCGAGAGCAACGGAAGTCTCCGGTTCAAAGGAGAGCGCAGCATCGTTCAGCTGCAGTTTTTCCAGAGCATCTTTCAAAGCCCCATAATCGGCCCCGTCGACGGGATAGATCCCACAGAAAACCATCTGACGAACCGGTTTGTATCCAGGCAGAACTTCGTTGCAGGGCCTTTGAGCGAGCGTCACGGTATCCCCCACGCGGGTGTCCTGGACGTTCTTGATGGCGGCGGAAATATAACCCACCTCTCCGGCAAGCAGCTGATCCGTAGGACGAAAACAGCCGGGTTCAAAATAACCGATCTCCACGACATCAAAGACCGCTCCACTGTGCATCAAAAGGATTTGATCATCTTTTCTGAGCGTTCCTTCCTGGAGCATGACATGAATGATGACGCCGCGATAGGCATCGTATTCAGAGTCGAAAACAAGGGCTTTCAGAGCTTTATCCGAATCACCTTCCCGGGGAGGCGGTAGCTCGTGGACAATCCCCTCCAGGACCGCGTGAATATTGATATTATTCTTTGCAGAGATAGCCGGGGCCTTTTCCGCATCCAGTCCGATCGTCTCTTCAATCTCCTTGCGCACGGCCTCAGGGTCGGCAGAAGGTAAATCAATCTTATTGATAACGGGGAGCACTTCAAGATCAGCATCAATGGCCAGATAGGCGTTGGCCAGGGTCTGAGCTTCTATACCCTGTGAAGCATCAACCACCAGAAGCGCTCCATCACAGGCAGCCAGGCTGCGGCTGACCTCGTAGTTAAAGTCCACATGACCCGGAGTGTCAATGAGATTGAGAGTATAATCCTCTCCATTATCGGCACGGTACTGCAAACGTACCGCCTGGGCTTTGATCGTAATGCCACGTTCACGCTCCAGATCCATGTTATCAAGGATCTGCTCCTTCATTTCGCGCTGACTCACCGCGCCGCAGCTTTCGATCAGGCGGTCGGCGAGCGTGGACTTGCCATGGTCAATGTGCGCAATGATACAGAAATTGCGCACATGGCTTATTCTTTCATGATCTTTCGCGTTCAAAGACTTTCCTTTCAGGGACGACCCATGCGGTCGAAGGGATAAAAACGTACAAGAACTTTGCCGAGAACATTTTTCAGGGGCGCAGGCCCGAAATTTCGGCAATCCTTGCTGCCCATACGGTTATCCCCCATGCAGAAGAACTCATTCTCGCCCAGCGTGACTTTGGCAAATTGAGGATTGTGAACTTCGGTAACCGTACCGTCTGGCAGATAAGCTTCCTCCAATTCTGCACCATTCACAAAGACACGGCCCTCGCGAATTTCCAGAGTTTCACCAGGCAGAGCAATCACGCGCTTAATCACACGCGTGGGATCAGACAAATCCAGCCCCTTCGTGTCAATCGTGATGATATCTCCCCGCCGGATATCGCCAAAGTAACGACTGACCTTTTCAACAAAGAGTTCATCGCCATTGGTCAGTGTAGGAACCATGGAGCTGCCCTGAACCGTATTGCGCTGCAGCACAAAATTGGTAAAGAGCAGGCCAAGAACCAGAACAAGGACAAAAAGCAGCACGTTATTGAGAAACCCCCTGAGCTTGTCCGGCTGTGCGGCCGTTTCCCTGGCTGCTTCGGCCAAATCAGAGGCCGCCTCTGCCGGGCCTTCTGCCAGGACCTGAACTTTGTCAGGGACAGTGTTTCCGGAGCGTTCTAAAGTGTCAGAGGTCTGGCTTACCGCGTTCATTTCAGCTTCAGCCCCATCATCCTCAGGGACCGCCCGCATTTCCAAATTTTCCGCTACGTCCTGAAGCTCTGAACAGGCCTTTCCTGGCTCTTCGCTTTGATTTCTGAAGCGTTCTTTATTCATGCTCAGCGCCATCCTCAGAGCTTTTGTGCTGAGCCTCAATAGCCGAACGTGTTGTGGGAGAAAGCTCTATACCCAGCTCATCAAGTTGCTTATGATGCACATAATCAGGGCAGCCTGTCATGAGGCAGGAAGAATTCTGAACCTTCGGGAAAGCAATCACATCTCGAATACTCTCAGATTTGGAGAGCAGCATGCAGACCCGATCGAGGCCGAACGCCAGTCCACCGTGCGGGGGCACGCCGTACTCAAAAGCCTTGAGCAGGAAGCCAAAACGCTCCTCGACTTCTTCCTGACTGAGGCCAATCAGTTTAAAGATATTTTTCTGCAGCTCCTGATCGTGAATACGGATACTTCCGCCACCCAGTTCATTACCGTTAAGTACGATATCGTATGCCTTTGCGTGAACCTTGGTCGGCTCCGTCATGAGGCGATCCAGATCTTCGTCAAGCGGAGAGGTAAAAGGATGGTGTTCAGCGACCAGGCGCTGCTCTTCCTCACTGTATTCAAACATGGGGAAGTGAGTCACCCAGAGCAGAGCCCATTTGTCTTCGGGAATAAGCCCGCGACTTCTCGCCACTTCCAGTCTTAATCTGCCAAGAATGTTCAGAGCCTTGTATTTCTCGTCAGCCACAAAGAAAAGCAGGTCACCTTTTGAAGCTCCGGCCAGCGCAGCCGCTTCGTTTACAAAGTCAGTGCTGAGATATTTGGCTGCTGAACCGCGCGGCTGGTCTTCCACGCTCATCCAGATAAGACCCTTCGCCCCTGCATCTTTGGCAAATTCCGTGAGTTCGTCAATGCGACGGCGCTTCATATCTGCGCCGGAAGGCACAGCAAAACCGCGGACGCTTCCCCCGGAGGCGAGGCAGTCCTGGAAAACCTTAAATTCCGTTTTTCCAGCCACCGCCGAAAAATCCTTGAGCTCCATGGCAAAGCGTGTGTCCGGTTTATCCGAACCAAAACGTTCCATGCCCTCTTCCCACTCAAGGCGAGGCAGCGGATCTTTGATCTCCACTCCAAGAATGGCTTTGAAGAGATCTTTAATATAACGTTCGACGAGATTCATGACATCGTCTTCATCGACAAAGGACATTTCAAGGTCAATCTGCGTAAAATCCGGCTGGCGGTCGGCACGCAGATCCTCATCCCGGAAGCAGCGGGCAATCTGCATATAACGATCAAAGCCAGAACACATCAGAAGCTGTTTGTAAAGCTGCGGAGATTGCGGCAGAGCAAAGAATTTTCCCGGGAATATGCGCGATGGAACCAGGTAGTCACGGGCGCCTTCCGGCGTACTCTTCACAAGTACCGGCGTTTCGATATCGAGAAAGCCCTCACGATTGAACCACTCGCGCGTAAAGAAATTGATCTGATGCCTCAGCATGATCTTTTTCTGCATTTCCGGCCGACGCAGATCAAGATAGCGATATTCAAGGCGCAGGGATTCACGGGCGTCAATACCATCATCAATATAAAAGGGCGGGGTTTTTGCTTCTGCTAAAATTTTGATTTCTCTGAGCAGCAATTCAAAGCGTCCCGTTTCCATTTCCGGGTTGGGATCCTTGCGCAGGCGAAGTTCTCCTTTGACCGCAAGGACAAATTCAGAACGCACCTGCTGGGCCTTCTGAAAAAGGGCTTCTTCGCTGTCTTCGTCGACGATAAGCTGCAGCTCGCCTGAACGATCTCTGAGGGTAAGGAAAATCAACTTGCCCAAATCTCTGCGACGATGGCACCAGCCCATGAGACACAGCTCTTTTCCGATATCCGACTCACTGATTTCCGCAACCCTCTGGCTGCGCTTCCACATGCCTAAACTCTCTGCCATATCTTTATCCTCCACCAACGCTAGCCTTAAGCTTCAAGACTTTTGAGAACACTGGCAAGCTCATCCAGATGGACTTGAACTTCGCTCCCATCGCTCATTTTTTTGATTTTAGCACAGTTCTTTGCCAGCTCATCTGCACCTAAAAGCAGAAGATAGTCTGCCCGCATGCGATTGGCATATTTAAGCTGAGCTTTCATGCTGCGCCCGCAGATATCCAGTGCCGCCCGAAGTCCTTCCGCACGCAGTTGTGCGCAAAGCATGAAGGCCTGCTGCTGTGTCTCCGGGAAGGCCGCCACAAAGATCTGCGGTACGGCAGGCTGCGGCAGCTCGATCTTCTGTCCTTCTGCCTCCAGGAGCAGACGCTCCACTCCCATGGCAAATCCTACCGCGGGGGTGGGCTGACCTCCAACTTCTTCAACTAGCCCATCATAGCGGCCTCCGCCGCAGATGGTTCCCTGCGTGCCCACATGGGAAGAAACATATTCAAAGACCGTTCGCGTATAATAGTCCAGGCCGCGGACGATGCGCCTGTCGACCTGGTAAGGAATGTTGGCAGCCTCAAGCAAGGCCTTCAAACTTTCCCAGTGCTCACGGCAATCGTCACAGAGATAATCCAGAGGAGCCGGCGCTTCTTCGGCAATCTCTGCACAGCGCGCCTGTTTGCAGTCCAGGATACGCATGGGATTCTGGTCAAAACGTTGTTTGCAGTCCTCACAAAGTTCAGCCAGATGCGGACGGAGGTAATCCATCAGCTTCTGACGAAAGATCGGACGGCATTTGGGACAGCCTATACTGTTCAGTTTCAATTGAATTTCACTGAGTCCAAGAGCCTTAAAATAATGACTTAAAAGAGAAATCAGCTCAGCATCTGCCGTGGCCTCAGCCGAACCGATGCACTCGCAGCCCATTTGATGGAACTCACGATAGCGGCCTTTTTGCATTTTTTCATAGCGGAAAGCCGTCAGCTGATAATAGAGTTTAACCGGAGAAGGTTGCGAAGACAGGCCGTTTTCGATGTAGCTGCGCACCGTTCCAGCCGTTCCCTCCGGGCGCAGGGTCAGCGATCGTCCTGCTTTATCCTCAAAAGTATACATTTCCTTCTGAACGACATCCGTGCTGGCTCCCACACCACGCTGAAAAAGTTCCGTATGCTCAAAAGTCGGAATACGGATTTCCTGATACTGATAGAGTTCACAGCTCTCCTGAAACTTTCGCTCCAGCCACTGCCAGGCCGTCGTCCACGGAGGCAAAATATCCTGAGTTCCCCTGGGGGCCGTTAAGTTCATCTTAGGCTCTCCTTCCCGGCAGCACGCCGTCTGTCCTGAGCTTCCGCGAAAGGAGCTGAAAAACTGCAGAACCTTCCGCAAAAAGCCGTCGCATAAGTATAGCAGATTTCAGGTGATCCACGCTCTAAACCCGATCTGTGATAAGGGCGGTTTCCCCCTGCTCACCATGAATCAGGCGAACCGGAATACTGTACAACTCACTGAGTTTTGCTGCCGTCAGTATGGATTCAGGCGCTCCATCGCCATCCAGCGTTCCGGCATTGAGGATAAGGACATGATCGGCATAGCTCAGAACCTGCTGCGGATTGTGGGTGGAAAGAACCACCATATATCCCTCAGAGGCCAGCATTTTCAAGCGCTGCATGACTTCAACACGCCGTCCCAGATCAAGTTCGGAGGTCGGTTCATCCAGGATGAGGATACGGCTCTGCTGAGCCAGTGCTCTGGCAATAAGAACAAGCTGCTGTTCTCCTCCAGAAAGGAGATCATAACGTCGCAGACGAAAGCTTTCCAGGCCCAAAGAACGCAAAGCATTTTCAGCTTGCTGCTTTTCTTTATGGCCGGGCTGAGCAAAAAGAGAAATCTGAGGATTCGTCCCCATAAGCACCATTTCCCAGACAGTGTAAGGGAAACTCCCGCTCTGCTTCTGAGGAATAAAGGCGATTTTCCGGGCCAGCTCACGGGGTCCATAATCGCTCAGATTTTTTCCATCGAGAAGGATCGTGCCCTCCTGAGCTTTGAGAAAGCCCAGGATAAGCTTGAAGAGGGTGCTTTTTCCGGCCCCATTCCGCCCCAGAAGCGCGTGGATTTGTCCGTAGTCCAGCCGAAAGTTCAGATCTTCGAACACCGGTTTAAGCGCATAGGCAAAACTGAGATTTTGTATTTCAAGAGCCAAGATACGATCTTTCCTTTCCGATCATGAGAGACGACGGCCTTCCCGCAGCAGCAGACTAAGAAAAACGGGCGCTCCCAGAAGAGCCGTGAGAATACCGATAGGGACCTCGCTGCTGGCCATGAGTCTGGCCGCATCGTCCACCAGAAGAGTGAAAATGGCGCCTATCAGCGCCGTCCCACTGAGGCTCAGACGATAATCCGCCCCAAAAAGTAAAAGGGAGATATGAGGAATGACCAGTCCGATCCAGCCGATCAGGCCACAGACGGAAACAGCTGCCGAGGTCGTCAGCGTCGCAGCAAACAGCAGGAGCAGTCTCAGGAGCTTAACGGGAACCCCCATGCTCAGGGCCTGTTCCTCGCCCAGAGTAAAGAGATTCAGAGGCCAGCGCAGACTCCAGATAAGCAAGCTGCCCAGAAGGATCGGCGGCGCTGCAAAGGCAAGGTCCTGAAATCTGGCCGAAGCCAGAGAACCCATGAGCCAGTAGGTAATGGCCGGAAGTTCAGAACTTGGATCCGCGATCAATTTAAGATAGGAAAGCGCAGCCGTAAACAGAGAGCCGACCACGATGCCACAGAGAATCAGACTTAGTATGGCATCCATGCGGATTCTACGGCTGATCAGGAAAACCAACAGCAAAGATAGAAGGCCGAAAGCAAAGGAGGTCAGGGTAATCATCGCTGTGCCCATGCCGAGCAAAATCGCCAGGGCTGCTCCAAATGCCGCCCCTCCCGAAGCCCCGAGGACATCAGGAGAAACCAGGGGGTTGCGAAATAGCGCCTGAAAACTGGCCCCGGAAAGCGAGAGACCAGCTCCCACAAGAATTCCCATAAGAATGCGTGGAAGGCGTATATGAAAAAGGGCAATTTCAACCTGCGGCTCCCAGCTCACGGCAGTTTGAGGAAAAATCTTATGACCAACAGCCTGCAGCACTACCTTGAGTGGCACGGGATAGCGTCCCAGCGAAAACGAAAGAAGAACAACAGCCAGAAGGGCAAGCAGCAAAAGCCCAAGCAAAAGTTTTTTCTGCTTTTCCTCAGTGCGTACCGTCCGTCCTTTAAGTTTTTCTTTATCGACACGATGATTCTTTGTCAAAGGATTTGTCTCTCTTAAAATCATTTTTCAAGGTCACCATAAGCTGGCGGCGCGTTTTCTCATTTTTTTCACAGATCAGAAGCTGATCGGCTCTGTCCAGGAGACGGGAGCGCCTTTCAAGAAGAGCCTCATACAGAGAGTGTTCCAGCTTCATATGGGCCAGACCCGCAGCATTTTTCCAGACGATCAGAAGTGCCTGTCGACTGTCCAGCATGTCAAGCAGCTTAGCATAAAAATCGTCTTCCAGGAGTTCCGGCCCGCCGACTTCATCCAGAACAAGGAGATCTGACCCAGGATATTGCCTCAGAAGTGCCAGACTTTTTTCGACAAAAAGCCTGGTGAAAAATACCATTCTCCCCTCTTCAAGTCGGCAGAAACATGGGGCATCAATATCTGCTGAGACTGCTGAATCTGCTGAATCCTGCGCAAAAAGCCAGGCATCAAAGCCATTGTCCTTCTGTAAATTCTGCCTCAATTCATGGATCAGCAGGTGTAAATCTCTCAGCTGATGCGCCACCCGCCGACCTTCCTGATCGAGCAAATGCACGTTCGTGTAACCTGCCGCCTCAAGATCGCTCTGAGATAAAAAATCCAGTAGCAGGGTGGATTTCCCGCTGCCGCTGTCACCGCTTAGAAAAATATTCATTGAGCTAAAATTTTTCTCCCCAGAGTCTTAAACCAAGTCGTTAGGGCCTTTTATTCAAGGCGTTCGCGTCCGCAGGTCAGTGTAACTCGACAGGCTCAGAATGCTGGTCGCCGTAGGGTTTCGCAGAAGATCCAGAACTTCAGCCTTCGTTTTCCATATTCAGAAAATATTCCTCTTTTCTGCCTTTGCCGCCAAGTTTCCAGCGCTCGGAAATCAGTTCAGCCGTAATGCTGACCGCTATTTCCGCAGGCGTTTCACCGCCGATGGGTAAACCGATGGGCGAATGGATGCGCGCCAGCTGCTGAACATTCACCCCGCTCGCGAGCAGACGTTCATCGACATAGCGGCGCTTATTCATACTGCCAATAGCGCCGATATAACGAGCCGGTGTCTGCAGAATCTGGCGCAGGAGCTCTTCATCATAATGGTGCCCGCGCGTCATGATGCAGACATAATCCTCCGGCTTGATCTCAATGAAATCCAGGATGCGGGAAAAGTTCACCTTGCGAACCTCCCGGGCCTCCGGGAAAAGCTCCTTTCTGAGAAATTCCTCGCGGTCCTCCAAAACCATCACCGAGAAATGCACCGCCGCAAGGGCCGGAACCAGAGCCTGAGCAACATGCCCTCCCCCCATCACATAAACCGTGGACAGCGGGAAAAGTTCTTCAATAAAAAGCTCGTGTTCAGCAAAGTGCAGCAGGCCCTTTTCCGGACGATGGCTGTTGAGAAAGTCATTCAGCGTCTGCTTTTCTGCCGCGTTGAATGCTGCTTCGGGCAGTCCCTGCTCCGGCTGCCAGAGCAGCAGAGGAAACTGCGCATGCGCACTGAAATCCTGCAGAAGCCAGGCAGCCCGGCCTTCTTCAAAACATTGCAGGGCACGTTCACAGAGTTCCGTCAGCTGCTGAGATGGCCGCAAAATCTGAAAATGAATTTTGACATCGCCACCACAAACCATGCCGATATCTTCAACTTGATTATGCTTGAGCTTGAACTCATGAGCAAAGTCCGCGCTTCCCTGCGCCGGATGATCCTGCTGAGCTTTGGCGATGGCGGCCTGAGCGAGTTCCATGGCATGAAATTCGACAGCTCCGCCGCCTACCGTACCGCTCAACCGGCCGGAAAGACCGATCAGCATGCGCGCCCCCTGACCACGAGGAATCGCTCCGGAGGCGGCCGTAATGGTGGCAAGGCAGGTGGTCTCCCCTTTCTCAAGAGTTTTTTTCAGGCTGCTAAAAATCTCTTTCATGCCTTTTTCTCTCTTTCAAGCCTGCCCTCACAGTTGGGGTTCCGGAAGAATTACAGCAGCCAGCACACGAGTCGTGATCTCGTCTGGGGAAGCATAATAAAGGAAGCGATGCAGCCGCTCTTCCAGACTGAACTGCCGCGGCAGCTTGTCCACCTCATCATCAATCACCAGGAAATCGCAGCTCAGGCCCTCTTCAAAGCCCCCACTCTCCGGGAAGAAGGCCCGTCCGCCACGGGTGGCCAGATAAAAAATCTCATTGAGGCTGAGCGGCGGCACCGTGAGCTTCCGTTTGCGCGAGAGCAGAGCAGAAGACTTCAGCGCATCCTTGATGACCTGCTGCATAGAAAGACTCTCCCCACCGGAGATATCACTACCCAGGCCGATAAGGAAGCCCTCTTTCATATAATCACGAATACGGGAAATGCCGCTCGCAATATTCATGTTTGAAGAAGGGCAATGAGCGATCGTGATCTGCTTCTCGAGCAGAAAGGCTTCTTCCTCCCTGCTGTTATAAATGCAGTGAGCCATCACTGTTTTCCCACGCGGCAGGAGGCCGAAATGCTCATAAACTTCAAGATAATTCTGAGCACGGGGAAAGAGTTCATGAACCAGAGCGACTTCTTCCGGTGTCTCGTTGAGATGACTTTGCAGGGGCAGGTCGTAGTCTTCCACAATAAGTCCCAGCCCTTCCAGCAGCTGATCCGTACAGGAAGGTGCAAAGCGCGGCGTGATGATGGGTTTGACGAGCGCTCCATAAGCCCTGGATTCTTCGAGCCATTCCCTCGTCGCCGCGAGCGACTCTTCCGCACTTTCATGGAGATAATCCGGGCTGAGGCGATCCATATTCACCTTGCCAACATAGGCGCGCAGCCCAGCCTCCTGCAAGAGCTTCATGAGGAGGAGCGTCGCCTCTTTATGCAGACTGGAAAAGATAATCGAATTAAGGCTGCCAAATTTCCATAGCTCATGGATCACACGGCGGAAAACCGCCTCGGCATAAGCCGGGTCAGCAAAACGGCTCTCTTCCGGATAGGTGTAAGTCTTGAGCCAGTCGAGCAGCGTCAGATCAAGGCCAAGGCCACAGTTCATGGCCTGGACAGCATGAAGATGGAGGTCTGAAAAGGGCGGAATGAGCAGTTTGTCCCCAAAATTGTGCACGCGAACCGACTCCGCCACCTGAGGTTTTTCCTTCCCCAGACTCTTGATTTTCCCGTCCTCGGCAAGCAGCCAGCTCTGCTCATGGATTTCGAGTTTTTCATCCGTAGCTGCAGATAGCCAGTTGCCAAAAAAGAGTTCCTGTTTCATTTCAATTTGACCTTTCATATGAACGTTCCGCGTCAATGCAGGAAATCCCTGTCTAACGGAAAAAGCGCTCAGCGAATGTTGGTATCCGGACAATGACCCGCTAACCACTTTCCATGGGGCTGAGCGTCAATGACCTGTCCATTTTCCACGAGCTTTTGACCGCGCAGGAAAACCTGGCGGAAGCGGCCGCGGATTTCAAAACCGTCGTAGGGGGTATAATCGGCCTTCTCCAGCAAATCTTCACTGCGAACCCTGCTATAAGGGGCAGGATCCAGAACCAGAACATCTGCGTCAGAGCCTTCAGCCAGGATGCCTTTCTGGGGGTAAAGTCCAAAGTAACGGGCGGCATTTTCGGCTGTGACCTGAGCATAGCGCTCGAGGCTGAGGCGTTCAGACAGCACCCCGTAGGTGTAGAGCAGCAGCATGCGCAATTCTATGCCCGGCGCACCGTTGGGAATTTTGCTGAAGTCATCACGGCCCATCGTTTTCTGATCTTTCATGCGGAAGGAGCAATGATCTGTGCCAACAAACTGAATGTCACCCCTGGCAAGCCCTTTCCAAAGGGGTTTCTGATTCTTTTTGGCACGCAGCGGCGGACTCATGATGTACTTGGCCGCTTCAAAGTTGTCATCCTCAGGTCCGCCATAACGGGATTCATCGAGAAGCAGATACTGCGGACAGGTCTCCGCCACCACCGGACTGCCCTTACGGCGGGCGCGACGAATCTCCTTAAGCCCTTCTTTTGTCGAAAGATGAACCACGTAATGCGGAGCATTCAGTTGGAGTGCAATCGTCTCCAGACGTCGTATCGCCTCAGCTTCAAATTCTGCCGGTCTGCTCTTTGCGTGCCAGTATGGACTGAGCTTCCCCTGCTCTTTCAGCTGACGCACCACTTTGTCCACAAGATCGCCATTCTCACAGTGAAAGCCGATCACCGCAGAGAGGCGTTTACTTTCTTCCAGGGCTTCGTAAATCTCGTCATCGCGGACCATCATGTTGTTTTTATAAGCCATATAGAGCTTGAAAGAAGGCATGCCATAGTCCACCGCCCAGGCCATCTCCCTGCGCAGATCATCATTCCACTCCGTCATCGCCATGTGATAGCCGACATCGCAAAAGAGGCTGTCCTTAATCTTACGGTTCCAATGCTCCGTACCTTCTTTGAGACTTTCACCGTGAAACTGAGTGGCAAAATCAAGGACAGTACACGTCCCTCCGGCCAGAGCAGCTTTGGTCCCGCTGGCAAAATCATCCGCTGTCACGGTGCCCATGGATTCAAGCTGCAGATGGGTGTGTGTCTCAATGCCACCCGGCAGTAGTATCATGCCGCTGCAGTCGAGAACTTCTTCTCCCGCTTCGGGCTGAAGCTGTCCAAGTTCAACGATCTTCTCTCCCCGTATGCGCAGATCTCCTGTAAACGAAGCGCCAGGACGAATGATGTGGCCATTTTTGAGTAACATACTGTTCTCCTTTCTCCGGACAGGCTCCCGGAAATGAAAAAGCCTGAAATCAGCAATATTCTAAGTCAGAAGGGTTCGTCCAGCGTCTCTTGAAAGCTCCGCCGTCCCCTCATCTTGCTGATTTCAGACTCTGAACAACTTACATCTGCGGCCAGATCTGAGCCGCGCGCTGCCTGCTCTCCGCATCCAATTTTTCCTCATCAATGGTCAGCAACTCACGCTGCCGCATCACTTCTTTACCGTTGATGATGACATCCTGAACCAGGCCGCCATTCAGACCGAAGAGCACATGGCCACCCCAGTTCTGCTCTGTGAGCGGTGTGTACGGATGATAGTCGACCGTAATCAGGTCGGCATAGGCACCCTTTTTGAGCACACCCAGAGGATGATCAAAAAACTTTGCACAGATGGCCGGGTTCCCTTCAAATTGCAGGGCAAGAGCCTGAGAGAAGCCTACCGTTGGATCAACAAGGGAATGGCTCTGCAGAATTTTGGCCACCTTCATGGATTCAAACATACAGTTTGTGTAGGCATCTGTGCCCAGACCAACCCGCAGGCCGCGGCGCAGCATCTCGACCACCGGCGAGGTTCCGCAGGCATTGCCCATGTTAGACATGGGGTTGTGCACCACGGATGTATCCGTCTCACGGAGAATATCCATTTCCAGACCATTGGCATGGATGCAGTGTATGGCCAAACTTCGCGGTCCCAGAATATCCCAGTCAAAGAGACGCTGAAGCACACGCTTGCCGTATTTGTGCAGGGAATCGTACTGATCCTCTATGCCTTCGCTGACATGAATGTGATAGCCTTCTTCGATACCTGCCATGGCCGTCTTAATTTCTTCCATGCTTTGATCAGAGAGAGTAAAAGAGGCGTGCATCCCGAAAAGGCCATGAGTCATATCGTCTTTTTTGCTCTGGCAATCGCGGATGAAGTCGACATTCTCAGCAATCTCTTCATGACGAATCTCATCTCCATCGCGATCTGAAACCTCGTAGCAATAGCTGCCACGGATGCCAATTTCACGTCCCGCATCCGCCAGGGCAAAAAGCGAACCGCGGGCTGAATGAGGCGATGAATGGTGGTCAAAAATCGTGGTTACACCGTTGCGTATAGACTCTTTCATCGTCGTCAGCGCGTTCAGACGGGCATCCTCAAGCGCCAGTTTGCGGTCGAGAGCCCACCAGATATTTTCCAGAATTTCGAAGAAATTTCGCGTCGGATTGGAGACCGCCATGCCACGTGCATAGGCACTGTAAATGTGGGTATGAGCATTGATCATCCCAGGCATCAGCCATTTTCCGCCAAGATCGCGTTTCTCTTCATCAGGATAGCGGGCAAGCAAGTCCTTCGCCGGACCCAAATCCTCAATAAGCTGATTGCGATAGAGCAGAGCACCGTCAGCAATAACGGGCTGTGCCACGTCATTGGTCACCAGCGTACAGTTAATCAGCAGCATAATTTTCCTCCCGTGCTAAAGTCAGCATGCCGCAGCGGTCTAAAGCCGCCAGCAGTCCGCGTTCACGTTCCGGCAGATCCTCAGTCATGCAGCTCTGAGTTGATCCCTGCTCATCACGGCGCAGCCACTTATTCTCACCCAGCGACAGCCAGCCGCTGTTATCTGAGGCCATAAAGTCCTCCTCAGTCGAGAAAAGAGTCCATTTATCTCTGTAAGGCCGACCCTCGTGAGGGCAGAAAAAGCTGCAGTTGCCGCATTCATTGCAAAGGCGGTCGATGTGGACAATCTGACGTAGGTTTTTCATCCCGGCCAGAGGCAAAGCCACATTGGCACGGTTCGGGCAGACTTCCGTACACATCTCACAAAGCAGATCACAGGAGAGGCAGCGCCTGCCCTCCTCCGCTGAGGCAAGGGGCATTTTCAGTACGCCACGGCGGGAGGCATTCTCACCCGAAGCCACCTTGCTGCCACAAATTGAACGCTCGCGCCCTCCGTCTGCTTCGGCCGCGTGTTCATCCGCTTCAGAACAGAAGAGATTTTCACGCACAAAGTCCGCTTTCAGTCCTTCTTTTCTGAGAATGTCTGCAGCCGCTGTTTTGGCATCCGCCATGGCCTGCACAATCGTCGCCGGTCCACGGCGGCCGTCACCGATGACATAGACGCCATCGACACTGGATTCAAAAGCTGCATTGAGACGGGCGCGGCCACGCTCATCCACATTAAGGCCAAGACGGCTGTATTGTTCGGGTTCGAGGCGTGCACCAGTTGCCGCCACAAGAGCATCAAAGGGCAGCTCAGCGAATTCTCCGGAACCCGCCACAGCTCTGCGCCCATTGGCGTCCCAGCCACTATAGGCTGTCTTTTCCACTTTCAGAGTATGGCCATCAAAACAGATCGGCTGGAGGAAGGATCGAACAGAGATCCCCTCACTCAGCACCTCATCCACATCTTCCTGGGCTGCCGGCATATCCGCCAGACCGCGGCGATAGACAAGGACGACTTCGCTCACCTCTTTGTCACGTTTGAGCAGACGGGCGCAGTCCATAGCGACATCGCCGCCGCCTACCACAGCCACACGGCCACTGAGACCACTCCTGCCGTTCTTTTTCGCACGGCTCAGAAGGTCCAGCGCATCCGTCACCTTATCCGAACCGCTTTCCACCGGTGAACGTCCGGGCTCATGAGCGCCCAGCGCCAGCACGACATAGGCGTAGTGCTTCTTCTCTTCTTCGAGATCAATGTGTGAATCTGCAGCCAATTCCGGCTGCACACCATAAGCTTTCGCCAGGTTTAAGTCCCGCTCGATCTCCTGATCAGAAATGCGGAAGGAGGGAATGACCGCAGAAACAAGACCGTAGGCGTGTTCCGCTTTATCTCTCAGCTTAACCTCCACCCCATTGCGGCGCAGATAAGTGGCAGCTGCCAGGCCGGCAGGCCCGGCCCCGATGACCAGAACTTTTGCCGAACTCTTCAGCGGAGAGGGTTTCAGCTCCCGGCTGTGCTCCGCCTCGGCGGCCTCAGCAGCGAGCAATTTCATCTTGCGGATCTCCAGCGGGGCCTCATAATCGAGCCTCGTACAGTGGTGACGGCAAGGCTGCGGACAGAGCCGTCCGGTAATCGTCGGAGCCGTATTATCACGGACAATGACCCGCAGAGCCTCCGCGTTTTTGCCTTCAGACACAAGTTTCAGGTACTCGGGGATCTGCTGGTGAATGGGACAGCCGCCATCCTCACAGGGGGCCTGGTAGCAGTCGTAAAGAGGCAGCGGTGAGGCCGTCTTGCGAGAGCCAGTTTTTTCTCTGGCTGACTTGTGATAGCGCTTGTCCGCCAGCGTCTCCGCAAAGAGTTTTTCAAGAGCCGCCAGATCCATCGGGGCGTAGTCCCCCTGCACCCCGGCAGAAATTTTCGCCATCTGCCGGAAGCGTTTATAGCCTCCCGGTTTCAGGAGCGTGGTTGCGACAGTGACCGGGGCAAGGCCCACCGAGAGCAGTCCATGCAGGTTCTGAGCATCCGCGCCGCCGGCAAAGGAAAGAGGCAGCTTGCCCTCAAACTCACGGGCCAGGCGCAGAGCCAGCTGCAGGGTCAATACATGAAGAGAGCGCCCGGACATGTACATTTCTTCAGACGGCAGCTCGCCGCGTTTAACATCAACCGGGAAAGTGTTACTGAGCTTCAGACCAAAGGCCAGCTGTTTTTCAGCCGCCAGCTCGCGCAGCCGCCGGACCATCGCCACACAGTCCGGGTACTGCATATCCTCCTTAAAGTGATGATCGTCAAAGGCAATGTAATCGTAACCCAGCTGATTCAGCGTTTCACGCGCATAGTCATAGCCCAGCAGGGTGGGATTGCATTTGACAAAGGTGTTGAGTTGCTTCTCGCTAAGCAGGTAGCGGGCAATGCGTTCAATTTCTGCAGGCGGACAGCCATGCAGCGTAGAAAGGGTAATTGAGCCGCTGATGCGCGAGGGAATCGCTTCTATATCCTCTTCACGGAAATGCGCAAATTCAGAAATATGCTCCTTAAGCCAGGCCTTGCACTCGGCAAAGAGAGGATGCCCGGAAGCGTCCTTCATCTCTTCAATATAAGTGTCGATTTTGGGACTTTTAATGCCCTCAAGGTCATACCCCACACTCATGTTAAAAGCGAAGTCCGGCTCAGCCGAAAGCTCCAGCTCCTTTTGCAGGACATGCAAAGCAAACCAGGCTTTCAGATACTCGGCGTAAGCTTCCTCCACCCTGAGTTCAGTCGACCATTCACAGTTGTAGCCTTCGTCTTCAGAGAGAATGCAGGGCTTATGTACAGCTTCGCGAATCGTCTCACCGTCCAGTTTCTGGACGGTTTTAAGTTCCATAAAACGGGCGCCGCAGAGATAGGAAACAATAATGTTGGGCGCCATCTGAGAATGGGGCCCTGCTGCCGGGCCGATCAGCGTCCCCAGGGATTCCCCCAGGGCCGTCTTAACGGTCGTTTCTTTGTCCGGACGGTAAAAGGCGTCCCGGTCAATGCCGAAAATCCGGCCTTCCTGATGATACTCTCTGAGAATCCACCGCATGAGGTCGGCAAAACTCAGAGGACGCATGATGTCCCCCATAATCGGCTCCTTTCGTCGGCAGCGCCCGAAGGCAAATTCGCTGATAAATCCTAGTCCTTTAAGGCTTCCTTATAGAGAGCGGGCAGAACGCAGTAAAGAGCTGCGGCATGGACCAGGTCTTCTTTCCAGGTGATTTCGTTCGGGGCATGGGCCTGAGCTTCCGATCCCGGGCCATAGCCAATGCAGGGAATCTGATGACGCCCCATGATGGCCACACCGTTTGTAGAGAAGGTCCACTTGTCAAGCAGCGGACGCTTGTCACGAATTTCTTTCTGCGACGCCGGTGACATGCGCTTATCTCCAAAGAGCATTTTGTGACCTTTCAACATAGCGCGGGTCTGAGGCGCATCCTCAGGAATTACCCAGGTCGGGAAATAGCAGTCCTGCGTATAAACCTCGCCGGTCCAGGCCGGACGATCATAAGCATACATGCTCACTTTGGCACCATACTTTTTCACGGACGGCAGCTCTTCAATTTCCTTAATCGCAGACTCCCAGGTTTCGCCCCAGGTCAGACGGCGGTCAAGAGATATCCAGCAGTGGTCCGCTACGGCGCAGCGCGACGGTGTTCCGGAGAAAATCTGGGAGGTCGTCACGGTACCCTTACCAAGGAAGGGGTCATCTTTGAGATTGTGGCTCAGCTTCTGGATGTCCTGCAAAATTTCAGCCATTTTATAAATGGCGTTATCGCCGCGTTCAGGCGCAGATCCATGGCAGGAGATGCCAAAGACATCGACACGGATTTCCATACGGCCGCGATGGCCACGATAGATGCCGCCATCCGTCGGTTCTGTGGAAACAACAAATTCGGGTTTAATCCCCTCTTTTTCGATGATGTAGAGCCAGCAAAGTCCGTCACAGTCTTCTTCCTGAACGGTTCCGGAAACCATGATCTTCTGATCGTCAGCAATAAGACCGAGGTCTTTCATCATCTTGCAGCCATATACGGCGCTGACGATACCGCCAAGCTGGTCGGAGCCGCCGCGGCCACCGATTTCGCAGTCATTTTCATAACCTTCCACCGGATCAAATTTCCAGTTGCTGAGTTCGCCGATGCCCACAGTATCGATGTGAGCGTCAAAGGCAATAAGCTGATCGCCGTGACCCATAAAGCCCATAATATTGCCGAGTCCATCAATTTTGACTTCGTCAAAGCCCAGCTTTTCCATCTCTTCTTTGATGCGGTAAACGCGGTTTTTCTCACCCGTGCTTTCGCCGTAATTCTTGATCAGATCACGCAGGAAGCGGGTCATATCAGGTTTATACTGCTCAGCCAGCGCTTTAACTTTTTCAGTCTTGATCTCCATAATGGATACCCCTTTCATCACTAAATGATTGACAGCAAATGATTGATACCAACAAATTATTTACTCCAACGCGGGAGGTCACGCTGCCACAGCTCTTCCAGTTTAGCTGCAGGATCCTTCACCTTCTGCAGGAAGATCATGGCCGCAATAATGTAGGGCTTGAAGCTGGCCTGTTTATACAGAGGCACACGGTAACGATCAAAGACAGAGGCATCGACCTCGCCTTCGGCACAGCTCACGCCGCTGATGTCAGCGGGCAGGCAGTGCAGATAGAGAGCCTTGCCATCTTTGGTCTTTTTCATCATCTCTTCGGAGCAGGTCCAGTTTTTAAATTTGGCATTGTTGGCCAGCAGGCGCTGTTCCAGTTCATCAATGCCCTTCTGATCGCCCTGGGCATATAGTTCAGTGCGCTCTTCCATCGCCGCGAAGGGAGCCCAGCTCTTGGGATAGACCACATCGGCATCGGCAAAAGCTTCTTCCATCGAATGCGTGACCGTAAGACTGCCGCCAGAGGCTTTAGCCTGTTTTTTGCCCAATTCCAGCACATCTTCCATGATGTCATAGCCTTCGGGATAAGCCAGGCTCACATCCGCGCCATAACGGGTCAGCAGTCCCACTGCGCCCTGGGGTACAGAAAGAGGCTTGCCGTAGGAGGGTGAATACGCCCATGTCATCGCAATTTTTTTGCCTTTGAGAGCTTCTGCTCCGCCGAAAGTGTGCATCACGTGCAGGGTATCCGCCATAATCTGCGTCGGGTGGTCAATGTCGCACTGCAGGTTCACCAGTGTGGGACGTTGTTCCAGAATGCCGTCCTCATAGCCTTCCTGCACATAAGCCGCGACATTCTTCTGGTATGTGTGGCCTTTACCGATATACATATCGTCGCGGATTCCAATGACATCCGCCATAAAAGAAATCATGTTGGCTGTTTCACGAACCGTTTCGCCGTGGGAGAGCTGCGATTTCTTCTCGTCCAGATCCTGTACCTCCAGACCCAGCAGATTGCAGGCGGAAGCGTAGGAGAAACGTGTTCTCGTTGAATTGTCGCGGAAGAGAGAAATACCCAGGCCGGAGTCAAAGATGCGGCAACTTTTATTCGCTTCTCTTAAAGCACGCATAGCATCCGCCACCTGGTCGATGGCCTCAAGTTCTTCCAGACTCTTGTCCCAGGTCAGGAAAAAATCATTCTGATACAGGCCTTCGGTTGGCAATTGGCTGAGCCGCCGGCAAATCTCCTTGAAATCCATAAAAATACCTCCATACAGGCTTCATGAGACAGAGCCTTCTGCCCCATCCCAGCGGATCCAAATTTCCGCAATTTTGTTTTTCAATCCTTTTATTTATGAAAAAAAGGATAAAATCTATTACTTCATGAGTTTAGCAAAGCTAAGAGGACAATTCCTTGTGAAATATCACAATAAATAAAAAAACTAAATTATCCGGAAAAACATGCAAATGCACCTTATTCTGCAGTTTCCACATAAATTTTCCGAACCTTCAAGGCCAGTTCAAGGTTTAGTCTGTCGTTGGGATTGTTCAAATCCATGCCGGTAATCTCCCGTATGCGCTCCATACGGTAAAGCACCGTATTATAGTGCGTAAAAAGAACTTCCGACGTTCGGTTGATGTTACTGTTATTTTCGAAATAAGCGTCAAGGGTACGTATCAGCTCAGTCCCCTTCTTCGCATCATACTGGAGCAATGGATCCAGGGTCTCGTGATAGAAGCGTTCTATTTCCTCATAGATATTTTTCTGAATAAGGATTTTAAAAATACCCAGCTGATCGAAAACAATAATGTCATCGTTCATCAGCCTGGGACCGATCTGCACTGAACTTTCTGCTTCAGCATAGCTTTTCCGCAGATTCTCAAGGCCACGGTGAAAGCGTCCTACGCCGGAACGCAACCTGAGCTTACTGCTGGGCAGACGGGCAGAAAGCGAAAGAATGAGTTCCTGCACAAAAGATAAAAGCCGTTTCTCCAGAATCACGTCGTCTTTTTCACCATTGCGGGAGAGGATCACCTCCATGTAACCCTGACGCTGGCCGAGGAGTCCCTGCAGATGATGGGCTTCCATGACATCTTTAATCCAGGGAATGGCTGTCGTGATATAGCGGTAAAAGTCAAAACTTTCAGGGGTCTCGCCGACCTGCTCGAGTTTCAGAAGAATCACACAGAAATCATCATTCGGCCGGAGTTTGAGAACAGCCGCCCGATCCACTGCCGCGCTGGGTCGGTCATCACTCAGCAGCTCTTCGATAATCTCTGAACTGTGCTTGATTTCCACCTCACGCACGGCATATTCCTGAATCATGGCCAGAGCAAGATTAGAAGCGACAGCCTCCATGACCGAAAGAACAAGCATATCCTGCCGGTTCCAGAAACTCCAGCAGAAAAGCGTGCCGTAACTTTGATTCTGGATGAGCACCGGCACCGAAAGCCTCCATGCCCGGTTATTGCCGATTCTGACTTCAACACTCCTGGGCAGTGCCGGGCTTCCATGCTCCGACAGTTCTGCAAGGGCATCCTGAAGCAGCAGGCTTTCATCCACCTTGCGCCCGCCGCTGCGCAACTCAGGCTCACGATAATCCGTGGCAAGGAAAGCCAGCGGAAGTTTGAGGCTCTCTTCCATAATATCGAGAAGCCCGCTCACGCCCCTTCTTTCCAGATTGCAGTTTTGCAAGGCGCAGTTCAGCTTTTCATGCCGCTGCAGGATTTCCCGTTGATGCGCAAAAATCTGGCGGAAAATTTCAGCCGCTACGTCGGCTACAGGAACTTCTGCCGGGATAATAAAAAGAGGAAAATTGAGTCGATCCATGATCTGTCTGAGATAAAGCGGGATCTTCGGATTTTCCGAGTTATATTTCAGCCCAATAGCACTCAGGCCAAGCTCATTTCCCCGGCTGGCAAAAGCTTCCCATTCCCTGCGCTTCCATCCCCTGGCATTCAGCTCGGTCATGATCAGAAATTCGCCCGGGCTGACCCAGTCAAGGATGTCGTCATCAGCATAAACATTAGCACGGCTGATAACGCGATCAAGCCCATTTTCACCGGCCATCAGCGGGATCTTGAACGTGCTGTTTCCCACGAAGTCGGCGACACTGATGCCGCCGACTTTCGTTTCAAGCTCACTCAGACGTTCTTTTAAAACTCCACTTTCCGCAGCCACCATTATTGCTCCCCTGCCTGACCCAAATCCAGGTCATCAAGTTTTTCCGGATCCGGATCTGCACTCAAGGGCTGTCCACCCGCTCTTAAAGCATTTTTACTATCTTTCAGGCCACTGCCGGAGTTGATAATCACCAGGGACTCGTGGGCATGTATAAGGCCTTCGCGCAAAGCTTTTTCCGCTCCTGCCGCCGCAGCTGCTGCTGCCGGTTCAGCAAAGAGACCTTCTCTTGAGGCCAGAGTCTTAATGGCCTTAAGAATCGCTTCGTCCGGAACGGCCAGCCAGCTGCCGCCGGACTCGCGCACGGCTCTGAGCGCCTTAACAGGATTGCGCGGTACCCCTACAGAAATAGAATCAGCCAGAGTGTTTTCAGCTGCAGGTTTAAGATCGCGTCCAGCCTCAGCTGCGTCTACAAAGGGACAGCAGCCCGTGGACTGAACCCCCAGAATTTTGGGCACGCGATCCAGCAATCCAAGCTCGACAAGATCCCTGAAACCATTGTAAACACCGCCGATGGTACAACCATCGCCAACCGAACAGGCCACCCAGTCCGGAGCCTTAAAATTGAACTGCTCGGCAATTTCCAGCGCAACCGTTTTCTTGCCTTCTATCATCAGAGGATTGATCCCGGCATTGCGGTTATACCAGCCATAGCGATCAATGGCCGCCCTGGAGAGATCAAAGGTCGCCTTATAATCGCCTCTTACGGAAATGACCTTCGCACCAAAACAGAGCATTTGTGAAAGTTTTCCCTGAGGAGCCCGTTCCGGGACAAAAATCACGGCGCGCAGGCCCAGACGTGCCGCGTTGCCCGCCATGGAAGAAGCCGCATTGCCCGTGGATGAGCAGGCAATCGTGTGATAGCCAAGCTCTCTGGCACGGGCTACCGCCACCCCGCTGGCACGATCTTTCAGGGAAGCCGTTGGGTTAATGCCATCGTCCTTCACGTAGAGCGCGTCGCTTCCCCACAAAGCTCCCAGACGCTTGCAGCGATAAAGGGGGGAACCGCCATCCCTGAGAAAATCGTGAAAATCCTCGCCGTCGACGGGCAGCAGTTCATGATAACGCCACATGGTGAAATTCGGATTGGCGCTCAGCTTTTCGCGGGTCAGTCTCTTTTTTATGCTGGCATAGTCAAAAACAATATCCAGTATGCCTTTTTCGCCGCAGTCCGGACAGGTCAGCCTGTCTTTGCCATCATAAGCAAATTCTTTGCCGCAGAGCGTACAGCGATAACCTTTAATCTTTTGTGCAACTTTTGTCATGATCCAGACCATCCTTCATTATTTTTATTTATTTCTGTTATTTCTAATCTAATTAATAATTATTTCTCATATGATCATAATTATAGCGGATTATGACCATTTCCTGTGCTTCAATTTATTTTAGCCGTTGTCTCTTTTCACTGCCTTCTGAACGACGGCTTTTTGTAAACTTTTCTCCAGAATCCGAGCCATCTCATCTTACTTTTCAATGTCCAAAGATCAGATACAGACTACTGGCCTTACATGTTACGGCCTGAAACTTCTCAGATACAGGACTTTTCACGTTTTGTCCGTTTCAATACAGCCGTCTCCGCTCTTCATGCTTTTGCTAATAAAATAATGCTTCCTCTTCAATACTTTGTCAATATTCAACAAAAGTTTTAAGATGCAAACCGCCTCTTTTGTAAACTTAAATCTGTGAAACTTGTTAAAATAATGGCAGTAATTGTTTTCATGAAGGAGGGAAATTGCATGAAAAGAATACTTACCCTGGCCCTGTGCCTGGCTCTCGTCGTCAGCCTTTTCTTTACGCTGAGTCCTTCTTTTGTCTTTGCTGAGACAAAAGAGACCAAAGCCGAAGAAAAAGAGCAGAGCGAAGAAAAGGAAGAAGAGAAAAAGGAAGATTCTAAGGAAGACAAAAAAGATTCCGAAGAAAAAGAAGAGGATAAAGAACCCGAAGGCCCTGGTGCCAACGGCAAGGAAATTCCTCTCGATAAAATCAAAATCGGTTTTGTCCATGTCTCCGACCCCAGTGATATGGGCTATACCTATAACCACAACCGTGGCACCGAAAAAATGATGAAGGATCTGGGTATTGAAAAAGATCAGGTCATCAATAAATTCAATATTCCCGAAGGCGCCGAATGTGAAACCGCCGTGCGCGAACTCGCCGAGCAGGGCTGCAACATTATTTTTGCGACCAGCTTTGGTTTTGAGGATTACGTACTCAAAGTTGCTAAGGATTTCCCCAATATTGAGTTCTGCCATGCAACCGGCTTCAAAGCTGCCGACAGTGAACTGAAAAATGTCCACAACTATTTTGGTCTGATCTACCAGGCACGCTATCTTTCCGGTATCGCCGCCGGCCTGAAAACCGAAAGCAATCTCATCGGTTATGTCTGCGCCATGCCTTTTGCAGAGTGCATTGAAGGTTACGACGCCTTCTACCTCGGCGCCAAGAGCGTCAATCCTGATGTCAAAATGATGGTCATGTATACCAACTCCTGGAACGACCCCACCAAAGAAGCTCAGGTTGCTCAGGCTCTTATCGACAAGGGCTGCGACGTCATTGGACAACACTGCGACTCCACCGCAGCAGCCACCACCGCTGAAGCCAATGGCGTTTTCCACGTCGGCTACAACAGCGACATGCGCGAAGCTGCTCCGGAAGCCTCTCTGACCTCCGCTGTCTGGGATTGGTCCATCTATCTGGAATACGCCGTAAAACGCGTCTCTGAGAACAAAGCCATCCGTGTGGACTGGAGCAAGGGTCTTAAAGATGGCGCCGTCGACATTTCTCCGCTGAACGAAGACATCGTTGCCGAAGGTACCGATAAGGCTATTGAAGAAGCCCGCGAGAAAATCCTTGAAGGTGACTGGGATGTTTTCACCGGACCTCTGAAGGATAACAAAGGCGAAATCGTCGTTAAAGAAGGCGAAACCTTTACCGAAAAACGCTCTGCCCCGACCTTTGAACACATTCTGGAAGGTATTGAAGTTGTCGAGTAAAGCAGAAAAGCTCATTTGATGGGATTCTTCCCGTCATTCAGACAGAAGATGATGAGCGGCCGACTCAATAAGAAGCCGGCCGCTCCCTTTCAAAACGATTGAAGAGCCGCCCTGTGCGGCTCTCTGTGCAAAAAGATGAAGTCAGCCAGCAGTCGTTGAAAAGAGTCGTCATTGCCCCCGGGTACCTGTATTCAGGGCACAGAGGCGGAGGAGTGAAGTGAATAGTCAGAGCAGAACAGATCAAGCATCTTTAGATCCCCGTAAGCCAGCAGAAAACTGTAGCTCAGTTAAAATGGAAGCTGCAGAAGCAGCCGCTGTCACAGCCCCGGAAGCGTCTGCCGCTTCTTCCGGCGCCGTATCCTCTGAGGCCGAAACCGCCTCAGCAAAGCCAGCCATCGCCGTAGAAATGAACTCCATTTCTAAAAATTTCGGCGATGTGCACGCTCTCGATCATGTCAGCATCCAGCTCTTCGAGGGTGAAATTCTCTCCCTGCTGGGCGAAAATGGCAGTGGCAAAACAACCCTGATGAATGTCCTCTTTGGCATTTATTTTCCCGATGAGGGCTGGATTTCTGTGAAAGGTCAGCCTGTTTGTATTCGCAACCCCAGAGACGCAAAAGATCTGGGAATAGGTATGGTGCAGCAGCACGTCAAGCTGGTCGATGTGCTGACGGTCGCCGAAAATATTGTCCTCGGCATGCCCGGCAAGGCCCTTCTGGATCGGCGTGCGATCGCTGCAGAAATCAAAAAAACGGCAGAGCGCTATGGTTTTAAAATCGACCCAGACCGCAAAGTCTATGAGCTTTCTATTTCAGAGAAACAAATGGTGGCCATTGTTAAGGTTCTTTATCACGGAGCCGACGTGCTCATTCTCGATGAACCCACCGCCGTTCTCACCCCACAGGAAATCCAGCGCCTTTTTGCCGTTCTTAAAAAGATGAAAGCCGATGGCAAGTCCATTATTATCATCACTCACAAGCTGCACGAGGTTCTCGAAGTTTCTGATCGCGTCACTGTGCTGCGCAAGGGGCAGCTCATCGGCACTATCCCGACCTCAGAGGCAAGTCCTTATTCCCTCACTGAAATGATGGTCGGACATAAAGTCAACCTGGAAATTGAACGGCCTCTCCCCCACGAAGTGCGCGACTGTCTGGTTGTGAAAAATCTGACTTGTCTGCGCGATGATGGCAGCACAGCTCTCAATAATGTCAGTTTCACCGCCAGAGCCGGTGAAATCCTTGGCGTGGCAGGCATTTCCGGCAGTGGCCAGAAAGAGCTCTGTGAAGCCATTACTGGTCTGTTTCCCGCCAAAGAAGGCTCAGTTCGTTTTCTCTGCGAGGAAGGCCATGATGGAGAAGGCCTGGAGCTGCTGGGACTTTCTCCGGAAGTGATTATGAAAAAAGGCATTTCTCTTGCCTTTGTCCCCGAAGACCGCTTGGGCATGGGCCTTGTCCCTTCGCTCTCCATGGTCGATAACATCCTTCTTAAAAAATATCATCAGCAGAAGGGTGTACTGGTCAACCGTAAAAAGCCTGCGGAAATCGCTCAGAATCTGATTGACCAGCTGGAAATTGTGACCCCGGGTGTAGAAACACCGATTCGTCGACTCTCCGGAGGAAACGTCCAGAAAGTTCTGGTGGGACGTGAAATTGAATGCAATCCACGCCTCTTAATCGTAGCTTATCCTGTTCGCGGCCTTGATATCAATTCTTCTTACACCATCTACAACCTTCTCAACCAGCAGAAGGCCAAGGGCGTGGCCGTGATTTTCATCGGCGAAGACCTCGACGTGCTCATGGAAATTTCCGACAGGCTGCTCGTTCTCAGTAACGCTTGTGTCAGCGGTATTGTGGATCCCCGAACAAAGACCAAAGAAGAGATCGGTCTGCTCATGGTTCAGGGTGGAGACGAGTCCGTTAAGAAAGGAGGCCAGACCGCATGAAATCCACGACGTCAATGGCCACTGCACAAACTGAAGAGAAACGTACCACGCCTCCCATTGTCTGCAAGGTAAAGCAGCCTCGTTTTCATATTGCCAAGCGTATGGATATCAGCTTTTCTCAGCTCACCCTGATCCATGCGCTGGCTTTGCTCGCCGCCCTTGCCTGCGGTGGACTTCTGATTTTTGCTCTGGGCCACAATCCTCTTGAGGTCTATTGCGAAATGGTCAGAGGCTCCTTTGGCAGCGCAACAGCCCGGAGCGAAACCGTCAAAATGGCCGTTCCTCTGCTCATCACCGGCATTGGTATCGCCATGGCTTTCCGCATGAAATTCTGGAATATCGGCGGTGAAGGACAGATCCTCATCGGAGGAATCGCAGCAACAGCCGTCCTGGCCTATATGCCAGGCCTGCCCTATCTTGCAAAAATGCTGCTGATGGCCCTGGCAGCCATCCTCGCCGGAGGCATCTACGGCGCTGTTCCAGCCTGGTTTAAAACCCGCTGGGGCACCAATGAAACACTCTTCACCCTGATGCTCAATTACATCGCCCTCCAGCTGGTGCGCTATCTGATGTATCAGCCGCGCTGGCAGGACCCGGGCACCAAGTTCCCGAAGATTTTCAGCTTCGGAGCGGAAAATGTGCTGCCTAAAGTGCTGGGGGTCCACGTTGGCTGGATCTTTGCCCTCATTCTCGCCGTCCTGGCAAGCCTCTATCTCAGCCGCACCAAACAGGGCTATGAAATCTCTGTGGTAGGTGATTCCAGCAACACAGCCCGCTATGCCGGCATGAATGTCCGTTTCGTGGTTATCCGCACCATATTCCTATCCGGTGCTCTCTGCGGGCTGGCTGGTTTCTTCACTGTGGCCGGTGCCGACGCTACTCTGACCGAATCCACGGCCGGTGGCACAGGCTTTACAGCTATCACGGTCGCCTGGCTTGCCAAGCTGAATCCCCTGGTCATGATTCTTATTGCCCTTTTTGTGGCCCTGCTGCAGAAAGGTTCAATCAGCATTCAGTCCTCTTTCCTGATTCCCGCCTCGGCAGCCGACCTCCTGATCGGCCTTATCCTCTTCTTCATGCTGGGCGCTGAATTTTTCTGTTCCTATCGCGTGATGCGCAGTTCCAGGTCTTCTCAAAGCTCTGGAATGAAGGCCCCGTCAGCAGATCGCTCCTCGGGAGCTTCATCTGTCAAACCCGCTGAGAAGGAGGCCTGAGCCATGACTTTTGACTTTATTAAGCTGTTTATCGCCGCTGTCTTTGCCGGCACTCCCCTTCTCCTGGGAACCCTGGGCGAAATTCTCACCGAAAAATCCGGTAACCTCAATCTCGGTGTTGAAGGCATGATGTACATGGGGGCCGTCTCCGGGCTGGCAGGAGCCTATTATACGGAAATCTGGTTTAACGGCGCAGGCCTGCCGGCCGTCTTTGCTGCTCTTATCTTTTCCTTCCTTGCCGGTTGTCTTGGCGCTCTGATCTACGCCTTTCTCACCATCAGCATGAGAGCCGATCAAAACGTCACCGGCCTCACGCTGACCATTTTTGGCACCGGCTTCGCCAAATTCTTCGGCGAGCTCATGGGCCAGAAGGCCGGCGGCTACGTTAAAGTCGCTGCCAAAACGGCCCGCAGCTTTGGCAAGCTGAAACTCGGTGGTCTGAGTAAAATCCCCGTCGCAGGCGAACTCTTTTTCCACTACAATTTCATGGTCTATCTGGCTCTGATCCTTGCGCTTGCCCTGGCTTTCTTCCTGAACCGTACCCGCAAAGGCCTGAATCTCCAGGCCGTTGGCGAGGACCCTTCCACAGCCGACAGTGCCGGAATCCCCGTAGCCCGTTACCGTTACATTGCGACCGTCCTGGGCGGCGGTATCTGCGGCCTGGGCGGCATGTATATGTCCATGGTCAACCAGAAGGGCATCTGGGTTCCCGAGTGCGTTTCCGGTTATGGCTGGCTGGCTGTCGCTCTGGTCATCTTTTCCACCTGGAACCCCCTGCGTGCTCTTTACTGCGGTCTGATTTTCGGTGGCTTTACCATCCTCCGTATGTACGTTCCCGTTCCCGGGCTCGCCACTCAGCTTTACGATATGCTGCCCTATGTGGCCACCATTCTGGTCTTAATCGCCACAAGCATACGCCAGAGTAAAGAACATCGTCAGCCCGCAGGCTGCGGCCATAATTATTTCCGTGAAGACCGCTAGTGACTTTATTGGAGAAATCTCCAATGTAAACACAGATGGAACCTGCAATAATCAGGTTTATGAACAGAATCACTGAAACTGTGGACATCCTTCCTCCCCGGTATAGGTATATGCAAGGGTAAAGAAAGAGGAAGTTTAGAAAGGACAGCAATTATGATCGATCTCAGCATTCATCAGGAAACTTTGGATCATGCGATTCAGCGCGCCCGGGAGAACAAAATTCTTCTGCCGACCTTCGCCCAGATGCGCCACCCGGAACA
The DNA here is from genome assembly GCA_004556455.1 of Clostridiales bacterium. Classification (GTDB taxonomy): domain Bacteria; phylum Bacillota; class Clostridia; order Saccharofermentanales; family DTU023; genus SFGY01. The sequence continues at coordinate 53,619 of SFGY01000004.1, read as the reverse complement.
AATCCCGGAAAAAGTTAAAAAGGCCTTAAAAAACGTCGGCCTCTGGGATGTCAATTCTCTGAACCTCTTCCGCATCAGCTGGCACAATGAGCCAACCATGAACGGCGGTAACTTCGGTAAAGTCAACACCATCGAAATTCCCAGTGAACTCTCCGGCGTACCTGCCCGTATTTTTGTCATGCTGGGCAAATGGTTCCCCACAGGCTGCCATAAAGTTGGCGCATCCTATGGCTGCCTTGCTCCCCGCCTGGTCACCGGTCAGTTCGATCCCACTTATCACAAAGCCGTCTGGCCTTCCACCGGCAACTACTGCCGCGGCGGCGCATATAACTCCAAACTCCTGGGCTGTGATTCCATCGCCATTTTACCCGCAGAGATGAGCAAAGAGCGTTTTGACTGGCTCAAAACCATCGCGAGCGAGGTCATTGCCACCCCGGGCTGCGAGAGCAACGTCAAAGAGATCTTCGACAAAACCTGGGAACTGCGTCAGACCCGCAAAGACTGCGTGATTTTCAACCAGTTTGAAGAGATGGGCAACGTCCTCTGGCACTACAATGTCACCGGCCCGGCTCTGGAAGAAGCCTTCCGCGATCTGAGCAAGAACAATCCTAAGAGCCGCTTTGCCGGCGTCGCCTTTACCTCCGGAAGTGCAGGCACCATGAGCGCCGGCGATTACCTGAAGGATGTCTTCCCCACTCTGAAAGTTGCCGTAGGTGAAGCCGTCCAGTGCCCGACCATCCTGCGCGATGGCTTTGGCGGTCACCGCATCGAGGGTATCGGAGACAAACATATCCCCTGGGTCCACAATGTCCGCAATACCGATATGGTCATCGACATCGATGACAACGATTCGCAGAACCTGCTCCGCCTCTTTAACTCCGAAGTGGGCAAAGCCTGGCTCGAAAAGAACGGTTTCTCCAAAAAGCTCATCGAAGACCTGAGCTTCCTCGGCATCAGCGGCATCGCCAACGTGCTCTGCTGCATTAAGATGGCCAGATACTTCGAACTCAGCTCCGATGATTTCCTGGGCACCGTCGCCACCGACTCTGCCATCATGTACACCTCCCGCATTGCCGAACTGGATGAAGCCGAAGGCGCTTACACAGATGACATGGCAGCCCGCGATTACTACAGTCACCTCGCCAGCGTGCGCACGGACAACATGGCTGAGCTCGGCTATGAAGACAGAAAACGCATCCACAATCTCAAGTACTACACCTGGGTTGAACAGCAGGGCCGGAGCATCGAGGAACTCAACGCTCAGTGGTACGACAGAGATTACTGGAATAATATCCACCACCAGGTTGATGAAATGGATAAACTCATTGAGTCCTTCAACGAGAAGACCGGCGTTCTCGATCTGCTTTAATCCCTGACTGTATGAACACAGCAGTATGATAAAGTGTTATGCCAAAAGAGCAGTGCGGGAAACCGTGCTGCTCTTTTCAGATCAGTTGCGCCAAACTTTTTAGATCAGCGGCGCTTTTCTTTGCAGATAAACCGAGCTGCTCATTCGGGATGAACTTAGCTTATCTTTGATGAACTTAGCTCTTCTTATTAGAACCGCTTATTGCCAGGCTTATAAAAGACAACAATCAGACAGCGCAAGGAGAAACTAAGGTGATTTTGCCTTTTGACATCAAATTTGAGAATGTAAAGCCCATCGTCCTCGTTCGCGGCGCTGGTGATCTGGCGACAGGCGTCATCCAGGCTCTCCATCGAGCAGGTTTTTCCCTGGTGGCCACGGAAGTCCCGAAACCAAGCGCCATTCGCCGCAGCGTGGCGCTCTGCGAAGCGGTCTACGATGGCAGGACAGAGGTAGAAGATTGTGAAGCTCAGCTCTGCAGCTCGGTTGGTGAAGCTCTGGAGCTTCTGGAAGGAAATGCTCAAATGCAGAGCCAAACGGCCCCAGCCATAAACGATATGAACGGAGATCGTCACGTCGACGAGAGTGAACACAAAGCAAAGCCTAAGGAACCTGCTCCTGCTGTGACTTCTGGAACTTTTCTGACATCAGTGGCAACGAATAAACAGGAACAAGAAACAAAGGCTCCCGGCTCCAAGTCTCCCATCCCCCTTTTGATTGATCCCAACCTGAGCTGCCTGCCAGAACTAAAGCCCTTTGCCATAGTCGATGCCATTATAGCCAAGAAAAACACCGGCCTTCAGCGTCGCATGGCACCCATCACCATTGCCCTGGGGCCTGGCTTTTCTGCGGGCGAAGACTGCGATATCGTCGTTGAAACCATGCGCGGCCACAATCTCGGTCGACTTATCTTTTCCGGAATGGCCCGCCCCAACAGTGGCATCCCCGGTCTCATTGCCGGTCACGACGCTGATCGCGTCATCCACTCCCCTGCTACTGGCAGCATTCATAACCTCGCTCAGATCGGCGACCTCGTCGAAGCAGGCCAGATCCTTGCCGACATTGAAGGCGTGCCCGTCAAAGCGACGATCCATGGCGTGCTTCGCGGTCTGATCCGCGATGGCTTCGCGGTCAGCGAAGGCCTGAAGATCGCAGATATCGACCCGCGTTATACCGAACAGATGAACTGTTTCACGATTTCAGACAAAGCCCGCGCTCTTGGCAATGCAACCCTCCAGGCGTTGCTTATACTGATGCACAAAAACCGGCCGTATCTTTAATACTCTCTATGCGGCCATCACGCAGACGATAGAGCGTTTTTCCATAAGCCAGGGCATCCAGCTCATGCGTGACCATGACAATGCTCTGCCCTTGTTGGTTGAGGGCCTGAAAGATGTCGAGAATATTTCTGGCATTCTCACTGTCGAGGTTTGCCGTCGGTTCATCCGCCACAATGATGGCTGGCGAAGAAAGCAAAGCCCGGGCAATCTGGAGACGTTTGAGTTCTCCGCCGGAAAGCGTAGCCGGGGCAGAGTCTGCAAGTTCACTAAGGCCAAATTGGGACAGGAGGGCATCCAGCTTCTGCACTTCTCTTTCTTTTTCATGCGCTGATTTTTTATGGGCAAAACTCAAAGGTAAAAGAACATTCTCCCTCAGATTCAAGGCTGCAAGGTAGGTTTCTCTCTGAGGTATAACGCCCATCTCACTGTTGCGCAGAGCATTTCGCTCTTCATTTGGACAGTTAGAGAAAGCTCTCCCCCTCAGCAGGACTTCGCCCTGATCTGGAACAGCCAGCCCGCAAAGGAGCTTTAACAAGGTACTCTTTCCCGCTCCAGAAGCACCACTGAGAATGGCAAATCCGTGCTCAAACAAAGAGAAATCCACCTGATCCAGCGCTGCAAAAATGCGCTGGCCGCGTCGGTAAAACTTACTGACCTGCTGTGCTGAAAGCAGAGGCTGCATCGCAGCTTCCGAGATATTTACGGCTGTATGCTCTGTCAGCACAGTAGGAAATCCAGCCGTTTCTCCTGACTCTGTCGCAGCCAAAGGAGGCTCTGTCCCAGTCCCAGGGGCAGTATGATTTGCCATAGTTGAAGGGGCCTTGTCAGAAGTCTCAAGCCCTCTGCGGCTCAGGCTTTTCTTTTTCAGAAAAGCCTCCAGTTCACCCTCCTGCCAGAAAGTTTGCCCCTCCTGGCTCAACTGGCAACTGATTTTAAAAGCAGAAAAAATCGCCGCCAGTGGTGCAATCATGCTGACAAAGACAAAAGACAGGAGAAAATAACCCAGAGACGCCCCGGCACTGCTGGACAGATAGGGCAGGCGCAAAGCATGGCTGATGCCGAGGCCAAAGAGATGGGTCAGGAAAGTCCCGAGCGAGGCCCCCAGCAGTGCTCCAGCGGCACTGCTGTATAGCGTCTCCCAGACCATCATGGCGCGCAGATCGCGACAGTTGGCACCCAGAAGGCAGCAACTGCGATACTCCTCTATACGCTCTCTAAATTGCAGCGTGTACACCAGACCCAGAAGTAAAATGGTCATAAGACAGAGCAGTGCCGTCAGGGTCGTGAGATAAACCTCCAGGCCGCTGAAAGCCAGACGCACCTCTCTCATGAGATTTTCAGACGACAGAGCATAAGCTCGGCCTTGAAAGAACTGATTTAATTCCTGTCGGATCTCAAGCGTATCAACATCGGAACTAAGTCGCAGCATCAGCACGGATATGGGGTGATCTTCCCCCAAAGCCGGATGTGCCCCACCGCGCTTACTGTCGAGAGCGATCGCCCGGGCCGTATCCATATTCATAAATACGGAATTATCGAAGCCCATGCCCGTCTTATCCAGTCTGCCGACGATGCGGTAGTCTTTATTAAAGAAACTCAGCTTCTCTCCCGTCTTGCCTGCAACATTGAAGCCGATGACAATTTCGCCTTGATGAAGTCGCTTGATCGCCTGCTCTCTGAGCCAGGGCCTGATGAGAAAATCGCTCTCCGGTTCAAAACCAATAATCTGCAGAGGGTAAGAACAGCAAGTCGCCTGCAGGGTCGCGATATAAAGCTGTGGAGATACCGCCTCAATACCCGGAAAGCCTTGGATATCCGTCAGAACATCGCCCGGCATATAGAAGTTATTTGGTTCTCCCCGCAACAGGGCTCCTCTGATCTTGCTATCATATCCAGGAGGCACCAGAATAACATCTGCCCCAAGGCGATTAACCGCACTGTCCACACCCCGCGCCATACTCTTCAGCAGTGAAAGACTCCCCGCAAGAATAAAGGCGAAAATAGCCACAATAATCAGCAGAATAAGGCTGCGTCTATAATAGTAAGTAAAATTTTTTCGAGCAATCTGCGCAAGACGCAAAGGTGCTTTGATCATAAGCCTCCTCGCTTCCCTCCACCATTCAGGCCGCGTTTACTTTTTTGAAGCGGATTTTAACCCCTGAAAAAGATAAACAAGGCCCAACAACACGAACACGAGCGCCATCAGAGTATATGCCGGCAGCGTATGGAGGCGGCAGCCCATTTCAGGATTTTTACAGCCCCCGATAAAACGGACGAGAACCGTATAGACGAGGGTGCCAAGCAGCAGATTGGCCGTGCCCAAGCCAGCCTGGAAAGAGCTTTTGCACTTCTTTACAAAAGACAGCACGAGCAGCGCAAACCCCAGGGCAATGGCGCTTAGAGCCAGGCCTCGACAAGCCTGACTGCCCCAGAAGCAGGCCATAGGAGGCTTATCCGGCATGCGTTGGCAAACGGGTGCCAGCTGCAGGGGAATAAAATGGAGAATAAGTCCTGAAACCAGCGTAAGGCTGGCCAGAATAAGGGCCATTTTTTTAGACATTTTCAAATCTTTCTACCCGTCAGAACAGGGGAATGGAGCCAGATGCAGAACAGACCATTCCTCTGTTCAGGATTCTGGTTCAGCTTCAGCCAGAATCTTTTCAACTGCCGAATGAAAAAGCTCGTAATTCCATGTTGCTCCACTGATGCAATCGACCTGGGCCAGCTCCTGCTTTTTCACGAGGTCTTCCGCATAGGCCGTGCATTGCTGCACGCACAGCTGGGCAATCTGGTACTCCGCTTCGGAGGAGTCTTTACCGTAGCTTTCATCCTTCACATGGCCGTCCTTCATGAAGGTCAGATACTTCACATTTTTAATCTTCCCATCCTCAATATCCAGGACGACTTCGCCGTAGCCTCCTTGCGGATCCACAGTCTCGCTTTTAGCCTTGTAGTGCCCATCCCTGAGCTCCGGACTTTTGCTGCAGGAGCACAATCCCAGTGAGAGCAGCAAAAATAAGGCAGCGAGAGCTGAAACTTTCAACTTCATAAGTCTTTCTCGTCTCCTTTCTTTTTCCAGCCTATGGCTGCTTCCTTTTGATATCTTTTTCAAGTTATTTCTAGCGTCAACTTTTTATTTCAGGTCTTTTTCCTGAGCGAACGCCTCTTCCTTTAGGAAATCGGCATTTTGTTTTATACGGTCCAGATCGCCGGCCACCGTATTCTTCGTTTTGGTAAGGGCCTCACTGGTGCTTTGCGCAAGGCGGCTTAAATCCTCAAAACTTTCTTCCAGAATTCCCTGAACCTTGGTCATGTCGGCAGGAATTAAGAGAGAACCTTTCCTCAGCTTGCTGCCAATTGCCTCCAGGGCCTCATGACTTTGCTTTTCCGTCTCGGCTACGCATTCACGTAAATTGGCCTGCAAACGAGCCCGTTCACGCTCTAATTGTTCAGCAGCCTCCCTCGCCGTCAGCTTGCGTGCACTTTCAGCCCCCTGACGGCTGGCGCTGCCACGTTTGGCCCGGACAATTTCGGCCTCGATAATGCCATGGTTAAGGATGATCTTACGCTCGGCTTCATCACCAACCTCCGGGTCATGAGTCACAACAATGATGCTTGCTCCACGTTTATGCAGGCGATCTAAAATCTCAAGCACGAGATACTCATTTTTTTCATCCAGATTGCCTGTGGGTTCATCGGCCAGGATGAGCCTGGGGTGATTGATCAATGCACGGGCGATGCACACCCGCTGTTGTTCACCTCCGGAAAGCTGACGCGGCAGGTGATCTGCGCGCTCCGCAAGACCCACTTCAGCCAGCGCCTCCCTGGCTTCTTCAGCATCGGGGACACTATGGTAATACTGAGCCAGCATGACATTCTCCAGCGCCGTAAGCGTGGGCACCAGATGAAACTGCTGAAAAACCAGACCGATTTTATCCCGGCGGATTTGCGTCAGTTCTTTTTCCGTTTTCAGGGCTACATCTTCGCCATCAAGGAAAATCTCTCCCTCGCTGGGCGAATTCATGCAGGAAATAAGATTCATCAGCGTGGTTTTGCCAGAACCTGAGGGCCCCATGATGGCAAGCCACTCCCCTTCTTCCACTGTGAGATCAATCTTCCACAACGCCTTGACAGAGGGATAAATTTTTGAGACTTGCTTTAATTCTAAAATGTGCTCAGACATAAGCTTCCTTTCACCTTATTTTTCCTTGAATTTTGTTTGCTCCATTGTTTTCCCGCGAAAACTTTATTCACCACGCAGAACCAGCGCAGGCTCGACCTGCGTTGCCTTCTGCACTGGAAAAATACAGGCCAGACTGGTCATCACAAGAGCCATTATCAGGGTTAGAGGGATAAGTTCCCAGGCAAAATTCAAGCGTCGGGTGAAGATGGAAAGTGCCACCCGCGAGGCAAAAATATAGCCTGCTCCAATACCCAAAGCTCCCCCAAGTAGCCCCAGGAGGATGCCCTCACTCATAAATTCGCGAATAAGTTCCCGGTTTTCGGCCCCGAGCGCCTTTTTTAATCCAATTTCTCTGCGGCGTTCGGTTACCGCGGCAAGCATGGTCGTCGTCACACTGATGGTGGTCAGCAAGATAACGATCAGACTCACCACCCAGACCAAAGTCTGGAGTTTGTTCAGGACCTGATCCTGTGAAGAGGTCAGACGTTTGGCAGGTCGAGCTTCCAAGCCAGGGAAGGCCGTTTCCATTTGCGCGGCAAGATCATCAATTTCCGCTTCACTGCCGACCATGGAAACTTCAATGACATCGTAGGGACGTGCTTCAAACATACGCTGGTGAGCTTCCAGGCTGGCAAAAATCATGGCCTCCTCCTTGCCCCCTGTAAGTACAAGTCCTGTCACCTTGTATTCGCGCTGCACATTGACACGTTCATCCATGCTCTGCGAATCGCCGCTCGTGCGGCTGAGGATGAGCCTGCCGCCAATACTCACGCCAATTTGTTCAGCGATCTCTTTGCCCACAAGAATTTCTTTTTCGTTTTCCGGCCAGGCTCCGTCCACCAGCCAGTAAGGGCTATTGGCCCTGGCTTCGGCCAATTCGGTCGCAGCAAAAGTAAAAGGCTGCTCGTTGATTTTGACCTTCTCATAGAGGTAGGGGGCAAAACCAACCAGGCGATCAGCAGGAATGATCTTACGAGCCTCTGCGGCCACGTCCCGGGAGATTCCCCGGCTCAGATCCTGGCCAAGCAGCACCAGATTGGCGCCGTAGCTGCGAAACTCACGCGAAAGCTGACGCGGAATATCCAGATAAAGTCCAAGCAGACCCGCTAATATCGTCGTTCCCACAGCCAACGCAAGAAGAGTGCTCAAAAATCGCGACCGCCCGCGCAGGAGGGAAAGAAAAAGCATCCTGCGTCGCAGTCTGGCGCGAGCCATTTTTTCTTTCATGCTTAAAACCTTCATAGACGAGCTCCTCTCCTTAACGACCATGTAAGACGTCAGACGGACGCAAGCTGGTTAAAAGACGAATCGCCGGTACCGAACCCAGGACACTGACCAGCAGCACCATAACAAGAACAAGAGGAATGGCCATGGGAGCAAAATCAATGTTGGAAGCAAAAACCGTTTTTCCGATAAGCTGCGTAAAAATCAAACCGACAGGATAACCCACTAGACCGCCAAGCAAGCCCGTGAGCATGATTTCTGAGAGGACCACATGCACCACTGAACGGTTATGAGCTCCAATCGCTTTCATAAGGCCAATTTCACTGCTGCGTTCCATCACACTGGTTGTCACCAGATTGCTGATGCCGAAGGCTGAGCCGGCCATAGATAAAAGGGCAATCATGGTCATCAGGGACTGCACCTTATCAAGGATCGCTCCTTCCGATTCCGCCACCTGACGCACCGGTTTAGCGGCAACCCCCGCCATCGCATCTTCAAGCTGATACGTGACGGCGCTGACATAGGCCGTACAATACCAAGCTTCCCATTCCTTAAGGCTTAAACTTTTTGGGTTTCTTGCGGCCTTGCGAGCCAGGTCATTATCCGGAGTGGTCAGCGCAGATACCTCAACCCTGGTGATACGGCCTCTTTCGCCCCCCAGCTCCTGAGCCGTCTCAAGATTCGTGAATATGGCCCTGTCATCCTCTGAGCCGGAACTTAAAATGCCGCTGACCCGCAAATCCGCTGTCGCAACTTCGCCCTTCAGACGAATCGTGTCACCCGGAGCAAGTCCCAGCTCAGAGGCCGCCTCGTATCCCAGCATGGCCTCCTGGCAGCCCTCTTCAGGCGTGTTTCCTTCTATCTTCCACCACTGTTTCATGGTTTTAAGGCCTGTCGTAAAAAGCTCTCCGGAATTCAGCTTCATGCTGTGGGAGAACCAGCTGCCCTGCAAGCGGTAGGGCTTGCTGTCTTCATTCACCGTTACCCAGCTGCTGTAAAACGGCGCATAAGCCGTAATATTATGACCCCAGAAAATTTCTTTGATGTGGCGCAGTTCCTCTTCAGGAAAGCTGGCCTCATGCGTCCTGGTATCCGAAAAACCATAGAGTTCATCCAAAAGCGAAGCTTCCCGGGGAATAATGGTAATGTTGGCCCCGTAGGTTTTGAGCTCCGCATTCACCTTATCGCCAACCCCCAGCAAAACGTTTATCATGGCCGTGAACAACGAAGCCCCCAGGGCAATTGTCAGGGCAATAAGTAACAACTTTTTTCCAGCATGGACAAAGCGTCCACGCATCATGCGCCAAAACATAGGATCCTCATTTCTCTAGCGGAAGCTTTCTGCATGGCTTTCCAGTTCCTCACGGCTGATCAAAAGATGGTCCCCGACAATTTCAAAAACTAAGGGGATGGGATTGCAGCCTCCCGCAAAGCCAATCGTCCCCCGGTTCATCACGACATCACAGAGCTTGCAGATCACGTCATGACCGCGTTCATAATAGCCGGATGCACCGCAGATCTCACAGGCATCCAAAGCCGCAACATACGAGCCGGGATTTTTCTGCAGAGCAATAAAACGCATCTTTTCCCCACCACTGGCCTGATAAGCAAAACGATGCAGGCGACCATCTGCCAGGAGACTCAAGTCCACCAGAGCCTGCTTTTCACTCAGTTCGTACTCCTCCGGTTCGGAGAGTTTGACTTCCTGAGTGGCGAGGTCATGAATCACCGTTAATTGCAGGACTGTGGTCAAGAGCAGCACAATAAGCAGTACAGCCCGACGGCGCGCAGAACGAACACGGGCCAGACTTTTGCGCCGCTCAGCGGGATTATCAGAAAAGCAGGACCAACGTCCCGCCTTGATCAGCAGCTCAAGCGGCAGGATCAGAGAACCCAGCAGGAAAAGAAGCGTCAGCGTACGTCGTCCATTATTGACCGCTGCCAGAAGTTCGAAAAAGAGACGATCGCGGACTAACAAACCTTTGCTGTAGAGGCGAAGCAGGATCTCCCCAAGGCTGAGTACGATTTCTCCCAGGAGGAGAATGCGCAGGCTGTGTTGATCTGCCCCTGAAGAAAATTCAGCTGTAAGTCGGAAAGCGTGGAAAAGCAGCCATAAAAAGGCAAGTCCCAGGCACCAGCCCGCAAGCTTAACGAGGACTTCCGTCTCCCAGAAACTGCCGCCATAGGGCACAAAGTCGTGTGTCAGGAGAAAAATGGGGCTAAGGCAGGTCAGGAGCGACTGCCCGCAGAATAAAGCCGCCGCAATAGCCCTGAGTTCGGCCAGAAGGCCCTGTTGCTTCTTATCCTTTGACGCGGAAAAACTCAACGCAAAAACGAGCAGGGAGAAGGCAAGAATCAGGTAGTTGAGGCGGTAGCGATGCTCTGAGCGATTGATGAAGTTTGGCACAATCTGAACATAGAAGGAGGCCATCCCGGCCAGAGCGCCCAGAATCAGCCCTGCAATCAGATAGCCCTTCCACCGCGGCTGGCGCTTGAAATCCATACCGGCGAGCAGTATTCCTGCGATGCACACAGGAAGAAGTCCCCATTCCAGCACGTCTACAAAATGGCTTATCATAAAGCTAAACGACCTCCTTTCATCGACTTGATATTCTGACCGGCCAGAGAAACCGGCAAGTGAAGCAGCGCCGCAGGCAGCCGAGCTGCAAAGCCCAACAGAAGGGTCTTCATCCAAGCTCAGAAGGATTTCACCACAGCCAGATGGCCTGAAAAGGGAGCAGCAAACGCTCTCTTGCGTCTGCCGCTCCCACAGTGATTGCAGCTTAGCGCTGCAGACAAAACCTTGCGGCCTTTAAAACCGGTTTACCATAAAGGTCCGGTCCACTCCATCTCCCATTCGGTCTCGATGGGATCCGTCCAGAACTCACCCTCGACACCCGTTTCTTTATCCACATGGAGAAGGTATTCATTGCCGGGGGCAGAAATTTCATATTTGACCTTGTAGCGGCCAAGCCCTTCTTCAAACTTAACGTTAGCACCATAATGCGGGCCATCCGATGCGTTCATCGGCATAAAGGCAATCTCCTGAACCTTGTCTGAACCGACTTTTTGCAGTGTGCATTTCACTTTGAGGTAAGGAATGAACTCACCGACGCCAAAGCCGAGTTCTGTACCTTTTTTGTTGGCGTGAATGTCGGCTTCAATATGACAATCGGCCTCTTCTTTTGAAAGGCTGTTGCCTGCAGGTTCCATATCTACTGGCTGGAAGTAAACAGCACCGATGGTGAGGGGACCTTCTTCGACTTCATCACCAATAGGAACCTCAGTAAAGCCGGCAGAGCCCTCTTCATCAGGAGCCGGAGCCGCTTTCTTCTCGTCTTTAGCTTCCTTATCCTTCTTTTCGTCCTTCTTCTCGCTCTTCTTGTCGTCTTTGCTTTCAGCTAAAACTTCACGTTCCGCCATTGGCATGAAAAATTCACGACCAGCTACAAACGTGAGGCCAGCCAGAATAAGCACAGCCAGTAAAATAGAAAATGATTTTTTCTTCATCTTAATCCTCCTGATGAATCTTTTTTTATTTTCACCTTCGCTCTCCACAACTTTGGCTGAATGAGCCAGAGTGTGAATCGACAAAGAATGAATAAACTTTAAAACCTGAGCCGGACTTTAAGCCCTATAGCCCATTTTCGTTCTAATCGTCTAGTTCTGAGACTTCTTATGCTCGAAACGACCCTTATCATTCAATTTTTCAAATAAGTTGAAGGCCTGATCGGGGTAATCTGCAAAATCATCCAGATACTGATGGGATAAGGCTTCATTGCCTTTCTCGGTCGCGATCCGCGAGGCCTCGCGCTTGTAATAGATCACCCGTGCCCGTTTTTTCATCGCCTGCTCTTCGGCCGCTTTCGCCTGTGCCAGCAAAGCTTCCGCTTTGAGGTTCATAGACGTCCCGGGGAATTCATGTTCTCTGGCCTGAAGCTCACGCTTTGCCTTACGGGTATGCATCACAAAGACCAACAGAGTGAGGAGCAGCAGACCAAGCTGCGCCAGAATATTTTCGTAGTATGGGTAAATTCCGAGCAGATCAAAAGTAAAGCCATTCATCCACAATACCGGCGTTTTCGATACCCACTCAATCTCCTGGAATTCAAAGAGACCTTTACCCAGGAAGCTGAGGCAGAGAATAAACATCAGAATAGAGGTGAAGTAGAAGAAGGGCTTGAGCGGCAAGCGCAGCGTCAACTTGCGAATGGCATAGTAGACGGCGACAAGGCAGATCGCAGCCACGAGAAGACCCAGCCACATCATGCGGTTGTCATTCATCTCATTGGATCTCATGCCCTGGAAAAAGAGAATGAGCTCAGCGCCCTCACGGGAAACGGCCAGAAAAGCCGAGAAAACCAGAGCCATGGCTGATCCGCGGTTCACTGCAGATTCCACCTGCTTCTGAATATAGCGCTCCCAGACCTCTGCCTCCGACTTGCTGAGCATCCAGTTAGAGACCCAGAAGAGGACGATCACAGCCAGGAACATGCCAAAACCTTCAAAAGCTTCCTGCCCGACTGTTGAGACGCCGGCACCCAGAGATGCGTGGATCAGGTTAAAGATAAGCGCAAGGATGATACTGAATGCAATGCCGAGCAGAGCCCCGGAAAAGACCGGACGCATATATTTTTCATTCCTGCTCTTTTCCAGGTAGGCAAGGATGGCGGCTATCACCAGGATGGCTTCCAATCCCTCTCTCATTGTCAGGCCGAAGGCGACTGAAAAAGTCACCCAATCCTGACCTTTTTTACGATCGACCTTATTTTTCCCGGAGAGAGACGCAAGGACTTCCGCAGCAGACTTTTGCCCACTTTTTTCAGTTTTATCTTGCGCCTGCAGTGCCTTTTCTTTTTCTGCAGCAGGGTTGCTGCCCTTCACTATATCATTTGCTTTGGACTGCAAAGCTTTTTCAGAGCTGTCCGGGTTCTCAGTCAGTCCGGCTACAGCAGTCTCCTCAGCGCGTTCTTCATTCACCGCTTCAGACACAGAAACTTGACCACTCTCTGCGGTATCGCCAGGGGGCAATTCAGCCTCCAGCCCCAGTTTTTCATACAAAACGCCAACCGCAGCCTCACCCATGGCGAGGGCGACATCTTCATCCTCACCGTCAAGAATGGCTCCATCCTCATAGAGCAGGCGAACCCAGATGGCCACATGCTCCAGGAAATCGTCAAAACTGCCATCATTCAAAGCCACACGGCGGGCTGCCGTTTTAGCATTTTCGTTTTCGACCTTGCGCGCTCCGGAAATGTAGCTGTTTACATTTTTCTCGAAACCTGCCGTTTCGTAGAAACCGAAGTAGGCGTCATTAACCTTACTTGCAGCGAGTTTTAAATCGCCATCGCGAAAGGCTTTTACCCCTTCGAAGAGTACATCTGACATTTCCTTGGCGATGTCCGTCCAGGAGCTATAGGCCCGTACCGGACCAGCACTGAAAAGCAGAAACGCCAGAAGCAAAAAACAGAGAATTCTCTTCCGACAACTGATCTGACTGCTGCAGAGATGATTGTGCTTTTTCATCAACAAGAACAAACCCTACCTTTCCCGGCAGTAAGTAAGCCTATTGCCGAACTGCTTCATTAGCATTGGCTAACTGACATGAGTATGCCGCTGCTAACTCATGTTGTCAAGCAAAACTTTTGTCGAGGCTAAAAATTCATTTTGATAGGTTTTTCCCGAGATAAGCCGCAGTGTACGGATAAGCAGGATTTTCCAGATAAGCAAAGTCCCGGCCAAACGAAGTGACCGGGGCTTATGATTTAAGGCTATCTTAAATGAGAGGATTGGGCTTAAAGAAGCCTCAGTGCCTGCGCCTTATGGCGTTCAGGCCCAGGAGCAGAGCGCCAAAGAGGCTGCCCCAGGCTGGATTCGTCCTTTCACCGGTGCGAGGCAGGCGGTAGAGACGTTTTCCGGGAACCGCCGTTGTCTGACTTATCGTCTGCGGCGCTGGGCAGGTCGGTTTCACGATTTCAGACAAAGCCTGCGCTCTCGGCAATGCCACCCTCCAGGCTTTGCTTATACTCATGCAAAAAAACGACCGTCTTTTTAATGCTTTCTATCTGGCCATCACATAGGCGTATGGAAATTACGCCGGAGGGTGAAATAAACTATTAACTTTAACGTAATTGTCTTGCTTTTTTTCATTAATAAACTCTTAAAAGAACCTGTAGATATATAAGCAGACAAACTTAATATGAGTTAAGCGTGCCTTTTAGGCCTTGTCATCTCTTTATTTATATGCTTTATATAATTTTTATCCAGGTTCAGGAGGTATTGTGTATGAAGCAAGTTTTGCGGCAAGTCTTCTTGACGGCGCTTATTTTAAGCATCTTATTATCTGCATTGGGAATTCCGCTCATAGTGCACGGCTTAGATGTGGACCCTGCCCCTGAGAACCTTGTTCCTGAGGACCCTGCTCCTGAGGACCCTGCTCCTGAGGACCCTGCTCCTGAGGACCCTGCTCCTGAAGAACCTGCCCCTGAAGAACCTGCCCCTGAGAACCTTGTTCCTGAGAACCTTGTTCCTGAGAACCCTGCTCTTGAGAACCCCGTATTTAACGCGCCTATTTTAAAGGCACCTGTGACTAAGTCGGTAAATATAGATCTTATCATTCATCCTAACAATGGTTACAACGCTGAAAATATCACTATCCCAACGACACTGAAGATCCAAATTGATGAAGATTCTGATGTACACTATAGTTTCGAAGTGAATCAGTCGCTCGACCTTCTGCTAAAAAATAACAACATAAAAATTCTAAACGAATTTAAAAGTGTTTTTGTTTTGGATGCTTTTAACCCTGATACCAAAGAAATATTTGCTTTTATATATCCAACAGAGGATGGTATTTCTTACAATAGTTGGTTTCGTGCTGGATCTTATCGTGATAATTTAGCTATAAAGGAATTTAATAATGCAGTAAAAACAAAAGAGCTTCATTTAATAATTTTATGGGAACTCGGGAATGGTCAGAATAGAGTTAAAAATCATATGCATTGTGTTTTCCAGCCGCCCTTTGGTCCACTACTAGACGAAATGGAAATAGTGACTGATGACAGAGAATATATCTTCAAACTGAGAGAACAACCGGAGGTTAATTTTTATGCGCTGGAAGGCGGCAGCCTCAGCTATCTTTACCATGGCAATGCAACCACCAGAACGGCAGATGGAAAACACTTCCGTATTATTAGCAATACATATGGTCGTTGGAAAGCTCGATGGGTGGATATCATTTACTGTATGAAAGAATCTTGGGCAAATTATCCGGCACAGCAAGCCTATATTATGCCGGAACCGATCCCAGATGAAGGCTACGTCTTTGACTATTGGGAAGAATCCCGCGTTCCTACGGTTCTTGAGAATTTGTATAGAAAAATAGAAAATAAGGAACAGAATGATAATAGCCTTGATTATTTAATTAATCACCCCTGGGGTCAGCCAGGAGAAGAACCGGGCGATGGAAGGCTTGAATGGGATGAATCAGATGATTTTGAAAGCTGGTATTATAGCATTTTTGACACTGGCATCACGTATATTGCTCATTTTAAGAAAATCGATGATGGGTCGCGGTTGATTCCCTGTCCTTATGGGGTTTGTAATGAGCAGCCGACGATGCCTTATGTGGCAGAACCCATCGTAAAACCCATCAGTAATCCCATCGTAAAACCCATAGAGAAACCTGCACCACTTAATCTGCCCCGCACTGCCAGCGCCCAAAAATGACACGTGAGATAAAACACTGTTGCTCTGGCACATATATCTTTTAACGATTCGTTTTCGTCCGTTTAATCATTATTCGCTAAGTTTACCGATTATCGGATCATGACCAAAGGGAGCTGTCTCAAAATGAGACAGCTCCTTTTATTAACCTTTTTTAAAGATTTTCCCCTTTGCACTTATACACAAGCAAATTAAACCAAATAGCTTTTTCCTTGTCATATGACTACAATTTCATGACGATTTGTCGTATACTTGCCACAAGATTGCCACAGAAAGGCAGGTTATCACCTAAATATGAGAAAAAAATCGACTTTATCGTTATCGATCCGGGCTGCTCTCTCTTTCTTCTTGCTGGCTGCACTCCTGCTCTCTCCCCTGAGCCTGTGCAGCGTGAAAGCTCAGTCCCCTGAGAAGGCCGTAGAGAATCTTGCTCCAAACCTGGAGAAAGCCACTATCTCTTTACCGGCGCAAGGTGCCGCACTCCGCAAGTTCACGGATTCAGTCGGGCGCGAAGTCAGCCTTCCTACTGTACTCAAAAAGGTCGCTCCCTCCGGCCCTCTCGCTCAGATTGTGCTTTACACGGCGGTTCCGGACAAACTGGTCGGCGTCGCGCGCCCCTTCGGTAAAGCGGCTGCAGGCTACATTGACAAAAAAGTGCTGGAACTTCCGGAATTCGGACAGTTTTACGGCAAAAACGCCAACCTGAACATGGAAGCTCTGCTCAAGGCGGCTCCCAATGTCATCATCGACATCGGCGAAAAGAAAAAGACCATCAACGAAGACATGGACAAGCTGCAGGAACAGCTGGGCATTCCCTGTGTTTTCATTGAGGCTTCTCTGGAAACCCTGCCTCAGACTTATGAGAAGTTGGCCGAGCTCTTTGGCGAAAGTTTTACCGCCGAGATGAGCGAGAGCCTCGTAAGTGAAAATCACGAAAAAGCGGAAGCTTCGGACGCTTCAGATGCGGCCGCAGTTTCTGAAAATGCAGAAAAATCTGCAGAAGCCAAAGATCAGGGCGAAAAGGATCAAAATAGCGAAGAGTCAAAAGAAAAAGAGGCTAAACAGTCAGAAGAGGCTGTAGAGAAAGAGGAGTCCAAAGACGCGAAGGACAGCCCCGAACTGGCCGATATCCTCGCCAGGGCTAAGGAGACCAATCACTTCTATGCCCTGGCCGTTGAGGCTAAGACCATCCTGGATCGCGCCAAAGCTGCCAATGAGGAGATCCCCGAAGATAAGCGTGTCAAGGTTTACTGGGCCATGGGCGATAAGGGCGGCAACACCAATGCCAGAGAATCCTTTCAGTCCCAGGCTCTACAGCTCCTGCCCGTGGTCAACGTCGCCGATATCGAAGCGAATAGCAAAGGCGGCGGCAGCGAAGTTTCCATGGAACAAATCCTGAACTGGGATCCCGACTTCATTCTCGTGGACAATCCCGAACTCCTGGCTTTCATGCAAAAAGACAGCAGCTGGCAGTCGCTCCGGGCCATCAAAGAGGAGCGCGCCTATCTTGTTCCCTCTGTTCCCTACGGCTTTCTCTCTGATCCGCCTTCCGTCAACCGACTTATGGGGCTCGACTGGCTGGGCAAACTCCTCTATCCCGAAGCCAAAGCTTATGACTTCAAAATCGAAGATCAGTTAAAGAACTTTTACCAGCATTTTTATCACATTGAGCTGAGCGAAGATCAGATCGCTGAGGTGCTGAATCTTCAAACAAAGTGATGTGCTTTGCACAGTAAAGGCTGCGACTTATAAGTCGCAGCCTTTTTTAAGGAGTTTTTTATGCCTTTCTGGCAATTTGAAAATCAGACTTTCAAGCCCATCGCCGACGATGCCCTGCTTGAGAACATTCTCCAGACCAACGCTCAGGCTGGGAGAAAAACCGCGATTGGCCTCATTGGTTCGGGTGGAAAAACGACCCTTCTCCATCTGCTCGCCCATCAGGCCGCAAACAAGGGGTTTCTGACCTTCGCCGGAACTACCACGCATCTGGTTTTTGAGGGGTCTTTTCTCACGAGTTTCGGGGACGTAAGAAAAGTTCTACTTGAGCGGCAGAAAACAAGATGTCAGAGTCAGCTGACCCGGTCGCCTGTCTTTGCCGCCGCCATCGCCGATGGCTATGCTCATAAGCTGAGCTCTTTCACTTCAGATGAGAATGGCGAAATCTATCAGCTAAGTGAGGTCAGTCTCTGGGAGGCCGATGGCTCAAAGCGTTTGCCACTTAAAGTCCCCCGGGACACGGAACCTTGCCTGGAATGCTGGTTCAGCGATCTCGTCCTCATTGTTGGCCTGGCTGCCGCGGGTCAGCCGCTCGGCCAGGTTTGTCACTGTTTTGAGTTGCTGCAGAAAAGCTGCCCTGATTTGAGCGCTGAAACCCCCGTCGATGCGAAGGTTCTGGCCGAGGTTTTGCGCTCTGGTTATCTGAGGCGGGCGGACCTCTTCGGGTCCATGAAGGGCGAGGCCACAGTAAAGCCCCGCCGCGTCCATTTACTTTTTAATCACTGCGATACGAGAGAAGAGCTAAAGCTGGCCGAAGCCACTGCAGCCCTTTTGCCCGCTGAGGCTTTTTCAGGCATTTACGCCGCCTCACTTAAAGACTATCTGGATTTCTCATCAAATTAAACAGCAAGCATCCTGCACGAATTCTTTGATGGCTTTGCAAACTGAGCTCTGCTGTATGGGGCGGGCTGGCTCAGGAGACTTTTGCAAAACGGGCTTCACCACACGGATGACGACCTTAGCTTGTTATATCTTTTTAGTGTAGGACGTTTCCGCTAAGGGAAGCTCCGTGCGGAATTTGCTATCGAGGGCATAATAAGCCCCCTGAATGGCCGCCGGTGTGGGGATACCGGCAATTTCTCCCACTCCCTTGGAGCCATAGGCAAAGGGCAGTAAAGTCTCTTTTTCCACAAAAATGGTCTGGACATCTGGAATTTCGTTCGCCCTGAAAAGCCCCAATGTTCCGTATTTGAATTTAAGTCTGCCTCGCTCCAGCTTGAAATTTTCGCGCAGCGCATAACCCATGCTCATCAGCACACCACCCTCTATCTGGCCCTGAATGGCCATGGGGTTCACGACCTTCCCGGAATCATGAGCGGCCACCACGCGCTCAAGTGTGCCCTTCTCATCAAGGATCGCCACGTGCGTGGCATAGGCATAGGCCACGTGCGATTTGGGATGTTCCCTGGTCGATTTAATGGAATCAGTGGGGTCAAAGAATTCGGCTTCGTAGCTTTTCCCTTCCAGCGCCTCCAGCTTGCCGCCCGCCGCAAGAAGATCTGCTTTTAGTTTGACTGCAGCCATGCGAATGGCCTCCCCTGTAATGAGGGTCTGCCGCGAACCGGAGGTAGTCCCGGAATCAGGGCAGTATTCCGTGCTGCAGCCGCCATAAACCAGGCTTTCCCTGCCACAGCCAATGGTCTCAGCCGCGATTTGCAGGAAGACCGTCGCGCAGCCCTGACCGATGTCCGAGGCCGCCGCGTAAATCTCAATCTTTCCCTCATGGACCAAAAGACGGCAGCGGCCCTTGTCCGGCAGGCCAACGCCGACACCGGCATTTTTCATCGCACAGGCGATACCGGCATGATCCTTGTTGGCTTCATAAACGTCTTTCACGGCCAGCAGGGTTTCCCTGAGTGCTGTCGAAGTGTCGGCCAGCTGACCATTGGGCAGGTATTCTCCTGGTTCCACCGCATTGCGGTAGCGAATTTCCCAGGGAGAGAGGCCAGCCTTTTCAGCCAGCAGATTGATCAGACATTCGAGCGCAAATTCACTTTGTGTGACGCCAAAGCCGCGAAAGGCTCCGGCCGGGGGATTATTGGTATACCAGCCATAGCCGTCAATATGCGTATTCTGATAGCAGTAAGGTCCAGGTGCGTGCGTACAGGCTCGCTCCAGCACAGGTCCGCAGAGGGAGGCATAGGCCCCCGTATCAAAGTGAATCAGGCAATCCAGACCGGTAAAATGGCCCTCCCGATCACAGCCCAGCGTAAACGTCGCTTCCATCGCGTGTCGTTTGGGATGGAAGGCCAGGGACTCATCACGGCTGAATCGAACCTTAACCGGACGACCGACCCTGAGCGCCGCCAGAGCCGCCAGATGCTGCACGGAGACATCTTCTTTTCCGCCAAAGCCGCCACCTACCAATTTATTTTCGACCACGATGCGCTCGGGATCCCAGCCCAGCATGAGAGAAACCTCGTGCCGCGTATCGTAGGTACCCTGATCTGTTGAATAAATCTTTACGCCGTCCTTGTAAGGCAGGGCAATGGCACACTCAGGTTCAAGAAAGGCGTGTTCACTGAAGGGCGTCTTAAAGGAATGGGTCACGACATAGGCTGATTCTGCCAGGGCTTTTTTGGCATCGCCGCGATAGACATGCCGTTCCTCACAGAGGTTGCCGCCCTCATGAACCATTGGAGCATCGGGCGCAGAAGCCTCCGCAATGGAGCAGACCGGCTCAAGCTCCTCGTATTGAATATCAACAAGCTTTTTGCCTTCTTCCAGGCTCTTTTCGTCTTCGGCAATAACAAGGCAGATGGCATCGCCGACACAGCGCGTCGTATCGCCGACGGCAATCATGACATCCCAGTCCTGGCGGATGTGGCCCACTTTATTGTGAGGGACATCTTCTGCAGTCAGTACGGCAAGGACGCCGGGAAGCAGCAAAGCCCGGCTGGCGTCAATGGAGAGTACCCTGGCACGGGGGTAAAGACTGCGCACAGCGGAGGCATAAGCCATGCCGGGAAGCTCCATATCGTCAACATATTCGCCGCTGCCTAATACTTTATCTCGCACATCAATGCGGAAGGCACGCTTGCCAACGCCGTAGTCCTCGCCTGCTTCCGCCAGGGGGTCGATCTTTTCCTCGCCGCGCAGAATTCTGCCTGCCAGCGCCACTCCGTCGATAATTTTGCGATAGCCGGTACAACGACAGATATTGCCGCGCAGGGCAAGCTTGATTTCTTCTTCCGTCGGCGAAGGATTGCTGCGCAGGAGGGCTGCCCCGCAGATCACCATCCCCGGAATACAAAAGCCACACTGTACGGAGCCACTCAGGCCAAAAGCATAAACGAAGGCCTCTTTTTCCTCGCGGGTCAGGCCTTCAACCGTCGTGATTTCAGCGCCCTCAAGTCGCGAGGTCTTCTGCACACAGGCCTTGACCGCCTTGCCGTTAAGAATGACGGTACAGGTTCCGCAGGCCCCCTGGCTACAGCCATCTTTGACCGACTTGAGTTTCAGATCATCTCGCAGATAGCGCAGCAGAGATTTGTCCTCCCGGCAGATCTGCTCTCGGCCATTGACCGTAAACTTGACTGTTTTCCCCATCCTTCTTCTCCTTTTTCATCCTATGTCGGTGTCGCCCTCAATCGGCCGCCCGCGTATTGTCATCCCTATCGGCTGCCCGCACAGCGCCATGCATGAGCAGCTATGTGCGCATCGGCGCGGCTATCGGTTTTCTTCATCTCCGCGGCTCCGGGCATCGTCAGCCTTAACTTTAGAGCACGCCTCCTTTGCTTTAGAGCACGCCTCACGGTAGTCTTCTTTCGTATCGATATCCATGGGGTTCACATCGTCGCCCATGGCAAGCTCCCGGATGGCCTCCGGGTGGGCCAGAATGACCTTGCGTCCGCTTTCTTCAGGCCGGAGCTGCAGCAGTTCTTCATAAAAGTCGGATCCGAAGAGACAGGGACTGCCCCGGCGACCTGCGTAGAGCGGTACGATAATTTTATCGGAGGCCGAACCCGCGGCCAGCTGCCTCAGATGAGCTGCACGCAGTCCCGGTTGATCCCCCATGAGAAAAAAGCAAGCGCGGCTCTCTGCTCCCAGTGCTTTCATGCCACAGACAATGGAGCTGCCCTGCCCGCTGGTATAGTGACGATTAAAAACACAGCGAGGTCCGTATTTCTGTACGACCTTCTCCACCTTTTCCGCATCGCGCCCAAGGACAACAATAAAATCCTGTACACAGGCCTCCCTGGCGGCCTCAGCGGGATAGGTGACCAGCTCGCGTCCCCTCAGCGGCAGGAGAAGCTTGCTCTCGCAGCTTTTCATGCGCGCAGATTCACCTGCGGCCAGCAAGATAGCAGAAATGCCCTCCAGCATGAAAACTCTTTCCCCTTTTTTATTCATATTTTAGACGCTCACAATCACCTGTACATCGTATATTCACTACAAAAGATGAAATCTTCGTCTCCGCGTTTGTGTGAATCATACAAAGAAGTGAAGTCCCTTGCGTGTTAAGATACTGGATAGATAAGGAAGAGTATTGGCTAAAGCTATATTTTATTTAATAACATTTATCACAGTTTCCTGTTCGCACATGCTTTGACGGAAAAAGGGAGGTCCACCATGATTGTTGGAAAAAGTATGACCCGGGTTGACGCTCCGGATAAAGTCACCGGTCGCGCCAAGTTCACAGAAGATTTATTGAAACAGGGCGCGCTGGTCGCCAAAGTTCTGCATTCCAACGTCGCTCATGCCATTGTGCGCTCGATCGACACCACGGAAGCGGAAAAAGTTCCAGGGGTCCTCAAGGTCTTTACCTGTTTCGATGTCCCCGATATTCCCTTTGCCACGGCCGGTCACCCCTGGGCTATCGAAGAAAGTCACCGGGATGTCGCTGACCGCCATCTCTTAAACCGCCATGTCCGCTATTACGGCGACGATGTGGCCGCTGTCGTCGCCGAAAATGAAATCGCCTGCGATCGCGCCCTGAGATTGATTAAAGTGGACTACGAGGTCCTCCCTTTCGTGCTCGATGCCCAGGAGGCCATGAAAGATGGCGCGCCTCTTGTCCATGAAGGCTTTCCCAATAACATCTGCGGTCACAGTGAGATCCATCTGGGGAATGTCGCTGAGGCGATTAAAGAAGATGGGCTGACAAAAATTGAAGGTTGGTATGAAACGCCCGCCGTTCAACACTCTCATATCGAACCTCCGATCAGCTACGCTTACGAAGAGGCCGGTAAAATCGTCGTCGTCAGCTCTACCCAGATCCCTCAGATTACGCGGCGCGTCTGTGCCATCGCCCTGGGTCTTCCCTGGGGTAAGGTGAGGATCATCAAGCCTTATATCGGCGGGGGCTTCGGCAACAAGCAGGATGCTCTCTACGAACCTCTGAATGCCTGGCTCAGCCAGCAGATGGGCGGTCGCACGGTACTGCTCTCCATCTCGCGTGAGGAAACCTTCACGAGCACGCGCGTGCGACACGGTATTCGCTATCACCTCTGCTCCTGGGTTCGCCAGGACGGTAGTTTCGCTGCGCGCACCTTTCAGTGTTGGTCGAACCAGGGCGCTTACGGCTCACACAGCCATGGCGTGACTGCCAAGGGTATGGGGGCATTCCCGCAGTTTTATCCCTGCCCCAATGTCGACTGTGAGGCCTGGACGGTCTACACGAATCGAGCTACCTCCGGAGCCATGCGCGGTTACGGCATCCCACAGGTCACTTTCGCCATGGAAGCCCATACCGACGACATCTGCCAACAGATGGGTTTTGATCCGCTGGAATTCCGCAAAAAGAACACCATGCCCGTCGGCTACGTGGACGCTTTTTCCAAAAATGAGAACTATTTCGACAGCATCAGGCAGTGCCTGGACAAGGGCGCCGAAGCGATCGACTTTAAGCGCAAACAAAAGGAATATGCCGAACAGAGCGGCGACATCCGCCGCGGCGTTGGCTGCGCCGCCTTCTGGTACAACACGGCTGTCTGGCCCATCAGCCTGGAATCCAGCAGCTGTCGCATGCTGGTGAATCAGGATGGCAGTGTCCAGATGCAGCTGGGCGAAACGGAAATCGGCCAGGGCGCGGATACTGCCTTTTCGCAGATGGCCGCCGAAGCTATCGGCGTGCCCTTTGAAGACATTCATGTTGTCAGCGCCCAGGATACCGATGTCACCCCCTACGGATCAGGCTCTTATGCTTCCCGTCAGACCTATGTCGCCGGTTTCGCGATTCGCAAGACGGCAGATATTCTCCGGGAAAGAATTCTCAATTACGCCCACGAGATTCTCCGCTTCCCTGTCGCTTTACTCGACATCGTCGATGGAAAGATTATTCGCAGCAGCGACAGGCGCGAGCTGATGACGCTCGGGGAACTGGCCACACAGGCCCTTTACAGTCTCGAACACAGTGTACAGTTCAGCGCAGAAAGCACGGCCCAGATCAAGAGCAACGCCTACTCTTTCGGCTGCACCTTTGCCGAAGTTGAGGTCGACATTCCCCTCTGCAAGGTCAAAGTCCTGAATATGATCAACGTGCACGACTGCGGCAGTCTCATCAATCCCCAGCTGGCGGAAGCTCAGGTTCATGGCGGAATGAGCATGGCGCTTGGCTATGGCGTCACGGAAAAATGCCTCTTCGACGAAAAAACCGGACGCATGCTCAACAACAATCTGCTCGACTACAAGCTGGGAACCAGCATGGATCATCCGGACAAGATGCAGGCCTTCTTTGTTGAAAACCCTGAACCGACCAGCGTCTTCGGTACAAAATCCCTGGGCGAGCCGCCTGCCAATTCGGGCGCCCCGGCCATCCGCAACGCGGTTCTTCAGGCCACAGGCGTCGCCATCAATGAGAATCCTCTCAATCCTCACGAGCTTTTCCGTGCTTTCAGCGAAGCAAAGCTCTTTGACGAATAATTCCGGGAAGGTTCGGCGGCAGTGACGCTTGAGCTCTAAGCTTTATCTCTAAGGAGGAACAGATGTTTGATATCAAAGCGCTGTACGAAGCGTTTTCAGTGGAAGAAGCCACACGCCTGCTTCTGGAGCATCCGGAAGCGCGAGTGATGGCCGGCGGTTCGGATAACCTCATTAAAATTCGCGAAGGCAAACTGGCAAACCGTGAATTTGTCAGTATTTACATGATTGATGAGCTGCGGGAGATCAAGCTGGAAGAGGATGGAACGCTCCGCATCGGCAGTCTTTGCAGCTTTACCCAGGTGGCCTCAGATCCGCTTGTCCTGAAACTCGTTCCGACACTGGCCAAGGCTGTCAGCCTGGTCGGAGGCCCACAGGTTCGCAATATCGGGACCATTGGCGGCAATACCTGCAACGGCATCACTTCTGCCGATTCAGGCGCTACCTTGGTCGCTTACGACGCCGAGGTCGAACTTCATGGAGCAGAAGGCCTGCGCCGCCTGCCTCTGAGGGATTTCTACAAGGGTGTCGGCAAGGTGGATCTGCGGCCCGGCGAGATTCAGGTCGCTATCCGCATTCCCCGCTCTTCCTACGAGGGCTATGTCGGCGAGTACATCAAATACGCCATGCGTGAGGCCATGGATATCGCTACGCTGTCCTGCAGCGTTAATCTGCGGCTTTCCGAAGATAAAAAGACCGTTGAGGACCTGCGCATCGCCTACGGTGTTGCCGCACCGGTTCCCACCCGTGCACTCGCTGCAGAAGCAGCTGGTAGAGGACAGCCTCTGGATCAGAACTTTATTCCCAAGGTGCTCGCCCATATCACCGAGGGGCTCTCCCCCCGTGAAAGCTGGCGCGCTTCCCAGGCCTTCCGCCTGCACCTGATAAAAGCCACCGCCAAAAGAGCGCTGGAGACAGTTCTGCAGCGTTCCGGCGTCAGCCAGGGGTAAATAAAGCGCAGTGCTTGCCAGGAATCGGCGTGGCTGAACTCATAATGAAAAAGCGCTCCTGATCGCCCTGTGGTGCGCCGGAGCCGAACTTAAATAAAAAATCCACTCCAGTCCTCACGCCCGTAGCAGCGTGAGCCGAACTCAAGACGAGGGGAAGCTTATGAACGAAGAAAAAAATCTCTCTCAAGTCTGCGCACAGCAGAAAGCCACAGATCGGGAAATCCAGGAGAATCCTGAA
Organism: Clostridiales bacterium; assembly: GCA_004556455.1. Taxonomy (GTDB): domain Bacteria; phylum Bacillota; class Clostridia; order Saccharofermentanales; family DTU023; genus SFGY01. The sequence continues at coordinate 28,016 of SFGY01000004.1, read as the reverse complement.
CTGGCGCGTCAAATGAAAACGATCCGCTTTACCTTAAACGGACGTCCCAGACAATTAACCGTCGATGTGCGACTCTCTCTTCTCGAGATGCTGCGCAACGACTGTGGCATGACCTCGGTCAAGCGAGGTTGTGAAGTCGGCGAATGCGGCGCCTGCACGGTTTTGATCAACGATGAGCCCTTTGACTCCTGCATCTATCTGGCCATCTGGGCCGATGGCAAAGACCTCACCACCCTTGAAGGCCTGGAAGGACCTCATGGCGAGCTTTCAGATCTGCAGCAGGCCTTCGTTGACGAAGCCGCTTTGCAGTGCGGTTACTGTACGCCCGGTTTTATTATGGCCGCAGAAGCGATCTTCCGCGCGGGCAAACGCCTCAGCCGCGACGAAATCCGGCGGCAAATTGCTGGAAACCTCTGCCGCTGCACCGGTTATGTCAATATTATCAAGGCCATCGAAAAAGTCATGGACCAGCGCTTTGGACCAGCCTGAACGAATACTCAGCTTTCGTGGACAGCTTTCTCTTAAGACTGTCCTGGAATGCTGAAGAAACAATGTCTCTAAGTTCATCTGCGCCTTTTTATCGGATCTCGGGAAGACACCCTCTCTTACTTGGTCGGCTTGCTTTTTTCGTCTCCAGTGTTTAAAACTGGGATAAAGGCTTAGCTCACAAGTATTAGCTGGCCTTCTCAGGATATATTGGAGGTATTTATGAAAAAAACAAGTAAACTGCTCTCTTTGCTCCTCGTTCTCAGTTTGTTGCTTGGGCTCGCCGTAGGCTGTGCTCCGGCAGCCGAGCCTAAAGAGGCTGAGAAAAAGACGGAAGCAGCCAAAGACAATGCTGAAGACAAAGGTTCGGAGGCGGCTCCGGCCGACGATAAAGCCAACGCGGAAACAACAGAAGCGGAAAAAACTGAAGAGAAAAAAGACGAGGGTACGGAAAAGAAAAATAAGGTCGCTCTGATTCTCGAAGGCGCCATCTCCGATATGAGTTGGAACGCCACCGCTCATGAAGGTCTGAAAAAGATTGAAGCCCTGGGTGCTGAAACCAAATATGTGGAAAATGTGCCAGCTTCCTCTGCCCAGGATTCTATCCGCACCTTTGCGGATGAAGGTTACAATGTCATCTTCCTCTCATCCAATAGTTACCAGGATGCTCTGGCCGGCGTTGCCAAAGAATTTCCGCAGGTTCAGTTTTTCGCTATCAACTCCACGCTGACCGAGGACAACATTTGTTCCTTTGCCATTCAGGATGCCGAACAGGGTTTCCTCATGGGAGCCCTGGCCGCACTGCTCACCAAGAGTAACACGGTCGGCTTTATCGGCGGTCTGCCCATCAATCCGATTATCAACGGTGGCAAGGGTTTTGCTCAGGGCGTGGCCTATGTTAACAAGGACATCAAGATTCTCAGTGAAAACACCGGCAACTTTGACGATGTCGGTGCTGCTAAGGAACTTGGCAAAGCCATGATCAGTCAGGGCGCCGATGTGTTAGCCCCCATGGCAAACCAGGCCTCACTTGGCGTCATGGAAGCTGCCGAAGAAGCTGGCGCCAAGGGTATTGCCTCCGGTCTGAACATGGAGAGCATCGCTCCAAAAGCTTGTGTCGTGGCCATTTTGAAGGATACTTCAATCGCTTATGAAGCAGCCTATAAGGCCTATATCGACAAAAAGATTCCCAATGACATTCTCCCCATGGGCGCAGCTCAGGGCGTTGTCTCCATCGGCGAATACTACGTCGATGTACCCGACGAAGTAAAAAGCGAACTCCAGAACATTTATGACAAACTGAAAGCCGGTGAAATCACCATTAAACTGGATTAAGTTCCTTCTGGGGTCTTTCGCTTTGCAAAAGACCCCATTTTTCTATTCATGCATGACTGCTAAAATGCAGTTAGGAAAAGTACGCTGATGCTGATATACATCAATTTACCCACAAAGCTGGCGACGCTTAGAGCTTTAAGATATGCCCACTGTTGCTGATCTGCACCATGCAGGTATCGTCTTACAACTCTGTGTCGAGAAACTAAATAGCCAATCATTTTGACTTGCCCTGCGGCAGATCAAAAAAAAAGCGTAGAAAACGAAAATTGTATGAAGAAGTCCATTCTGCAGAAAATGGGCCACCAGCTTAATGCCGTGGTCTTTCCCCTGATTGCCATCTTCGCCGCGCTTATGGTGGGATCACTGGTGATCCTGCTGAGCAGCAACAGTTCTCCTCTTGCGGCCTATAAAGCCCTTTTCACGGGGGCTTTCGGCAGTCCGAGGGCTTGGGAAGACAGTATTCTCAAAGCCATTCCTTTTGTATTTACCGCCCTCAGCTATGCCATTGCCAACCGCTGCGGTATCATCAATCTGGGTGCCGAAGGCCAATTTGAGATGGGTGCCCTTGCGGCAACAATTGCCGCCGTCAGTTTCCCTCCTCTGCCAGCCATTTTACACCTGCCCTTAACTCTGATAGCGGGTTTTCTCGGTGGAGCTCTCTTCGGTCTTATTCCCGCCATCCTTCGCGTCCAGTTTGGAGCTTCTGAGCTGATCACGACGATTATGTTGAATTATATTGCTTCGCAGCTCATTTCCTATAGCGTAAATGGTCCGATTATGGACAGCGCCTCCAGCTCTTATCCTCAGTCTGCCCATATGCCAGAATCTGCAAGTCTTACAGCCATTTTCCCAGGAAGCAGGATCCACTGGGGACTGATCATTCTTTTGGTCTGCGTTATCTTTTATTATGTCTTTCTCTGGAAAACCACCAGGGGCTACGAACTTCGCGTCGTGGGTCTTAATAGTACGGCGGGAGAATATGCCGGCATGAATATCCGGCGCTCTATTCTTCGCTCCATGTTCCTGGCCGGGGGCTTCGCCGGATTGGGCGGCTGCATCGAAATTATCGCCGTACAATATCGCCTCATGATGACCTCTTTCAAAGTCACCTACGGCTTTACCGGCATTGCCGTGGCTCTGCTCGGCAACAATCATCCTCTCGGCATGCTGCTCTCAGGTCTGCTCTTTGGAGGTCTGCAAACAGGTTCACTGCGTATGCAGACCGTCACCGACGCAAGTTCCTCCGTCGTTCTGGTTGTCCAGGCGGTGATCATTCTCTTTATTGCCGGTCGCCTGATGTTCCGTATTCAGCATGGCCGGCACCTGCGCCATAAAACCCTGAATATTCCCCCTAAAGCTATGGAAGAAAGGGGGGCCGAACGATGATGACTACAGTGAGCTCTTTTATTGCCTCAACTCTTCGTCTGGCTACACCTACCTTAATTGCTGCTCTCGGTATCGTTTTTTCTGAGCGCGCCGGTGTCGTGAATATCGGCACTGAAGGGATGATGCTGATGGGGGCTCTCGCCGGTGTCATGGGCTCTTATTATACGGGGTCAGCATTGCTCGGAGCCCTGATCGCCATGCTGACGGGCTGCCTGTTTGCGATGATCTTTGCTTTCTTTACGGTGAGCATTAAAGCAGACCAGACGGTCATCGGCACCGGTTTAAATATCCTCGCATCCGGCCTCACTATCACGATTAACCGGGCCGTATTTGGGGCCAGCACCAGTCCGCCTAAAATCAGTACCTTTGGCGCCGTTGAACTGCCTTTGCTTTCCCGCATCCCCATACTGGGCGAAGCAGTTTTCAGCCAGCCCCTCCCCGTCTACATCGCACTGCTCCTCGTGCCTCTTGCCCAGTTTGTCATGATGCACTGCAATGTGGGACTCAAAGTCCGTGCTGTGGGCGAGAATCCCAAAGCCTGTGATACCGTAGGTATCAATGTCAGCAAAACACGCTTTCTGGCGGTTCTCTATTCCGGCATCATGGCCGGTTTTGCTGGTGCCTTTGTCTCCATGGGTCAAATGACCTTCTTTACCGAAAATATGATCGCAGGTGGAGGCTTTATCGCCCTGGCTGCAGTGGTCTTTGGCAATTACACTCCCCTGGGCGTGCTCATTTCAAGCCTTGTCTTTGGCGCCAGCAATGCCATCATGTTCCGCTTACAGGCAGCCAGCACGGGCATCCCCAGCCAATTTGCTCTGATGCTGCCCTATGTGATCACAATCGCGGCCATCTGCGTCGTTCTGCGTCGCTCTAATCGACCGGCCTCCAGCGCTAAGCCTTACATCAAGGAATAGGAGCTTCTCATGGAAATTCTGCAAATGCACAACGTGAGTAAACATTTTGCCTCCGTTATCGCCAACGAAAAGGTCAACCTGAGCGTAGAAAAAGGTGAGGTTCACGCCCTGCTTGGTGAGAATGGAGCCGGAAAAAGCACCTTGATGAACATTCTCTATGGTCTTTATACTCCCAGTGAAGGGCAGATCATCTATAAGGGTGAAGAAGTTCATATCGATAATCCCCGCCAGGCCATTCAAAAAGGTATCGGTATGGTGCACCAGCATTTCATGCTCATCCCTGCCCTCACCGCCATCGAGAACGTCGTACTGGGCTATAAAGGGAATCAGGCTGTCCTCGATCTGCAGGCGGCTGCCGGGCGTTTTAAAGAACTCGCTCATAGCTATAAGATGGACATTGATCCCTGGACTCGCGTTGAAGATCTTTCTGTAGGTGAACAGCAGCGTCTGGAAATTCTCAAAGCGCTCTATCGTGATGCGGAATTGCTCATCCTGGATGAACCGACCGCCGTGCTCACCCCACAGGAGGTCGATGGTCTCTTCGATGTAATTCGCCGACTCACCAGCGAAGGTAAAACCATCATCTTCATTTCTCACAAGCTGACCGAAATCATGCAAATCTGTGATCGCTGCACAGTGCTCCGCAGTGGCCGCGTTGTAGCCCATGGCCTGCCCATCTCAGAAATTCCAGATGCCAATAAACTTGCCGAACTTATGGTCGGTAAAGATGTCGAGCTGGAGACCATAACGAAAAGCCCTCAATTGGGTGAAGTCGTGCTGCGTGTCGAAGGAGTGAATGCCCGCAACAGCCGTCATCTCCCCGCTCTCAAAAATGTCAGCTTTGATTTACGCGAAGGAGAAATTCTCGGTATTTGCGGAGTCGACGGCAACGGCCAGTCTGAACTTATCCGCTGCATCACAGGGCTTATGCCTGTGGAGTCAGGAAAAATTGAGATTGACAAGCACGATGTGACCCATCTCAAACCAAAGGAAATCCTCGGGCACAAGGTTTCTCACATACCTGAAGACCGCCTTAAAATGGGCATGGTCGCAGCCATGAACCTGCGGGAAAACATTATTCTCATGGATCATGACCACGCTCCTTTCTCTGACATCCTGGGTTTTTTGCACTGGAAAAAGATTGACAGTTACAGCCGCGAACTCTGTGAAAAATACCAGGTTCGAACTCCCGGCATCAACGAACTTGCCGGCAACCTTTCCGGCGGCAATCAACAAAAGCTCGTCGTCGGCAGGGAGCTTGAGCGTAAACCCCATCTTCTCATCGCCGTCCATCCCTCACGTGGCCTTGATATCGGCGCAACCAAGTATATTCAGCAGCGCATTGTAGAAGCCCGTGACAAGGGCGCAGCCGTTCTTATGGTTTCTACCGAACTGGACGAAATTATGGAGTTGTCTGATCGCATTCTGGTTATCTATGAAGGCGAGGTCATGGACATCGTCAAAGGCCACGAAACAGATCGCAAAACGCTGGGTCTCCTGATGGCCGGTGTTAGGCCAGAAAATGGACATGATTAAGCCTGAAGCTTCGGACTTTTCGCTGCGCCTGCTGGCCTGGTTTGACGAACATAAGCGCGATCTGCCCTGGCGACGGGACAGGCGTCCTTACACCGTTCTGCTCTCGGAATTTATGTGCCAGCAGACACAGGTCGACACTGTTATTCCCTATTATGAGGATTTTCTTCACCGCTGGCCGCAGCTTGAGGATCTTGCCGCAGCAAGCGAGGATGAGCTGCGCGAGGCCTGGGCTGGTCTGGGTTATTATCGGCGCGCCTCCCATCTGCTAGCCTGTGCCCGCAAAGTCGTCGAAAAATATGATGGCCAGCTTCCCGCCAACGAAGCCGCTCTGAGAGAGCTCCCCGGTATCGGCCCCTATACAGCCGCAGCCATTGCTTCAATGGCTTTTGGCCAGCCCGCAGCAGCCATTGACGGTAACCTCCTGCGCGTGTTCTCCCGCTACTTCTGCAAGCCCTGGCAGGCGGGCGATACAGTCTCCATGAAAGAGGTCAAAAGCCTCGCTGAAAGCCTGCTGCCCCCGAATAGAGCCGGAGATTTTAATGAAGCCATGATGGATCTCGGCGCAACGATTTGTACGCCCCGCAAGCCGGACTGCCAGAGCTGCCCCTTTTGTAGCACTTGTCGCGCCCGCCGCTGCGGAAAGCAGGAAGAACTTCCGCTGAAAGCCCGGAGCAATCGCCAGAAGCGTCTCAGCAAACCCTATCTCCTGCTTTTTGTTCAGGGTCAACTTTACCTGCAGCAGCGCCGCGAAAGCCTGCTGCATGGCTTTTACGAGTACCTGCCCCTGCTCCGGCCTTTACAGGATGGAGAGAGCGTGCAGCTCAGCGCTCTCCCGGACCCCGCTGGTGAGAATGGCTCTGCCAACACTTCCTCCGATCCAGATGGAAAAAGTGTACAGCTCAGTGAGTTGCAAGAGCAGAACGGAGAATCTGCTCTTCTCAGCAATTCACCCGAACAGCCGGGGAAGTGCTTCCAGCCCGGTGCACTGCCTGAACAGCAGGGGAAAAGCTTCCAGCCCGGCGCTCTGCCAGAACAGCCGGAGAACAGCTTCCGGCCCTGTGCTCTGCCCGAACAAACAGGAAAAGTCCGTCTTCTTTCTACTTTCAGGCACATTTTCAGCCACCGGATCTGGGAAATCAGCCTGGCCTCCGTCGAGCTGCCTGCCCTCCCAAGTGAAAATTCAGGCCAAAAGGGCTATGATTCCGCACCCTACACGCGAAGGTTACTCCGAAATGGCTATGAGCCCGCACCCTACACGCGGATCCCACTCCAAAACGGCCACGCCGATCCTGCCCCATTACCAGGCACCTCTCGCACGGAAATGCGCTATATCTTGAAGGACAGCAACGGCCAGGACCTCTGTCTCCCGTTTACTCTACCTTTCGCTAAACTCACTGAGGATGCTCCGTTCAGATCAAAGCTCTGCCTTTCTGATGCTGAGCTGAACCAGGAAAACACCTTGGAAAGACCAGCCTCCGGGCTTTTCACAAAAGCAGAGGCACAACGCCTGCTGCCGCCCTTTATGGCGAAGATCCTTGACACTTACGATCAGCAAGGCTGAAACGCAGATAAAAGCCCAAAACTTCCGAACCTTTTGAAATGCAGATTCAAAAACCCAGGCGCTTCGGCATTTTTTATTTTGCGCCATCATTTAGCACACCAGAAACGCTGCTTAGAGAAAGAGTATTCTAACAGCGAGAGGCAAAGCTTTGCTATAATGGGCAGAAATGTTGGGTTCAGCGAAAGCGCTTATCGCAACATAGTTCGCATCAGTCGAACAATTCGGGAAGGCAAATGAGTTGGCATAAGCAAGGTTCAGATATGTCCAACAATCCCATATGTCCAAAGTCCCGACATGTCGAACGATCCCATACGTCCAACGATCCAGGAGGAAAATTCGGTGTCTGTTCAATCGGTGTCTGTGCAAGAAGAAATGTTGAGTGAACTTCGCCAGTGCTGGCGGGAAAAATTCGGGGGCGAAGCTGAACTCTGCGCTTTTGCCCCAGGTCGGGTCAATTTAATTGGCGAACACATCGATTACAGCGGCGGTCACGTCATGCCCCTTGCCATCAGCCTTGGCACCTACGGATTGGCACGGCGGCGTGAGGACAAGCGTCTGCGCTTTTACTCTCTGAATTTTCGCGGTATCGGCATTCTGGAAATGGCCGACGGCTCCTTACAGAACGATCCCCGCGACCACTGGAGTAACTTCTGCAAAGCCATGCTGCAGACCCTGCGTGAGGCAGGCTATTCCCTTGAGGGTGGCCTGGATCTCATGATCTACGGCAACATCCCCTCCGGCTCGGGACTTTCTTCCTCAGCCTCCGTGGAACTGCTCACCGGCATCGTCATCAAGGCTCTCTGGGACCTGGAGATCGATTCTGTCCAGCTCTCTCTGCTCGCACAAAAAGCCGAAAATCAATTTATCGGTGTTAACTGCGGCATTATGGATCAATTCGCCGTCGCTATGGGTCGAAAGGATCAGGTGCTGCTCCTCAATACCGGAACCCTGGAATATGACTACGCTCCTCTCAAGCTGGAAGGCTGCAAGCTGGTCATCTGTTCCAGCAACAAACACCGTAGTCTTGGTAATTCAGCCTACAATGACTGCCGCAGAGAGTGCGAAAAAGCCCTCAGCGATCTGCAAAAACGTTTTAAGCCTCTCAAAGCTCTCTGTCAGCTTTCACCCGATGATTTTAACGCGCTCCAAAGCGCAATCGAAGATCCCATCTGCCGCCAGCGGGCACGCCACGCTGTTTACGAAGAAGCCCGCACACTGGCCGCATTTGAAGCTCTTAAAGGCGGCAATCTTGGCGCTTTCGGACGACTCATGGTCTCCTCACACGCTTCCCTTCGTGATCTCTACGAAGTTTCCTGCCGCGAACTCGACTTTCTCGTCGACGCAGCGCTCGAAGAAAAAAGCTGTCTCGGTTCACGCATGACTGGTGCGGGCTTCGGGGGGTGCACCATCTCCCTCGTGCGCGAAGAAGGCGTGACAGATTTCATTGATCATATCGGCCCAAAATATCTGGCGGAATTTGGTTATGCCGCAGATTTTTACCCTGTCACAGCCTGCGAGGGTGCACGAGTTTTAGCTCTTTGATTGTTGCCACCTCCGCGAACCACTCTCGAAAGAGCCTGCGGAGGTGCATGCGTCCTGGCCTGAGACCTTTTTCTTCGACGATGAGCTTTTCTGTTTTAGCCAAATAAATTCACATTCGTTCATAAACTCTCCCTTTTGCTGTCACAGTAAAAAAGTATCCTAAGGATGCAACAAAGTTGTTGCAAACACCTCTTCATACATCTCCTCAAAAGAAAAGCCCCGCGAGCGCGGGGCTTTTTCATGCTTAGGTTCTATAAAGGCAGCTTAACGTTATTTTTCGACGATTTAAAGGCAGCACAGGCACTAATTTTCGACAATTTTTTCGAGATTCCTGCGGATACTCTCATTGTTATATTTCAGGAAATGCTCGTCATTGTTGAAATGCTCGCAGGACATACATTTAGAGAGATGCTCCTTCATGGCATCGAAGGAACGGCTGGAAATATCGTGTTCGAGCAGACAGGCGTCCGTAACCGCGGTCTCTTCATCCACACCAAGAGCCATGAGGTAACTGGAAAAGAAAACATGTCTCTCGTAGATGCGTTTGGCCACTTCAAGGCCGCTTTCGCTCAGCCGCAGATTGCCGCTGTCTTCAATTTTGAGGTAACCCTCATCCTCAAGCAGGTGAATGGCCCGACTTACCGAGGGTTTTGAAAAATCCATCTCACGCGCAAGATCGACGGAACGCACGCTGCCGTTGCGCTTCTGCAGGATGTAAATATTCTCCAGATAATTTTCACCGGATTCTTTTAATTTCATGTTTTCCCCCGTGACACTGTTATAGTCGGCGTGACATCGTTTTAGTCGGCTTTAATATGCTAGTCTTAGACTGTTTTTTCTGTATAAGCATGGTTGTCTGAGCGATGCCTGTTCTCGGTATGATTCATTTTGTCTGTGTGACGCTTTGAGTTCACGTGCTGTTTTGTGTCAGTGTAGCACAAGCCCATGAGGCGAACAAATGCGGTAATAAAAAAGGACAGCTGCTTCTTGCGCAGCTGCCCTTTTCACTTAGACTTTTTCAAAAATAAAGCGCTGATGCTCGTCCAGCCCAATGCTGAGCTTATCGCCATCATGAATCTCGCCCTGGATGAGGGCGCGTGCGAGCGCAGCCTCCATCTCATTCTCGAGGAAACGACGAATGGGCCTTGCTCCATACTGCGGCGAGTACGCCCTCTGGAAGACAAATTCGCGCGCCTCATCCGTCAGACTGAGCGTAATTCTGCGATCTTCCAGACGTTTTTCAATATCTCTGAGCTGCAAGTCGATAATACGAATCATCTCCTCCTCTCCCAGCGGCTTGAACATGACGATCTCGTCGATACGGTTAAGGAATTCTGGCCGGAAGCTCTTCTTGAGTTGGCGCTCAACAGCCTCCCTGGCCTCATCGCTGATTTTTCCATCTCGATCGATGCCCTCGATCAAAAACTGCGAGCCAATGTTCGAGGTCATAATGATCACCGTGTTGCGGAAATCCACGGTGCGTCCCTGACTGTCAGTTAAACGCCCATCATCCAGGACTTGCAGCAGTAGATTAAAGACGTCAGGATGAGCCTTTTCAATTTCATCGAAGAGGACGACCGAATAGGGATGACGCCGCACGGCTTCGGTCAGCTGACCGCCTTCTTCATAGCCGATATAGCCCGGAGCCGCGCCGATGAGTCTGGAGACAGAATATTTTTCCATATACTCAGACATATCGATGCGAACCATGGCTTTTTCGTCACTGAAAAGCGCCTCGGTGAGGGTTTTAGCCAGCTCGGTCTTGCCCACACCTGTGGGTCCGAGAAAGATGAAAGAGCCGATCGGACGTCTTGCATCTTTGAGTCCGGAGCGGGCGCGCAGGATGGCTCGGCTCACAGCCTCAATCGCTTCTTCCTGTCCGAGCACACGACGGCCAAGGATCTCCGGAAGGGCGAGCACTTTTTCTTTCTCGCTCTCCATAAGCTTGGCGACGGGGATACCCGTCCACTTGGAAATCACTTCGGCAATATCGTCCTCACTCACCTCTTCCCTGAGGCCGCTCTGCCCTTCTTCGGCCTTTTTATTGGCTTCGCTCAGCTCCACCTCAAGTTCTGACATGCGGTGATATTTTAGCTCCGACAACTTTTCGAAATCATAGTTGCGTTCGGCTTCGGCCATCTCCAGACGAACCTTGTCAATCTCGGCCTTGATCTCCTTCACGCGGTTGATATTCTTTTTCTCGGCCTCCCATAGGGCAATTTTCTGATCATACTCCGCCTGGAGCTGTCCACACTCGCTTTCCATCCGATTCAGGCGCTCACGCGAAGCCTCGTCTTCTTCTTTTTTCAAGGCCGCAATCTCTATCTGCAGCTGCAGGATGCGATGGCGCATATCGTCCAGCTCCTGAGGCATGGTATCAATTTCTGTGCGCACCATGGAAGCCGCTTCATCCATGAGGTCGATGGCTTTATCCGGCAGAAAACGGTCGCTGATATAGCGCGCGGAAAGCTTGGCGCAGGCCAGAACCGCCGCGTCGGAAATCTTAATGCCGTGATGAATCTCGTATTTTTCCTTGATGCCGCGGAGAATCGACACCGTGTCCTCAACGGAGGGTTCGCCCACCATAACTTTCTGGAAACGGCGTTCCAGAGCACCGTCTTTTTCGATGCTCGTCCGGTATTCATTGAGGGTCGTCGCACCGATCACCTTGATCTCGCCGCGGGCGAGCATCGGTTTCATCATATTGGACGCATCCAGCGAGCCTTCCGATTTCCCGGCTCCCACAATCGTATGCATTTCATCAATAAAAAGAATAATCTCACCGTCAGAATCCTGAATGGCTTTAAGCACGCCCTTGAGGCGCTCCTCAAACTCGCCGCGATACTTAGCTCCCGCAACGAGCGAGCCCATATCCAAAGCCCAGATGCGCTTGCCCTGCAGAGGCTCAGGTACATCATTTCTAATAATGCGCTGGGCCAGGCCCTCTACAACGGCCGTCTTGCCGACACCAGGTTCGCCGATCAGCACAGGGTTGTTCTTTTTACGGCGCGACAAAATACGCCCACAGTCGCGAATTTCATCGTCCCGACCGATCACCGGATCGATTTTTCCATCTCTCGCCTCCTGGGTAAGATCCCGGCCAAAGCGAGCCAGGAGCTTATTGCTCTCAGAAGTATCCTCGCCACCGGCACGCTGAGCCAGATGGAATTGCTCCAGCCCCTGGCGAAAACTTTGCTCACTGAGGCCAAAGCGGCGGAAGATCTTTGCCGACTCAGTATCCTTTTCCTGCAGCAAGGCCAGATAGATGTGTTCGGGATAAATCTTTTCCGAATGGAAGCTTTTCGCCACATCCTCAGCCTTGAGCATGATGCGGCGATATCCCATGGACGCGTAGAGTTCAGATTGTCCACTTTGCTGTGGCAGACGCGACAGCGCATCGTCCAGCGCCATTTGATAGGCGCTGAGATCCACCTTCAATTGAGAGAGAACCTGCCCCACCACCGTTTTCTCACTGCCGATCAGGGCACGGTGCAGATGCAGCTCCGTCAGTTCCGGATGGCCGTTTTTAATGACCAGATTCTGGGCTGTCTCCAGGATTTCCAAGCTCTCTTCACTATATTTTTCAAGTTGTTTTGCCATGATTTAAGTCCTCATTTTTCTATATGTTTTAATCTTTTCGATAGTATCGAATTCATTGTTTTTATTTGTTTTTTCAATTGTTTCGATGTTTCAGTCTCTTCGATGTTCCGCTTTCTCTTTATCTCAATTTAACGGTTTATCGATTGAATCACTTTATGCAATTAAAATCGATTAAATTGTCGTTTGACTTTCTTTGACTATTATAACGCAAGACAAAAAAAGTGCAAGAATCTCAGCCAAAAAATCAGCCCAATAAAGTGAAGTAAAAGCAAAAGTTTTATGAACAATGTGGGAGTGCTGAGCTTCTGGGGGTGGGCTGAGCTTTTTGTTATAATAGAAATATGTATACAGAAGGTACAAAATATACAAGCAGAGGGCTCCGAATGCTGCCCGGGAGAGGCTTTGGCAGAGTTTTTATATCCGGCCTGCTGGGCCTGCTTATCACCACCCTCATCTTTTGTTTTCTGCTTTTCGGCGTACTCTCGCTGAAAGGCCTCTATCCGCCTTTTGCACAAGACAGTGTAAATCTATACGAGCTCAATGACGAAGAGATTCACGAAAATTACAGCCGCATGGTGGACTACCTTATGCAGCCGCAGCCCGGCGAACTAACTTTCATTAAACTGCCCATGTCGGAAGAGGGACGCGTACACTTTGCTGATGTGCGAGCACTCGTCCAGGGACTTTTCAAACTCGCCCTTCCCGCCCTCGGCCTGGCTCTCCCTTTAGCTTACCTTCTCTTTATTAAAAGAAAAGATCTGCTGGCCCTAAAATGCAGCGCGGGTTTTTGCCTGTTTTTCCCTCTGCTCATTGGCAGCGCCATGCTCATCAATTTTGAAAAGAGCTTTATTGCTTTTCACAGGCTTTTTTTCCGCAACGACTTCTGGCTCTTCGACCCGGCCAGAGATCCTGTCATTCTCTATCTTCCCTCGAGTTTTTTTGCCGCCATGGGAGGCCTTCTGCTGATCCTGCTAATCCTGGCGGCTGTGCTGCAATACGGTCTACTGCATGTGAAGGTCGGCTTCAGAAAGTCCTGATCTTGAAGATAGGTCATCAGCAAAATGTGCTGAAAATCACAACTGGCATAGTCAAGCTGCAGTCGCTGTTGGCAAAGTAAGGCTGCGTCGCGGAGTTCTGCTCCGCTTTTCTTAATGTTTTCTGCCGAACAGGTCGCCTTGCACATCTGCTTACCGGCGAGACTGTATTCAAATCTGCGGCGGAAGAGCTCTTTCAGCTTCTCAGATCTATCCCCTGCTGCAGGCGCTTACCGGCCCGCCACCACATGGTCGCAAAGCAGGCCGTACCGCCAATGAGCTGAGAGAGGGACTCCGCGAGATACACCCCCTGAACCCCCAGGAAAGGACAACGCGGCAATAAGATGGTGAGCGGAAGCAAAAGGAACATTTTTCGCAAAAGCGAGAAAAAGGTCGCCTCTTTGGCCAGTCCCAGGGCGGTGAAGGTCGATTGCCCGCTGGTCTGAAGGCTCATGAAGAAAAAGCAGCAGAAATAAAGCCGCATGGGCAGCACGCCTTCGGCAATAATTTCAGGCGATGCCGTAAAAAGGCGCATAAAGGGCGCTGGAAAGAGGCAGAGCAAGAGGCCCGCGGTCAGGTTAATAAAGCCCGTGCGCCGGAGCATCCAGAAAATGCACTCAATCACCCGGGGATATTTTTTAGCTCCATAGTTAAATGACAGCACCGGTTTCGCCGCATTGGTCATGGCCTGCGTGGGCAGCGAAAAAATCTGCCGCAGGCTGGCAATCACCGTCATAATCGCCACATGCAGATCGCCGCCGGTACTGAGGAGAACAGAGTTGCTGACGGCCTGGGTGGTCGAGGTGGTCGCCTGAAAGACAAAATTGGCAAAACCGATTTGCAGGATCTCCCGGCAATGAGTTGCATAAGGACGAATGCTCCAGTTTTCCAGTTTCAGGAGCGCACGTTTTCCCATGAGAAAAGACAAGGTCCAAATCCCTGAGGCCAGCTGCGAAAGAACCGTAGCGAGAGCAGCTCCACGGATACCAAGTCCAAAGCCAAAAATAAAAAGAGGATCCAGGATAAGATTTGAAAGGGCACCGATCATCACGGAAAACATGGCCGTGCGCCCGAAACCCTGCGCGGAGATAAAGGGATTCATGCCCAGGCTGATGAGCTGAAAAGGTGTTCCCCAAAGATAAATGCGGAGGTAGTCGGCTGCGAATTCATAGGTCTGAGGGCTCACGCCGCAAAAATTCAGCAGAGGAGCTTCAAAGATGGAGAGAGTGACCATGAGGCCCAGAGAGAAAAGCAACTGTAAAAAATAGGCGTTGCCCTGAATCAGCTGCGCCCGACGTTGGTCCCCTTCTCCACGGGCAATCGAGAAGAGTGTCGCACCTCCCTGCCCACTCCAGTTGGCAAAAGCGTTGCTCATGGTAATCAGCGGAAAAACAACGCCGATCCCGGTCAGCGCGTAAGCGCTCACCTCAGGAAGATGTCCGATAAACATGCGGTCGACCAGGTTATAAAGAACGCCGACAAGCTGGGCAAGCAGCATGGGACGCGCCAGGCTCATGATATTTTCATGAACTGTCCCCTGGTCAAACGCTCCGTGCAGATTCTCGCCTTCAGCTGGCCGAGCATTTGACTCTGCCGTCTGTGGCTCAAGCTCCGTCGTCAGCGGGTTTTCTTCCTTAGGAGAATATTCGGTTTGTGTTTTCTGCTTACTCATCCTTACATGCTGACATCATGATTAAATAGGCCGGCGCGCTGAGCTTTATGCCCTTCTCCTCACACTCCTGGCTCATAAACTGCCAGAGCGTCAGCGCCGGGGCCTTCCCAGCTTCTCCCTCAACTTCGAATCTCGTGGCTTCGGGAAAGAAAAGATAGATTTTTTTTGCCCCGGATGCAGCTAAATCTGCTTCTGTGGCTCCTGCTCCAGCCAAAGCAGCAGCAGATAGGTCTAATGAAAGAGGCTCTTCTCCGGGGTCAAGTCGCATGACCTTCACGTCCAGGCCATGGCGGAAAATGACATTAAAATCACGTCCCCTGCCCCGGCAGAGGGTCTTTTCTCCGCCGTCAAAGGCATGCAGCTGATATCGTTCCAGATGAAAATGCTGCAGCCCCTTACGATCAGGATGCTGCAGGTCAAAAGAACCTTCCAGGGGAGCAATAATGCGGGAGTAGCCTCTAAGATCTGAAAAAACACTCTCCTCAATCTCAACCGTAGCAGAGCTGATGCGCAGATCAAAATTCCGCTCAGCATAAGAAGCACCCGCAGGAAGTAGACAAAGCTGCGTTGTGCCGCCTCCGGACCAGGTACTGCTCAGATAAGTTTCAGGAGAAATCAGGGTCAATTGTTTCGTCATAGTTTCACTATAAACCTCACCATGTGCCTCTCTGTAAGGTGCGCAATAAACCTTGCTAAATGTTCGCTCCGCTGCCTCGCTCGCCCTTCAGGCCTTCCGAACCACGGAGAGCAGTACCTGAACTGTGCTGACTTAGATTTTAACAGAAAAGTGCCGCGGCGTTTGCCGCGGCACCAGAAAATGCTCTCATCTTAGAGAAGCTCAGCCCAAAGACCGGCTTTACGCTGTCTTGGCCTAAGTCAGTTGCTCAGAGACTTAAACCCAGCCTCTCAGCTGCATGGCTTCGTAAATTCTCTTGACGGAGACGAGGTAAGCCGCTTCTCTGACGGTGACCTTTTTCTCTTCAGCAAGGTTCCAGATGTTGTTGAAGGCGATTCTCATGGACTCTTCCTGTCTCTTGAAGACTTCCTCTTCACTCCAGTAATAGCCCTGAACGTTCTGCACCCACTCGAAGTAGGAGACTGTCACGCCGCCGGCATTGGTGAGGATATCCGGAGTGAGGATGATGCCTCTTCTCTTCAGAACTTCATCAGCGCCGGGGGTCGTCGGGCCGTTGGCAGCTTCTGCGACCATCTTGCAATTCAGTTTTTCAGCAACCTCTTCGGTGATGGAGTTTTCCAGCGCGGCCGGAACAACAATATCCACGTTCATGCTCCAGAACTCATCAATGCTGATGGTTTTGGAACCGGGGAAGCCGATCAGGCTATGTTCATGAGCGGCCATGTAATCGACCATGGCGTCAAAATCCAGACCGTCTTCTTTGTAAATGGCATAGGTGCCATCTTTTTTGGTCCACTCTGCAATAGCGACAACCTTGGCGCCATTCTTCTCCATGTTTTTCACGGTGAAGCGACCAGCATTGCCGAAGCCCTGGACTGCCACTCTGGCTTTGTTCATGTCGATGCCGAGTTTTTCAGCGGCAAATTTGGCGACCAGATAGATGCCATAGCCCGTGGATTCGCTACGGCCGAGAGAGCCGCCCCATTTCGGGTTTTTGCCCGTGAAGACGCCGAGGCAGGCGCTGTCGCCGGTCAGCTTAATATATTCGTCGAGCATCCAGCTCATGATGCGATAATCGGTCCCGACATCCGGAGCGGGCACATCGATTTTCTCGCCGATGAGCTTATAGATTCCGCGGACATAGCCACGGCTCAGCTGCTCCAGCTCCCTTGCGGAGAGCTCGGCAGGGTTCACAATCACGCCGCCCTTGCCGCCGCCGTAAGGAATATTCATGATGCCGCATTTGAAGGTCATCCAGACAGACAGTGCACGCACTTCATCGTAGTTGACGTTCTGATGGAAGCGGATGCCTCCCTTGTACGGTCCAACTGCGTTGTTATGCTGGCTTCTCCAGCCCTTGAAAATCTTCAGGGAACCATCATCCATGCGCACTGGAATATTCACTTCCAGAACACGCTGAGGTTCACTGAGCATCGTGTACACGTCATTATTGTATCCCAGAGTTTCACAAGCACGTTTGACCTTTGCCTGAGCACTTTCAAAGGGATTCAGATTTTCTTTAGCCATCGTTTATCCTCCTTCAACAGCCAAGACATCACAGTCTCAAAATCTGTCGAAATTATAGCACATCCGGCCAGAATAAGCTGAGCATCTTCGCTGAAATAAACAAAAACGCCCCTCCCTTTTCCCGATGTCCACGGCGGTAAGCTGTGCCTTTATAAATGCATGTGAAGTCTTGACAAGTGACACCGTGTCATTTACGATGATGACACTGTGTCATTCCAGAAAGGATCCGGAAGACGAGAGAGATCCGGAAGATCAGAGGGATCCAGAATACCTGGAGATTCCAAAAGCTCAGAGGGGAATCCCGAAGATCAGGGGATCTGAAAGACCAGAAAGGAGCTGTCGTCTGTGCCCAAAGCCACCTATGAAAATTTGAGCGAAGCGAAAAAAGCGGCGGTGCTTTCCGCCCTGGTCGCTGAATTTGAGCGCTACCCTCTTTCAGAAGCTACGGTGAAGAGCATTGTTGAAGCGCTGGGGATTTCCCGGGGGAGTTTTTACCAGTATTTCGATAGTTTAACCGAAAGTTATTTTTACGTCCTCGAAAGGGAGATTGTCGAGACTCATACACTCTTTCGCAAAGTCTACGAGGAGTCAGGGCAAGATCTTCTGAAGGCTCTGGAAGTCTATGGCGAGGCTCTGGCGGATGAAATTTTCAGCAGCCGTCATTATTCCCTCTACCGCAACCGTTTTCTTTACTGGAACGCCCGTCTTGACGCCGAGTGGCGGGTTTATCTGCAAAAGCGACAAGAGGATCTTCAGGAAGTTTCTGCTCTGGACCAGAGCGAAGTTCTGCGCTTTATCCGCGCTGTCGTGCACGCCCTGATGCAGCGCCTTTTCACGGAGTCCTGGAGTCGTGAAGAATTTTTAAGCCACTACCGGCAGCAGCTGGAGTGGATAAAAGGAGGAATTGAAAGCCATGTTTCATCTCATGGAACCCTTATTTGATCTTGCCTATCTCGGCCTTGTTGTCGCCCTTGGTCTGCGCCTGCTCCTGGAAGAAAGCCCCTCAGCCAAACGCTATGGTTTTATGGCGGTGCTGCTTGGCGCAGGCGACGCCTTTCACCTCGTTCCCCGGATTCTCGCTCATCTCAGCAGCCAGGGTTTTGAGCGCTATCTCCCCCTGCTTTCCTGGGGTGAATTTGTGACCAGCCTCAGCATGACCTTTTTCTACCTGCTCTTCTATGCTTATTATCGTGAGCGCAGCGGTGACAGCAGTTCCTGGAAAAAGACGCTGGTTCTTGTCCTCGTCGCCTTACGCGTTGTTCTGGTTTTGCTGCCTCAAAACGGCTGGGGAACAGAGGGCAATTACGCTTTCAGTCTCCTGAGGAACGTACCCTTTGCCCTGCTCGGTTTCTTTCTCATTCTCTGGGCCTGGCAGAAGCGGGAGGTGGAAGGCCTCCGCTACACTGCTCTGCTCATTTTTCTGAGTTTTCTCTTCTACCTCCCGGTAGTGATCGGAGCGCGCTTTGTGCCTCTGCTTGGCGCCCTGATGATCCCCAAAACCGTGGCCTATGTTTTGCTCGTCCTGGTCGGCTACCATTACTTCATCCGGGACTTTACGGCTCTAAGCCTCCTGAAGACCTCTTTTGTTTTCCTGATTCTGGGACTTTCCGCTGGCGTCTTTTACCGTGAAGTCACCCGGGCTTTTCATTACAGTGTCTACACCACCCTTGCTGTCCTGCACGTGCATCTGCTGGTGCTCGGAACTCTCTTTCCCCTCGTTCTCTATGCCATTTTAAAAGAGCAGGCAGGAGAACTCAGTAGCCTGAAACGCCCCTTTAACCTCACCCTCTCGGGTCTTGCCCTGACCGTAGTCAGTATGAGTGTGCGCGGGTTGAGCCAGATCACGGTGACCGAGGCTCTGCCCTTCCCGGATGGCGCCCTCTCCGGCATTGCAGGGATCGGCCATATTCTTCTGGGCGTTGGCCTGGTGCTGAGCTTACTCAACGTGCTGAGACTGGAGTTCGTTTAGAAGAGACCCCAGGCAAAGAAATCATTGAGCTGACCGATAAGCACAAAGGCCATGAAAAGCGGCACAATCCATTTCAGGGTGAAATGGAAAAAAGCCTTGTTTCTGAACTCACTGCTCAGCTGAATTTCCTCGTCCAGCCAGGCTGTTTTGATCCAGCCAAAGAGAATAGCGAGGAAGAAAGCGCCCACGGGCATGAGGAAGCCTTCGGCAAAGAGGTCGAAGGTGGTGAGCCAGTCGCCAAAACCAAAAATGTGTTTGATTGCCGGGTTTCCGCCCAGAGCATCAAGGGAAATCAGGGTGCTCCCGGCAGCCGCGATCGCCGTAAAGATGAGGGTGATCCCTGTGCGTCCCAGGGCGATACCTTTGGCCTCCATGAGATCCTTCATCGGCGAAACGGTACCTTCCATCATGCCCATGGAAGACGTCAGCGCGGCGATAAAGACCAGGAAGTAAAAGACAAAGCCGAAGAGCGAGCCCCAAACGCCCATTTTATTAAAGACCGTCTGCAGGGTCACGAAGAGCAGGCCAGGGCCGCCGCCAGGTTCGAGACCGTAGGCAAAGACGGCAGGGAGCACGACCAGAGCTGCCAGAAGAGCCGCCGAGGTGTCGTAAATCGGGATGAGCCTGGCGTTTTTCTCAAGATTCTCATTTTTATCCAGGTAAGAGCCATAGCTGATCATGCAGCCCGAAGAAAGTGAAAGCGAGAAAAACATCTGACCTCCGGCCGAGGCCAGTACAGTAATCCAACCGCTTCCTTTGAAGACCTCCCAGTTGGGCTTGAACATGTATTCCACGCCCTTCATGGCTCCGGGCAGCGTCAGGCTGCGGATGGCCAGGATAATCAAAATAACGTAAAGTGCGGGCATGGCGGTGGTGGCAAATTTCTCAATGCCGCCTGTGCCATGCAGAACAATAAAGGTGGTCAGGGCCAGAAAGATGAAGCCAAAGAGCACCGCTTCTGTGCCGCTGCTGATAAAGGATCCGAAAAATTCGCCGCTTTCCCTGCCGCCCACGCCCCAGCCGAGGCCCAGCAGATCCATCAGATTTGCCACCATGTACTTGCAGACATAGCCGCCCAGCGTGACATAGAAGCAAATGAGGAAGACCGGGGCCAGAGCTGCAAACCAGCCATTAAAAGTAAAGCGTTTATCGGCGTCTCTGTAAGCGAAGATGGCACCCTTCCCGCTCTTGCGACCGAGTGAAATCTCGCCAAGGAGGATAGGATAGCCGACCAAAACCACCAGAATCAGGTAGATCAACAGGAAGGCAAAACCGCCGCCCTTACCCGTTTTAAAGGGGAAGCCCCAGATATTTCCGAGGCCAACCGCAGAACCCACGGCGGCCATGAGAAAGCCGAAATTGGTCTTGAACTTGTCGACGCCTTTTACAGGCGTTTGCTCCGTTTTTAAGGCAGCATTTTTCTCATTTTTATCCATAAGCGCCTCCTCAAAATCTCAAAAAAAGATACCCATGATTATACGACAAAATGAGATAAAATAGAAAAATTTCCGAGGTCATGGCAAAAAACTGCCAGCCGCTAATTAATCAGAACCACCAGGCATAGGCAGCAAGCAATTTCCGAAAAGCAAAAACCAATACTCTTGGTAAAAAATCAAAGCTCTGCTACTGCCTGGGCTTAAAGCTTCGTCAGTGCTTGATTTTCGGCTCACGGAACCACTTGCCCTTAAAGAGCAGATAAAAGCCGAAGATGTCTATCAGGACATTCGAGAGCAGCATGGCAATCCAGACCGCCTCAGAGCCCCAGGAGCTATAGCGCTGGAAGAGATAAATCATGGGCAGACGGATGACCCAGAGCCGCCCAATGGAAATGTACGCGGCATAATTCTGATAGCCTGCGCCGCTGAAAATACCGGCAAAGAGGTTGAAGAAAGCCATCAGCGGCGTAATCAGAGCCGAATAGAGGGAATATTCCAGGGCCTGCGCCCAGACGAGCTGGCTGTTCCCACCGCTGCCATTCAGGAAGACCGATAGCATGGGTCTGCGGAAGACCCACTGTAAAATCCCCCCCAGAATCGCCATGGAGGTCGCCGTCACAAAAGCCAGACGGACAAAACTCTTCACCCGTTCCTTTTCTCCGGCTCCCATGTTCTGGCCGATAATCGCCGTAAGCGCCGAGCCTACCCCCTGCGAAGGCATCATCAAAAAGCCGCTGATACGATTGACCGCCGCGTAGGCGGTCATCGTGGCCTCGCCATAGGCCACAATAACGGAGTTTAAAAGGGTAAAGCCGATGGCCGCACTGCTCTGTCCCAGGGCCGTCGGAAAACCGATGCGCAAAAGTTCGCCAAACTGGTGGGTTGAAAGCTTCAGCGAGCGCAATTTCAGGCGCACCAGGTTCTTTTCGGAACGCACCGCAATAGCCCCCAGCAAAACTTTGATCGACTGTGAGAGTACCGTCGCCCAGGCCGCGCCTGCAATACCCAGACCCAGTCCGGGAAGACCGAAGACAGGCTCGCGGGTAAAAATAAAGAAAGGATCGAGCACCACATTCAAAATCGAGGAAATGGTACTGATGAGGGTGGTAATTCGCGTTTGTCCCTGAGCTCCAAGAATCGAGTTGAAAGAGAGAAAGACCATCTCAAAGACAAAACCCAGCAGGAGAATCGAAAGATATGCACTGCTTTTTTCAGCGAGCACCCCTTCTGCCCCCATCCACTGCACAATCCTCGGGGCGAGAAAAAAGCCGCAGCCAGAGAAAAGAAGCCCGATCGCCAGCGAAAGTAAAAAGAGGTGGCTGCCATAGGATTCCGCTCTCTCCAGATCCTTCTGACCCAGGAGCTGCGCGATGATCGCCGTACCTGCAATGGAAAGGCCCATGCCCAGAGAAACAAAAAGATAATGGGGCGGCCAGACAAAGCTCGTTGCCGTAAAATCCGTCATCGAGATCTGAGCTACCCACAGACCATCGGCGAGATTATAAAGCGACATGATCACATTGGTGATGATCAGCGGCAGCGAAACCGCATAAAGCACCGGAAAAATCCCGCCCGTCAGTAAATTCTTATCCCGTTCTTTCTCTACTTTCAAATCTTTCTCTACTTTCAAAACAAGCACACTCTCATATTAAAAAAAGATCACTCTCATAATCTTTCAAAACAGGCTCACTCTCATAAAAAAAGCGCAGACTGAAACCCACACCTTTTTTATCTTGCCTCAAAACTTCAAAAAACGCAAGAAAAAAGCGGCCCACAGACCTAACACGAAGATAAAGGATCCTGCACCATTATTTTGCCAGAAGCCCTTGCGGAAACGGTCGTCTGACTGTCAAGGGCGTAACTCCAACAAAAGATATTTTGAACTCATATCCTATTCGGAATTCACTCGATATTGTGATTGACTTTCGGACAGAAAAGAATAAGCATGATGCCTACGATGAATTTATTATGTATGGAGGCATGCCTTATCTGCTTTGCTTAGAGCGTGACGAAGAAAAATATGCATACCTAAATGATCTCTTCAAGTATATATGGGAAAAGCTGGACCGACAGTAGCGGGATACTGAGACTGGGAATCATGGATTTTCTGCTGGATGAATCAGGTTTGGATCGATAAGAATACTTTAGAAACATCATGATTACCGGATTATCGATAACAATATCGACATAACTCTCTTCTACCCAACAGCCTCAACCATGTGTTATCCAAATCACTAACGCAACACTACAGCTGTTTAAAGTCATATCCACGATTTCAAGATATAAAAAGGACGACACAGAATTATATCCGTTTGTCGTCCTTTTGGCATCCTACAACAAAACGAATACATTCCACTCGGAAATATTGCTCGGGTGCATTGGGGTGCAAATTTAGAGATTGGGTGCATGTGAACCCTTGGGTGCAATCAAGCTTTTTCTAACCCATTTTAATTTGCTCAATTAACTGCTCAACCTTTTGTTTGATTGTATCTCTAGACGCCCTAAAGTCCTCGATTGAATCACCAGACGGATCTTCAAGACCCCAATCCTTTTTCATACCACCTCCTACTTGCTGAAGTATTTTTTGGTCTTATTAGCAATTGTCACGAGTAGCAACATCACAGGAACCTCTGTCAAAACCCCCACCGTCGTTGCCAAAGCTGCGGGAGACGTTGTGCCAAAGAGGGCGATTGCCACCGCAACAGAAAGCTCAAAGAAGTTAGAAGCACCGATCATGCCGGCTGGAGCCGCGATGTTATGAGGAAGTTTCAGTAAATAGCAAGCCAGATAAGCAATCGCAAAAATCAGAGCTGTCTGAAGAACCAATGGGACAGCTATCAGAAGGATGTGCAGTGGATTTCCCAATAGTGTCTCCGCCTGGGTTGAAAAAATAAACACCAGCATGAGGAGCAGTCCGATCGTCGTCGATCCATCAAACTTTTTAACGAAGACATCCTCAAAATATTTCAAACCTCGACGTTTTACAACGATACGCCGAGTCAACACTCCTGCAACCAGCGGTATAACAACGAAGAGAATGACAGAAAGAATCAGTGTAGCCCACGGAACCACTATGTCACTGATGCCAAGCAGGAATTTGACGATCGGGACAAAGGCAAACAATATAATCAAATCGTTGGTGGCGACTTGAATAACTGTGTAAGCCGGATCACCGTTGGTCAGTTTACTCCAAACAAAAACCATAGCTGTACAGGGTGCAGCGCCCAGAAGAACAGCCCCTGCAAGATACTCCCTGGCGATCTCAGCCGG
The DNA here is from genome assembly GCA_004556455.1 of Clostridiales bacterium. Classification (GTDB taxonomy): domain Bacteria; phylum Bacillota; class Clostridia; order Saccharofermentanales; family DTU023; genus SFGY01. The sequence goes on along the minus strand of SFGY01000004.1, from coordinate 4,108 downwards.
AATCAGATGGTCGAAAACTGTGAACAAAAAGAATGAGGCCAAAGCATACATCGTAAACGGCTTGATCAACCAGTTAACGATCCACGTTACAAAAAGCCCTTTTGGGTTCTTTCGGACATTTTTGATGCTCTCAAAATCAACTTTGAGCATCATAGGATAGATCATCACCCAAATCAGAATTGCTGTAGGGATGGAGACTTTGGCATATTCAAATTGATTCAAAAAATCAGGAATGGCTGGAATATATTTACCTATGAGCACTCCCAAGACCATACATAGCAAAACCCAAAGGGTCAGATACTTGTTAAACGTACTTATATTGGACGTCTTTGTCTTTGTCATTTAAGAAGTTCCTCCAAATTCGCACCCTTGAGTTCACTGGGTACCCACTTGACCAATGCAGTAAAGTGGTTCGAATCTTCTACAATTTTGTTAATCCACACAACCTCGCTGTGTGCTCTATTACTCAAGACGGCATTTGAAGTGTCAATGTCCTGATAACTGGAATTAATAATCCACCACTTAGAGAAGATTCCGGCTCTGTCCAAATCTTCTTTTAATCGCTTGGCTTCATAATATGGTGTAGCTTCAGGTAGCGTGACAATCAGGACTTCAGTAAATTTTTCGTCTTTCAATTTCGGTAATAGCTTTTTGACCGACTCTGGGGTCTCTCCCTGTGTTCTTGAAATCTCTCGATCATAATTATCCGTCGATTCCAACAAAAGCAGTGTGTGACCAGTCGGAGCCGTATCAATAATTACAATCTCATCTTCTGAGCGATCGACAATTTCCGCAAAGGCACGAAAGACAGCTATCTCTTGTGTACAAGGACTTCTCAAATCCTCCTCAATATAGTCAATATCATCCTGTGTAGCTCCTGTCTCATGAGCTTTTTTCAGGACCTCTTCCCTGTACTTTTTGAGTTCTTGTTTTTCATCAATGCGACTCATAGTAATGCCAAAGCTCTCATCGATGACATTCCTGATATGAGCTGCCGGATCTGTTGTCGTCAAATGTACCTTTCTGCCTTGCTTTGCAAGCTCTAAGGCTATTGTCGCTGCGATGGTCGTCTTCCCGACACCACCTTTTCCCATCGTGAAAACGACTCTTTTGTCAGAATGGGCAAGATCATTAATCACATCAGCTAAACTAGAAGTCGCCTTCCGCTCCATTACAGCAGCCGGTGTTACAACTTGCTCCACTTGAAAGAAACTTCTTAGGTTCTCTACCCCCGCAATGTTGTGAGCTTTCAAAGGTACTTTGAACACATCATATTGTTTGAGTGCCTCAGGCATATTTTGCAAAGCTCTTGTTTGTTTATCACAAATGATCTTTGAGAAATGGTCATCTGCATGATCCAAAAGGCCATTCAGGATCAAGCGCTGATTGGTCATTCCGATCTCTTCCAGTTCAACAGAGGCTCTGGAAGCTTCTTTCAAAGATGCTTCGTCTGCCCGCGCAACTAAAAAGAGTGTCGTTTTCTCACTGTCAGTTAAATTCCTGACCGCAGTCTTATACACCTCTTGTTTTTCCTGAAGTCCAGCCAACTGACCAAGACAGGATGCGCCATGGGTGCTTTTCGCAATAAAATCAGACCAGGCAGATGGAAGCTCTAACATTCTTAATGCGTGTCCTGTCGGAGCCGTATCAAAAATGATATGATCATATTTATCAGCGGCTGCTTTATCTGTGATGAAAAATGAAAATTCATTAAATGAAGCAATCTCGACCGTACAGGACCCAGACAATTGCTCTTCCATATTTTTCAGGGCAGCTTCCGGTAGCTTTCCTCTGAACGGACCAATCACACTTTCCCTGTACTCGGCAGCTGCTTGTTCCGGCTCAAAATTCGCAACGGTCAGATTGGGAACGGCTTCTATCTCCACCCCCTTATTGTCCAGTGTCATATCAAAAACATCTTGGAGGTTCGAAGCAGGATCTGTACTCACGAGCATAACTTTTTTGCCCGAATCTGCCAGTTTTGTGGCAATCGCGCAGGAAACGGAGGTTTTTCCGACGCCACCTTTCCCTGTAAAAAACAAATATTTTGTCAGATTCAATTCATCGATTATCAAACTATTATACTCACGAGCCATCAGCAACATCCTCCACTTTGTTCATCAATCAAAGTTAAATTTCCATTTGACACATCAATAGTGACGAATTCCATTCGATTTGGTGTTTCGACTTCCAACAAAACGGGAACCCCATCTACATTGACCAGCTCGTCAGGCTCTGCCTTCGTCAACGTGAATACTAAACTTGTCCCACAGCATGATGTCTGCTCTGAAACCTTAATGCAGTTATGCTCTCCAGAACTTAGCAGGCGCTCAATAACCTTTTTTCCCTCAACTGTTATTTTCATAATCTCCCCCCTTAATCTAAGATCCCATCTGAAAGTTCAAAAATGGAAATCAGTTCCTCATTCGTCGGATAAGATCCGCTTTTAAAAATTTCTCCATCTACCACGGTAAGAGGGAGCTCATCAACACCTTTCTCATTGATAAAATCATTCACCTTACTGTTTTCTAAAAAAGCCATAGGAGAACTCGACAGGTTATAGCGATTCACTTCGATCCCCTGCTTATTAAGACGATCCAGAGCTATAGATATCCTCATTAGTTCAGGGTCGACGCTGGCACCACAAAGTCCTGTTGAGCAACACATTGCCGGTTCATAAATACTCATGTTTTTCATTCGCTATCCTCCTTCTTGGACATAACAATACAATTTTCATTCGAGGTCATAATCTTTTCGAGATAGGTCTTTCGTTTTCCATCTGCTCCGTCAGATCAATCCTCCAGCTTCTTACATTGATAATCATCAATGTCATTTTTATTCTAGAACGAATATTGATATCTGTCAATGTGTTTTTTATTAGACAAAAAAGCCCCACGACCTATGCTGAACATAGACCGTGGGGCACATTAAATCACATCAGTGTATTGACTCTGGTTTGTACTTCGTCATAATCGTAGCAGCCTGCCTTGAGTCGGGTTTTACGTTCTTCGCCGTTTCCCCACTAAAAGAAATATTACGATTGGAACAAAGCATGATCCAGATGAGAATTAGGCAATCCCACGAAGGACTGCCTTCAATGATAGGTATCGATTATTTTTTCCCCTTACATCCACAGGGTATACTGCTGTCTGTTTCGCAGTCACATCTTGCGTAAGAAGCAATTATCTCCCGGAACTCCCTCACACCGTCCGAGGAGATGAAGTAATAAGTCCATTTTCCATCTTTATAAAAATCAACGAGTCCGCTATCTGCAAGTATTTTCATGTGATGAGACAGAGTCGGCTGAGTAATATCTAATTCTTTCAGCAATTCACATCCACACTTCTCTCCATGCTGAAGCGCAAGCATGATCGCGAGGCGGTTCTCATCTGTGAGAGCCTTTATTTTTTTAGCATCTTCTCTGAATCCCATGATTTTAACCTCCAGGAGATGAACATGTTATATCATACGCATTTATAGTCGTCAATCTATCAATGAGCAAATTTTTATATAAGATTCCTCGTTACCATTGATGACAGTATGAGCATCTTTATTATGAGAACTATCTAATAGCCACAACTCTCAAATATCTAACCAGGATAATAAGGACCACGACTTTTATGAATCACCTGGATCGTTACAAACGAAATCTGTTACCGTTTTAGTGACTTTAAATACTCTTTTTGTTCCGGGGTAATGCGCTTATTTTCCCGGGCTTTATGTATTGCCTTGTTATGAGTCCATGAATCTAAGCGCTGATCTTAGATGTATTTAATGCTCGTATCCCATTGCTTTGACAAAGCGCTTGCAAGGAACCACGCCATCATCATATGTTCTACGCCTACCAAAGATTTCATGGCACAAAAAAGACGACAAACGGATGAAAACCGTATGTCGTCTTTTTGGCTCCCCCTGCTGGATTCGAACCGGCGACCCTTCGGTTAACAGCCGAATGCTCTACCGCTGAGCTAAGGAGGAATAAAAGCCCCTCCCGTGAAGGGAGGGATGATGGATCCGGCAGCGACCTAGGTTTCCGGGCCGTCTCCAGCCAAGTATTTTCGGCACAGCTGAGCTTAACTACTGTGTTCGGGATGGGAACAGGTGTGGC
>SFGY01000041.1 GCA_004556455.1 Clostridiales bacterium | reverse complement strand
CGATCTCCGTGCGGCGCTCATTGCAACGGCCAGGAAACGCGGTACAGAGAAGTATCTTGCCGACGCGCCTGCGGCCTTTGATGAAGTTGAGGCCGACCCGAACATGGAAAAGCTGTGGCGGGCTTATCAGAAGAAGTTTTCCTATGCTGCCGACCTGTCGTGGCATACGGTCATGGAATCCATCCGCAGCCTTTATCGGCTGGCGCAGTAGTAAACATTCAGCAAATTGAAATCTTTGAAGATAAGGGGATGCTTTGATGGACTTAAAAGAGTTCTATTTTCAAAATATAAAGGAATCTGAATATCATCATCGCTTTCTGAATTCCGTAAAAAAAGTGAACTATACATACAACCTCTTCACAGGCGAAGAAGAAACTCAGGATTACCAATTCGAGATTTATGATGTCGAAGAAGCAATCACCAAATTCAAAGAGCTGTGCCAGCCTGATGTTAATTTTTCACCGGAAAACAAATGTTGGTTTTATCTAATAACATATTATCTGAATACACTTGGCTATGAGATAAAAGAATTTCCCAGAATATTAGCAAGACCACCTGCTGAACCGGCTGACTTCACATACGGAGAAATTAGGAACCGAATTATCGCGCTGGGTGGAGACGATAATGGAACCGTCCGCTATGCAACCAGAAGAGCCTTTGTTGCGGAGCTGACATTTATGCAAAAGTCTTGCAACATTGAGGTGAGCGATTCTATAAACCAAAAATTCATCGAAATCTCTACCAGACAGGCGTCTTTCAACTGTATGCATACAGACGAGAAAATTGCTGAGATTGCAAATCTTATTGAAAATATGTTGAAGCAAGATGGAAAATTTATTACGCCAGAATATGAAAAAGTGTGTTGTGGGTTCATTGACGGTACGATAGTAAAAAACTACAGAAAGCAAATGCAGTGTTTCAGACATTGCACAGACGAAGCAATAGCAGAAAGGAAGACATATTCCGAAGAGCAAAAGACCTTCCTTGTTGACTATGGACTTACGATTGTGAAGGCCATTCATGAACTGATAAAATAAGTAGTATTAAAAATTTCATCTCACCTTTCATGTTACACATCATACACTTCAAACGGTCTGCTTCGGCAGGCCGTTTGACTTTTCAAGGAGGTGTCCAACATGGCAACCACACGCCTGATGCCTCTGCACACCGGCAAAGGCCGCACGGTGGGACAGGCCATCAGCGCTATCATCGACTACACCGAAAATCCGCAAAAGACAGACGGCGGCAGGTTAATTACAAGCTGGCAATGCGACAGCAGGATCGCCGACGCCGAGTTTCTTTTCACCAAGAATCAGTACACCCAAAAGACCGGCAGAGTGCGTGGCGAGGATGATGTGATCGCCTACCATCTGCGGCAATCCTTTGTTCCCGAAGAGATCACACCGGAGGACGCGAACCGTTTGGGCTGTGAGCTGGCCAAGCGCTTCACCAAGGGCAATCACGCCTACATTGTCTGCACCCATATTGACAAAGCCCATATTCACAATCATGTGATCTGGAACTCCACCGCACTCAGCCAGACCCGGAAATTCCGAAACTTTTGGGGCAGCAGCCGCGCTGTGCGGCGGCTCAACGATACCATCTGCATCGAGAACGGCTGCTCCATCGTGGAGAATCCGAAGCGCCACGGCAAGAGTTACAACAAGTGGCTGGGCGACAAAAAAAAGCCCTCCCACCGGGAGCGGATATGCGCGGCCATTGACGATGCACTGGCGCAAAAGCCCGACAGCTTTGAAGCGCTGCTGGAGCTGCTGCGGCAGGCCGGGTATGAGGTCAAGGGCAAGAAAGTCCCGTCCCTGTTAGGCGGCGAACAGAAAAAGTCCATTCGCATGGATACCCTCGGTGACGGCTATACTCCCGCAGATCTCCGCGCGGTGATTGCAGGTGAAAAGGCGCATACGCCGCAAAAGAACGCCGCCGCGCCGGTCAAACCGGAAAAGCGCAGCGGGAATCTGCTGGTGGACATTCAGGCCAAATTACGCGCTGGCAAGGGTGCCGGTTATGCGCGTTGGGCGACGTTATTTAACCTGAAACAGATGGCGCAGACGGTGGCCTATCTGCAAGACCATGAGCTGTTAGATTACGCCATTCTCTCGGAGAAAGCGGTGGCAGCGTCCGCCCGCTTCAACGAGCTTTCCGCAAGGATCAAATCTGCGGAAACACGCATGGCCGAGATTGCGGTGCTGCGGGAGCATATTGTCAATTACGCCAAGACCCGCGACACCTACGTTGCCTATCGCAAGGCCGGGTACTCCAAGAAATTTCTTGCAGAGCATGAAAGTGAGATCACGATCCACAAGGCCGCAAAGAACTATTTTGATGGGCTTGGCCTCAAGAAGCTGCCCACCATCAAGGCGCTGAATACCGAGTACGCCGAGCTGCTGGCGGAGAAGAAAGCGGCCGCCGAGCTGCTGGCGGAGAAGAAAGCGGCCTACGCCGACTACCGAAAAGCCCGTGAGGAAATGAAAGAGCTGCTGACGGCCAAGGCCAATATCGACCGTGTTCTGGAGTTGGATAAGGAGCAGGAGGAAGCGAATGAACGACGGGAAAAAGAGGCGGAGCAGCGCTGAGCTGTCCGCTCACAAGCGATTTGCAAAATCGCGCAGCCGATGGATTTATCCATCGTTCCAGAACACAAAACTTGTGTTCTGCGGGGATTGGGGTGTTTTCGCAAAGTGGGTACCGCTTTGCATTGCTTGCCGCTTTCTTGCTCCCGTTCGTACCCCCGTTTTCCCCTCTACCCATACTACAATCTGAACAGGGCGTTTTGGCCAGATTTCCGAAAAAAGTTTTGTCTGGGGGGGAGTTTTCTTACATTTCAGAACGTTCCGTTCAGAAAAAAGATGCAGGCGATTTACATTTCGTCTGTGGACTTCTGAATGAATTTGCAGTATAATTTATTTTGTATAGCTGTGCTCAGAAGCGGCTCGCCTGCCTGCGCACAAATTATGGCAGGAGGTGCGGCAAAATGACAAAGCTGAATAAACAAGGCAAACAGGCAGCGATTATTGCTGCGGTGTTAATTGCACTTGCCGTTACCTGTCGTATGCTCGGTAACAACGGCTTTTATCCAAAGACGCTGGGGCTTGTCCGTTCGGGCATTTACATTTTCCTGATTGTCGCATGGGGCGTTTTGATTGACAGGAGGATCATACAGACGCAGATTCGCCGGTATATGATCGGCATTTCGGGAGTAATGGTGTTCTGGTATCTGCTGCGAACATGGAAACACCACCTCATTCCGGCAGAAGCCCTGCCCGACGTTACCCGATATATTTGGTACGCCTACTATATTCCGATGCTTATGCTCCCTGTGCTTGCGCTGTTTGCCACCGTGTCGCTGGGAAAACCGGAGCAGTACCGAACGCCGCTTCCTTTGCGGCTGCTGTGGATACCGACAGTGCTTCTTACCTTGACCGTTCTGACAAACGACCTTCATCAGACGGTGTTTTCCTTCCCCGCAGAGAATACGCCTTGGACAGACAACCGTTACAGCTACGGGGGCATGTACTGGATCGTGTTTGCGTGGTTTGTGATAAACACACTCCTTGCGCTTGGCATGATCCTGTATAAGTGCCGTATTCCGCGCAGCCGAACATTCCTGTGGCTTCCGGTAATCCCGTTTGCGCTGATGATCGTATATGGGCTCCTCTACATTACGGCACATTCGGTGATTGCTCCCTTCGCCGGAGATATGACGTCGGTTTATTGCGTTTTGATCGTGCTGATTTTTGAAAGCTGTATCGGGTGCGGGCTGATCCAATCCAACAGCCGTTATGCCGAATTGTTCAAGGCTACCACGCTTGCCGCGCAGATCACGGACAAGGATTATGCGGTCTGCCTGTCCTCTGACGCCGCGCAGCCGGTTTCTGCCGAAGTGCTGCATGAGGCCGAGGTCGCGCCGGTCATGCTGGACGGCGGTACCCGTCTTTCCTGCGCACCGATTCACAGCGGGTATATCTTTTGGCGGGAGGATGTGTCAAAGCTGCTCTCCGTCTTAAGTGAGCTTTCTGGCATACAGGCGGAGCTGGAGGACTACCATTCCCTTTTGGACGAAGAAAACAAGCAGAAGAAGCGCCGCAAAAAGTTTGAGGAACAGCAACGCCTTTATAACGCCGTGCAGGAAAAGACTGCGCCGCACCTTGCGCTGCTCTCCGCGCTTTCCCGTGAACTGCAAGCAGCGCCGTCAAGCGCCGACGCTAAAAGGCTGCTGGGCAAAATTGCGGTCATCGGCGCTTATCTGAAACGGCGCAGCAATCTGATTATCCTTGCCGACAGCACGGGCAGCATTCCGTCTGCGGAGCTGGATTTGTGCCTAAAGGAAACCGTGTCCAATCTGCACATGAACGGGATCACCTGTGCCGTCCGATTTGATTTTGAGGATGATATGAGCGCCTACGCCGCCGGTGTGCTGTACGATTTTTACGAAGCCGCCGTTGAGGTTGCCTTTGATACGCTCACCGGCTTTACGGCGTTTATCCGGCATGAGGCCGCTATGTTCCGTTTGAGCCTGATCCTCCAATGCGATACCGATATGGCGCGGCTTGCAGCACAGTTTTCCCATGCGTCCGTCACGCAAGAGGACGGCGTTTGGTACTGTGAGCTGTCGATCCCGGAGGGAGGTGCGCGGCTATGAGCGTATTCCATAAAGAGAAAATAGGCAGAGCGTCGATCAAAGAGGGCTTGGACAATCTGCCCTCCGGCATCTGCTTTGCCGACCAAAACGGCACGATCATTCTCTGCAACCGGCAAATGCACCGGCTTTGCCATGCGCTGATGGGAATGGACTTGCAGCACATTTCCGAATTGCGGGGCGCACTCAAAAATCCCTGCAAAGAGATTATCCCCATCGACGCCGAGGCGTTGATCTATCGTTTCCCAAACGGCGCGGCATGGCAGTTTTCAGAAACCGCCATTACTGACGCGGAGGGGGCGGCCTATACACAGATGCAGGCTGCGGAGGTAACTGCGCTCTATGAAAAGGAAGCCGAGCTGCAAGAGAAAAACCGTGCGCTGAACGAGGCCAATGCCCGTGCCAAAAAGCTCTATACGGAGCTGGATAAAATCGTGCGGGAGGAAGAAAACTTTGCCGTAAAGACCCATGTTCACGATGAAGTGGGGCTACTGCTCTCCCTGTCGCGCAAGCTGTTTAAGCAGCAGGAGGACGATCTTGCGGCTATGCGGGAGCTGGGCAAAGCATGGAGCCGCGTCAGCGAAACGCTGGGCATTGCCGAACAGGAGGCGGGCGAAAGCGGCGCAGGACTTTCGGACGCGGCGCTGGGTGAGCTGGCAAGCGTCATTGCCGGTATCGGCGTAAAGCTGACCGTGCGGGGCGAGCTGCCCCAAAGCGGCAATCTTGCCTATCTGCTGACTGTTGCCATTCGGGAGTGCGCCACCAATACGGTGCGTCACGCGGAGGGCAGCGAAATGACGGTGGATATTTCCGATGCAGACGGCTATGTTTGCGCGTCTATCACCAATAACGGCAAGCTGCCGGAGCAAGAAGTAACCGAGGGCGGCGGGCTTGGCGCTCTGCGCCGCCGGATTGAAAGCGCCGGAGGAACGATGGCGGTGGAAAGTGCGCCGGTATTCCGGCTCAACATCACGTTGCCGGAAAGGGGGAATACAGTATGATCAATGTATTACTTGTAGAGGACAGAAAAATGTCGCGGGACTGCATGACCGGCTATATAAAAAGCTCTGACCGCTATCAGCTTGCGGCGCATACCCAAAACGCGGGCATGGCTGAAATACTGTGTATGCAGAACAAAATTGATTTAATCCTCATGGATGTCTGCACGGCGAATAACGAGGACGGCATTGAGGCCACCGCCGCCATCAAGCGGCATTTCCCAAATATCAAGGTCATTATCGTCACCGGCATGACAACCATTGACCTGATCGACCGGGCAAGAGCAGCAAAAGCAGACAGCTTTTGGTATAAGGAAATCGAGGGCGACGAGCTTTTGGATGTGATGGATCGCACCATGAACGGGGAGCATATTTACCCCGACAAAACGCCGCTGGTGCATTTCGGCAATATGCCCTCCACCGAGATTTCCGAGCGTGAGTTGGAGATTTTAAGGCTGATGGTAGAGGGAAATACCGACACGGCCATTGCCCAAAGGCTATTCGTCAGCGTTCCGGCGATTCGTTACCATATCACCCAGCTTTTGCAAAAGACAGGCTACGAAAACCGTGTCAAGCTGATTGCCGATCTGATCAATAAGGACTTCATTGTTCCCGGTCTGTAAAAACTGATATATTGCGCCGAAATCCGTCTCCGTGGTTATGCGGAGGCGGATTTTTTTTGATTTTTTACAAAAAAACTATCATTTCTGATAGGGTGCTTTTGTAAGGAACTCTCTATACTGAAAATGACATGAGTGGGACTGACCTGATTTGAACACAGAAAGAAGGTGATGACTTATACAGAAGGTCGTAGTTATCAACATCAAAAACTGTCTTTTCGCCGATGCTGTGGAGAAGATCCTGAGAGAAAACACATCAAAGGATTATGTGATTGCAAGGGCAGAAACCGCCAGAGAGCTGGAGCAATACATCTGTTTAGCCTCCGTTTTTCTGCTTGAAGTGACCAATCGACCTGACTATACGATGGAGGATCGGCTGGAGCTTCGGGAAAGAGTTAAAGCAGTCAATCCCGACTGCAAGTTCGTCCTTGAGGTGGACGAAACCTCTGAGCCGCAGATCGCCGAACAGGTGTGCCAAGCCAAAAAGGATGGGCTCATCGACCAGTTCATCTATGGCTCCATCAGCGCCAATTATTTTGTGGCCTTAATGGACACCCTGTGACAGAGGTGAAAACGAGACAAAGTGTATCCGGCACAAAGCATTTGCAGTAAACGACCAACGAAACTCAAAAAACTATTTTCGATGAGGATTCAATTATGTGGCTTATTAAAGCTGCGTTAGGTGCAGCGGGCGGCGTGTTGGCCGACCAGTGGAAAGAGTATTTTTACTGCGAGTCCATCCCTGCGGACATTCTTGCGGTGAAGGGACAGAAGCGCACCTCCGGTCGTTCCAGCAACACAAAGGGCAGCGACAACATTATCACCAACGGCTCCATCATCGCGGTGGCAGACGGCCAGTGTATGCTCATTGTAGAGCAGGGCAAGGTGGTGGAGGTCTGCGCCGAGCCGGGCGAGTTCACCTTCGACGCCTCTACCGAACCCAGCATTTTCTCCGGCGATCTGGGCGAAAGCATCGGCCAGGTGTTCCAGACCATCGGCAAGCGTTTCACCTTCGGCGGCGAGGCACCCAAGGACCAGCGGGTCTACTACTTTAACACCAAGGAACTGATCGGCAACAAGTACGGCACGGCCTCGCCGGTCCCCTTCCGCGTTGTGGATCAGCGGGCGGGCATTGATATCGACATCTCCATTCGCTGCTTCGGAGAGTATTCCTACCGAGTCACCAACCCGCTGCTGTTCTACACCAATGTCTGCGGCAATGTAGAGGCCGGCTATGAGCGAAGCCAGATTGACAGCCAGCTCAAGACCGAGCTGCTGACCGCCCTCCAGCCCGCCTTTGCCCGCATCAGCGACATGGGCATCCGCTACTCCGCGCTGCCCGGCCACACCACGGAGCTGGCCCAGGCACTCAACGAGGAACTGTCCGCCAAGTGGCGGGATCTGCGCGGCCTGGAGATCGTCTCCTTTGGCGTATGTAACCGTGGAGGACTGCGGCCTGTTTGGCTGCGGCGCCGACGGCATCTGGGCGGAGAAGACCGACCGCCTCACCGTTACCAAAACGGACATCTACGAGTGTACCAGCAGCATCTTCAGCCTGGTCGATACCGGGGAGGCGGTCTTTGACGGCTGCCGGTTTTACGACAATGACGGGATGTTCTTCCTGTGGGGGAAGACGGAGGTGCTGGTCAGGGACACGGAGATATTCCAAAACCGGAATCCTCTGCTGGAGGGCGACCCGGAGGATGTCTGCATTGCTTTCCGGGGCTGTACCTTCCGGGACAACCTCGATATGGGGACTCCCGAGGACTGGTCATGCGCATCCTTTGAAAACTGCGGGCTCACCGCATCCCATGGGGCGGCCTATGATGCGCTGCTCTCGGCTTGCCGATCCATGCTGGCGGACCCGTCCCGGTACAGCGGCACAGAGACCCCGGGGGGCAGGGGTATCCAGCGACTGGCGGACAACATCACGGAATTGTACGAGTGCGAAGCGTGGGAGACAGTGGGCTATCTCATCCGGGACTTCAGTGGAGACAGTGTGCCGGAGCTGCTGATCGCCTGTATGCCGGGATATGAGCCATGGATCGGCGCGCTCTACACGCTGGTGGACGGAGAACCCCGGCTGGTCCTCTCCTATGAGGACGACAGCGCCTTTGCCTATTTGGGGAACGGCACGTTCTTCTGCCTGACCAGCAACGGCGAACCGCCCGGCCGCGGGCAGGGAATATACCATCTGACGAAGGATGGGACGGCTCTGGAGTGTGACAGCTTTGATTTCTTCTTCTACGATGAGTATGTGGTCTATCACAACACCACCGGCAGCTTCGATGTGTCAGAGTCCCGGGAATCGGTAATGGACACGGGCGATTTCAACGCCTACGAGGGGCTTGAGCCGGAATATGAGACGGCCATGACGCCTTTCTCCGACGGTTGAGGAGGTATGTAAATGAAACGATATGCCACGTTTTTTCTGAGCATTTTGCTGCTGGCGGCTCTGACGGCCTGCGGAAGCGGCAGTTCGCCCAGTGGCAAGGATGCTCCCCCCGTCCGCACGCCCATGGGCACGAAAGACACGGAACAGACCTCCGACCTGGAGCAGGCCTACAGTGATCTGGTGGAGCGATTCCGCACCTTGGTGTCCGATCCCTTCGGCCAGGACAGCGACGAGCCCGGCGAAATGGGCGTTTTGGAGACCGCCCGGGGGATGGGGGACGACGCCCCGTATGAGATGGGCTATCTCATCGAGGACCTCAGCGGCGATGGTATCCCGGAGCTGGCGGTGGGAGGACTTCGCGGGATGACCAACGCCCTCTATACTTTGGTGGACGGCAAGCCGGAGCTGGTCTTTGAGGGCTGGTACCGCAGCAGCTACGTCTATCTGGGCGATGGCCGCTTCTACTACTACGGATCCAACAGTGCTGCGGAGAGCGGCCAGGGCGTGTTTGCCCTCACCAAAGACGGGACCAGGCTGGAATGTGAGAGTTTCCTCTTTACTGGCCTCAACAGCGATGGTGATGTGGTGGTCTATTCCAACGAAACCGGAAGCTGGGACATCGCAGAATCGGAGAAGTCAGACATGACGGCGGAGGAGTTCTGGGCACTGGACCCCCTTGGGGAGCCGTTGCCTCTCATCCCCTTCTCTGGGGCGGAGGCAGGGGGCACCAATGGATCTGCGTTCCCGGTGTCGGTGGACTATCTGCCGGAGGGGATGCTCCCGGGCTACTGGGTCACCCTCTACGATGGCGACGGTGCTGCCTTCCTCCTTTTCACCACGGACAGCCCGGTGACAGAGTTCACGGTGCTGGCGCTGGAACTGAAGGACTTCACGGAGACCGGGGCAGCGATCTTCTCCGCCGCGCCTGTTGTGCTGGAGGAGGGGTTGGACAGCCTGCCGGAGGTGATGACGGTGGACACCCCGGTGGCGGTGCAGCTTGGTTTTATGGGTACCATCCCCAATTACGGCATCTCCTATGTGGATGAAAACGGCGATCTCCGCCGCTTCGCCCTGGTGCAGAGCGGCTACGATGGCTCCGTCCTGCTTGATGAGGCCGACCCGAGGGAGACACAGTTCATTCTTCCGGGAGAGGTGTCCGAATAGTGAAGGAAAAATAGTTTAGGAACATATATCCTCTCCCATTAGCCGGGAGAATCAACAGAATACTGAGGAGGAAATACCTATGGCACTGTTTGGAAAACTGTTCGAAAAAAAGCAATGCTCCATCTGCGGCAGCGACATCGGACTTCTGGGCAATCGCAAGCTGGAGGATGGCAACTGCTGCAAGGCGTGCGCGGCCAAGCTCTCCCCATGGTTCAGTGAGCGGCGGCAGAGCACCGTGGAGGATATCAAGGCTCAACTGGAATACCGGGAGGCCAATCAGGACCAGGTGGCGGCGTTCCACGCCACCCGCACCTTGGGCGAGAGCACCAAGGTGATTCTGGACGAGGACGCCGGGAAGTTCCTGGTGACCTCCGCCCGGAACTGGCAGAGCGCCAATCCCGATGTGCTCAGCTTCTCCGATGTGACCGGCTGCAATCTGGATATTGATGAGGACCGCACCGAAATCGAGTACAAGGACCGGGAAGGCAACCGTCAGAGCTTCAGCCCCAAGCGCTATGCCTATTCCTACGACTTCTACATCGTCATCCACGTCAATAACCCCTATTTCAACGAGATCCGTTTCAAGCTGAACAACTCCAAAGTGGACAACGATGAGGAGACCCTGCTGGACAGCCCCACCGCCATGCCCCGCTCCCGTTCCGGCGTCAGCCGCCCAACGCCCGGCGCGGCGCGTCCCGGTGCTGTTCGTCCGAGCGCGGTTCCGCCGGGAGGCCGTCCCATGCCCGGCCGTGCCCCCATGGGCGGCGGAATGATGGGCGGTGCGCGGGTGTCCAACGCCGATGAGGTCCGAGCCAGTCTGGAGTACCAGCAGTATGAGCAGATGGGTCAGGAGATCCGAGAGGCCCTGCTCCAGGTGCGTCAAGAGGCCAGAGATACTGCGGCGGCGGCAAACGCCCCCAAAACCGCGGTGACCTGTCCCTACTGCGGTGCCACCACTACGCCGGATGCCTCCGGCTGCTGCGAGTTCTGCGGCGGTGCTATTGGAGGCTGACCTATTAGGGCGCTTTTCTGAGAAAACCTTATAATTATAATTGGGAATCGTGAAAGAGGCCCTATTCGTAAGCAGAAAGTAGGTGGTGATGTATGCGATGGGTCATTGTGAATATGAAAGACTATATTTTTGCCGACGCGGTTGCCGGGGCGCTGCGCGGCGACAAGGGGAGTGATTTCAAGATTGAGTGCGTTTCCACCCCGGAGGATATTTTACAGTACAGCAAAATCGCGTCTATCATTCTGATGGAGGTCAACGGCTATCCGCCCTATGTGCTGGAAGAACGGTTAAAAATCCGGGATGCAATCAAAGAGGTCAATCCCGACTGCAAGATCGTTCTTGTCGTGGACGAAAACTCGGAGAAAAAAGTAGCCGAGGAGGTGCGACGGGCGAAAAAAGCCGGGAGGATCGACCAGTTCATTTACGGCTCTATCAGTGCCAGCTACCTTGTGGCGCTGATGGATACACTGTAAAAACCGAATGATTCCCCATTCTCAAACAGGAAATCGCACCGAACATTATCTGACGGAGAGGAGGAAAAGAATATGGCAGAAAAACCTGAAATCGGGAAAAAAGAGAAACTGAAAAAAGAAGCCGCAGTCTCGTCAGTGGAAATCAAACAGAAATACAGGCTGAACGGCACAGCGGCCTTTGATCCTAATCACGGTTGCGGAAATGAGCCGCCGAAAATCAGACTACCGCCCAGAGTGGACGATCCACCGAAGTGCGGAAACGAGCCGCCGGTCATTCCGCCAATCAAAAAGGCGAAAAAATAAGAAAACGAGGTGAACAATTTATGATTAGAACACGAAAAGCGCCTGCAAGGTTTTTGAGCGCCATGCTCTGCTTTGTGCTGATGCTGGGGCTGCTGCCGATGACGGCGTTTGCGGAGGGTACCCGCGAAGAGGTTGACATCATAAAAGCCACAGCGATAATTAATGTACCATCTTATGGCGAACCGACCAATTATCCGGCATTTACAGTGACAGAAGGCAGCCCTGCATATATTGCTGCTATGATGACTCACTGGGAAAAGAAAAACACAGTGACAGGAAAATGGGATAATGTTTCCTCTGGGAATACGTTTACAGAGGGAACATGGAGGCTTTCTGTCCAAGTCCGCATAGACGGTGAAGGCGGCAAAACCCACAAGCTGTCGGAAAAACCGCGGTTTTTCGTCAATGAAGTAGAGTGGCAGATTGAATCGAAATCTCGTTTTGATGATTACCACTTTGTATCTCTTGCTTATTTTCATTCTCAGGAATATGAGGTGACATCCTCAACATTGCCGCAGATGTATGATATTACCGTAACAAACGGTGTGGCTAAAAATGAAAGTTATATAGACATCACAAAAGCGAAACCCGGTGATAAAGTGGTGCTGTTGGCGGACGATAGACGAGATGAAGGTTTGGCATTTGAGAAGTGGGTTGTTACCGGTGCTACCGTTGATGCTGAAAACAACATGACTGCGAAATTCATTATGCCGGAAGGTAATGTAACCGCAGAAGCAACCTATATCCCTTGTGATATATCAATTAAGGCTGTCAAACTTACACTGGGCAACTATGCTGTTGGCAAAAAAGCCAGCGATATTTCTGTAAAAATCATTACACCAGATGTAGTAGACTTTTCTTATGGCGATACCTATCGTTGTTATGATGAGGATGGTGTTGCTTTAGGTGGTAGCTACGTGTTATGTTATCTCGAAGGCGAAACAGTAAAGCGTCTTGGCGAGGTTCACATTAAGTCTGACGAAGGCTATACATTTTTGGGTTTGAAGGAAGAAAATGTAACGTTAGACGGAACAGCGGGTGTAGCTATGTTTATGCAGCCTAACAACGCAGTGTACAGCTTCCTGCCTAAACCGCTTAAAACTGTTGACCTTACACTGGATAACTATGCAGTTGGCAACAAAGCCGGCGATATTTCTGTAGAAATCACTACACCGGGTGTACTGTTTTCTGGAAGCGGCGAAGGAAGCGGCGAATATAATCAAGGCTATCAGATTGCAATTCCAGATGGTGAATGGATCGGCGGCACAATAGCGGTAAGATTTCTTGATCCAGACGAGAAGTTGGAGGCCGGGGCAGACTATGATCTTTTTGTCTTTGTTAAAGCGGCAGACGGCTCTACATTGAAGGATTTGACCGCGGCTAATGCCAAATTAGACGGCAAAGCGGCTGAAGCTGTAGATCTTTTATCTGACGGTGTTACTGCAGTGATTATCTTCAAGCTGACTCCACTTGAAGCTTCGCACACCCACACTTACGGCACCGAATGGAAATCCGACGCATACAAGCACTGGCATGAACGACACCCCGGCAACAGCTACCACAAGCGGCACAAAGCATAAGGAATGCACCGTCTGCGGTTATACGATGACAACCGAAACTATCCCGGCAACCGGCAGCGGCGGTGGTGGCGGCTACACTTACTACACCATTAAGGCTACCGTAGGCGTGAACGGCTCCATCTCTCCCTCCGGCAATGTCAGCGTCCGCGAGGGCCTGGATCAGACTTTCACCATCACCCCGGATAAGGGCTACGCCGTCTCCAACGTCAAGATCGACGGCAAGAGCATCGGCGCGGTGAAGTCCTACACCTTCGAGAACGTGAAGAAGTCCCACACCATCGAGGTCATCTTTATGAAGGCCAACGGCAATCCCCAGACCGGCGTGTTCGTGGACGTTGCCACCGGCAGCTATTATGAGGACGCTGTGGATTGGGCAGTGGAAAACGGCATTACCAAGGGAACCGATGATACCCATTTCTCCCCGGACGGCATCTGCACCCGTGCGCAGGCTGTGACCTTCCTGTGGCGCACCGCTGGAAGCCCCGCCTCTAAAACCAGCGCCATGCCCTTCACCGACGTTCCAGTGGGCAGCTACTACTACGACGCTGTGCTGTGGGCGGTAGAAAACGGCATCACCAAGGGCACCAGCGACACCACGTTCAGCCCCAACATGACCTGCTCCCGTGCCCAGATCGTCGCGTTCCTGTGGCGTTCTGAGAAATCCCCGGCGGCAGGTACGGTCAATCCCTTTGCCGATGTAAAGGCCGATGCCTACTACGCCGACGCGGTGCTGTGGGCCGTCAAGGAGGACGTCACCAAGGGAACCACCGCCACCACGTTCAGCCCCGACGCCAACTGCACCCGTGCACAGATCGTCACCTTTATCTGGCGCTGCAAGAAGTGACCGGCTGACATACGGCTGAATCATAAGGCCGCTGACTTGACCCTATAAGCGAACATCGGACAGCGCAGCGGACGGGCATCTCGCCCTGGAGCTGCGCTGTTCCTTTTTCGCCATACGAAACAAATTGTCCGAACACACAACACTTTGAGCCGTGCCGCTATCCCAGCGCGGCAAGGAGACAGCATTATGAAAAGAATCACAAGAATCATTCGTCCGATCATCTGCATGGCCGTCCTTCTCTTTGCCATGACCACGGCAGTCATGGGCTGCTATCAGAAAGAGACGGAGCCTATCGACATTCCCGGCAGAACACCTTCCGGCACA
>SFGY01000040.1 GCA_004556455.1 Clostridiales bacterium | reverse complement strand
TCACTCCTCATAGAGAATATTCATCATGCTCTGCAATTCATCTTTGCTGATTTGTAGGGTTTTCGCTGTCTTGATCGCCTCAGAGAGCTTCTCTTCGACCACCCTTCGCCGCGCGTCCTGTAAAAGTTCAAGGTTCCCTGTTGAAACAAACGTCCCAAGACCGGCCTGGCTGACAACAAAACCCTCTTCTTCCAATTCGCTGTAGACTCGCCTAACCGTCAGAACACTGACCTGTAGCTCATTGGCAAAGGCCCTGATCGACGGCAGAGGGTCACCTTCCTTCAGCTCTTCCTTTAAGATGCAAGCCTTAATTTGATCTTTGATTTGCTGATACAAAGGCAGCGTTGAATTGTTCGCAATAATAATTTTCAAATCGCGATCATCTCCTTAGCTGTGTATCTTAATACATCACACTATAAACTATGAGCACAGCAGAGTCAAGTCAACTCGAAGAATTAAGGTGGAAATCCACCTGAATTCTTCGAGTGAGGGCTGCAAATGTTGATTAGGCGAGATTTTTTCTAAAAAACTTATAGATAAGAAGGAAAAATGATTCGTTCAGGAAAATTATCGTCGTGAAAAATCCTATCGTACCAAGGCACGATGATGACGGCATTTTATATATGGGGATCGAAAATTTTCTCCTCGACGAATCCGCTATTGATTTATAAGCGTGAGCGCTTGCGTGAGAAGACTTTTGCAAGGCTTTTGCGCTAAGGCTTTATTATCCTTTGGTGTCAGACGAGGTGACTCTGGTCGTTGAGGCGCAGAACGTCGAAGTCGGTGAGCGAACGACAGATAATCTCAGAGATGGAGCAGTTGCCAAAAATGTCGTGCACCATTTGCTCGTAAGGGCGTCCCAGGAAGTAGTTGATGATGGTCGCGAGCAAAAAGCCATGGGAAACCAGAAGCACGGTGTGCCCGGCCTCCCGGGGAAGGGTTTCCGCGAAAAAATCGAGGGCGCGCTCGAAACAATCCCGCGTGCTTTCTCCGCCCGGGGTGATAAAATCGGGCATCTGCTCCCGCAGGATTTTCAGCTCTCTGGCGTAGCGCTCTTCCAGAATCTCGAAATGCAGGCCCTCCATGTCACCACTGGAGATCTCACAGAGGCGGCTGTCCTCTTTAAGTTGCAGGCCAGGGTGGCGACGAAGCACCGTAGCCGCCGTCTCCCTGGCACGCTGAAGATCGCTGGCATAAGCGCTGTCGAAGGCTTCCCCAGCAAGCGCCAGGGAAAGCTTTTCGGCCTGCCTATGACCTTCCTCACTCAGAGAAGAATCCATCGAACCTTGTAAATAGCCGGAAGCATTGCCCTCAGAGAGGCCATGCCGACACAAGATCAGGCGCACCGGCGCAGCAAAAGGCTGCGCAGAAAGACCTTCGCTGCTGTTGTGGCAGTTCAGATAAGGGGTATGGTAAGGATAGTGAAACTTTAAGGGACTCATAGGCGTAGCTTCTCTTTCTGTCATTTCGAAATGGGCTGGCTGCGACAGAGCAGCCGGGCGGGAAAGATGTCTTACTGGTCACTTATTATAAGCCATAAGTCCGGCTGGGACCGCCGACCCGAGCGATTGTGAGCGAAGCGAACTTTTGAGCGAGGGCGGTGTGAGCCCGGTCGGGCGTGGGCGTTTTCGCTCGCTTGCTCCGCAGCAGCCCCTTCTCGTCTCAGACACGCTCTCTCTTTAGTGCGGTTCCTGAGGCCACTGCACTGGAACAAGATGCTCACTTTACTGCGGTTGTGATCGCGAACTCGCTCGAAGGGGCTCTGCTTCGCGTCTCGCGGGATACTGAATAAGCCCGCCGGGGCCGCTGCCGCTCAGCCGCCCAGGCGCGTCTTAAAGTCCTCGTAGCCAAAACGCCGCAGCGTGCGCAGCTCCGTGCCATCAAAGCACTGCAGCGCAGGCAGCGGCATGCCGTTAAAGCTGTTGCGCTTGACATGGCTGTAAAGCGCCATATCGCAGAAGACAAGGCGGTCACCCGGCACGAGCGGCCGCGAAAAGCTGTAATCGCCGATAATGTCTCCGGCCAGGCAGGTCGGCCCCCCAAGGCGGGTCGTATAAGGCTTCTCGCCAGGCTCGCCGCCCATTTCATAATCCAGGCAGACACCCGAAGGTACATCACCTTTGGAGCAACGATCAGCAGAAACGCCAGAAGACGGGCACCCAGACTTTTCGCAGGAGGACGGGACTACGACCTTTTCGTCACCTTTGTCCAGCAGAAAGACTCGTGGTCGATAGGGCATCTCCAGAACGTCAGGCATGTGGCAGCAGACAGAGGTGTCGAGCAGGGCAATGTCGAGGCCATTGGTCATGCCGTCGAGGACGGTCGAAACGAGCCAGCCGCAGTCCAGACAGACGGCTTCACCGGGTTCGAGATAAAGGTCGACGCCGAAGCGTTTTTTGACTTCTCTCAGAGATTTAATAAGCAGAGCTGTATTATAGCCGGCCCGGGTAATATGGTGACCGCCGCCGAAATTCAACCAGGATCGGCCCGGGATATAAGCGGCAAAGCGCTGGAGAAAGGCCTCCAGCGTGCGTGCAAAAGTCTCAGCGGAATCCTCGCAGAGCGTGTGCATATGAAAGCCGGAAATTCCCTCCAGGAGCTGCGGCTCCCGAACCAGAGCCGCTTTAAGTTCACGCTCCGTCGTTCCAAGCCTCGAACCTGCTCCCGCAGGGTTGTAGATCGCTTCTTTCACTTCGGAATACTCCGGGTTAAGGCGCAGTCCGAAGCTGATCGGGCGCGTCTTTTGCGCCGCCAGAGCCTGATCACGAAAACGCAGCCACTGGGAAGGGGTGTTAAAAATCAGGTGATCCGCAAAACTCAGGAGTTCTTGCAGTTCATCTTCGCGATAAGCCGGAGAAAAAACATGAATTTCCCCGCCAGGCCACTCTTCGTGGGCCAGACGAGCCTCATAAAGACCGGAAGACGTTGTGCCCGCGAGATAGCGGGCCAGCAGAGGATAACTTTCATAGAGCGAATAAGCCTTTTGGGCCAGCAAAATCTTCGCCCCTGCAGCCTCTGCCACACGCTGCAGAAAAGCAGCATTATCGGCAAGATAGCGCAGATCGACCACTTCCGCCGGCGAAGCTGCCTGAGCAAAAGGCAGATCAGGCGGGCCGCTTCGCGTCTGCTGGGAGAGCAGACGCGAAGGATCCAGGGCACTTGGTTCAAAAGCTGTGGTGGGTTTATTTTCTGGCATATTTTTCTCCAAACGGGCGGTCGAGAGACCTCTGCAGAGCAAGCGAGCAATCGGCCGAGGAACTGACGCACTTTAGCGAGACGCGCAGCAGAGCCCCTTCGAGCGAGTTCGCGATCACGACCGCAGCCAAGTGAGCATCCCGTTCCCAGCGCATCGGCTTCAGGTGCTGCGCTGAAGAGAGAGCGTGTCTGAGACGAGAAGGGGCTGCTGCGGAGCAAGCGAGCGGCCAAAACGTCCGCCGGGTACTGGCCAAGCCCGACCGGGACCGCCGACCCGAGCGATTGTGAGCGAAGCGAACTTTTGAGCGAGGGCGACGGTGCCCGGGCGAGTGGCAGGGTGCGCCCGCTCGCCCGCCCCACCTTGCCGCTACGGCACCAGCGTCGGCGTCAGATCCTCCTGCCACGGCAGACCAAAGCGATTCAGATCTGCCATAAAGGGATCCGGATCAAAATGCTCAACCGTATAGACGCCAGGCTTCTTCCACAGACCCTGAACAAGCATGGAAGCTCCAATCATGGCCGGGACGCCCGTGGTATAGGAGACCGCCTGCGCACCGGTTTCGCGGTAGGCTTCCTGGTGATCACAGATGTTGAAAAGGCGGTAGCTCTTCTCTTTGCCGTCTTTAATGCCGGTAAAAATACAGCCAATGTTGGTCTTACCTTTGGTGCGGGGGCCAAGGCTCGCGGGATCGGGCAGCACGGCCTTGAGAAATTGCAGAGGCACGATTTGCTGTCCTTCAAAGTCAATGGGCTCGATCGAGGTCATGCCCACGTTCTCAAGGCAGCGCAGGTGCGTCAGATAGGATTCGCCGAAGGTCATGAAAAAGCGAATGCGCTTAAGCCCGGGCATGGTCTGAATGAGGGATTCCTCCTCTTCGTGGTAGAGAAGGTACATATCCTTCTTTCCGACTTCTTCAAAGTGATATTCCCGCTTGATTTCCATGGGTTTGGTTTCGACCCATTCGTCGTTTTCCCAGTAGCGTCCGTTGGCCGAGACTTCGCGGATATTGATTTCAGGGTTGAAGTTGGTGGCAAAGGGATAGCCATGGTCGCCGCCATTGCAGTCGAGAATATCGATCGTGTGAATTTCGTCAAAATGATGTTTGAGGGCGTAGGCACAGAAAACGGAGCAGACGCCCGGATCAAAACCGGAGCCGAGAAGCGCTGTTATTCCGGCCTCTTTAAAGCGATCCTGGTAGGCCCACTGCCATTTATACTCAAAATGCGCCGTGTCTTCGGGTTCGTAGTTTGCGGTATCGAGATAATCGGTCTTTGTCTCCAGGCAGGCGTCCATGATGTGCAAATCCTGATAGGGCAGGGCCAGGTTCATCACAAGGTCCGGTTTAAGTTCGCGGATCAGGGCGACGAGTTCGGGCACATTGTCCGCATCCACCTGACGTGCGGAGACTTTAACACCCTGGCCCTGGATTTTGGCGACAAGTTCCTCGCAGCGGCTCAGCGTGCGGCTGGCAATCACCAGTTCGGAAAAAACCTCTTTATTTTCCACAATTTTATGGGCGGCAACGGTGGCAACTCCGCCAGCGCCGATCATCAATACTTTGCTCATGCTGTCCTCCCTTTTCTTTGCGTACTTATACAGTTATGCTGCCTGTTTAGTTTAACTTTTTGCCCTCATTCAGGCAAATATTCACATGAGCTTCATTAAGATTCATTCGACACTCGAGCCAATAAAGTCGTGATTCCCCAGGCACAACACAGTTTTCAAAGAATAAAAAGTCGCCGGAAAATGAAGTCTGCCAAAGTTTGACCGTTTTGATGGACGGTTAGTGTTCAGCGGCTTTTGAGGCGCTGCAAAGTTCTGCAGTTTTTTCAGGGGTCTGCTAAAATGGAAATCAAGTACGGGGAAAGCCCGCAAAATGTATGGTACCTGAGTGAGTGACCGCTGTTCACAGCGCCTGGGCTTTTTCCGCCAGCGGCGCGCGACCCTGGCTCAGGCTCAAGGAGGTTGCATCCATGATCGAAATGACGAAACAAAATCTTCCCGAACCTGTATCTGTTTTTCGCTGGTTCTATGAGCTGAACCAGATTCCCCGCGGTTCGGGTAACGAGCAGGCCGCGAGCGACTGGCTTCTTTCTGTGGCGAAAGGGATGAACCTTGAGGCTCATCAGGACAAGGCCAACAACATCATCATCAAGAAAGCTGCCAGCAAAGGTTATGAAAATGCACCGGCTGTGATTCTGCAAGGTCACATGGATATGGTCTGCGAAAAAGTGGCGGAGTCTACGCATGATTTTGAAAAAGACCCGATACGCATGCTGATCGACGGAGAGACGCTGCGGGCTGACGGCACGACGCTCGGTGGCGATGACGGCCTGGCCGTGGCCTATGCACTGGCTCTGCTCGAAGATGACGAACTGGCCCACCCCGCTCTCGAAGTGCTGATCACCACCTCCGAAGAGACGGGCATGGATGGAGCTATGGCCATTCATGATGCAATAAAAAACGGTGAAAAGCCTTTATCCGGAAAACTCCTTCTCAATATTGACAGCGAGGAAGAGGGCATATTTCTCATCGGCTGTGCGGGCGGCGCAAACTTTCAGGTTTCTCTTGCGGCCAAACGCGAAAAAACAGCTCCGCAAGCCGGTCTGACGCTGAAGGTTCATGGCCTTCAAGGCGGCCATTCCGGCCAGAAAATTATCGAAGGCCGCGGCAATGCCATTAAGCTGCTTGCCCGCCTGCTGAATAAAGCGCGCTGCGCCTCCTGCCTGGACTCCGCCTGCACGGTCAACGAATTGCGCCTGGGCTGCTTTGAGGGTGGTTCCAAGCACAATGCCATCCCCCTGCTCGCCTTCAGCTGTTTCAGCGTCAAAGATGTCGCCAGAGCCAGAAAAGCACTGGAAAGCGAAATCGCCGCCATCAAGCGTGAGTATTCCGTCATTGATCCTGGTCTCCACATTGAACTTGGCGAATGTACGCTCGAAGAAAGCTATAATCCTGAAGTCTCGGCCAGCCTCATCGACTATATTTTCTGCTCGCCCAACGGCGTCCAGTCCATGAGCCATGACATTCCCGGACTCGTACAGACCTCCCTCAATGTGGCTGTCCTGGAAAACACCCCTGAAGGCTTCAATCTCACCAGCAGCATTCGCTCTTCCCTTGCCTCTTCGAGCCAGGAAGTGCTTGATCGCCTGACACGTCTTGCCAACCGCTGCGGCCTTGTCGCCAGCTCCAGCGGCTCCTATCCGGCCTGGGAAATCAAAGAGCATTCACCGCTGCGCGAGAAGGCCCTTGAGGTCTGGAAGGACATGACCGGCCGCGAGGGTGAAATCGAAGCCATTCACGCCGGGGTGGAGTGCGGACTTTTCAGCGAAGTGATGCCCGATGTGGATATGTTGAGCATGGGTCCGGATCTCGCTGACGTGCACACGCCGAACGAGCACCTTTCCATTCCCTCGGTTGGCCGCTGCTACGAATTTATTAAAAAACTGCTCGCCGAACTGAAATAAATCTTTTTGCAAACTAAAAGGGAGCTGTCTCGCTACACTTTCGTGTTTTGAGACAGCTCCCTTTTGTTATCCTATCCGTGGCTTAGAGGCCTACGGTAATGCTCTTCGCCGGGCAGACCGAGGCGCATTTGCCACAGTGCGTGCAAAGTTCCGTATCGATCACCGCCAGCTTTTCCTTCAGGCTGATCGCCTGAGCCGGGCAGTTTTTAACGCAGAGGCCACAGCCGATGCAGCCAATATTGCAGACCTTGCGGACTTTGGCTCCGGGATCGGGGTTGGCGCAGCGATTGACATAAAGATCTGTGTATTTGGGTTCGATCTTGATGATATGACGCGGACAGGCACGGACACAGGCCCCGCAGGCGATACACTTCTCCGAGTTTACTCTGGCGACACCATGGTCAACCCGAATGGCCCCATATTCGCAGGCGCGCACACAGTCGCCGAAGCCGAGACAGCCATGACTGCAGCTCCACGGTCCGCCATAAAGGCCATTCGCTGTCGCACAGCTATCGGAACCGCCATACTGATAGAGCACGCGGACGTGCTCGTTGCTGCCCTGGCAGTGTACGAGGGCGACTTTAGGAACATAGGCCGCAGGCGCCTGGCCAAAGAAAGCGGCCACCTGGGCCGCCGTTTCCGCCCCACCGGCCGTACAGCGGTTAAAGGTCTTATCTTTGCCGCTGGCCAGCGCACTGGCGTAGCCCTGACAGCCGGAGTAGCCACAGCCACCGCAGTTGGCACCGGGCAAAATCTCCAGGAGCTGTTCCTCGCGCTCATCCGTTTCCACAGAAAAAAAGTGAAAGACAATGACAATGACAAGGGCCAGACCAAGAGCCAGCGCGGCGATGGCCAGCACCGCTGTGCTGATGCCATCGGCAAAAAGCGGCCAAAGTTTAGCAGACAGAAGGCTCAGTGTGATGAACATAGACGCCTCCTAAAACAGATTCTGCACCATGCCCTTAAAACCAAAGAAGGACACGGAGACAAGGCCGGAAGCAATCAGCGTAATGGGCAGACCCTGCAGAAACTTCGGCGGATTGGATTCTTCCATCTTCGTGCGCACCCCGTTGAAAAGGAACATGGCAAGCATGTAACCCAGACCGGCGCCGACGCTGTTGAAAATGGAGGTCATGAAATTGTAGCTCTCATTAATGTTGACGAACATAATGCCGAGAATAGCGCAGTTCGTGGTAATCAGAGGGAGGTAAATGCCCATCGCCCTGTAGAGCGGCGGAATACTTTTGTGAATAATCGCTTCAATCACCTGCACCACCGAGGCGATGACGAGGATAAAGACGAGGTTATCGAGGTAGCCGAGGCCCAGAGGCAGCAGCAGATAATAGTGAATCGGCCAGGTGCAGAGCGTGGCAATCAGCATGACAAAGGTCACGGCGACGCTCATGCCCATGGCATTCTTCAGATTTTTGCTGAGACCCAGGTAGGAGCAGATGCCCAAGAACTTGGAAAGAACCAGGTTATCGACCAGGATCACGCTAAACAGAATCATGAATAAAGCTTTCATGCTTGGGCTCCTTTCTCTGCGACCGCCTGAGCAGGAGGCGTCTCACGCCTGGCCACAGCGGCTTCAGCCAGATTTCCGGCAGGCTCTGCGGCTGATTCAGCGAGCTTTCCGGCAGCACAGGCCGACTGCATGCCGCAGGCCACACAGCCGCCAGCTTCGGCAGCCGCCAGGGCCGCATCAGGCCGGCGCTGATAAAACTTGCGGGTGAGCGCAAGGGCGATGGCCATCACCAGGCCGAAGACGATAAAGCCTCCGGGAGGCATGATAAAGATCAGGATAGGCTGCAGCGCTTTGCCGGGTCCCACAAAGGGAAGCTTCCAGCCAGCAATGCTGCCGGCTCCGAGCAGTTCACGGATGCCGCCCATGAGAACAAGGGCGAGGGTGAAGCCAAGGCCCATGCCGATGCCGTCGAGCACGGAAACCAGAGGCTTGTGCTTGCTGGCAAAGGCTTCGGCACGGCCGAGGATAATGCAGTTGACGGTAATCAGAGGCAGGAAAATGCCGAGGGCGTCGTTGAGGGACGGCACATAGGCCTGGAGCAAAAACTGCAGAATGGTGACGAAGCTCGCAATGACCGTAATGTAGCAGGGAATGCGAACCTTGTCAGGAATAAAATTGCGGATCAGCGAAATGACCAGATTGGAAAGAGCCAGAACAAAGGTCGCAGCAAGACCCATGCCCAGACCGTTAATCAGGGAGGTCGTGACCGCCAGCGAAGGGCAGGTTCCGAGGACGAGCACCAGCAGCGGATTCTGCTGGAGGATGCCCTTGGTAAATTCCTTCAAGTAAGATGTTTTTTCTTTTTTCAGTTCAGACATAAGCGCCTCCTCCCTATTTCTGTTCTATCGCCAGAACTGCGGCGTAGAAAGACCGCGCCTGGTTGACAGCAGTGCAGACGGCGTTGGAAGAGATCGTTGCTGCGGAAACCGCGTCAATCTTCGTCCAGGTGACATCCGTATCCTTGCCTTCTGTCTTCGCGTAGAAGCGGACGCCAGGATCGTCGTTCACAAACTGACTGTAAAAAGCTTCTTCATGGACGCGCTGACCCAGGCCCGGCGTCTCATCGTTAGCCGGCAGATCCAGCCCGCTCACCGCTCCGTCAGGATCGAGGGCAATATAGACGGGCACCTGGCCGCCATAGCCGCGGGATTGAGAGAGAAGCAGCCAGCCGCCCTCACTGCCGTCTTTATTCATCACTTTTTCGAGGCTGAGAATTTTATCTGCGTCTTCGGGACGGAGCAGATCTTCTCTGGCTTCAAATTTTTCGGCTTCGGGAAAGAGCTTCTGCTTGGAAGCCATCTGGGCCGCCTCTTCCTGGGCTGCACGGGCGTCGCGGGTCACCTCGCTGGTCAGCGCCAGCAGCGCCGTGGAAATCATGCAAATCAACGTAAGAATGAGGACGGGCCAGAGACCCTGGTTGAGTTTCTTTTTCATACTCATGGCTCAGGCCTCCTTTTCCTGCAGGCGGAGGGCGGCTTTTCTCTCCTTGCGGGGATACTTGCTGGTCAGCCGCTCAATATGTGGCGTGAGGATATTCATGAGCAGGATCGAATAGGATACCCCTTCGGAGGAGGACCCATACATGCGGATGAGCCCGGTGAGAAGGCCGCAGCCGATACCGAAAATGATTTTGCCATTACGGCTCACAGGGCTGGTGACGTAGTCCGTCGCCATAAAGAAAGCGCCCAGGATAAGTCCGCCGTTGAGCAATTGAACCAGGGGGTCCGCTCCGCATAGCGAAGTGAAAATCAGAACCGTGCCAATGTAGGCCACGGGAATGCTGAAATCGATCACCTTGCGGACGAGCAGATAAATCGCTCCGATGAGCAAAGCCGCGATGGAAACTTCTCCGATCACCCCGGCCTTACAGCCGATAAAGGACTCGAAGAGAGTGGGCATCGCCACCGCTTCATTGGCCGGAT
>SFGY01000039.1 GCA_004556455.1 Clostridiales bacterium | reverse complement strand
AAAAGAGGAGAGGGCAAGGCCCAAGACCATCAATGGCCAGAGGAGAAAGCGCATTGCTGCCGGTTCCGGCAGGACGGTCCAGGAAGTGAACCAGCTCCTTAAGCAGTGGAGCGAGATGAACAAGATGATGGGCAAGATGCGCCAGATGTCTCAGCAGGCTTCCAAGAACGGCAAGATCTCCAATCGTCAGCTCCAGCAGATGATGAGGCAGGCACAGGGCATGGGCGGCATGCCTGGAATGGGCGGCATGCCCGGCATGGGCCGTGGCGGCAATCGTGCTTCCAGAAGGCGCGGCTGGTAGCTCGTATCTCATGCTCAACTGCATATAAAGCGTTTGGTCAGAGCCTCCCATGCTGGGAGGCTCTTCCTGTTAGATTCCCGACAGCGCGAATACCTATTTCTGTCTGGCTCATGGTTTAGAGTGCTGTATGAAAGCGGGACTCCTATCGATATGCCTACTGCAGCGGGTGATGAGGATGTCGGAAGAAGCAAAGGTACAGCATGTGCTCTCCAAACAGGCACGTTCCCTCTGGGGCAAGACAGGCGAGCCCAATGAAGAGGGCGATCCGACCTGGCTTCCACTTTCTGTCCATCTGAGCGATGCTTCTGGCATTGCAGGCAAGCTTTGGGATCAATGGCTCCCGAAATCGACACGCAAAGTCATTGCTGGGGCATTTGATGGAGACGAGCAGCTTGCGAGGGCTTTCGTCATCTTCATCTGCGGGGCTCATGATGTCGGAAAGGCAACTCCGATCTTCGAGGCGAAAACCGATCTGCGGAGCATGCCGGAAGAGGCTGGCCTGCATGTTCGAGAGACCTTACGAAATGAGAAAGATCCGACACACCCTATAGCCGGCGAGATTATCCTTGCCGATTACCTCGAATCCAAGGTCTTCGGCGAAGAAGAGCAGCAGGATTCCTGGCACTGCAAGAGACAGATAGACGCCATCGCAAGCATCATCGGTGCTCATCATGGCAACTTCCCCAGCCTTTCCCGCATCAGCGATGGAGAAGGCAAGCTGGTGGAGCTTGGATGGACAGAAAGCGCCGGCAATTGGAAGGAAGTCCAGAACGAGCTCATCGATCATGCCCTGAGCATGGCAGGTATCGATGAAGCGCATCTCCGGAGAATCGCCCATCACCATCTGACTGTGGCTACAGAGAGCCTGGTAGACGGTTTCCTCATCATGGCAGACTGGCTGGCAAGCAACCAGGACCTTTTCCCTACCTGCTCTGTCTATGACTCGATTGGCGATGAAAAGCTGAAGGGAAGAGTTGATAGAGCCTGGCAGAACGCATCGATACTTCCGTCATGGAATGAAGAGCCTCCTGTCGTGCAGCCGTTCGAAGAATACTTCGCATCGAGATTCAATCTTCCTGCAGGGGCGCATGCACGGCCTGTGCAGGTCGCTGCTGCAAAGATTGCTTGGGAGACGAAAGATCCCGGACTCCTCATCATCGAAGCTCCTATGGGAGAGGGAAAGACGGAGGCAGCTCTTGCTGCTGCAGAGCTTATGGCATATCGCTGCGGCATGGGCGGCGTCTGCGTGGCTCTGCCGACCATGGCAACGACCGATGCAATGTTTAGTCGTGTCGATGAATGGCTTGACCGTCTTCCTCAAGCAGAAGGAGGGGATGAGAAAAGCATCTATCTGGCACATGGCAAATCGCGGCTGAACGAGCAATTCCAGGGCATCATCAGAGAATCTTGGAGAGCGTCCCGCAAGGTCCATACAGACGATGATGGCAAAGCGGATGGTGTGACAATCTCTGAATGGATGCTGGGACGCAAGCGTGGCATGCTTTCAAACTTTGTGGTCTGCACGGTCGACCAGGTACTCATGGGAGCTCTCTGCATGAGGCATCTGTCCCTTCGCCAGCTTGCCATAACGAACAAGGTCGTCATCATCGACGAGTGTCATGCTTACGACCTCTATATGCGCCAGTATCTCGAACGGCTTCTGGAGTGGCTAGGATTCTGGCACGTGCCAGCAATACTGCTCTCAGCCACATTGCCTATTGGCCAGCAAGAGAGCATGGTCAGATCATATCTTTCTGGCAGAGGGGCAGCTGATGGGCCTGCAGATAACAAGTCCGCAAAACCGTTGCCTCCATATCTCAGGAAGAAATTGGCCTCTGCTGTTTCTGATGAATCAGCCGCTGCGGATGAACCTGCACTCGGCGCATATCCGCTTCTGACCTATACGGAGGGGCTAAAAGAGAAGTGGACTGAAGTTCCAGCATCTGGACGCAGTGTCACCGTCAGTGCCGAGTTTATCGGAGACGATATCGAGACTCTTGCAGAGACATTGAAGCAGCTCCTCAAGGATGGAGGCTGCGTGGGCATCATCTGCGATACGGTAGGTCGCGCACAGGCGGCAGAGCGGGTGCTTTCTGGATGCTTCGGACAGGATGCAGTTGTACTGGATCATTCCCGGTTCATGGATATAGATCGTTTTGCAAGAGAGAAGAGCCTGAGGGATAAGCTGGGTCCCGAGGCAACTGTCGAGAATGGCATGAGACCTGCCCTTCTTGTCGTTGTCGGGACACAGGTTCTCGAACAGTCGCTCGATATCGATTTCGATGTGCTCATAAGCGATATTGCACCAATTGACCTGTTGCTGCAGCGCTTGGGCAGAACGCACAGGCATGCAAGAGGAGCTGCAGAATGCAGTCGCCCAGAGCCGCTGAGACGGGCACGGTGCCTCATCAGGGGCATTTCCGAATGGAGCGAGGATGGTCCGAAATTCGCATTGGGGGTAGCAAACGTATATGACCAGGCGACGCTGCTTGAAAGCGTTGCGATGCTGGGGATGGCAGATGAAAGGGCAGACACGGAAATTTCTTTGCCACATGACATACCGCGGCTGGTCAGGACTGCATACTCCGATGCAGTGAAGGCGCTCATCCCAGATGCATGGATGGCGAGGTATGAGAAAGCCTGCAAAGAAAGATCGAAAAAGAACGAGGGAAAGACGGAAAGGGCGCAGACATACCTGCTGCATGATGTTGCTAAAGTTGCAAAAAACGATGGCAGCCTGATCGAGCTTGCCGAATCTCAGCAGGTGCTGGAAGAAGATCCAAGAGACTCCGACAAAGGCCAACGTGCTGTCCGCGATACGCAGGAAACTGTCGAAGTGCTGCTGGTTAGAGAGACAGAGGATGGCGGCATCGCCCTCATGCCCTGGGTTGGCAGCAAGGATGTGCCAAAGGGAGCGCAGCTTCCCTGTGACTGCGAGCCGGAACGTGCAGCGGCATCGCTCTTGCTGCAGTGCGCCGTAAGACTGCCTCTTTCTATCTGCCCGCTCAAGGACATCGACAACGTTATCCATGAGCTAGAAGACAAATCGTGGCCATACGTATCATGCTGGCAGCAGTCTCCATGGCTCGCCGGACAGCTTCTTCTTGTCATGCATCAGGGGGAGAATAGCGAGTATCAGACTGAGCTCAATGGCAAGGTCTTGGAGTATTCCCTTCATAGCGGTTTGGCTACCGTTCGCGGATAGAATTACATTCACATAACAGTAGAGTTTATATTTATAGCTAGCAAAGCGATAACTTCTGATGAGGGGAGGCGGATATGGACTTGTTCCCTTGAGATGCTGGGGATGACCCGTGTTATGTGAAGGGTCGCAAGTGTTCCCCGCATCGGCGGGGTTGATGAGTTAAACGGTCTGAAAGAGAGGAGGAAGTATGACAGACCAGAAGCAAGAGCCATCGTTCGATCTTTGCATGGACGCATGGATGCCAGCGGTGTATCTGGATGGAAGCTTGGGAGAAATCTCGCTCAAAACGGCTTTCGAGGAAGCAGATTCTATCAAAGAGCTGTCAGGCGACATCCCAGAACAAGTCCTGCCTATATACAGAATGATGCTGGCAGTTCTTTACCGTGCCTATCCTTTGCCGGAAGGAGACGATGAAAAAAGTCTTCTGAAGACTTGGGGAGAGATTTGGCAAGCTGGACATTTTGATATGGAGCCCATCTGCCAGTACCTCGACTTTTTCAAGGACAGGTTCGATCTCTTTGACAGCCAGCATCCGTTCTATCAGACTTCCGGTCTTGTCTACTCAGGCAAGGATTCGGACGGGGTCGGAGAGCTGGTTGCAGATGTTCCCAAGGATGACAAGTACCTGTTTTCCATGAGGGATAAGGGCACGCTCGAAAGTCTGAGTTTCGCAGAAGCTGCGAGGTGGCTGATCTTCCAGCAGTCATATGCGACAGCAGGAATCAAGCCTGCTGTTGTTGGCAACACTCATGTGAAGTCAGGAAAGGTCTATGCTCCGAAAGGCTCTGTTGGAACTGGAATGCTGGGGGCAGAAGGCGGCATCTTCCTTGAGGGACATTCGCTCTTTGAGACGCTGATGCTCAATTGGGTGCTCTATGATTCCAACCGGAAGTCCACTCCAATCGTAGGGGATGAAAAGGATATTCCTGCGTGGGAGCTCGATTCACATAGCTTCGATCTCAAAGACGCAAAGCCGGGCGAGCCCTGCGGTCCTGCTCAGGCGTATACCTGGCAGTCGCGAAGGATGCGTCTCATCCCCTCAGCAGACGGAAAACGCGTCACCGGCGTCATCAGCTGCTACGGCGATATTCCAAGCGTTCTGAATGCAGATGCCGCTGAACCTATGACAGCCTGGAGAAGGAGCGAGGCACAGCAGAAGCGTCTTGGCCTTCCCGTTCCTCCTCGCATGCCGCAAGTGCATGATTCTTCGAGATCCATTTGGAGAGGTCTTAGTTCGATTGTCTCTGCTGAAGGAGATGATTTGCGGCCTGGCGTTGTCAGGTGGGCAGAGCTGCTGCGTTCGGTGCATGCAATAGATGACCATGATCTGCCGGTGCTCGCAATACATGCACAGGGGATGACATATGGCACTCAAAGCAGCGTCTTCTCGGATGCCATAGACGATGTGTTCGATATGAGCTCATCCCTGCTGTCTCATGATGCCGCTTCATGCAAGAGAGCTGTAGAGGTGGTGGACCTAGTCGATCAGTCTGTAGGTGCACTGGTAAACTTCGTTTCCAATCTACAGCGTGCAGCGGGCGATAAGGCAGCAAAAGATGTTGCGCGAGCTGAGCGCGAGAAGGTTCGAGAGCTTGCATACAGCGAGCTTGATTCGATATGCCGCAGCCGGCTTGCGCACTTTCCGAGCAACCAGGAAGAAGCCTATGACTTCAGCGAATCCTGGAAGCAGGAAGTTCATTTCAAGCTGCTGAGCATCGCGAATGGCTACGTGCAGTCCTCCCAGCGTTCGTTCTTTGACGAGCATGAGGGCATGACTGCCGGACGGGCTGTTGCCATCCTTCACGGCAGCCTAAACAAGATCCTGGGAAAACCGAACGTCGCTGCGGAAGGCACGAATGCCAACGCGGCTGTTTCGGATGCGAAAGGGGCGTGATGTCATGTTCATATCAACATGTGCAAAGACACTTGGCATATGCGTCAATCGCAAAGTCGGAGGCTTGCAGTCAGCCTATCTGGCAGGCTCCTCTTCGGCGCGTGCGAGCCTGGCGCGTCTCCGCAAGACCGACCAGCAGGGAGGAGCACCCTGGATTGTCGTAGGAGAGGAACTCTTCGAGGATTTGCCTGATTTGGGATACGGACCAGCAGTCGAGCACAAGGAGCTGCTCAGCATACGTGCATCTCTCAGATACTATGCAATGCTCCAGCAATCGAAGAAATATCCTGTTGCTCTGATTGGCTCCAAGGGAAACGAGGGTACTTTCGGTTCGGCATGCGGACGCATTGCATCGGGAGATGACAAAGGCGCTCCCGGCGTCAGGAGACGTATGGCTGTGCTGGAATCAGCAACAGACTTCAATTCTCTCGAGAATGGAATTCGGGCTCTGATACAGCTCATGCATGCGGCAGATAGCCAGATTCAGCTTGATTTCGGCAGGTTGGCCGGCGATTTGCTCAAGCTCCAGTTCGAAGATATGCGGCAGGAAGTCTTCGAGGCATGGGCGAGAGATTATTATCGCGTCGGATCTTCGACGAGCACAAAGAATGACAAAGAAGAATAGCGGGAGGCAACCATGTTTGTTGATATCTATGCAATCCAGAATGTACCGCCCTGTGACATCAATCGCGACGATACCGGTACGCCGAAGACGGCAATCTACGGTGGCTATCTGCGGTCTCGTGTTTCCAGCCAGGCATGGAAGCATGCCATGCGCGAAGAGTTCTCCAAGCACGTGGATGGCTCCCAGCTTGGGGTCAGGTCGAAGCATGCGGTCGCGCTGATTGCGGATGAGATCGTAAAGCAGCGTCCGGAACTTGCCGATCTTGCAGAGTCGATGGCTACTGATGTCCTCAAGATCACAGGGGTGAAGGTTGAGGAGTCAAAGCGCAAGGGCCAGGATCAGGGCACCTCAGTCACGCAGTATCTGATCTTCATCGCCCGTTCGGAGATTAGCAAGCTCGCAGCTATTGCCATCAAGGCGCATGATAGCGGAGATGATCTTACGAAGCCGAGCAAGGAACTGAAGAAGCAGGTGTCGAGCGCTTTCCACGGAGTGCAGGCGCTGGACATCGCGCTCTTCGGCAGGATGCTTGCCGATGCGCCTGACCTGAACACCGATGCTAGCGCGCAGGTTGCCCACGCCATATCGGTGGACAAGATTTCGCAGGAGTTCGATTACTTCACTGCTGTCGATGATATTGCAGCAGAAGACAATGCAGGCGCTGCAATGCTGGATACCATTGGCTTCAATTCCTCTACGCTCTACCGCTACGCAACGGTGAATCTTGACACTCTTGAGCAGCAGCTTGGTGGTGCAGATGCTACCTCTGCAGCAACGAAGGCGTTCCTGGATGCGTTTGTGACCGCTATGCCGACAGGCAAGCAGAATACGTTCGCGAACAGGACGCTTCCAAGCGCTGTTCTCGTTGCGCTGCGCAAGGACCAGCCAGTAAATGGTGTTGCAGCCTTCGAAGAGCCGGTCAGCGCCAAGGAAGGAACTTCAATCTCTAGGCAGGCAGAGGATAAGCTTGCGAAGACGCTCGTGCAGATTTCTGGTGCATACGGAGACGCTCCTGCTGCAGCATGGTGGACTGCCGTGGATGGAGGAACGGAGGCGCTCCAGGACTTCGGGGCTGGTTGTTCGTTCCCTGAGATGCTGGATCAGGTCGAAGCTAGCGTAAAGAACGTGCTGGCTGGTGGTGAAGCATAATGACGGTATTGCTGCTCAGACTTTCTGGGCCAATGCAGTCATGGGGCGATTCTTCGCGCTTTGTGCGCAGGACGACGCGCAATGAACCGACAAAGAGCGGAGTCATCGGATTGATGGCTGCTGCGCTTGGACGGTCAAGGGAAGACAGCGTCGAGGACTTGGCTGCACTCGAATTCGGAGTTCGTGCCGATCAGCCTGGAAACCTGATTGTTGACTTTCAGACCGAGAAGACGCTCGGCGATGCAGGAAAAAGCATGCCGCTTTCGTACAGATATTATCTGTCCGATGCGAAGTTTCTGGCTGCACTGGGCGGAGATGACGAACTGCTCAAGGATATCGATGCGGCATTGAAGCATCCCTGCTGGCCGCTTTACCTTGGCAGGCGCTCTTGTCCTCCTGATGGCCCGGTGTCGCTTGGCCTCCATGAGGAATATGAAGGCGTGAGAGATGCTCTTGGGAAAGCTCCGTGGCTTGCATCTCAGGCTTACAGGAAAAAGCACTCGCGTACACGGGAACTGGAAGCAGTATGCGATGCCAAGGCTGATGAGGAAGGAATCAGTCAGGCCGATATTCCGATTACCTTTAGCGGCAGTGGCCGCAAGTATGCAAACAGGAAGACATGGCGCTGCCGGATAGAGATATCCGGCCTCGAGGGCGAAACTGCTCCCCGCAAGGATGGAACAGACAAGCAGCCTATTGAGTTTCACGGCAGCCATGATCCAATGAGCTTCTTCTGAGAGGAGGTGCCAACGTGTATATCTCACGTATGCCGCTGAATATCGCTCGCATGCAGGCCGTACAGCTTGTGAATTCGCCATACAAGATGCACGCCGCCATCGAACAGGCTTTCCCGCCGAATGCGCTTCGCAGCGATGACTCAGGTCGCATTCTTTGGAGAATCGATTCTACGAAGAACGCGAAGGATGGTGTATGGCTCTATGTCGTGAGTCCCTCTAAGCCAGACTTTACGCATATAGTCGAACAGGCTGGCTGGCCTTCTACGACAGGCTGGGAGACGAAGGACTACTCTCCTGTGCTTGATTCCCTTGCTGCAGGACAGGTATGGCAGTTCCGTCTCAAGGCAAACCCTGCGAGAAAGGTCATGCAGAATCAGGGAAGAAGGCCCAACGACAAAGTGGTCGGCACCATCCAAGGCCATGTGACAGTCGAGCAGCAGCTGACCTGGCTGATGGACCGCTGCGAGAAGCATGGCTTCGAAATTGCAACAGACAGCGATGGGAATCGAATCATCACTGTTACCCATCGAAGCATCGAGCGCTACAAGCATCGTGACGGCAAGGTCACAATCAATACAGCGGTATTTGATGGAGTGCTGATAGTGAGGGATTCGGAGCTGTTCCGCAAGTCTCTGTGCTGCGGCATTGGCAGGGCCAAGGGATTTGGATGTGGCCTGATGACAATAGCGCCATTGCACTGAGCGACTGAAACATATTGAAAGACAGGAGGAGCGCCTATGTCTGACGAGAACGCAGGATCGAGGTCGTCGGCGAAAAGAGGTGCTCCTCCTCCTGATATTGCGGACCTTGCAAGAGTCGAGGATCGCATCTCGTTTCTGTATTTCGAGCATTGCAAGATCAACCGAGCAGACAATGCCATTACCGTACGAAATGACCAGGGTACGACATATGTGCCCTCAGCCATTCTCAGCGTCCTCATGCTGGGGCCGGGCACAGATATCACGCATGATGCTATGAAGCTCATAGGGGAGAGCGGCGTGTCAGTGGTATGGGTCGGTGAACGAGGCATCCGGATGTATGCCTTCGGACAGCCTCTGACTCATTCGAGCGCTCTTCTGCAGCAGCAGGCAAAGCTTGTTTCGAATACTCGAACCAGACTTGCTGTGGCACGAAAGATGTACTCCATGCGCTTTGCTGGCGAGGACGTCAGCAAGCTGACTATGGCGCAGCTGAGAGGGCGAGAAGGCGTACGAGTCAGACGCGTGTACAAGAAATGGTCTCAGGAAACTGGCGTGGCATGGGACCAGCGCACCTATAATCCAGTCGATTTCGACGATGCGACAGAGATCAACAAGGCTCTTTCTGCGGCGCATGTCTGTCTGTATGCACTTGCGTATTCGGCCATAGTGGCGCTGGGATGCTCTCCGGGGCTTGGCTTTGTGCATACGGGCCATGAGAAATCATTTGTCTATGACATTGCGGATTTGTACAAGGCTGAAATATCTATTCCTGTTGCCTTCAAGACTGCCGCAGAGCATCCAGACGATATTGGAGCCGAAACGAGGCGCAACATGCGCGATGAAATCTATGACCTGAGCATCCTGTCGAGGATGGTGCACGACATAAAGGGGCTTCTGCTCGCCGGCGATGCTGACGGCAAGGCAGGGGATATCGATCCATCATCCAATCATCTTGGCTTGTGGGATGAAAAGACAGGCGAAGTGCCTGCTGGCAAATCCTATGCGGCATATTCTGCTGATGGATCAGAAGGCGATGACAGATGATCGTTATTGCTCTTACTGCTTGTCCGGTCGGTCTAAGAGGGGATCTGACACGGTGGCTGCTCGAGATATCTCCTGGCGTATTCGTAGGTGACGTTTCGGCACGTGTGAGAGTGGCCTTGTGGGACCGTGTAATTAGCATGGTGAGAAACGGTCGGGCAATTATGGCGTACTCAGCAAGCAACGAGCAGCATCTCGCGTTTGAGACATTTCAGCCTGACTGGGAACCAGTGGATGTGGAAGGAGTTGAG
Source organism: Clostridiales bacterium (assembly GCA_004556455.1). Lineage (GTDB taxonomy): Bacteria > Bacillota > Clostridia > Saccharofermentanales > DTU023 > SFGY01. Next base: position 239 of record SFGY01000039.1, on the reverse strand, counting down.
CTCATCAGAAAACCATCCGGAACAGAAGATGCTCCGATGTTTGGCGCACCTCCAAAAGCTTGGAGCAATGCAAGTAAATACCATATGGCACGAAGACATTGAGGGAAGCTGGCTAGTGGTAAAGATAAGACACTAATCAGATTGCCAGGACGTTCCTTGATAATTGAATAGAAATGACTGAGTCATGCTAGAATTACGCAGGTTCTTAAGTGTGCTCCCCGCACGAGCGGGGATGATCC
>SFGY01000038.1 GCA_004556455.1 Clostridiales bacterium | reverse complement strand
TTGACCATATAGGGCAGATCGCGAACGATAATGCGGTGGCGGTTGCCCTGCATCCCTTCGATATCAGTGTGGGAACGCACGAGAATACGGCCACGTCCTGTGCGGTAGGTCTGACGAATGCCGGAACTGCCAAGAATCATGCCGTAAGTCGGAAAATCAGGGCCGGGGATAATCTCCATGAGCTCATCGGCCGTGGCCTCAGGGTTGTCAATCAGATAGAGCGTCGCATCAATGCATTCGCCCAGATTATGCGGGGGAATGTTGGTGGCCATGCCGACCGCAATACCGGAAGAACCATTGACCAGGAGGTTCGGGAAGGCGGCAGGCAGAACGGTCGGCTCCATGACATGCTCATCAAAGTTCGGGCGGAAATCGACCGTATCCTTGTTGATGTTGGCCATCATCTCCTGAGCAAGTTTGGTGAGACGCGCTTCCGTATAACGATAGGCCGCCGGAGGATCGCCGTCACGGGAACCGAAGTTGCCGTGGCCGTCCACCAGGGGGTGGCGCATGGAAAAGTCCTGTGCCAGACGCACCAGCGCATCATAAACCGAGGCGTCTCCGTGAGGATGAAAGCGGCCGAGAACATCGCCAACGGTCGTGGCGCATTTACGATAGGGCTTATCCGAGGTAAAGCCCTGTGACAACATCGAATAGAGAATGCGGCGGTGCACCGGCTTAAGACCGTCCCGCACATCGGGCAGGGCGCGGTCGGTGATGACGCTCATGGCATAGTCAATAAAAGATTGCCGCATCTCTTTATCAAGATCCACCGGGATGATGACATTATCGGGATTGCGGAAAGCTTCATCGACCAGGCGTTCCTTTTCTTTCTGGCGCTCCGCGGCGCTCAGCGGCCGTTCCGCCTTTTCCGGCTTTTGCCCGGCGGCAGGCTCCTGAGCATTTTCAGCCGCTGTGTTTAATTCTGCCTGATCGGGCTTATCCCCGTCGATAGCCATAGCTTCCTCCAAATTTGTATCTCAGACGAGCACGCGGTCACGCGTCACTCGAGTGTTTCTCCGACACTGTCCATGCGTCAGAAGGCGTTACACGAGCACGTGCAGTCGTGCTTTGCTCCTGTCTTCTGGTGACGAAAGCTTCGTCGCCATATTGGTCTCGCGCGCGTGCGCGCGTAATAAAATATTTACACTCTAGTAGATCATTATAACATAGAGGAGATGATGGGCTAAAGGTGCAGCAATCCAGCCACCGATCAGCCGAGCGGGGCTTTTTTCATTTTGGCAAAAGTCCGCGGGTAGCGAGACGGGCAGGGCCGCAGTTTTCGATAAAGGATCAACTTGCGCTTTACTCCCGAGTCGGCCAGTTCAAGTTCACACACTTCTTCTTTGACCGCGGAAAGAAGGCGAGCTGCTTTTTCTGCGCGCCGGATCTCCTCATCCGCCTCCGCTTTCATGGCAATGAAAAGGCCTCCAGGCTTAACAAAGGGCAGAGCGAGTTCCAGGAGCAAAGGCAGATCTGCAACGGCACGCGCAGTCACCAGATCAAAGCGATCCCGATATTCCGGCAGACACCCCGCCTCCTCCGCACGGGCGTGCAGGGCTGTACAGCCGTGGTTCAATGCAAGCTGGCCGATGGCGCGTTGCAGAAAGTGAATGCGCTTCTGTAAAGCATCCAGCATGCACAGCTCAATTTGTGGACGCAAAAGCTTCAGTGGGATGCCCGGGAAGCCCGCACCGCTGCCAATATCAAGAAAGCGAAAATCAGCCTGCGCTTGTGCCTCAAGTTCACGATCCAGCAGGGGTAAAAGCGTCCAGGAATCAATCAAATGCAACAGCAGCATGTCCTCGGCTTTGCTGATGGCCGTGAGATTCAGGCTGCGATTGGTCTCAGCGACGAGCGCCAGATAAGTCAGCAGTTGCTCTTCCTGCTCCGGGCTGATCTCGGGAAGATACGGGCGATAAAGGTCAAACGCCCGCTGACATTCGCTGCGAAAGGCAGGGGCGTCAAAAGGGGGGTGAAACGCAGCGGAACGTCTGTTTTCAACAGGCCGTTCCTTCGATGCGCTGCGGCCAGAGCGCTCTCCTTCAAAGCGAGCTTTAGCAGGACTTTCTGCGGATTTATTCCCCGTCATTTTCGATCTCCTTAAGTGCGACAAGCAGAACGGAAATATCCGCGGGGTTGACCCCGGAGATCCGGCTGGCCTGCCCCACCGAGCGTGGTCGCCTGGCCATCAGCTTCTGTTGGGCTTCAGCTTTCAGCCCACTGAGCCGGCTGTAGTCAAAATTCTCAGGGATACGCCGCTTTTCCAACTTTACGAAGCGGGCAATACGCTCCTCTTCCACCCGGATGTAGCCCTCATATTTTATTTCCACCTCGACAGCAAAACGATCTGCCGGGGTCAGGAAGGGCGTTCCTTCCGAAAGCTGCCCGGGATAGGCCGTAAGCGTCGGCAGGGGGTCAATTTCAGCAAGATCGTCCAGGTGGATTTCCGGCCGCCGCAGGCATTCCGCCAGGGTGAGACTATTCTGGGGCAGGGCAGTGCCGTGCTTGAGCATAAAACGGCTGAGCGCCTCATCTGCAGGGATTCGCGTCGTTTTCAGCCGGGCGATTTCGCGGTCGACCCGCTGCATCTTTGCCGAAAAAGCTGCCGCGCGTTCCGGAGAGAGCAGACCCAGGTGCACCGCAAGCGGCGAGAGGCGACGGTCCGCATTATCCTGGCGCAGCAGCAGTCGGTACTCCGCCCGGGAACTCATCATGCGGTAAGGCTCATCCGTGCCTTTCGTGACCAGATCGTCGATCAGCACGCCGATATAGGCCTGGGAGCGGTCAAGAATCAGCGGATCCTCACCCCGCGCGGAAAGCGCGGCGTTGATGCCCGCCAGAAGTCCCTGAGCCGCCGCTTCCTCGTAGCCGGAGGAGCCATTGATCTGTCCGGCGCAATAAAGGCCCTGAACCAGTCGGCTTTCCAGAGAAAGTTGAAGCGAAGTCGGATCGACCAGGTCGTACTCAATCGCATAGGCCACGCGCATAAATTCGGCATTTTCCAGGCCCGGGATCGTTTTGCAAAGCGCCTGCTGGACGTCCACCGGCATGGAGGACGAGAGGCCGGAAGCATAAATTTCGCAGGTATCGAGGCCAGTCGGTTCCATGAAAATATGGTGGCGTTCGTGGCTGGGAAACTTGACGATTTTATCTTCGAAGGAAGGGCAATAGCGCGGGCCGATGCCCTCAATTTTTCCACTGTAGAGGGGTGAGCGATCCAGGTTATTGACAATCAGCTCCCGGCTTTCCGGCCCGCTCCAGCTGAGATAGCAGGGGAGCGCCGCCTTGGGGCGCCAGTCCGGCCGCTCATCATTGGCATAGGAAAAAGGGGCCGCCGTTTCGTCGGCTTCCTGACACTGCATCACAGAAAAGTCCAGGCTGCGGCTGTGAAAGCGGGGTGGAGTCCCCGTCTTAAAGCGCTTTAAGGGAAGCTCCAGCTCCCTGAGAGAGGCTGAAAGCTGCTCCGCAGAGGGCAATCCGTCTGGCCCCGACGAATAGAGGGCATCACCGACAATGACCTTGGAGCGGAGGAAAGTTCCTGTGGCCAAAAGGACACGGGGCGCAGCATAGCGAAGGCCGAGGCGTGTAACCACACCTTCCATCTTTTTTCGGCCGTCTTCTTCACTCCAGAGAAGATCACAGACCTCAGCCTGCTTCAGGCTGAGCAGGGGTTGCGCCTCCAGAAGCTTTTTCATTTCGCGCTGATAAGCCGTGCGATCCTGTTGCGCACGCGGAGCAAGAACCGCAGGACCTTTACTGCGGTTGAGCATGCGGAACTGAATACAGTGGCGGTCGGCAAGCAGACCCATGACACCGCCCAGAGCGTCAATCTCACGGACGAGCTGTCCTTTGGCCGTTCCCCCGATATTGGGATTGCAGGGCATATTGGCCAGACTGTCCAGATTCAGCGTAAACAAAAGTGTGCGCAAGCCCAGGCGCGCAGCCGCAATAGCCGCTTCACAGCCAGCGTGACCCGCGCCCACAACAATCAGGTCATAACGTTCATCAAAAGGAAATTTTCCGGGTGACTCGATGCGCAAAGGCATCTCCTTTATCGCTATTTACCGACACAGAAACGGGAAAAAATCTGATCGGCAAGCTCAGCAGAGACCTCACGGCCTGTGAGCTCGGCAAAATCTTCCTGCGCCGCTCGCAGCATGGCCGCCGTGAGATCCAGCGTGAGGCCATCGTCCATGCTCTTCAAAGCCAGCTCAAGGTGTTTTTTGGCTTCTTCAAGGCCACGTTTATGGCGGAGGTTGTGGATGAGCAGGCGATTCTGACTGCCTGCACCGGCCGCCTCATAGCGGGCCAGTATAGCTTCGCGCAGCGCCTGTATCGCTGATGCTTCCCCCTTTTGCCAGGACAAAATCTGACTCTCCGGCCAGGCCTGCCGCAGGTCCTCAAGACCCTGATGGCTGGGGTCGAGATCCGCTTTGCCCGAAAGAAGGAGGAAATCCGCCTGCGGCAGTGCCTCTTTCATGCTGGCCAGCTCGGCAAGGCTCGCTTCCGCCTGTGTGGGATCATGCAGCCAGAGAATAAGGTCGGCGTTTTCCGCAGCTCGTCTGGCTCGGCTAACCCCCTCAGCTTCAAGCTCATCCTCACTATCTCTGAGACCCGCCGTGTCGGTGATCAGGAGAGGAATGCCTTCAATTTCCATAAGGGCTTCCACCGTGTCCCGCGTTGTCCCCTCACGACCGCTCACAATCGCGCGTTCTTCTCCCAGCAACTCATTGAGCAGACTGGACTTTCCAGCATTGGGCCGACCCGCGATCACCAGGCGAAAACCATCACGCAGAATGCGTCCCTGCTTCCATCCCGCCAGGGCGAAATCGAGCTCTGTCACCAGTGCAGCGGTGTTTTCGCGAAGCCTCTCACGAGCCTCAGGGCGATCCTCTTCATCAGGAAATTCCAGCATCATCTCGAGGGCAGCCTCTACGCCATAAAGGCGCTCAGAAAGCTCCGACAGCGCTCTTGAAAGAGCGCCTCCCACTTCAGCAAGGGCGGTCTGCTGCTGCAGACGACTTTCCGCGTGGATGAGATCCATCACCGCTTCTGCCTGCATAAGGTCCATTTTGCCGTTGAGAAAAGCGCGTTTAGAGAATTCTCCCGGATCGGCCGGGCGAACTCCACGCTCAAAAAGGCTTTCAAGTATACTGCGGCGCACCGCCGTTCCGCCGTGGCAGGAAATCTCGAAAAGATCCTCGCCCGTATAGGAGTGAGGCGCACGGTAGGCAGAGAGAATGACTTGATCCAGTCCCCGGCCCTCTCGATCACAAAAAGTTCCGAGAGCCATGGTATAAGGCTGCATCTCCGCCGCACGCGGGAATGAGGCAGCCGGCTGAAAGGCCTGATCACAGATGGAAACGACCGTCGGTCCAGAAAGACGAATGACGGCAATGCCACTCGTTCCCGGTGGGGTCGAGAGCGCCGCGATATTATCGAACGCCAGCACGGCGTCCATCAGTGCTCGTCATCGGGCGCTATGACCACGCAGCGGTTCGGTTCCGCGCCTTCACTGTAGGTCGTCACCCCTTCGAAGTCGGCAAGGGCCATATGAATCTGACGGCGCTCGGAAGCAGACATGGGATCCATGACCACACGACGACCCGTATGCAACACGCGACCGGCACTGCGTCTGGCCTGCTGACGCAGGCTGCGCACCCGCCGTTCACGATATTGACCAATATCCAGAATGACGCGAAGGTAGTCATCGCGCTGACGGTTTACCGCCAGCGTCGTCAGGTATTGCAGGGCTTCCAGCGTTTCGCCCCGGCGTCCAATAGCATTGCCGATATCCCGACCGCTTACCTCGATGCGCAGGCAGCCTTCACTGTCGTAAAAAGTTGAAATCTTTCCATGAATATCGAGACTGCCGAGAACATTGGTGACGAAATCGACAGCGAGGTTCTCCAGACGTTCTTTTTCTTCCTCGTCCAGTTCCAGGCCATTAACACGGCGGGAATCCTCTTCGCGTTCTCTGCGGCGACCATGTCCACGACGGCTGGAGCGATCGTTTTCGTCCCAAGCCCCGGCTTCTTCCAGATCTTCCTGCTCATCATCCGCTTCACAGGCAAAATCTTCCTCTTCCGACGCCAGCTCAGCCTCATCAGATTCAAGCTCAGCATCGTCGGCTTCATCGTCCAGGAGTTCGCCCATCTCGTCTACGCGGCTTACACGCACGAGCGCCGGTCTTCTGCCAAAGCCAAGCAGGCCGCCGGCTTCGCCTTCATCCAGGACTTCAATAAGGGCTTCATCTTCCGTGATTCCCAGTTCAGAAAGGCCAAGCTGGATCGCTTCATCGACCGTTTTAGCCATACGTTCAATGGATTGTTTCATCTGTTTATTCTCCTTCGCCGCGCGGAGCACGGCAAATTTTTCCTGTTCTCACATCAGCTGCTTCTGCGGCGGCTCACAAGTTTTTCAGCGTCTTGCTTATCCAGAATCTCACGCATCGGTTTCGTGTAGAGCACGTAGGTCAGATAAGTCTGAACAATCGCCATCACGTTGGATACGAGCCAGAAAAGAGCCATGGCAGCGGGCAGCGTAAAAGCCATGAAAATCATCATGACGGGCATCACAATGTTCATGCTCTTCATCATACCTTCCGCCTGTTTTGGGGTTTGACCGCTCTTCGCCGGATTGCGTTTTTCGCGTTCTTTTTCCTCTTTACTCTGCTGTCTGGGCATGTTGATCTTACCCATGCGCATCGCGACAAACTGTGTTCCGATCATCACGATGACAAGGATCAGGAGAGGAATATAGGTTCTCCAGGTCTCCGCCCCGAAAAGTTTACCCGGGTCAAAACTGGGGGTGCGCCCCAGATCCATACCCAGGAAATTCAGGTCGATCACCTGGCGGAGCTGAATCCAGCCTTGCTGAACGGATTCACCAAGCGTCTGCGCAGAGTCACGAAGCACAGCCAGCAGAGGAATATCATTGCGGCCAAGGTTGCTGAAAGCATTTTGAGAAAGCAGGCCGTGTTCAAAGGCATAGCCTCCGATGCTGGCAATGCTGCTGTCAGCCACCTGCCCGATATAGTGCAGAGGGCGCTGAATCGGAGGCCAGATCGCAAAAAGAACCAGCATCTGCAGAACCATGGGCAGGCAACCCGAGGCCATGGAGACACCCGATTCCCGCATCAGCTGCATCTGCGCTTCATTCGCCTTCTGCGGATCCTTCGCGTAGACACGTTTGATTTCATTGATATCGTCCTGGAGAAATTGCTGCCGCGCCATACTCTTCTGCGACTTGAAGCTCAGCGGCATAATCAGGAGTTTAAGGATGACATTAAAGACGATAATGACAAGTCCATAGTTCTGCAGCCAGTCATAGAGATAGCTCATGAGCTGCCCGAATAAATTGTAGAGCGGGTCCATAATGCCCAGCAAAACGGGATAGTACATGCGTTTCCTTCCTCCCGGTGAGGCTCGATCTTCTGCAGATTTTCTGCCGGTCTTTTCCAGGCGTTTGAAATAGGGTTCGCTTCTGCCTGTGGACGATGAGAAACTCATCCTGAGCCACGCGACAGGTCAAAAGAGAAACCGTCCCCTTACTTTAGCAAAAGTCAGGCCGACAAACAAGAATAAGATTTCAGGGGTCTTTCCCGCTCTGCCGCTCTTCCTGGCGGAGCCGCTTTGCTTCCAGGTCCAGAGGCGAACCTGGGACAGGATCAAAACCGCCTCCGCCCCATGGATTACAGCGCAGAATACGCCAGAGCGCCAGAGCGCCGCCTTTAAAAAAGCCATGCAAGCTGACCGCTTCCAGAGCGTAAGCCGAACAGGTCGGCTCAAAACGACAGGTCGGAGGCCTGTTCGCAGAAATTTCACGTTGGTAAACATGGATGGCAGCTATCGCCAGGCGCTGCAAAGGGTTAAGTTTACTGCAGCTGCAAGCGCCTTCATTTTTCCTCTCAGTCTGCATGGACCGACCCTTCCTGCTGACTGGAGTCCGCAACGGCAGTTTGCACGACAGCCTGCTTTGACAGGCTTTCTTTGCCCTGCACTTCGCTTTTTAAAATGCCCGCGCGGGCAGCTGTTTGAAGAAATGAGGCCGTAAGTCTGGTATAAGAGCCTTTGAGTGCAGGATCCCGTCCGAGGATAATGAGATCGATTTTCTCTCGAAGCGCGTCCTGATTGAGGCGGTAGATTTCCCGGAAGACGCGTTTTACTCGATTGCGCTGCACGGCCCCGCGGATTTTCCGGGATACCGCAAAACCGACCCGACGCTCTCCCCTCCTTTTTTGAAAAACATAGAGGGTCAGGCCAGGTCCGGAAGTAAACTTGCCTCGCCGATAACAGCGGTCGAATTCGTGATTTTTTTTAATGCGACCCGCTTTTTTCATCTTAACTGTCTGGTTTTCTCCTGGCCTGAATCGGCAGGTATTTCAATTGCATTCTGTCGGATTCTCAGGCAGCAGGCATACACCTCAACGCGCCCTGGGAACAGAAGCGTTTAAAAGAAAAAAAGACCACAGGGGACTGCGGTCTTATGCGCTCAATTGTTTTCTGCCTTTGAGCCTGCGTCTTTTCAGAACCGCGCGGCCGGAGGCAGTCTGCATTCTCTTACGGAAGCCATGCTCCATTTTGCGCTGGCGTTTCTTAGGTTGAAAGGTCATCTTCATGGAAGTTTACCTCCTTGGCATTCTTGCGAGTGAATCTTTCTGCTCTTTCGAATTCAGGAGATTCTTCGCAGCTTTTTGAGTATACCGAGGCCCTGCAGCCTTTGTCAAGAGTTTTTTACTTTTCCGGCCTTGTGCTGTGAGCAAGGCGGGAAGTATAAAAGGCGCTGAGGTAAGCCAGGAGGGCATCGTAAATCGCGCTACCGATCAGGCCCAAAGCGATGACAATCAGCCAGAAATGCGGCTGCAGCCGGGTACGCAGAGAAGGTGGGAAAAGGGCAGGACCATAAAATGCAGCCAGGGCAGAAAAGAGGCCCGTGCCTGCAGCCAGACGCAGCAAAATGCAGGTCGTCCCGCTGAAAAAGCGCGAGATGAAAAAAGCGAACAGAAGATAGGGTGCAAAATAAAGCGTCCAGGGAAGGTTCATAAAAAAACCTGGATAGATCAGCGTCAGGAGCGTCGTGCTGAGGTAAACCAGCAAGGCTGCGCGCTGCCCCAGTCTCAGTTCAGCAGCTAAGAGGGCAAAGGCCGCAAGGATGCGGAGAGAGAGGCTCATGGTGGGCAGCCATACCGCCGCCATTAAAAAAAGCCAGCAAAGTGCCGTAAATAAGCCTCCCCAGGCCACTTCCTCCGTCCGTCGACGTGCCAGCTCGTATTTTTCACGATCAGGCGGTGACTTTTTCATACGTTCCCGTCCGTCCGCAAAATTGTCCAACTTGAGATCGCCCGGAAAGGCCGTGATTCACCCGGGCGGGCGGAATTTCTTCAGGCCGGATAGCAACGCCATATGTTTTGCTCACACAGCGTCGTACACCTTCCAGAGAGCTAAGCTGTCGCCCTAACAGCATGGCATGAGATCTCCACCCATGCACTCGCAGCACTGATCGGCGCAGCAAAGGCAGCTTAAATCATTGCAGCAACTGCCGCCACAGCCGCCCCGATTGCGGTAATAAGGGCTCTGGTTATAGGGATTGCCCTGATTCTGATACCTGCCCTGGCTCTCGCCCTGATTTTGGCGAAACCATTGTTCAAAGGGATTCTGACCCTGACTGCCGCTCCCTCCCTGGTAGGAAGAGGACGAGGATCCTGAGCTTTGCTGACTATTGCCATTGCTGATGGCATCGTAGGCAAGGTTGATTTCGGCCATTTTCTCTTCTGCGAGTTCTTTGGCGTGAACATCCGTAAAATTGTCGGGATGATATTTTTTAGCCAGTTCACGGTAGGCTTTCCTGATTTCGTCCTGAGAAGCCCCGCGATTGACGCCTAAAGTTTTGTAAGGATCGCTTGCCATGTCCAATTCCTCTCCCGTTTATTAAAAAGTTGAGTGAAATTCATCATTTTCGGAACAAGTGTAATGCATTTTCCAGAGCTTGTCACACCGGCTTAAGTTCCAGAGTTTCAGCGCTCCTTCTTTCATACCTGTACTTCATGCTTTAACGAAGCTCTCGTTTTATCGGCAAGACGGGCACGTTCACGGGGCAGGCCTTCACAGATCACATTTTGCACGATGGCGGCATCTTTAAAATAGGGCAGAAGGGCGGCGTGGGCATCAAGAGTTTCTTCACGCTCCCGCATCAGCTGCTCCGCCAGAGCTAAACGCGCTTCGGCTGAAAGGCCCATAAATGGATTAAAGCGCCCCTTCGCGGCATCTTTATCTGCATCATCAAGGGCGTCGGCAAAATAGATCCATTCTCCCAGAGCCGTACCCATTCCCCGGGCATTTCGGCATGGCGCGCTGTTTCACTCATGACGGCGCCGAGCACGCGCCCGGAATAAGCCGCCGCCGTCTCAGCACGTTTTCGCACCTGCTCTGATAGATCCACACCCGGCATACGCCAACCACTTTTCGATGGTTGTGTCTCATGGCCACCGTCTGTGAAATCGCTGTGATCCTGAGATTTTTCTGAAAGCTGACAAAGACTCAGCTCCATGCGTTCAAAGGCCCGCAGCTCGTGCAAAGCCAGCTCAATCTCGTCGACCAGTTCCGGCGCTTCTTTTCGCAGTGTGCCCGCGGCCTTGCGAAACAGCGCCAGCTGTGGAAGAGCCCTGAACCACTGGCCATCTTCAAGATCGTCCTGGCCTTTGCCGTAAACCAGGGCAGCCGTCACAAGCGAGGCAAAATCAATCAGCGGATCAGGAGCTGCAACAGGGTGCTTGACCAGAGGGTTGGCAATGCAGGCTTCGTCCCGGGCTTCCTTCTCATTCTCACGAAAGGAGAGGAAAAAGAGAGCCAGAAACGCCGCTTCATACGAAACAGAAAGGCGCGGAAGCTGGCCGAACTGCCTGCCCAGGCTCTTGCAGACCGCACAGTAAAGCGAGCGATAGCGAGTGTAATCGCGCACCAGAAGCTCGGGTTTATAAATTTTAATGTAACCGAACAAAAGTCCGTTGTTTCTCCTCTGTACTTATGGATGAAGGCATAAAGGGTGCAAAGAGAGAGGCAGCCGATGGTCTGCCCCCTTTCGTCCTGACCCGCCGCGCCTTATTGCCCGGCCGGCCTATAGCTCTCTTTCAGCGAGACAGCCCGGTTAAAGACCGGATGCTCGTCCGTATCGTCCTTACTGTCCGTCACATAATAGCCCTGGCGCATGAACTGCCAGCTGTGTTTTTTGCGTTCCTCATAGAGCCAGCGCTCAATCTTAGCTCCCTCAAGCCGTATGACCGACTCGGGATTGATCAGCTCGTGATAGTCGCGCTCATCCGCATCAGGCTGAGGCACGGAGAATAGCGTGTTGTAAAGTCGAACTTCAGCATCCACAGC
>SFGY01000037.1 GCA_004556455.1 Clostridiales bacterium | reverse complement strand
GGGCGACCCTCTTTAACCTGAAACAGATGGCACAGGTCATGTGCTTTTTGCAGGAGAACGAGATAGACAGCTTTGACGAACTGGCGGCGAGGGCGGATGGGGCAGTCACCCAATTCAACGGTCTGGGGGACTCCATCAAGGCGGCAGAACAGCGGATGCAGGAGATAGCCGCCTTGAAAAAACACATCATCAACTACTCTAAGACCAGGGAGGTCTATGTGGCCTACCGCAAGGCCGGGTACAGTAAAAAATTTTTTGAGGGGCATCGGGAGGCTATCACGCTCCACAAGGCGGCGAAGGAGGCTTTTGAACAGCTCGGCTTGAAAAAGCTCCCCCGTGTCAAGGAGTTGAACGCCGAGTATGCCCAGCTTCTGGAACAGAAACGGGCGGCGTACCCGGCATACCGCAAGGCAAGGACGGAGATGCAGGAGTATCTTGTGGCGCAGAAAGTGGCGGCTGTCCTTCTGGAAAAGGAGAAGGAACAGGCGGCCATGGAGGAGCGGCGCAAGGAGGAACAGCGCACCGATCAGCACAGATGATCTTGGCGGGGCTGGCTTACAGGGATGTAGGCCAGCCCCGCTTTTTTCTTTTTTCCCGGAAACGCAGGGACTGCGCGGGGCGCAAGCCCCGCCTGTCCCTGCGGAGCAGGGACAATAGCGTTCGGGAACCGAACGCGCAGCCAGCCCCGGCAACGGGGCTGTTCAAGGGGTTTGGGGTGCTACCCCAACAAGCAGAGAAACAGACATCCGGCGGCAACGCCGGATGTCTGTTTCGAGCATTTGTGGGAACAAATGCACTGCTTGCCAAGTAGCGCAACTGCTGATTCTCAAGCGTTATTGCTGATCATTTTCCTCCTGCTGTTTCATCAAAGTGGCATAACGAAGGAGTTGTTTCCGGGACGAAACTCCCAGCTTGTTGTAGATGTTCTTGTTGTGAAACTTTAATGTATTTTCTGTAACTCCTAAGATCGCAATGATCTCTTTTGCGTTTTTCCCCTCAAGATACAGATCAAAGACCTTTCTTTCTGTTGGAGTAAGTTGACTAATCCCTTCCAAAAAATATTGAAAATCGTCGGGATCGATCTCTTGTTTTCTGGAATAGGCAAGTCGGGCAATTTCTGCCTGCGCGGACCCAAGATCACTGCTGGTCTGTTCCAGTTTGCTTTGTAGCCGTTCTTGTCTGCTCTCAGCTTCCAGTCGCTCCTGGTTCAAAGCGGATAAAGCCGCCTCGTGTTCTCGGTCCTGTTCTGCGAGGAAAGCAAAGAGGTCCTCAATCTCCAAAACATGAGACTCGCTCTGCGTCCGGTCTGTGTTAGTTTTAATCTGTTCCAAGTCTTTTAATATGGGTGCAACATATTTTTTGCTGCCCCAAAGAATGGAGACCAAAATGGCAAAAGAAGCGATAAACAAGAATGCGGCAATTTTGAGCCGCACCGTCTGCACAAGCGCCTGATATTCTGTGGCAGGGAGCATGGCAGCAACCATATGGGCAGTAGTCCCTATTGTTAGTTCTTGGGTCTTACCAACAAATTCAGTGTCTCCGCTATGGAAGGTAGTCAGGCTTGATCCGTTCTCAACAGAAAAAGAATTTTCAATTGGTGGAAAATAACCAGATTGATTCCCGGCGATCTGCCCTACATAACAATCCGAATCTTCCGTCAGCAAAGCGCAGAAGATATGCGCCTGGCCGCTTCCCATCGTCTTATGGGAAAGTGAAAAATACAGGCTGCTGATCTCAAAGCCGCACACGCCGATCGTATTCCCATGAGTGTCTAAAACAGGGATACAGAGAAAACGCACACTTTCCCATGTGCCGGCCAGCTTATAAACGGATGTAAGAAAGTAGGATCCGGAGAGGTTCTCGTTTTGGCCTGACATCAACCGGTCAATTTCAGGGAATGATCCCTCCTGTGTTTCCAGTTGCCATGTGCTGTGGAGGTTGATGTCTTTTTCCCGTGCGACAGCGGAAAAACCGCGGAAAAGGCAAATGTCATTATGGATCGTGTTTTCTGCGTAAAGGTTTGCAAACTTTAGATACAGTCCGCTATAACTTTTATCAGGGAGCGTATCGTTGACCGTTGTTTTCAAAAAGCAAAATGCTCCGCTGCAAGGTGCAAGTTTCATATTGCTGCTGACGACATCAAAGAGCCTGTTTTGCATGGACTCCAGTGCATCAGGAGTATTGCGAAGTTCGTTGAAGGTAATCCCGGCATCTGAAAGTTCGTCCTTGACTGCCGCTGTTATCTGTTGGGAAAAGGCAAGCACATAGGCTGCCTGATCATTGCTCTGATGTTCTATGGAGTCTGCGGAGTTTTCCAGTTGACTGCTTAAAGCCCGCTCAATTTCATATCCAATAGGATCGATCGCACCGAAAAGAAACAATAGCATAGCGATCAAGAACGCAAAAAAGAGCATTATGGTAAAAAGATAGAGCATCAGGCGGCGGCGCATGGAAACGCTCTGCGTCTGAGCCGCCTCCAGTACGGATCTGATTTCTTTTAGGCGTAGTATCATGGTTTTCCCCCTTTTGTGTCACCGCTCTACGGCCTCCTGAATTTCCGAAAGCGAAGAGTCAAGGAGTTCTGACATCACTGTCTCCGGGTCATCCCCGCGCTCTATGCGGCTGATATAGTCCCGGTGGGCAGCAGACAATATGCTCTTTGCGGTCTCCTCAAACCTGGATTGCGCTTCGCCGGAAGCGTCATACAGCGGCAAAGGGCAAAAGGAGTAGGAGCCATACATTTGGTCCACCGCACCATAGAGCATATGGGATTTCTCATTCTCAATCATATCTATATTTGAAAACAGAGCAGAAAAGGCATTTTCCGTAACCGGCAAATAGCCGGAAGCAATCACAAAGTCCAGATTGTGTTCTTTCTGTGTGATCCATTTTCCAAAAATGGCGGCGGCTCTATTTTTTCGCTCGTCCTCACTTTTCATGGAAAACAAACCAGTTCCCCTTTGTATAACCACTGGCGAGGCATCAGAAAAGGTGGGGTAGGGATATACCGCTGTTTCAATTTCTTCGGTGGTATTGTCCTGGTAGGTTACATAGTCCCTCAGATACAACAGCCCTGCTGTGGAACCGATATTGCTGATAACCTCAGCTGTTTTCCAGCGGTCGGAAGCATAACCGTCACCAGTACAAAGTCCTCCATGGATCGCCGCACGGGCCATTGGCAGATAGGCTTGTTCAAATTCTGCACTGCACAGGTCCGGCTTTCCATTCCGAATGAACTGTCCGCCCAGCCCGGAGACATTGACCAGGAAGTAGTGATAGAAGTCGTTAATTTGGAACATCTCTGCGCCGCCTGACCAATCGTAGTATTGGCAGCACAGAGCAAAGAGAGATTCAAAATGGAGAAGCTCTTCTTCCGATACTCCTGTGTCAGCGGCAAAGCGGTCAAATATCGTCTTGTTTAAGAATAACAGTTCTGTTGATTTGGCGATGGGCAGCATAACCAGCCGTCCATCTATAACGCCTTCTGCCAGAAACTCATCCACATAAGCAGAGCGTTCTTCCTCTGAAAGATAACCACTCCAATCCAAGAGCCGGTCAAGCCCAATCTCTTCTGCCACCCTCGGATAGGCCGTGAACAGATCCGGCATGGGAACCGCCCCCGGTTCGTTATTGGCAGAGGCAATCAGCGCATCGTCAATAGCGGTAGAATTTGTGACGGAGACAACAGAAATAACAATACCGCTTTCTTTCCCCTTCGTTTGGTTAAACTCATCGATCATTACATTGAGCGGCGATTCTGTCTGACTTCCATAGACGTGCCACATCGTCAATGTGATGGGATCGTTTGTAACCTTATTTCCACAGCCGGTCATGCCCACCAGCAGTATGATGGTGAGAAAGAAAATACATAATTTTTTCATTTTGGTGTCCTCCTATACCCTGCATGGTCCTCACCAGCCTCTGTCCTAAAGTGCGTCAATGACAGCGGAGAGATAGCTGGAAGAAACGGAACCGTAAATAAAATTGTCTACCAGACCATCCTTCTTGGCCTGCCGCACCCTGTCCGCCAGCTTTTTCTCTGTGTTTTCATCCACCACCAGCACGATCTTGCAATCTGGCTGAGCCTTTTTCAGAGCGTTTCGGATTTTTAGCCGCTCCTCCAGTGTCCAGGATGTGTATACGGTAACTTCCATAATCAGAACATTTGCAAGCACAGCATCACATAGCGACAGAGTTTTGTCCGGGCTCTCGCTCATGACTGGTTCCAGATCGGAATCAAAGTTGCATAAGGCTTCGGCTACTGCGTCCGCAAACAGGACATTCTGCATATCAATCACGATTCTTCGCATAAGGCGGCCTCCTATCAATCATTTTGAATCCTTTGATGATACCAGTATAGCGAAGAAGCCATTTTCTCGCACTGTCCCTGAGTACAGTTTTTTGAAGTTTTCTCAAAAAAATTTCCCGGCTTCATTGAAACCGGGAAATAAAGCTGTGTGCTCTGTTATTTGGTTATGTCAAAGTCCAGATCCTCCGGGAGGCTCGGAATAATAAATTTTTTGCCTGTAACTGCTATGGCAAGGCGGGTCTTGTTGGCATAGCCTGTTTTTTGCAGGATGTTGGAAACATGATATTTCACGGTCCTCTCTGTGATAGAAAGAGTCTGGGCGATCTCGCTGTATTCCAGACCATCACATACAAGGCGCAGTACCTGGATTTCTTTTGCAGTCAGATCGGTGCTGCTTACAAGACCTAATTTCACTTGTGGCGTTTCATGGGGAAAGAGATGTTCTCCTGCCATTGTGCGATCAATGACATCGATCAGGTCTTCGGGACTTAAATCTTTGTACCAAAAGCTGTCTGCCTTTGCGGCTTTGGCTCTTTCTAAAAAACCGACCTCGACCATTGATGTGACAACGATGATCTTTATGTTTGGGAACGCCACTTTGATCTCGGCGGCAGCTTCGATGCCATCCTTGTTTCCAGCAGTACAGACATCCATCAAGATCAGGTCGATCATCTGACGCTTGCAATAGGCAAGTGCAACATCCGCGCCGCTTATACTGGCTGCCAGGGCATATTTTTCACTGTCGGAGATCATTCTCTCCATATATTTGCGGGGCATCCGCTGATCCTCTACAATTAACACCTGTTTCACTCTGCCGCCTCCTTTTCTACGGGCATGACGATTATCAGCGTAAAGGCTGGTGACCACTGTATTTCCATCGTGCCTCCTAAGTTCGTAACATGGCGGTGAAGGTTGAGTAACCCGCCCTTCGGCACAATGACGCTTTCAGGGGGCTTTCCGTTATTTGTGATACGCAGGGAAATGTTGTTTCCGTCCTGCCGGGCGGTGACATAAAGGGCCGTTGCATCCGCATGGCGGACGCCGTTGGTCAGACATTCCCGCATGGCGATCACAAATATGCGATATATTTCCTCCTGCTTTGGTAATTCGCCAGCCATTTCTACCTTTACGCCGATGGTACTGGCATCCCACAAAAATTCCGCAAGCTCCCCGCGCTCCTGGGGGTATTCATTGTCATTTTTAATGGTCCTGATTGCTTTTTGAAACAATAGAAGGCTGTCTGCGGCCTCCTGGGATACCTGCTCTTGCTGCAAAATCTGCCGCATAGCAATGATCCCCGCCCCCATCTGGTCATGCAGTTTGGTTTTTGCCGACAGGACTTCCGTTTCCTTTGTCAATGTCAGTACATTATCCGAAAGAATCTTTAAGTCACGGGAGAATTTTTTGAGCTGCTCAGTCTGTTCCTTGAGTCTCAGTCCCTTTTCGTAAAGTTCAGTCACATCTGAGAAGATCGCCTCTGTGTAAACTGTACCGTCTGGTACCGTTATCTCCGTCTGGGAGTAGCGCCAAGCCTTACCATCGGGGAACAGATAGGTTTGCTCTTCATCCGGTAGCCTTACAACACCGCTTTTCTTATCACACTCTGTAAGTGCCTGCCGCAATTCATCGAAGTGCTGGAGATCGCTTTGCGCCAGTATGTGGAACAAGCGGTGCATTTGTAGATTGCACAGTTTGAACTCACCCGATGGGGTGAAATAGCAAATCGCGTTGGGCAACATATCGATTGCCCGTTTCACGGAATTGTGGCTAAGTGTCCGGCCTTTCCGATGGATCAACACAGCGGTTTGACCAAGGAGCAAAGTACCCACCATGCCAGCGATGCACCACAGCGACCACATTGGAAATGGCAGCAAAGGATTGATAGGAAGTCCATCGGCCTTTTTGTCAAAGGCATCCCCGGCAATGCACAGCAGGATCAGCAAAGCGATAAATACCACGGCGTTCAGAAGCCTGCACCGTCTGCTCCCACCTCGGTCAGGGGATGCAAGAAAAAGAAACACATCCAATATCAAAGAAAAGAACAGGCAGATCATCCATACGGACTGTTCCATTTCGGAGGATAAATAGAATGTTGTCACGTTTGTCCACCCGCCTTTCCGATGCGGAGGATAAAGCGCCATACGCCATCCTCAAAGGAGCAGCTTTCACAGGTATCCCGAAAATCTGCAAGGGAGCTTTCGCATTCCACCTCCAGACGGAGGATGATCGAATCTGCAAGAATACGCGCTTTCAACCAAACAAAACTCATATCATCTATAGCGGTCTCCATCACCTTCTCAAAAAAGTCGTAGACCAGGATTGCGTCCTGGGTAAAGATTTTGCTGCCCTTCGGAATGTCCGCTTCACATTCGACCCCCATCAGTTTCAAATTTGAAAAGGATTCCTCCATGCAAAGGGCCAGTTCTGTGGTATCGATGGTTTCCGTTTTTTCACGGATAAAGATTAGGTTGCCTCTGCGTTTTATGTAAGCGCCGATTACAGTGATCTTCGTAAGCAGACTGCGGCGCTTTTCCGGATTTTCTTCTTCGTCATATAGATAAAACAGGTCATTCAATAAATCGATCTGATGAGCGGTTTCTTCCTGTAAAAGGTCATAGAGCCGATTCTTTTCCCGCAAGGTGTGGATCTCCAGCTTGATACGATAATTTTCCTGTTCCAGATGGTTGCTTTCTGCAATGGTTTCCTTGCTTTCTTCTAACTTTTTGAGCAGTATGGTAATATCTGTTATATCTTCCTGCCAATACACATGACCGCCTTCGATAGGGTAACTTTTTAGCAGGGTATGTTTATCAAGGTTAACAGCGCCCGCCTCTGCCGTACACATGATCTGTTCAGAAAGCACAGGCGAATTTGCGGAGGCGTAGCGGACCTTATGGTCGTGATCAGCAATCTGGGCGCCGAAGGTCCCGGCCTTAAACAGCTCATCATAGCCAGTATTGGTCTGAATCAATCCGCACTGGATACAGCTTTCCAGTATGGCGGTAAACATCAGGCACTGCACCGCTGTAATATCTCCGCCTATCACTTGCATCCACCTGGCTCCGCTGGCGTAGATAAAGGCATATAGAATGGAGCAGGACAGCAGAAGCGCCGGTAAGTATTTTCTCCTTTGCGCCAAACGGCATTTGATGAGCATGATCACAAAGGCGGCCAGCGCACAGATGATCTCCCACCCGATAACAAAATAATATCCGTACTCGTATCCGTTATCCGTATCGCTCCAAACCGTTCCGGTCGGGAAGGAGAAAACAAGCTGATGGAGATCGTTTGTCAGTACCAGCAGCAGAAAGAACAGGGTGGGAAGATAGAGCAGTCTTGTCCATTTGGGCAGATGGTAGCTTTCCGGCTTACCCAGCGACATGGAAACAAACACGGAAAGCAGAGGTATGAACAGCATAGGACAATAGTACCAGTACCATAGATGCCGGATCGCATCAGGAGCGACCACAAAAAAATATTTTATTGACCGTATAACAAACCAGAAGACGGTCAGACATGAAACGCCGACCATATAGCGGCGCACCTGTGTTTGTAAAATGCGATGGCTGACAGAGAGACCCCAGCCAATGTACAGACTGATATAAAGGATCGTGCGGACCAAACCCAGCGGTACGGGAAAAACATCAAACTTTCCCAAAACGCGGGCAGAGATAGCACAGACGATCAGCACAGCTACCAGGACTCCCGTTCTTTGATTCTGCTTAGTCATGCGTGGACACCTCCCCGCGAAATACAACTCTCATCACCGTATTTTCCTTGGTATCTCATTTACAGCATTTCCAGTCTTAGCCTGGAAAGAAACCTGATTTTTTGTTTCCCCTACCCATTTTTCGGTTCGGGGTGGCAAGAAAATCAGATTTTTTCTTTTCAACCCTACCCTTTCGGGGGTTTGGGGTGGGGACAAAAGTGTGGAAATCGCTTAAATTATGGGTGCAGGCAATGCCGAAGGAGGGTATGGGCTTTGTCTCCAATGAAAAGCCTCTGACTACGCTGCCAACAAACAGAGGCCGCTCTCCTTTGATTCCTATTATACCATATAACCATGACTTAATCGAGGGTCAAAGAAAAGAAAGGAGGGATTTGATGGCGCTTACCCATAAAACAGCACGCTACAAGGTGATCGCCGACTCGGGAGGAAATCGGTACAGCTTCTTTTGTGACATCACAGGTGCTTTGTTACATACGACCGATCCTATCCAAGCAGAGACACAGGAGCAGGAATTGGAGACCGCATGGGAAGACGCACGGAAATATTTTAACCGATGTCACAAGTGCGGCAAATGGGTATCGAATGCCATGTATAACGCTGATGTGGCGGAATGTGTGGAATGTGCGCCGTGGGAAGATCCGCCTCGTTACTGCTCCCACTGCGGCAAAGAGATTACCTCCGCAGAAATATTTTGTCCACGCTGCGGCAAACGGCTTCAATATGGAGGAGAAGGGTTATAAGATGACACGGCAGCAAATTGAGCAGATCCGTCTGGAAAGCATGAAGCAATATGGATTTGGGCCAGAAGCTATGAAGCTGCTTAAAGTCTGCGCTAATTGCGGTGCAACCGTCTCTGCGGAGCAGCAAACTTGTGGAGAATGCGGCAGTGGACTTCCCCAGGAAACTCTTTACCAGTTCTACCTTAATTTACACCGTCGCTGTCCAGTATGTGAAACAGCGCTTTCGGACAACGCAATCTTTTGTCCCAATTGTGGGACAATGCTCACAGCAAAGCGCAAAGAAATGAAGGATTTTAATCGTCAGTAAAGAGAAATAAATCACGAAAGGAAGGATGTAACTATGGGACTTATTAAAGCGGCATTAGGCTCTGTAGGCGGCGTGATGGCCGATCAGTGGAAGGAGTATTTCTACTGTGAGGCGATCCCCGCTACCGTGCTGGCGGTCAAGGGGCGGAAACGGGCCTCCGGGCGTTCCAGCAACACCAAAGGCAGCGACAACATTATCACCAGCGGCTCCGTGATCGCCGTGGCCGACGGCCAGTGCATGATGATCGTGGAGCAGGGCAAGGTGGTGGAGGTATGCGCTGAACCCGGCGAATTCACCTTCGACGCCTCCACGGAACCCAGCATCTTTTCGGGCGACCTGGGGGAGAGTATCGGGCAGGTGTTCCAGAATATCGGCAAGCGTTTTACCTTTGGCGGCGAGGCCCCCAAGGACCAGAGGGTGTATTACTTCAACACCAAGGAGATCATAGGCAACAAGTACGGTACACCCTCCCCGGTTCCTTTCCGGGTGGTGGACCAGCGGGCAGGGATCGACATCGACATTGCTATCCGTTGTTTCGGGGAGTATTCCTACCGGGTGGCAAACCCTCTGCTGTTCTATACCAATGTCTGCGGCAATGTGGAAGCGGATTTTGACCGCAGAGCCATTGACGGCCAGCTGAAAACCGAGTTGCTGACCGCGCTGCAGCCCGCCTTCGCAAAGATCAGCGATATGGGCATTCGATACTCTGCCCTTCCAGGCCACACCACAGAGCTGGCAGATGCTTTGAACCAGGAACTGTCCGCAAAGTGGCGGGATCTTCGGGGTCTTGAGATCGTATCCTTCGGCGTTTCCAGCGTCAAGGCCAACGAGGAAGACGAAAAGATGATCAAGGAGCTGCAGCGCAATACGGCCTTTATGGACCCCACCCGCGCGGCGGCGCATCTTGTCGGCGCACAGGCCGGCGCCATGCAGGCGGCAGCCGCCAACCCCAATGCCGGTCCCGCTATGGCTTTCATGGGCATGGGGATGGCCGGTCAGGCCGGCGGCATGAACGCCCAAAGCCTCTTCCAGATGGGTCAGCAGCAATCGGTACAGCAACCCGTTCCGGCGGCTCCTGCCATGGAGGGATGGGCGTGTTCCTGCGGGCAGACCGGAAATACCGGCAAGTTCTGTGCGGGATGCGGCGCACCCAAGCCCGTCCCTAAACCCGCAGGGGATAGCTGGACCTGCTCCTGCGGGGCCACAGCCACCGGAAAATTCTGCCCGGAGTGCGGGAAGCCCAAGCCTGCGGATACAAACGGCTGGACCTGTTCCTGCGGAGCGGTGAACAAAGGAAAGTTCTGTGCCGAGTGTGGCAAGCCTAAGCCTGCCGGCGTACCGCAGTACAAGTGCGACAAGTGCGGCTGGGAGCCGGACGACCCCGCCCATCCGCCCAAGTTCTGCCCGGAGTGCGGAGATCCCTTTGATGACGGAGACATCCAGGGATGAAACGAGGCCGAAAAGCCATAGTCTGACCCTACGATTGCTGGACGAACAGACATAACACCTAAAACGATTAACAAAACATAAAACAGGAGGATTATACACATGAAAGGGCAAAAATTTTTGAAGGTCACTTCCATTCTCATGATTATCGGCGGCGTCATCGGTGTCATCGCGGGCATCATCGCCATTCTCGGCATCAGCGCCTTGGCGGCGCTCGTGGAGACTGGCGAAGGTACCGGCCTGCTCTATGCCAGTTCCATTATTGTAACGCTGGCATCTGTCATTCAGTTTATCGCGGGCATTAAGGGCATCGGTGCCTGCAATGCGCCGCAGAAAGCGGCAGCCTGCATCAAGTGGGGCATCATCATTGCCGTTTTGAGCATCATCTCTATGATCATCGGTCTTGTCGCAGGGGGAGAGTTCAGCTTTACCAGCCTGATCCTGAATTTGCTTGTGCCCGGTCTGTATATCTATGGCGCTATTCAGATGAAGAATGGTTCCCAGGAATGATCGCCACAAAGGCAAGGCAAAGGAGGTAGATTATTATGGCACTGTTCGGAAAATTGTTTGAGAAAAAGGAATGTGCCATCTGCGGCGGCGAGATCGGGCTGTTGGG
>SFGY01000008.1 GCA_004556455.1 Clostridiales bacterium | reverse complement strand
TTCTGTCATCAGAAAATCCGGCTGTCCCATGGGCTTATGTTCCACGGTTTTTCCTTTTTCCCAATGAATAAATGACCAAACGAAAAACACTAAAGTTCTGTCATCAGAAAATCAGGCCGTCCCATGGGCTTATGTGCCACAGCTCTTCCTTTTTCCCAATGATAAAGTCCGCCCTTCGCCCGTCCGGGATCGCTCAGGAAATTGTTGATAAAAAGAACGGGCTTAGCGAGCAGCGAACTTTGGTGGGCATAAGCGCTGCAGCTGATGTTGTCCGCTGCGCTGTAATCCGTATTGTTTTCTTCCCAGTCTTTCACGGCGATATCCACATGGACAGGCCAGAAAAAGGCGTCAACTTCTGAATCCAGAGCACAGATGGCAGATAAGAGCTTGTCTTCCCAGAGGTCGCCGCAGATCAGCGTGGCAAACTTTCGTCCGCTCAACTTTCGGTCGCTCAGGGAGAAGGAATGAAAGGAAAGACCTTCACGGTAGTCCGCACAGGCTCGCGCCTCTTTCCACCCCGGTGAAACCCGGCGATACAAATCTGCAACTCTTCCCTGTTGATCCAGAATAAGATAGCTGCTGTAAATCCCTCCCAGATAATTTTCGAAAAAGCCGAAGCCCACAGCGACAGCATGGTGGCAGGCGGCTTCCTGCATCACGGCAATTTCAGGACTGTGCAGGGAGAGGACCTTGCGGATGTCTTTTGCATAATCGAAACTGAGAGCGTCGAAACCGGGCAGAGAGGCTTCACCGAAGAGAAGCAGATCGGCTCCTTCTCTGGCTGGCTGCTCCATGGTGGCAAGCATCTGTCTTTGATTTGAACCAAGGTCGTCCGGATGAAGCTCCGGCGCAGCAAGCATAATTTTCATAAAAGCCTCCAACTCTATTCAGTGAAACTCAAACTCTTAAACTTAAACCAAAGCCTCTGAACCATAAGCCCAAACTCTTAAACTCAATTACTAAAACCTAAACCTCCGAAATCCAACCTCTTAAGCCCAAACTCTAAAACCAAAACTCTTAAGCCCTAAAACTAAAACCTAAACCGCTTAAACCCAATTACTGGAACCCAATCTCCGGAATCTAAACCTCTGAATCTCAATCCCTGAAATTCAATTTCTGAAACCAAAACGACTGAAATTCAAACTTCCATCTTTATTCTATCAAACCAGGCGCCAGTCTCGTTCTCAGAAAGCGGGTGCTCAAACCTTGCTTGAGTTGTCCTGGATTTTGTACGCATCCTCTTTCCTGACTTTTGTGCAATGTAGCCACACATGGGTGGTCATGTTTTGTCGTGCCCGGCGCCCCACCTTTTTTCGTGCAACGTTTCAACTAGTGGATGGTTTTACTTTGGCTTTTCTGATTTTCAAGCAACTTAGCAACTAGTGGATGTACTCGCGTGCAAGAATCTAAGTAGTGGATGGTTCCGGCGTGCAAGTTAGCAAGTAATGGACGGTTTGAACCTATGTTCGCCATGGCTAACCACCCGTTACTTGAAAATTTGTCTGAAGTTTTGAAAAAACGAAACTAAAGCAGGCATCCAGCCGAGCGAAGCCCTGCTGTGGACGTCACCAGCCGAGCGAAACGGCACTGAGGTCCTTCTCCAGTACAACGAAACCAACTTCACAAGGCAAACTTGGCTGAATTTCTCCAAAACCGAAGTGAGAGCAGGCACTCAGCGCGAGCGGAATCGCCCACTACACGGAATCTTGTCCGAATTTCAGAAAAATCGGAGGAATGCCTTCTTTTTTAGCGAACAAAAAGGCTTCCTGACTTGCACATGGAGGAAAGCTGGGCTAAAATACAGTGAAGTGGAGGAAAGTGGTGTATAACACCATGAAAATGGTGGATGATGGTGGAGAGAGGAGGCGAGAGAGTTTATGGCACGTTATATTCACAGTGTTGATAGTAAAGGACGTGTCATTGTGCCTGCCCGCGTTCGAAATAACCTGGATGGCACGCTCTATGTGACTTTAAGTCTTGATGACGGTTATCTCTCTGCCTATAGCACGAAACAGTTTGATGAAATTCTCCGTCAGCTCAACGAACAGTCGGGGACTGACCCGGAGTTTCGTCGCTTCCGCAGGGAGTTTTTAGGCTCTGCCATGGCCTGCGAGCTAGATGCTCAGGGGCGCATCAGTCTGAATAACGAGCTCCTCGAGGCGATTGGCGTTCGTGCCGGAGACGAAATCTGCTTTATTGATATGTTCGATAAAGTTGAAATTTGTTCCCGCAGCTTTGATGAAGCGAGTCGCAAGGATGAGCACAAGCTCTCCGAAATGGATCTGAGCCGCTACGATGTCAAAGGACTCTGATTTTCACCATATTCCTGTCCTCTTTGCGGAGTGCATGGAGGCGCTGGCTATCCGTAAAAACGGTGTGTACCTCGATGGTACAGCTGGTGGGGGAGGGCATAGTGCCGGAATACTGGAACGTCTTGGTCGAGAAGGTCGACTGCTTTCACTCGACCGTGATGAGATGGCTCTCGAGGCGGCAGAGAAAAAACTCAGAGGCTGCAAGACAGAGGCACGTTTTGATTTAATACACAGAACCTTTTCCCAGGTGGATAAGGTTCTGGAAGAAAGAAAAATAGAGGGGCTGGACGGGGTTTTGCTTGACCTCGGGGTTTCCTCAGCACAGCTGGATATTGCTGAGCGCGGTTTTTCCTACATGAAGGATGGAGCGCTCGATATGCGCATGAACCAGGCGAAGGGAGAGACTGCAGCAGAATGGCTGGCACAAGTATCTGAGGATACGCTGGCGTTCGTGCTCAGAGCTTATGGAGAAGAGCGCTATGCCGGACGAATTGCCCATGCCATTTGCAGGGAGCGCGAAATAAAAGCCATTACGCAAACAACGCAATTGGCTGAGCTGATTTGCCGGACAATGCCTCCGTCGTCCAGAAGAGAGAAGCAGCATCCGGCAAAGCGCAGCTTTCAGGCTATCCGCATTGCGGTGAACCATGAGCTGGATGAATTGGAAACTTTTCTGGAGAAAATTCCCTTCCTCATGAATCCGCAGGGAAGGATAGCGGTGATCAGTTTTCACTCCCTGGAGGATCGCCGGGTGAAGACGAAGATGCGCGAATGGGAAAAAGGTTGTATTTGTCCAAGTGACCTTCCTCTTTGCTGTTGTGGGAGAAGTTCACTGGGCAAAGCGCTTGGTCGAAAAGGGCTTGTTGCCGGGCCGGAAGAATGTGCCCGCAATCCGCGGTCAAGAAGCGCCAGATTGCGAGTATTTGAACGCAATGCGCAGTCGGCTGATCCTGCAGCATGGAAGGTTGAGACAGAGCAGTTCGTGAGGGAGTAAAGAAGATGGCCGAGTATTTTGAGCAAATGTCAGTGGGAAGTCTGGCCCTGGACCAGGCAAGACACAGAATGAGTTCGGAATTTTCCGCTATTTCTGAAAACTCTGAGTTATGGCATGCCCCTGAACTAGAAGAAGAACGTGAGAGAAATGCATTGGCTCTGGCCCGTGAAGAAGAACGCCTTTTATTCCGTAAAGAAAGAAAGAATATGAGCATCCTGAGAAGTCGAAAGCTTCTTCAGGGCATGGCTCTGCTCATTGGCTTCAGTCTGATGTTTGCTGGATTGATGTTTCGGCAGGCCGAGATTTTTGAAAAAAACTTTAGCAACACGCGTCTTCGTAATGAAATCTCAGAAGCTCGCAAGAAGAATAGCGAAATGCGTGAGGACATGCTGCGACAAAGTGATATGAAAGTCATTGCAGACGATGCTCTCAGACTTTTTGGATTGCGAAAGCCATCACAGCTTCAACGTGTTCCCATGGTTTTACCCAAAAGCGATAAAACGGTCCTCT
The DNA here is from genome assembly GCA_004556455.1 of Clostridiales bacterium. Lineage (GTDB taxonomy): Bacteria > Bacillota > Clostridia > Saccharofermentanales > DTU023 > SFGY01. The sequence continues at coordinate 92,182 of SFGY01000008.1, read as the reverse complement.
ACGATCAGAACGATTCAAGTGAAGCAAAGCTCCAAAATGAGAAAAATAACACTTATGTTTTAGAAGCTTACATAAAGGCATTAAGACATAGTGATCAAAATGACAACAAAAAGATTCAGGAGTATAGGCCGTAAGTACAGATATGGCGACGAGCTGAAATGATGTCAAGATGAGTCAAAAGCTAAAAAAAAGAAATAACAGCCAACGTCAGGTCAGCCACAAAGCCATCCGCTGGATGGCTATGGGGCTGATTCTTGTTTCTGCCGTTTTGCTGCTGGCTCTTTTTAAAATTCAGGTGCTCGAACACAATGAAATATCTGAAGCAGCGGCCGGACAATACTACTCCAATACTTATTACGCACCTTCCCGGGGGGACATTTATGACCGCAACGGTGTCAAACTTGCAGGCACGCATTATGTTTACAGAGTTGGAGTAACGCCCAAACATCTTTACTCGCGCTCAAAGACCGTGCAAACAGAAGAGATTGTGTCATTTTTCTGTGACACGCTCGGTCTTGAACGCTCTAAGATGGAGGAGGCGCTGAAGGATGTGGAAGCCACTTATATCCAAGTGGCTAAAGATGTCCCGGAGGAAAAGGGAAAAGCTCTGGAAGCTTATATTCAGGACAATCAAATTGGTGGTGTGCGCCTGGATGCTGAACCGCGACGCTACTATACAAACGGAAATCTGGCCAGCCAGGTCATTGGCTTTGCCTCTTACGATGATAAAACGCTGACAGGCCGACTTGGTGTTGAACTGGCCTACGACGCGGAATTAACTGGAGAGCCCGGCTTTGATTACGGTGCCAGAGATAACTATACAAGTCATGGACGACTGCCCTACAGCGAAAGCCTGCAGAAACCGGGTAAAAATGGTCAAGATTTAACGCTTACTCTGGATATGAATATTCAGAAGATTCTCCAGGTGGATCTTGAGGCGGCGATCAAGGCTTACAATGCCGTTGAAGATGGCATGGCCCTGTGTGTTAACCCCTATACAGGTGAAATTTACGGTATGGCCTCCTACCCATATTTTGAAAGTCAGAGTCCAACAGCAGCGCCAGCCTCCAAAGATCCCAAAAAATGGGATCCGTCGGATGAAAAGACCATTGACTGGCTACAGCAGCATGTGTGGCGTAACAAAACGATATCCGATCTTTATGAGGCTGGTTCGACGATGAAAACGCTGACTGCAGCTATTGGCATGGAGGAGAATGTCTGTACGGAGGAAAGTTATTACAGCGATGATCCTATACAGGTTCTTGATGCGACCATTTCCTGTGTAAGTGGTGACGGCCATGGTTACGAAACCATGGAACAGGGTTTTTGGAAATCCTGTAACCCGGTCTTTGTGCAAATTTCCCTGGCTCTTGGGATCGAAAAATATTATGACTACATGCACGCCTTTGGTTTCTATGAATCTACAGGGGTAGGCCTGCCCGGCGAAGCTCAATGTATTTTTCACAGCAGGCCCTCGATCCTGGACCTTGCAAACCTTTCTTTTGGCGAATCTTCGAGTGTGACTCCGCTACATCTCATGCGTGCTTTCTGTGCTCTGGTCAATGGCGGTAAACTGGTAACGCCCCATATCATTAAGGAGGTCTGCGATGCCGATGGCCGTATTCAGGGGCTTCCTGGCCCCGATGTTGTCCGTCAGGTAATTGCCCCTGAAACCTCAGCGAGAATTCGCAAGCTGATGCGCGGTATGGTGCAATACTCCAACGGTTATACGAATAGCTGGGGGTACGCGATTGGAGGTAAAACTTCGACCTCTACTGACGAACTTACAGGGAAGAACACCATTTCCTTTATGGGGGCAGGACCCATAGATCATCCTGAGGTCCTCGTCCTGATGATTCTCAAAAAGCCTGACAATCCCAAAATCGGCGGAACTGAGGCTGAAATCGTCACGCTTAATGCGACTTCGAAAATTCTGGATTATCTCAATTTTGACCGCAGCTACGATAGCACGGATGTTTACAAAATGGGCCGGTCCATTCGCGTCCCTGATCTTACAGGTTACACCGTGAATCAGGCTGGAGAAAGCATGACCTTTAACCATGTACCTGTCGTCGCAGGAGACGACCTGACCCTGGCAGATTCTAAGATTAAAGGCCAGCTGCCTGCGCCGGGAACCTTAATTTATCCGGGGACAAATATTTTCGTCTATAAGGACAGTGCGCCGAAAATTATGGTGACCATTCCCGACTTCAGTGAAATGAACTACAACGAGGTGATCGACAGCTGCAATGCTCTGGGTCTCGTGCCTCAATTTGAAGGCAATATGATGGGCTGCTGCGTCTCGCAGAAGGTAGCCAACCCGCAAAACCTTCCGGCCAACTCTTCAGGAAATCCAGGTGAGGGCATTTATCGTGGCCAAGTCATCCGTATTGCCCTGGAACTCCCTCCAAGAGAAGCTGAGATGACCGGCTCAGAGCTGGATCAACTCCCTGAAGCAGATATACATCCCCAGGAGGACTGGTCACAGAATCTTCCGCAGGCGGAGCCTGAGACTGCGGATGACGATACTGCCGGGCAGCTTGGAGAAAACAACAGTGGGATCCCGGTAGAAGAACAAAATCTGGAAAGTCCTGCGGAGAGCCAGGGCTAGAGAAAGGCATAAATTATGGCACGTTTTTTACCTGAGCAAATCAGAACCTGGACTGGCGGTGAACTTATTCTCTCCGCAGCCAACGCCAAAAATACAGAGCACTTTTATCGCGGCATTTGTACGGATTCGCGAAAACTGCGTAAGGGCGAAATTTTTCTGGCTCTCAAGGGAGATTATTTTGATGGCCATGACTATGCGGAGAAAGCCGCCGCAAAAGGAGCTGGCCTTCTGGTTCTCAGAGCGGATAGTGCGATTGCCGCAGAATTGGAAAAACGTTTTGCAAAAGCTGATGCCGCTCCTGATCTGCTCAAGGTCGAGGATACGCTGAAAGCTTATCAGGATATTGCCAGAGGCTACCGACAAACGCTCCTGGCTTCTCTAATCGCCATCACCGGAAGTGTCGGAAAGACGACCACACGCCGTATGGTCAATACAGTGATTGCCTCACAAATGAATACGCACGAAACGCGCGAAAATGAAAATAATAATATCGGTGTTCCACTGACCATTTTGCAGGCGGACGATGAGGATGATGTTATCATCGCGGAACTGGGCATGGACAGACGAGGCGAAATAGCCGTACTCAGCGAGATCTGCTGTCCGGACATTGCCATCGTCACGAGCATTGGCTATAGCCATGCCGAATATCTGGGCAGCCGGGAAAATATTCTCAGGGAAAAAATGGATATACTCCGAGGCATGCGCAAGACGGGGCTTATCCTCCTCAATGGCGAAGATGAGTACCTGAACCGTTGGATGGAAGAAAATACCCCAGAGATATCGATCTGGCGTGTGAGCACCGAAAAACCGACGGACTGGCAGGAAGGGCGCCCCTGCTTCTGGGCTGAAAGCATTCAGCTTACACCACGAAGCACAAGCTTTCATTTGCATTTCAGTCTCGATGCAGCACTGGATCTGCCGGTCACGATACCTCAACCGGGAAAATTTCTTGTACGCTCAGCGCTCTTTGCGCTTGCTTCGGCTTATGCCCTCGGTCTGGATATCGAAAAAGCGGCCGCAGCAGCGTCGAATTTTATCAACACCCGACAGCGTCAGCATATTGAAGAGCGTGAGGGTTGGTTGCTGATTGATGATTCTTACAATGCAAGCTCGCCGGAATCTGTGATGACGGCTTTGGATACGCTTCAACTCCTGGGTCACGATGGAGGACGGCGCATTGCCTGCCTGGGAGGCATCCGCGAGCTTGGACGCTACAGCAGAGACTTGCATCTTGAGATTGGCCGTAAACTGGCCCAACTCAATATAGATGCCCTTTATCTGACGGGTGAGGAGACAGTTTTCATTGAAGAGGGTCTTAAAGAGGTAGGCTCCGGCATTCCGGTTTTCCGGCTGGAGTCTGCCGATGCGATTGCCGATGCTCTGCGCGGAAAACTTCAGCTCAACGATGTCGTCCTGATTAAAGGATCGCGCTACTATCGTATGGAAAATGTGGGACAGGGTCTGGCTGGTGAAAAAGCGAAGGAGACGATTTCATGAAATATGCCGTAGCTTTTCTTTTTTGCTTTGGCTTGACGCTGATCGCTTCATATTTCGGCCTGCCTCTGCTGAGACGCTGGCACCTGGGTCAGGATGTCCGTGAAGAAGGACCCAGAGCTCATTACAAAAAGCGGGGCACCCCCACTATGGGCGGCTTCTTCTTTATCCTGCCCCTGCTTGGTCTTGCGCTCTTGCGCCTTTTACGACAAGCGGCGTTTGACCATTTTCTGCTGTTAACCTTGCTTTCTTTGTCTTTTGGCCTGGTAGGCTTTGCGGATGATGCTGTCAAGGTGCGCGTGCGCAAAGAAGGCCTTTCTGTCAAAGAAAAAATTCTCGCTTTGGGCTGTATTTCTCTGCTTTTCAGCCTCTTTTACGTCTATGGAAATTCTCAGGGCCCAATCCTGCTCCTGCCGCTTTCTGAGCAGAGTATCAGCTTTTCCTCCTGGGGCAAAGTGATCTACGTTATTTTTATCGTGCTTTACCTTTTCTACGTTTCCAATTCGGTGAATCTGACCGATGGTGAAGATGGTCTGGCAACGACCGTGACGATGGTCACGGCTCTCATGCTGGCTGTAGCCATGGTGCTGCTGAAACGTAAGAATCTGCCCATTGATGCAGAAGCCCTGATCGAATACTGTCTTGCTCTGGCGGGAGGCTGTGCCGGCTTCTTTATCGTCAATCGTCATCCGGCCAAAGTGTTTATGGGGGATACCGGTTCACTTTTTCTGGGAGCCTCTGTGGCGGCTATCCCGCTTTTAGCTGGCGTGCCCTGGCTGATCCTGCTGACGGGAATTGTTTATATTGTTGAAGGTCTATCTGTGCTCCTCCAGGTGTCTTATTTTAAACTCAGTCACGGCAAACGGATCTTTCGCATGTCTCCGCTTCATCATCACTTTGAGCTGGGAGGCTGGAAGGAAGAAAAAATTGTTCTGGTTTTTGCCCTGGCGGAACTTGCGGGCGGCTTGCTCGCCTTGCTCTTAATCTGAGCGTCAGAACGGGGAAAAGAGAGAGGAGGATAAGCATGGCCGTTAGTGATTTTGCCAAAGCCCGGGCTGAAATTGAGCAACGTGAGGTGGCGCTGAAAAATGAAAATGCCTTGCGCCAGCAATTAGCTCAATACCGCAGGATGAATTTATCTTTTCTCATCCTCAGTTTTGTGCTGGTGAGCTTTGGCCTGATTATGCTTTTTTCTGCCAGCCTGAGCTCGGCCTATGCCGATGCTGGAGATCCGCTCTATTATGTACGGCGACAGTTTATCTTTACGCTTGCCGGCCTTCTTGCGATGCTCGGTATCGGCCAGTTTCTGGATGTCCGGCTGCTTAATAATTTCAGCTTTATGCTGATTGCCTATGCCCTGACGACGCTCCTCCTTGCCGCAGTTATGTTTGCCGGCACTGAAGGGGAATATGGGGCTGTCCGCTGGCTGAAACTTGGACCGATTACCTTTCAGCCTTCTGAATTTGCCAAGATTTCCGTCATTTACTGCCTCTCATCCTATTTTTCCTTCGTCAGGAAGATGCGGGCAGGAGGAGTCTGGGTTCTGAACGACAAAGTCAAGGATCAACGCCTTGAAGCTCGTCTCATGATTACTTATCCTGCGCTTGCTCTGGGCCTCTGGCTCGTTTTGATTGTCTTTCAGCCCCATCTGTCCGGCGCGGTGATTGTTTTTCTGCTGAGTCTGTCCATCTTTTTTGTGGCCAGGATTCCCCTTAAAATTTGGCTTTCCGGCCTCTTGCAGCTCCTTCCCTGGTTTCTGATCTGTGTGCTGCTGCTCGTGATTGCTGTACCACTTGCACGCGACGGTCAGAGCTTCTTTGATTTTATCGGAGAGAAATTTCAGCATGTCAGTCAACGCTTTGACACTTTCAATAAACCGGACGAGGCCAGTGCTGACCAGATTCACCAGGTGAAGCAGTCCCGCTATGCTCTCGGTTCCGGAGGTTTAACTGGCAAAGGCCTGGGCATGGGTCTGCAAAAATCTGGTTTTCTTCCCATGGTCTATAACGATTACATCCTCTCATCCATAGGCGAAGAACTTGGTTTTATCGGAACCTCAGCCATTCTTTTACTTTTTATGGCCTATTTTCTTGTCGGTGCGGGTATTGCCTTAAATGCTTCAGGAATCTTTGCTCCCTTACTCTCCTGGGGTGCGATCTTTTTAATTACGCTGCAGGCGCTTCTCAACATTGCCGTTGCAGCAGAAATTATCCCCTCAACGGGAATTTCTCTGCCCTTTTTCAGTTACGGAGGTTCAGCCAATTTCTTTTTCCTTATCGCTGTGGGCATGATCCTTTCGGTTTCACGCTGTGCTCAGCGGGAAGACCCCGTTCTGCGACAGCTTTTAAAAAGACGGGATCCACAAGGCCACAGCGACGAGAGAAAAAGCGCGGCAGGGTTCAAATAGGAGAAGTCTCAGTAAACGGTAGAAAGTCTGTAAAGGAGCAGGCCCGTTTCTTTGGGGAAGGATCATAAAACTTGAGGAGCAGCAGGCAGAATAATAAAGAGACGTATGTTTTTGCGGGAGGCGGGACGGCAGGCCATGTCAATCCTGCACTCGCTATTGCTGTGGCCGTCAAAGCAGAACGCCCTTCGTGTGAAATTCATTTTGCCGTGACTCAGGAAGGCCTGGAAAAAACGATGCTTGAAAAAGAGCCCTGGCCGACCTTTCAAATTACCGCTTCGGCCCTGCCTTCGGGTTTCATGACCTTTCCGCGGTTTTTTCTGCGAACCCTTCGTGGCATCAGAGAGGCGATAGCTCAGCTGAAAATAATAAGACCTCGTGCTGTGGTGGGTACGGGGGGCTATGTTTGCGCCCCCCTGATTGTGGCTGCAAAACTTCTGAATATTCCCATACTGCTGCACGAGCAAAATGCTTATCCGGGAAGAGCAAACCGCCTGCTCTCGCGTTTGGCCGACTGCATTTGCCTGAGTTTTAAAGGCAGCGAAAAGTTTTTTCCAGACGTCGTAAAAGGGCATACACAGCTCTGTGGTAATCCGGTGAAACGCGCTTTTTTTGAGACAAGTTCTGCGGAGGCAAGGGCAGAGCTTGGCCTGGATGCTGAAACTGAACTTTGTGTTGTTCTTGGCGGAAGCCTGGGTGCAAGAAGACTTAATGAAGCTGTTGAAGCCCTGGCTGAAAATTCAAGCTGGCAGGCGCTATGCAGTCAACATCCAAAGCTTCTGCTCTGTCTCAGCGGCGGCAGTGTCAACAAGTGTTTTTTACATGGCGCAGTGGATGAGCAGGCTCACATCAGGGTCGCCGACTACCTTGACACACGCCTCTGGATGCCGGCGGCTGATCTCCTGATTGGCAGGGCAGGTGCTGGATTTCTGATGGAAACGGCAGCCTCGGGGAAGGCTTCCATCCTCATTCCTTTTCCCCAGGCGGCCAACGATCATCAGCGCAGAAACGCTCAGGTCTTTGTTGAGAGCGGGGCCTCCATCTTGCTCGAAGACAGCGAAGTGAATGCGGAGAGCCTGGCACGCCTTATTACTCAGCTTATGGATAACAAAGAAAAGCGGCAGAAGATGGCGGCTGCAGCTCTCGAGCTTGCCCGCCCGCGAGCAGCCGAAGATATTGCGGCTGCCGTGCTTGAACTGGCAGCTATGGATAAATAAAGGAGGAGGGACAATCATGAAAAGAAATGAAACAGGGCCAACTGTGCAACCCTCTCTTCCCAAACCTCCACAGGCTCCCAGAAAACCGTCGCCCCGGAACAATATAAGCCCTATGGGAAACACTCCTCCTCAGGGAGCTCAGATCAACTTTAAACCCAGGCAGCAGCCACAGGCTCAGACAAGCTTTCAGTCGCAGCAGCATGCCCAAGCTGCAGTCAAGCCGATGCCTCAGCACGCTCAAGCTTCGGGAAAGCCGATGCAGCAGCACCGTCAAGCTGCGGTCAAGTCGTCACAGCAGCACACCCCAACAGCAGCCAAGCTGACGCAGCAGCGTGCTCAGACTACAGTCAGGCCAAAGCAGAAGACTCAGGATAGATTCCCGCCCTTTCATCAAGCAAGATCTCCTGAGCCAGGAAAGTCGATGATCCCAAAACAGGATCCTGGAACATCGAGAGTTCAGGTGGGTCCAAATAAGCCCGTTCGTATGGCTCCGGCTACCATGACAGCATCAGATGTGGCCCGGAAGGCACAACCGCAACAGGAGCAGGGGAAAACAACTGCCGCCCGGCCTGCGGGAACAGCCCCTGCCAGATTCGAAGGAGCGGCTCCCTCAGAGAAGACCCCCTCTTCACGCGTTAAGCTGCTCAAAAAAATTCTTAGTGATCCTAAAAGCCGAGTGGCCGTGCTGCTTTCATTGCTTTTTTTACTCCTTCTGCTATTTGTCCTTTCGCCCATTTTCATCATTCGCGAGCTGGTTCATCCTAAACTCTATTTTCATGATTTTGAGGAGATCAGCCGAATCTCCGGCCTCCACCCCGGCCAGCATTTTATTCAGGGTCTGGGGGGGAACTTGGACAGCTTTCTGACAGGACGCTATTTAAAGGCTGAAAGCAGTATAAGGGAGTCCTTTCCTGAACTTAAAAAAATTGATATTCGCCTAGATTTTCCGGGTAAAATACATTTCGATCTGGAGGAAAGAATTCCTATCGCGTTTATTCAAAATGGTGAAGAGGCAGTCATGATAGACCGGGACGGAGTGGCCTGTGGCCTGACTTCCACACTGCCCGCAGGACTGCCAGCAATTCGCGGCATATCTGTGGTCAGTATGAAAATTGGTGAAAAACTTACTGTAGATGCGCCCAATGACTTACAGCGTTGCATTGCCGTGATGAGCGCGCTGGTTGAAGCTGACTTTGAGCGGCACAGCGGAGAACCACTGCTGCCTCATGTCGAAGAAATCCATAGCTCCGGCTACCGAAGGGTTCTATTGAGAATTAAGCCCGACCAGGAAAAAGAAAAACTCAGTGTAAACTGTTCCAACAATGCCTACCTTAAAGACCATTTTATCTGGCTGAGTGAAGTCCTGGAAGCAGGTATACTCAAAGGTAAGCTGCCGGGTACGCTGGATCTTTCCGGCAAACAACAGGTGTACAAGCCCGAGGGAGAGGGACAGAACAAAGAAAAGCGTGAGTGGATATGGCAGGATCAGCAGAGCACTCCCGAGGAAGAGGAAGCCGCGTATGAGGCGGCCATGGAAGCTGCAAATGCAGATGCAGAAGCAGATGAGACAGAGCCGTAAATGGATGAGAGGGATATTTAAATGATTGAGACAAGCCGTAAGGGGCTGTCAGGAAGTCGACACAACGATGTAATGACATTGTAATTTTTCCGGAAATTACTTCAAGATGAAATCAAAATGTAATCTATTAAGTTGTTTGCAGGCTTGCATTCGTGTAGAATAAAGCGTGAGTTATTAAGCTCTTGGAGTCTAAATGGCGAGTAGACTTAAGGATATTTGCACGCTTGTAAACTTGTAATGACAAGATGCCGCGGCGCATTTCGAGAGTTATCGCTTGAAAGGGGTTGTTCTTTTTGCTGGATTATCAAATGGGTTTCGGTATGGAAGAAGAACATTACGCGACGATCAAAGTTATCGGTGTCGGCGGCGGCGGCTGCAATGCCGTTGACCGTATGATCGACAGCGCTGTTCAAGGCATTGAGTTTATTGCGGTGAATACGGACAATCAGTGTCTGCAACGCAGCAAAGCCCAAATTCGTATTCAAATTGGCGAAAAAGTCACCCGTGGTCTGGGGGCCGGTGCAAATCCGGAAATAGGTCAGAAGGCTGCAGAGGAATCTGCAGAAGAGATCGAACAGGCCATTGAGGGAACGGATATGCTCTTTGTGACGGCCGGAATGGGTGGTGGCACGGGGACAGGAGCTGCTCCTGTCGTAGCTCAGATCGCCCGTAAGCTTGGCATCCTGACCGTGGGTGTTGTGACCAGGCCGTTCCGCTTTGAAGGCGCGCGCCGCATGCAGAATGCGGAAAAAGGCATTCGCGAGCTGGAACAGTATGTTGATTCGCTGGTCATTGTGCCCAACGATAAGCTGCTGGAAATTGCCAGTGATGATACCTCGGTGGATGAGGCTTTCAGCATGGCGGATCGTGTGCTTCGCTATGGTGTGTCCAGTATCTCTGATCTGGTCGCTGTGCCGGGAATGATCAACCTTGACCTTGCCGATGTTCGCCGGGTCATGACAAATGCCGGTATCTGCCACATGGGTATTGGCCAGGCCTCCGGCGAGAGCCGTGCTGCCACAGCCATTCGTCAGGCGATTAACTCACCGCTGCTTGATACCACGATCGATGGTGCGCGCGGTGTCATCATCAACTTTACCGGCGGCCATGATATGAAGATCCGCGAAATGGATGAAGCGGCTTCCGTGGTGCGCGATGCTGTTTCGCCTGATGCCGATATCATCTTTGGTGCGGTCATTGATGACAACATGCAGGATGAACTGATGATTACCGTCATTGCCAGCGGCTTTGATCAGGAGGGCGCACGCACACGTCAGTCTGCGGCGAAGTCGAGAGAGCACAGCAACCCCTTTGCTTATGGTTCACAGTTCCCGGAGAGAAAATCGTCTTTCGATAAGGGTCAGGAACTTCAGAAGTCTGACCGTGACAGTGAACGTGAAAAGCGCGATGGCGGTTTTGGCCTTTCCGCAGCCCGTCCTGTCGGCTGGGATCGCTATGGTTCACGAGATGGCTGGCAGCAGGCAGCGCCAGCTGCACCGCGACGCAGCAATCCAGTACAGCAGAGTGATAATGCGATGGCCGATTTGATTCAAAAGGTATCCGACAGCACCCGTCGCACGATGCCCAACAAGACAGAAAGCCTTGAAGATGCTGCTGCTCAGGCTCCTCAGACAAATTATCCGCAGGAAAAACGTCAGAAGCCCAAGAGCAATCGTATTTTGCCCTGGTTCATGCAGGATAACGATGACGATTTTGATGAATAGCATAGATGCTGAAATGAGCTGAACAGGCTTCGAAGCGTAAATGTTCTGAATGAGCCGGGCGAGCTTAGGTGTGCCCGGCTTTTTTCTCCCGGGGAGGTAGGCGAGATGAAGTGCCCCTACTGTGGTTACATTGAAGATAAAGTCATTGATTCCCGGCCAACGGAGGACCACCTGGCCATTCGTAGACGCCGCGAGTGTCTGTCCTGTCACGAACGTTTTACAACGTACGAAAAACAGGAAGAATTGCCTTTGTTCGTCATCAAGCGGGATGGCAGCCGCCAGCCATTCGATCGTGAAAAACTCATCCAGAGTATTATGAAAAGTTGCGTCAAACGCCCTGTGACGACAGCACAGATTGAGAAACTTGTGGATACCCTGGAACGTAATGCCATGAACCAGCTGAAACGGGAAATAAGTTCCCGGGAAATAGGCGAACAGGTTTTGGCGGCGCTGGGGAATCTTGACGATGTGGCCTATGTTCGCTTTGCCTCCGTGTACCGTGATTTTGATAATGTGGAGAGCTTTTTAAGCGAATTGCATCGTCTCCAGTCAGTTAAAGTAAAAAAACATGAGTGAAGGCCAGGGAAAAAAGATCCTGATCGTGGATGACGATCCCCATATTCTCCGCTTGCTCCAGCTTTACTTTGAGAAGGAGCAGTTTGTGGTGAGCACGGCTGAAGACGGCGATGCAGCTCTCGCACGTTTCGCCGAAAATGAGCCGGATGTCGTTCTGCTGGACCTTATGATGCCGGGGAAAAGTGGCTATGACGTCCTGCGTGAGTTGCGCAAAACATCGACTGTAGCGATTTTGATTCTGACCGCCCGGGGCGATACCTTTGACAAAGTTCTGGGTCTGGAACTTGGCGCAGATGATTATGTCGCAAAACCCTTTGAACCCAAGGAGCTCGTGGCGCGTGTCAACGCTGTCCTCAGGCGTGTCCGCGGGGATCTGGCGCCGACTGCGCCGCCGCAGAACCATCCACAGGAAAAAGATGTCTTGCAGATAGCTCAACTGACGGTCGATCGCGGCCGCTATCGGGTGCAGGTGGACGAACTTGAAATGGATTTGCCGCCCAAAGAACTGGAGCTGCTTTTCTTCCTGGTTTCTCATCCCAATCGTGTCTTTTCCAGAGAACAGCTGTTGCATGAAGTCTGGGGCTTTGACTATTTTGGCGAGTCCCGGACGGTGGATGTCCATATTAAACGCCTGCGCGCTAAGCTGGACCAGCGTCCGCATCCTGACTGGTCGATAAAAACGGTCTGGAGCGTCGGCTACATGTTTGAACTCCGGGTCTGAGGAGGTGGAGGTTTTGCCGAAACTCAGCATCGTTCAACGCACTTTCCTGCAGCTGGCTTTGGCCATCGTTCTCATCTTTTTTGTCCTGGTATTGGTCTATTCCCTCATTTTCAGTGCAGGTTTTCGCGATGAACAGGAAAGGCAACTCAGTATCACGGCGGAAGTTCTTGCCGAACGTCTTGCCGGAGCCTGGGATACCGGACACATACAGCTTGTCTCCGCCTCTGCCCGTGGAGACATTATGTATGCCGCACGTTCCAATGATGCGATGATTTGGCTCATTAACAGCCGGGGAGAGCTGATTATGTCCTCCGCGTTTCCACTTTATTCGCGGGAAAAGTTACCACAGGGTGCAAATGGTCTGCCCATCCTGCCTGAAGAGCTGAGAAATGCCGATGAACTTGTCGTAACCCGCAATAATTATCATCACAGTTTGCCACCGAAGGATCATTGGCTCTCGGTCTCTGTGCCTATGGAGAGTGAAATTGGCGTCTATGCTGGTGAGCTGCTTGTTCACCGCAGGATTCTTTTCGGAGATCTGGCCTCCAGTCTGAGCAACCGCGTCATGCTTGTCGCTTTGGGAACAGCCTTCCTGCTGGCCATATTTCTATTTTCTTTCCTCTCACATAAAATCACCAGACCCATACGTCAGCTGGCTGAGGTTGCTGCAGAGGTTTACCGTGGTGATCTCTCGGCCCGTGTCTCTCTGAAAAAAGGTCAAAATACGCTGTTTTTGGATGATCGGGAAATAAGTCGCGGGCAAGTTCGGGATGATCTGAACTTGCTGGTGCGCACGATGAATACGTTGATTGAAAAACTGGAGCGGACGGAAAAGGAGCGCCAGGATTTTATGGCCAGTATTTCCCATGATCTCCGTTCGCCACTGACGTCGATCCGGGGTTTTGTAGCTGGCATGCTCGACGGAACCCTGCCATCGGAGGATTTCCCGGAGTATTTGTCGATTGTAAAAGATGAAAGTGACAAGCTTTCGAGATTGGTGGATGCTCTTTTTGAGCTGAGTCTGGCAGAAAATCACGAGGCCCTGCAGAGGAGCGTTTTTAATCTGAGGGACATGATTGTGTCGGAAAGTGCAGCACTCACTCCCCAGCTACAGGAAAGGCAAATTAAGCTTTCCTGTGAATGTCCGGACGTCCGGGATAAGGAGGAAAAAATTCTTGTGGTTGGGGATGAAAAACAAATACGGCGAGTACTCCAGAATATTCTCACGAACGCCCTGCATTATACCCCCGAAGGAGGAGAAATCCTTCTTTCAGTCAGCACGCTAAAGGCCGGAAAGGGCTTTGAAATCTCCATAGAAGACAGCGGAGAGGGTCTTGCTGAAAAAGACCTGCCTTATGTTTTCGATCGTTTCTATAAAGGCAATAAAGCACGCGGGAATGAAGGCTCAGGCCTTGGCCTTTATATCGCCCGCACGATCCTGCAAAGACACGGGGAGATGATTGAAGCTGGAAGGAGCGAGCGACTTGGCGGAGCTGCTTTTCGTTTTACCCTGAGCAGTCCGGAAAGCGCAGCTCGATAGAGGTCGCACAGCGGAACCTGATAATGAACTCAAAGCACAGTCCGACACGCTCGGTGCAGTCCGCTAAGCTCGCAAGGCTCAGCACGGGAGAAGCCCGGAATTCAGCCAGATAAGGGCTTCAACGCACAGTCCTGATCAAGCCGTACAGTTCAGCACTGTACAGGAAAGGCCGTAGGTTCATACTTTTGTTACAATAAGGACCAGCTTTTCTTCTATAATCATGAATAAAGAAAGTGTTTCGACAGTTTTACTGTCGGAGCTTCCGACAACCCAAGGAAACTTTTTGGAGGAAGAGAATGTTCAAATTTCCCTGGCAGTCTATCCTGATAACTTTCCTTGTGCTCGCTCAGATCAGTCGTCCCGCGCTGACAATTCCTGATAAGCAGCTTGCTCCTGAAAGGGCTCAGTTTCCGGGAGCGTCAGCTGAGACTCCCATCACCGGAGATCTCACACAGCTATACGAGGTAACGTCCAAAAAGCTGGTTTCGGTACACCTCATGCAGCGCCGCCCGGGAAAAGCCGTGCGCCTGATCTCAGAATGCACCGCTTTTATCATCAGTCCGGAGGGAGAGATGTTGACCAGCCTGGGAGGCATCCGCAGGGCTTTGCAGTCTGATGGCTCGGTGAGTGAAGATTTTGTTCTTATGGGCGGGCTGAATGACGAGTCGGAATTGGTGGAGCTAAAAGTGAGCCTGCTCAATGCAAGTATGGATCTCGCGCTTCTGGAATTTGGTCAGCCGCGTAAAGACCTGCCGCATTTCGAGCTGGAAGCTCCTGCGGAAATCAGCATAGGTGAGAGTATTGTCGTTTGCGGGAGCGCTTTGGGTCGTATGGAAAAAGGCGGCCTGGGCGTGGGTTCAGTTCTGGCCATTGCGGCTGAAGAGCGCAATGAATACGGCCTCCCCCGGCAGATTGTACGTTGTTCCGCACAAATTCCCCCGGATTATGCGGGAGGACCTGTGCTAGATCTCAAAGGCCATTTGCTGGGCATGTCTTTTGTGACGAATGACCGAAAGTATGCAGATTTCAGCGGTTACTTCTACGCGGCCCAAACCCTTTCACGATCTCTGGAGCAACTGAGGAAAAAAGAAAACTTGCCCCGTACAGCCCTTGGCCTATATTTTCTGGACGATAAAGCGGCACGTCAGCGCCGCCTGAGATATAAACTTCCGTATGGGCTTTATGTCAATGAAGTGAGCCTGGATGGAGCGGCCTATGTCGGAAAAGTAGAGAAGGGCGATGTAATTACCAGGATGAACGATCGAGCTGTCTACACGCTTCGACAGTTTACGGAGGCTCTGGCTCAGATCAAGCCAGGTGAGGAACTGAAGCTGACGGTATTCCGTGAGGAGCAGAACAGCGTGAAGGAACTGACGCTCTATCCTGAACCCTACCAGCCTATGCTTTACTGAGAAAGAAGCTGCTTTACTGAGAACAAATTTACTCTGCGATAAAGGAAAAGGATAAGAAATGATGACAAAATCAACTCCGGGCACGAAGACTGGCAAGAGGGAAAAGCATGAAACCCTGGCTCAAAAAAAAGCCAGAGCGCAGCAGCTTTTAGCTGTACTGAAAGAAACTTTTCCGGATGCGGCATGCACACTTGAATTCCGTGAGGACTGGCAGCTCCTTTTTTCAGCCATTCTTGCGGCTCAATGCACGGATGCGCGCGTCAATCTTGTGACGGAGAAGATGTACCATGAATGGCCAGAGTTGAGTGATTACGCCGAACACAGCAGGGAGGAGATTGAGACCCGTATCCGTTCCTGCGGACTTTACCGCAATAAAGCTAAAAATATACAGGCTGCGGCGCGTATGCTGTTGCAGGACTTTGCAGGGAAAGTTCCTCAGAGCATGGAGGATTTGCTCAAGCTGCCCGGTGTGGGACGAAAAATCGCCAATCTCATGCGCGGTGATGCTTTTGGCCTCCCCGGGATCGTCGTCGACACACACTGCATGCGCATTACCCGCCTTATGGGCCTGAGCAGCGGTTCTACCCCGCTCAAAATTGAACGGGATCTGGAAAAATTACTGCCTGAGGAATCCTGGGCAGCCTGGGGACATCTGCTGGTCACTCTGGGGCGCACAATCTGTAAGGCTCGTTGCCGTTCCTGCGCGATCTGTCCCCTGCAAAGCATCTGTACGTATGGCCGGAGTGTTGAAGCAGACATAAAGGCTCTGAGCAAAGAGGAGAAAGCCCTTGCCTGTCTCTAAGTCACCTTTACAGGAAAACGCGAAGGATTCGTCGGCAAATGCTCTGCAGCCAGAGGCGTCAGCTTCACCTGCCTGTTCCCGTCGAAAAGCCCTTTCGACTGAGAAAACCACCGAGGACAAAAGTTCAGCTCAGCGCTGCAAGTCGGGCAGGGAAGTCGATGAGCTTGCACTCAGCAAAGTTCCGGGAATATCGCTCAAACGGTCGCAGCTCTTTGAAAAACTGGGCATTCATAATCAGCGCGAACTGCTTTTTTATTATCCCCGTGCTTATGATGACTGGACGAAGCTCAGCAGCTTTGCCGAATTTCAGGAAAATGAAACACTGACCTTTCGTGCGAAGGTGGCTTCAAGTCCTCAGCTGATGCGTCGCGGGCGCCTTTCCTGGGTCAAATGCAAGCTGAGCGATGGCGTCGACTTTCTTGACGCCACCTGGTTTAATCAGAGCTGGATGCAGAAAAACCTCCATCTGGGTGAGGAATATATTTTTCACGGTAAAATCAAATGGGGACGGTCACGTCCCCAGATTGTCAATCCCTGGTATGTAACACCAGGGCAGGTTGAAGGTCAGGGTATTCTGGCACTCTATCCTCTGACGCAGGGGCTCACGCAAAAACTTTTGCGTTCTGCCCTTGACAGCGTTCTGAACTCTGGCCTGGCCGCGCAGGTCAGTGACCCCCTGCCGGATGAAATTCGCCACCGTTATCAACTCTGTACGGCAGACTTTGCCCTGCATCGCATCCATCAGCCCCGACAGCAGGAGGATATTGCCTCTGCCAGACGACGACTCGCTTTTGAAGAACTCTATCTGACACGCGCTGCCATGCAGCTGGCGAGAGCCCAGCGTCTGACTCGCTGCAAAGCTCCCGCTATGGAAACGAATGCTCTGGCCAGGGAAAAACTTCAAAAACTCAAAGAGAGCCTGCCCTTTAGCTTAACGAATGCCCAGCTTCAGGCGATCAACGAGATTTTAAGAGATCTTCGCCTGGAGCGCCCGATGAACCGTCTCCTGCAGGGTGATGTCGGCTCGGGGAAAACCCTTGTAGCAGCTTTCGCCATGCTCTACTGCGCCTGCTGTGGAGCGCAGAGTGTGCTCATGGCTCCAACATCCATCCTGGCGGAGCAGCACTACAAAAATCTGTCCAGTCTTTTCAGCTCGGTGGAGGTCGAGGTGGGACTACTCACAGCGGCAACCACGGCGACAGAGCGGGCCAGGCTTCTCGACGATCTCGGTGAGGGCCGTTTAAAAATTCTTGTGGGAACCCATGCGCTCCTTCAGGAGGACCTGAAGTTTCAGAACCTGGCTCTGACGGTCACGGATGAGCAACATCGTTTTGGGGTTCGTCAGCGCAGTCTTCTTGGGCAGCAGGCAACAGAAGACAAGGGCTTTGAACCTCATCGTCTGGTCATGTCGGCCACGCCAATTCCGCGGACGCTTGCGCTGATCGTTTACGGTGATCTTGATCTGAGTATTATGCGTGAGATGCCTCTGGGACGCAGGGAAATTAAAACGTATACGGCGACAAGCGTGGATCTTCCCCGGGTCTATGAACTGATGCGCCGTGAGATCAGCCAGGGAGCCCAGGTCTACGTGGTTTGTCCCTTGATTGAGGACTCTGAACTCATGCCGCTGGACTCAGCCGAGGAAAGCTATAAGCGGCTGCAGAAAGATATTTTCAGAGATTGTCGCGTGGCCCTCCTGCATGGCCAGATCAAGGCAGATGAAAAAGAGCAGACCATGGCCGCCTTCATGCGTGGCGACATTCAAATCCTGGTCAGTACGACGGTTGTTGAGGTCGGGGTAGACAACCCCAACGCTTCTCTCATGCTGATTATGAATGCGGAGCGCTTCGGTCTGGCCCAGCTGCATCAGCTGCGTGGACGTGTCGGCCGGGGAGAACGCCAATCTTTCTGTATTTTGCACTCTGATCAGCGGGATGGTCTGGCGGCCGAACGTCTTAAAACTCTTTGCCATCACTCTGACGGATTCGAACTGGCTGAAGCCGATCTGCGCCTGCGCGGGCCGGGAGATTTTTTTGGCACGAAACAGCATGGACTTCCGAGCTTTCGCCTTTTAAACCTTTATGAAGATACTGATTTGATTGCAGAAGTTGAAGAGGCTGTTGATCTGGCCTTTAAAGCTGATGGTCCCCTGCGCAGGGATGCCATGGAGCGTGTTCGTGCCGCTTTGAGTGAACGTTACCCGGAGCTTTTGCAGGGGTTTCGGCTCTAGTCCACGCTGAGTATGATATGCAGCCTGGGCCGATCCCTTGCCGGAAGTGACTTCGCGAGGAAGTCGCAGGCGGTTGGAACTCAGGTCTGCGGTGGATGAGGGGAGTGCTATGCCAAGAATTATTGCCGGTGAAAAAAGGGGGCTGAAGCTTGAGGCTCCCAGAGGAGAGGCAACAAGACCCACAGGAGATCGGGTCAAGGAAGCCATCTTTTCGATTCTGCAGGCAGAACTGAGAGGAACCAAATTTCTCGATCTTTTTGGCGGCAGCGGACAGATCGGCCTGGAGGCTGCGAGCCGTGGTGCATCCCAGGTCTGGATTGTAGAAAAAGACCGCCAGGCGGCAGAAATCATACGTCAAAATATACAGAAATGCGGCTTTGAGGAAAGTGTCAAACTAATGCAGGCTCCTGCAGCTGCGGCTTTAAGTCGACTTTGGAAGGTAGGAGAGCTGATGGACATCATTTATTTTGATCCGCCATGGAAAGAGGAAGCTCGGTTTTTCTTCCAGCTCAGGGATCCACTGCTTCAGATTATGCATGAACATTCGCGGCTGCTCCTGGAAGCGGATGAAAGCGTGGAAAAGGAACTAAGCTCCCTGACTTTGCCTGCTCTGGACCTCCTCAGAACTTGTCACTATGGCCGTGCGATGGTATTATTTTACGGAAAAACAGGGAAGAAGGAAGATTTTCCGCCTTCCCTCCGGAACGGGGAATAATCGTGTTTCGCTTGATCTATCCGGGAAGTTTTGATCCTCCTCATAAGGGACATCTGGATCTTATCGCCCGGGCTTCGGTGCTCGCGGACGAGCTTATTGTCGCCGTGCTGCAAAATGGAGACAAAGCAGGGCAGCTGTCCCTGGAAATGCGCTGCAAGCTCTTGAAGCAAGTCTGTGCAGGTTTTGACAATGTCCGTGTCAGGACATTTCGTGGCGCTCTGGCTGATTTTTTCAGTGAAGAGAAAGCGACGGCGCTTCTCCGCGGTCTGCGCAGTGCAGATGACTTTGGCTATGAGCTGCCGATGACGGTCGTTAACCGTGGCCTGAAGGCCGATTGCGAGACTTTATTTCTGGCAGCCAGTCCGGAATACAGTTATATCAGCTCCTCTCTTGTCAGAGAGCTGCTGAGACTGCAGAAGGACGTCAGTCCCTATGTGCCGGAATGCATTGTTCCTGAGCTGGAAGATCTTTATCAGGAGCAAGCCGGAAAGAAATAGGGCAGGAGAGTGGGAGGTTCAAAGATGGATCAGGATACGGGAGCTTACAGGCCGCAGGAAAGGCTTCAGGGGAGACCGCAGGAAAGCGTCCAGAGTCAGGGGGAGGTCCCCACGCAGTCGATGGCTGCTCCACAGCCACAATCGCCTGACCGCCGCCGTGGCCGCAGTGACGATCTGCCTCAGGTCCCTTACTCTCCGCGTCGGGCCCCGGACATCCAGCAGAATCTTCGCCAACAGGGAGCTCAGCCCCAGGAAAGAGGCGCTGCAGTTCCGCCGCAGCGCCGCAGCGATCAGGAAAACGTGGAAGCCTTGCTGCGTCGCATGGAAGATAATGTCAGCAGCGCCCGCAAGGTGCCCTTTTCTGAACAGGTGATGCTGGATCGGGACGAGATGCTCTTTCTCATTAAAATGATCCGCGATGGACTTCCTGAAGAAATCCGACAGGCCCGCTGGCTCCTTCAGAAGAATCGCCAGTTGATCGCCGAAGCGCGCAAAGAGGCTGAAAATATCATGCGTGAGGGCGAACAGCAGATGGCCAGGATGATCGATGAGCATGAGGTCACACAGCAGGCTCAGAATGAAGCCCGACGTATTCTTGATGAGGCCTCTGCCCAGAGTCGGCAGATTCACCAGGAAGCGATGGAATACGCCCGTAATCTGCTTGCCGAAATTGAGGATCAGCTCACAGAAATGCTGGTCTATATTCAGAAAAATAAAAAAGGGATCGAGAACTGATCAGTCCTATGAGTACTCAAGTCTGCCTTCTCTGCGGAGGACGTTCCAGCGAGCATGAGATCTCGCTGGTTTCGGCTTCGCATATTCTTCATTTACTTCGCAAAATCCCTGCGGTGACCGTGCAAGTTCTGCTCATTGATAAAAAAGGAGCATTCTTTGAATATCAGGGGCCGGATGAGAATCTTGCTGATGAGCGGATTTTTTCCAAAAGCGAGCTTCTTTCGGACGTCTATTTTAAGCCGGGTGAAAAAGCAGGGTATTGGACGGAGAATCAGGAAGGCCGACTGAGCTTTCGACCCGTGGACATCTTTTTCCCTGTTCTGCATGGACGCTACGGTGAGGATGGTACGGTACAGTCCCTCTTTGAACTGATGAATGCTTCCTATGTTGGCTGCAAGGTCCTTTCCTCTGCGCTTATGATGGATAAAGAGGCGGCCCGCCGTATTTTCAGCGAAAGCGGGATCCCCATGACTCCGGCTGTAAGCCTGCTAAAACGTGAAGCTCTGGAACTTGCTGCTGTGGAAAAGCGTATCGCTGCGGCCGGTCTCCACTATCCGCTCTTTGTGAAACCTGCTAATGCAGGCTCATCGGTGGGGATCACGAAAGTTCATAAGGCTGAGGAACTGACAGAAGCCCTTCTTCTCGCTTTTTCCCATGATGAAAAAATCCTCATTGAAGAGGGGGTCGAGGGCCGGGAAATTGAGCTGGCTGTCCTGCAGATGGATCCTGAAGGACGGGAGCTTCTGGCTTCACGTCCTGGAGAAATTATCCCGGGCCGTGAATTTTATGACTATGAGGATAAGTACGATGCCGGGAGCAGTTCCCGCATCCTTATACCGGCTGATCTAAGCAAAGATAAGCTTGAAGAGCTTCACGATATTGCCCTGCGAGCTTTCTGCGCCGGTGGCTGCAGGGGCCTTGCCCGAGTTGATTTCTTTATCCGCAGCAGCGATGAGAAGGTTTTACTGAACGAAATCAACACCATGCCGGGCTTTACGCCAATTAGCATGTACCCCAAATTGATCGAAAATGCGGGGATCAGCGGTCAGGACTTAGTGGAAATTCTGCTGCGGCAGAGCCTTTCCTGAAAGCTGAGGACTCCCTGAAGCAGATTTCCACCAGGAAATACAGTCTTTCCTGAGACCCCTTCCTGACAGATGAGCCTCTCATGAAAGAATCAGGGTTCCAGCTGACAGACTTTGAGCCCGATGAATCCTTTGAAACCCTTTCAGATTAGTTCTTTTTTTAGTGCACACCGACATAAATGCTCCAAGCACTTAGTCTCTTCACATCGATTAAAGGAAATAGACATGTCTCTTCTTCAGCTCAAAAAGGCAAGGCCTGTTCTGACGCTTATGCTCCTTTGTTTGCTGATGCCTGCGCTGCTTTCCGCCTGTCAGAGTGATTCAGCCCTGCGACGGGAGAAAGATTTTGAGCCTGCAGAAACACTGGTATTCCGCGATGAGGAGGGAAGAACAGATCCTCAGCAGGATCTTGAACGAACTATTAAATACATACAAGATGACGACACGACATCCTTACTTAGCTGCATATATCCGGCAAGCCTCGAACGTTTCGGCAAAGCACAGGTCGTTGAACGAAACGCCAAGATTCATGCGGACCTGGGCGTTAAAGAAATTCACTATGAGCAGATCACACCTCTGGATGCATCAAAAAGGGGTAATCAGCGCTTCTACGAAGCTGACGCCAGGTATCTCACACGATATGGCGAGCTGAAAAAGAAGGTCACCCTGAGTTTCATCTGGCATCCTGCAGCGGAAAGCTGGCAGCTTGACTGGACACCTGCCATTATCCTCCCTGGTCTTAAAGAGCAGGGACAGGTGCACGTGGAATCCCTGAAGGCCAGGCGTGGTGAAATTTACGACCGCTCCGGCTGGCCTCTGGCCGTCAATCGAAGTTTTGTTCAGGTGAATCTGGTTCCCCGAAATTTTGACGCTGAGCGGGCGTCAGAAGTTGAAACTTTACTTGGCCTGCCTGCAGGCACTGTGGAAACGAAGCTGAGCCAGAGCTGGGTGCGCGAGGATACCCTCGTGCCCATCGCGCTGCTGCCGGATCTTCGAAAGATCGATTATGCACAATTTAAGAAACTCGGTCTGAGCTGGCAGGAAGAGCAGCTCAGGGACTATCCTTTTGATGAGTCCATGGCACAGCTCATTGGTTATGTTTCACGTGTTTCAGCTGAAGATCTCGAAAAAGATGAAAATGCGGAGCTGGAGGATACGGAGCTCATTGGCCGCTGTGGTCTGGAACAGGTTTATGATACGCGCCTGCGTGGGAAAAATGGCTGCCGCGTATATGTTGGTGGAGATTACGAACAGACTCTGCTGGAAGTGCCGGCGGAAGATGGAGAAAATCTTCAGCTTACCCTGGATGCCCTTGCTCAGCGAGCCATCTATGAAGAACTGAAAAACGACAATGCTACGGTTACGGCTGTTGATCCCCTGAGCGGTGAAATCCTTGCACTAGTTTCGACGCCCTCTTATAAGGCTATGGATTTTGTACTCGGCATCAGCAATGACGCTTATGCGACCCTGCTGAACGACCCGCGACAGGTCCTGCAGGCCAAGTATGCACTGAGCTATACGCCTGGTTCGACACAAAAAATTCTGACCTCTATCATCGCTTTGTCTCAGGGATTTATCACTCCCGATGAAGAGCTCTTTATTCAGGGAAAAACCTGGCAGCTTGATGATTCCTGGGGCGATTATGCCGTGACGCGCTATAGGGAACTGGATCAGAATTTCAGCCTGGCGGATGCGATCACTTATTCAGATAATATTTTCTTTGCCCGTCTGGCCTGTAAAATTGGGGCTTCTTCCTTTAACCACGGCATGAGGGCACTGGGCATAGGAGACGATCCCTGCCGGGATTATCCTTTCCGACCGTCACAAATTGCCAATGCCGGGGCCATCGGCGAGAAAGAAACGGTTTTACTGGCAGACAGCGCTTATGGCCAGGGTGAAATCCTCCTCTCACCGCTGCAGCTCGCTTCTATCTATGCGGCAGTTCTGAATCAGGGAAAACTTATGGAGCCCCGGCTTCTTATTACTAATGAGAGTGATCATAAGCGCGTTCTGCTCTCCCCGGAGTCCTGTGAAATTCTCAAAACCGCCATGGAGAGAGTGGTTGAAGAAAATTACTCAAAACAGTTAAAAAAGGATCACTTTCGCATCGCAGGCAAGTCTGGAACAGCGGAGCTAGGACTGGATGAAAAAGGCGAGATGGGAATTGACAGCTGGTTTATCGGTTATAACGCCGATCATCCCGCTTATGTCATGAGTCTGACCCTTTTTCATTCAGAAGAGGAAGAGGATTTGCTCGCCATGAAGCTCTTTGGCTATATCCTTGAAAACCTTGAACGCCAGGCCCCTTACCAGGTGCCTGAAGTCCAGGCTGCCGTTCGCCATTTGGCTGAGGAAATTCCCGTCTATCGCCCTCTGCGACATCAAAGCGATGAATAGAGTATAATGTCGAAGATATGATTAAATTGATCAAGGTTTTATGTTTACAGAGGTCTTCTGGTTTACAGAAGTCTACTAAAAAAAATTTCGCGGAGTCTTTTCCAGGCGGTTCAGACAGGATGAGCAGCCTTCGCTCGGAACTCACGTTCCTCCTGCTGCTCTCTGTCCTCTTTTCGCTGACGGCTTGCAGCAGCTTTCAGCCTCGGGAAGAATCGGGCACGAATCCCTTTAATTTTGCTCCGGATCAGGCTCAGGGAACGACGGAAGGAGCTTCGGACAGCGCCAGCACAGGGTCAGAAGAACTGCTTTCACCGGGGACGACTTCGCCCGCACCATTGTCCTCCGACCTTTCAGCGGCAGGCAGTCAAATGTCGTCACAGTTTGAAGCAAAGACAGAGCCTTTATCAGAGCCGCTTCCAGGAGAGGCTGAACCTTCTCCATCTGCTGCAAGTGGTAAAAAAGATATCGCTGAAGAAATGAACGAGCTGAGAATCAGTGCGGGTTTTGCGCCTTTCAGCCCCAGGGAATTAGAGTCCCTGCGTGATTCCATGCCTAAATACCTCCGCACCGGCGATGAAAATAACAATGAAGAGCCGCCGGCTCCTCTTTCTTATCCCAAAGAAAATTCGCTGCGGGGCATTGCCGGAAGAAAGGTCGAGCGTTTCTTCAAAACCCTTTCGACCGATCCTGTTTACTA
This sequence comes from Clostridiales bacterium, assembly GCA_004556455.1. Lineage (GTDB taxonomy): Bacteria > Bacillota > Clostridia > Saccharofermentanales > DTU023 > SFGY01. The sequence goes on along the minus strand of SFGY01000008.1, from coordinate 67,746 downwards.
TCATTACGCCAGGCATCCCGGCGATTTCTCTAAGGGTGACGAACTGATTCAGGAAGTGCTGATCGCTCTCAGCGGCAAGAAGAGTTATATGCGTCTTTCCACGGAGCGCTCTGTCCTGGGTATTCTTCAGACGGAGGCCAGCTTTTATTATCAAATGGATCTTCTTGGTGGCAGCTATGATATTCTCCCGGGCACGGAATATAACGAAGAACTCAGCATGGAGGCTTTCTCTAAAATAGCGGAAAATGGCGACCGCCTGATTCTTACAGGCCAGGGCAATGCTGTTTTTATGGGACGCAATGTGACTTTTGAAGAGTTCACAGAAGACGGCATTACGTATATTCGCTATTACTTTATCGGGGATGCTGTTGTGGGACACCGTAGTTTTAAAGATGAAAAAGTACTGGAAACTTTTGAGATCTTTGAAGCTTCGAACCGCAGTGATGACAGCCTTTTTGAACTGCCCGAAGGTTTCAGACCGAGCGAAGAACTTGAAGAGGAAGATGCCAGGCGGGAAGCCGAGCTGGCTGAGGCTCAGGGTCTTACGCAGACGTCGGAAAGCTCTGCCTCCAGCAAGAAAAACCCGACGAAAAATTCGGTAACGACTTCGCAGCAGGATAAAAATCCCTGATGGCTATGGAAGCTTACACTCTTGCCCCTGTTTTTGCCCACGATCAGCGAGCTTTGAGGGAATATGATGCGCTCTGTGAGGCCTCAGGCATCAGGCGCGATGCTGGTCTGGAGGAGATTCTTTCCCTGCGCAATGCAGAGGCTGAACTTGTGGCTGCAGGGGGGATCTGTGGAAAGTCCCTGCGCAGTCTGGTCTGCCGTGAAGATCTTCGCGGAGAGGGCCTGATGAATCAGCTGGTTTCGGCGCTCATCTCCCGTCTGGCTGAGCGTGGCATCTTTCATGTGTTCCTCTGGGGTAAAGCTGAATACCTTGAACTTTACAGAAATCTTGGCTTCTTTCTCATCGAAAGCGCCTCTGACCGCATGGTTTTTATGGAGAATAAGGCTGACGCTTTTGAGCGTTATCTTGCGAGGCAGGAAGAAGAGGCGGAGATCTGCGCCTTGCCGTGGATGCAAGCCGGGTTAAAGCAGGAAGGTCTCAGGCAGGCGGCTCTGGTGATGAATTTGAACCCCATAAGCAGGGGTCATCTGCAACTCATTGAAGAAACGGCTGGACGCTTTGATTTAACCCATCTATTTCTCTTATCCGAGGATCGCTCCTTCTTTAGCACGCGTGAACGAAAAGACATGCTCCTGGCAGCCGTGCGGGATATTCCCCGCCTTTGCCTGCATGAAACGGGGGATTACCTGATCTCTTCCTCGACTTTTCCGAGCTATTTTCTCAAAAGCAAGGATGAGGCTACAGTCCTCCAGGCGGAGTTAGACGCCAAAATTTTTATTCGCCTGGCAAGGCGCCTGAATCTCACGAGCCGGGTCTTAGGCTCAGAGCCTTTTTCGGAGCTGACACGGCAATATAATGCCCAGCTTCAGCGTTTGCTTCCTCCTGCAGGAATCAACTGTGAGATCGTGCCGCGCAGTGTCGATGAGGAAGGACGGCCTATTTCCGCTGGACGTATCCGCGCCGCTCTGAAAGCAGGTGATTTTAAACTGGCACAGAAGCTGGCTCCAGCGAGTTCCAGACCCTGGCTGACGCCTGAATATCTGGCTGAAAGATTGGCTCATGTGGCTGGCGAAGGCGAAGCACAGGCCAGGAATGGCTGAGGTCGCGCCGTAAAGCTCTGGACTGTGATATTCAGAGCTGCTATATGAAGTGGCCTGACCGAACAAATAGACCTGGCCGAACACAGTTTTGAAGGGAGGAGAGCAGCATGGAAAAATGGCAAAAATATCGCAGGGAACTGCCCTATTCTTATTGCTTTGGCCCCTACCCGTCGTTCCGCCTCCTGGAAGAGGCCCCGGAGCGTGTGCTGGCGCTTCTGCTTTCTGATAAATTTAAAGAAAAAGAGAAAGTCGAGGCTCTGGCTGCTGAAAAAGCGCTTCCCCTCATCTATGCTCCACGGCTGATAGAGAAGCTCTCTCAGAGAGCGAACACTTATATGATCGCTGTTTTTATGAAAGAACTTCCGTCTTCGGGAAAGAGCAAAGCGTTGTCCTTGAAAGCAGAGAGGACTTTCCAGAATACTCTGTCCAATCCGGCCAAAGAGAACAGCACATCAGGACGTCAGGTCATACTTCAAAACATCGATGACATGGGTAATTTGGGGACTATCCTGAGAAGTCTCCTGGCCTTTGATTGTCCTTGTCTTAATTTACTGGGGCCGTGTTGTGACCTTTGGGATCCGCGCGTGGTCCGTGCTTCCATGGGAGCGATTTTCGCCCTGCGTCTGCAGTTTTATTCTTCTCTTGAGGCCTGGAGGGAAAGAAATTCAGAGCTGCTCCTGGCTGCCCTTATGCTCGATAAAACGGCAGAAAGTCCACGCAGCTGGCTGAGCCAGCGGAGCGTGGAAGAGCTATCTGGCTTATGCCTGGCTTTTGGCAATGAGGGCAGTGGGCTGCCGTCTTATTACCGGGAAAGCGCTGACGCCTGTCTCATGATCCCCCAGAGCCTTAAGGTTGATTCTCTGAACTTAGCTGAAGCGGTGAGTATTTCACTCTATGAGTGGCAGGAACAGCTCCATGCCAGGTCTGCTGCCAAAGCGACCCCCTCTGCTCCTTTTTCTTTTTCACCTTCCACCAGCCTGGGATGGCTGTGATAAAATAAACTGATTGTCCGGAAAAGTTTTGCTGACGGCGGAGGTATTATGCTGGATTTTGCTCATGGCATCTTGCGCCATCGAAAATTGATCTTGATCACTTTCGTGATCGCCATTGTGCTGGGTTCTTTTTTAGCTCTCAAGGTTCCTGTGAATTACGATCTGAGCACCTATCTGCCGGAGAATACAGAATCGACCCGGGCGCTGAAAGAGGTGAAGGATCTCTTCGGCGATGCCCTGCCCAATCTTGATATCATTCTTGAGGACTGTGATCTGGCCGACGTTCTTACAGCCAAAAAGAAAATTGCTGCAGATCCCGACGTCGTCAGCGTGCAGTGGCTGGATGATGTGGCCGATGTGACGCAGCCTCTGGAACTTCTCGCCCCGGAATATCTTGATAACTTTTATAAAGATGGTACAGCCAGACTTGTGGTCGCTCTCGGTGGAAAAGATTTTCGCCACAGTCTTGAGCGCATTCGCCGAAATCTCGATCAAAGTCCTGCCAAACCTGTGCGTCTGCGCGGCGAAGCCGTTGGCGTTGCGCGGGCGGCCGTTTCAGCGTCAAGTGAAGTAAGTCATGTTTTCATGATTGCCGTACCGATGACCTTTGCCATCCTTTTTCTGGTCACATCATCGTGGTTTGAACCCATTCTTTTCATGCTCACGATTTTTGCGGCGATTCCCCTGAATCTTGGAACCAACATCTTTCTTGGTTCGGTTTCTTTCATCACCCAGTCTGTCGGTGCCATTTTGCAGCTGGCTGTCTCCATGGACTATTCCATCTTTCTTCTGAATCATTTCGGACGCTTCCGCCGGGAAGGGGACAAGGTCGAAGATGCCATGGCCAAAGCCATAGCGAAGTCTTTTTCGGCGGTGACAGCCTCGGCGCTGACCACAGTTTTTGGTTTTATCGTTCTTGTTTTCATGCAGTTCCGCATTGGCCCGGACTTAGGGATCGTCCTTGCCAAAGGCATTCTCTTCAGTTTGCTTTCGGTGCTCTTTCTTCTGCCTTCGCTGACCTTACTCTCCGTGAAGTGGGTTGACCGTCTCACCCATCGTTCTTTTCTGCCCCGTATGGAAGCGCTTCGCTCCTTTGCGCGCTTTGCCGTCAGGCTTGGCCCTCTGCTCATGATTGTCGTGCTCATTACGACACTGCCGTTGATTAAAGCTAAAAATGCGAACCATTTTCTCTACGGCATGGGAAGTTTTCCTGAAGGCTCCCAGGAGTATGAGGACCGCCGTATCATCAGTCAGCACTTCGGTGAAATGCAGGACTTGATTTTGCTGGTTCCTCAGGGCGATGCTGCTTCTGAACAGCTTTTGCATCAGGATCTGGAAAAACTGCCGTATGTGAAATCCGTCATCAGCTATGATGGTATGGTGGGCTATCAGATTCCCGAAGAAGCTGTGCCCAAAGAGGCGCTGAACCAGCTTAAGTCCGGGGAACTCAGTCGTTTTATCGTGCGCGCAGCTCTGCCGGAAGAAGGCCCTCTGACCTTCCAGGCAGCGGAAGAACTTCGTGCCCTCAGCGCAAAATACTATGGCGGTGAAGCCCGTTGGGCCGGAGCTCCTTTCTCTCTCCTTGATATGCGTGACACCATTCAGGCGGATGATGTGATTGTCAATGGCCTGGCTCTGCTTTCCATCGGCCTGGTTCTTTTCTTTTCCTTCCGCTCGTTTTCTTTGCCTTTTATCCTGATTTTCAGTATTGAATACGCCATCTGGTGTAATCTGGCTATTCCTTATTTCCAGCAGGAATCACTCAGCTACATTGGCTATCTGGTTATTTCAACGATACAGCTTGGGGCGACCGTAGACTATGCCATCCTTTCTGCCCAATATTATCTGGACTTTCGCAGGAGACTGGAGCCCAGGGAAGCAGCCGTAGAGGCGGTGAGCATGGCCCTGCCGGCGATTACACCGCCTGCCCTCATTCTCTCGGTCATGGGCTTCATTCTGGCCCACTTTTCTACCATCCCTGTCGTCAGCGGTCTGGGTCGGGTACTGGGGCAGGGAGCGCTGCTTTCCCTGGCAACCGTTATTTTCCTGCTGCCGTCTTTCCTGCGCTATCTGGATCCGTTGATTCGCAGAAGCAACCTGCCCGCATCTTTTACATTGAGAAAACGTGAGCGATCCGACAGACAGTTGTGAGTTTTTTTATTTTTTATATGATAAATTCTATTTGCACATCGAGAGCTGTTCCACTTATCTCTTTAAAGCCAGCAACAGTTTCTGAACTGGTTTTAAGCTAAAGTTGCGACAATCGTTCTGTCTGATCACAGTTATCCGAAAGGTCATTTTTCATGAAAAATCTTCATTCATTCTGTTCTTCATACACGCAGCGAAAAAACCGGCGGTTTATCTCCTTTATTCTGTCGCTGCTCCTTGTCTTACTTTCCTTCCTGGGATCAGCCCCGGCTTTTGCAGCGAAAGAAAGCTCAAAGGAAGAAGCGCCAGCCAAACAGGAAGTGATTTACGCCTTTCTGGACGAAAGCGGGGCGGTCAAGCAGCCGCTCATCGTGGTCAATCGTTATCGCCTTGACGAGGCTCAGGAAATCTGTGACTACGGAGCTTATGAAGAAGTCAAACGTCTGGTCGGAGAAAGCGAACTTACCCAGGAGGGAGATAAAATCACCGCTCTTGCTGGCCCGGGAGAATGGTACTACCAGGGAAGTCTTCGTGAGGAACTCCCCTGGAACTTTCATTTTCGCATGACGTTGGATGGCCAGGAACGGAGCGCAGAGGAGCTTTCCGGCGCCCAGGGCAAACTGGAACTGGAGCTTTCCGTAGAACCCAATCCGCAGGCTAAAGGAAAATTAGCGGATCAATTCATGCTGCTGCTCAATCTGACCCTGGATAATCAACGCGTGACAAACTTGTCGGCGCCGGGCTTTATTCAATCGGCAGCCGGAGCGAACACCATGCTCACTGCTCTGGCTTTTCCAGGGGAGAAGAACATCTTCCGTTTTACGGCCGAGGTGAACGACTTTGCCATGAGCCGTCCCCAGATTGTGGCCATGCCCATGTCCCTGGATCTTTCGGAAATGAACCTGCCAGTTGATAAAATGTTCGGCATGGTTCTTGCTCCTGGTGAAAATCCACAGGAAACAAAGACCTTTGACAGCAGAAAAACGGCTGAGCTCTATGGACAGTTTCTTGATCTCTCCTCCGAAGTTATGGGACAGGATTTAAGCAAAATCGCCCCTCTGCTGCAGCAGATGAAAGATATCAAATTGCCGGGAACGCTCGAACTCAAGATGTTTTCCCGCAACCTGGATCAGAGCAAACTCGATGCCGAAGATAAAGCGGCCAATGAGGCTATGGACCGCCTAGCTAAAATGGCTGAAAACTTACCTGCCGGGCAGGCGGAAAGCATGAAAAAAGATCTGGATCTGCTCAGAAATGCTTATTTCTCTAAGATGATGATCGTCAATCAGACAGCAGGCAAGTTCAGAGAGCTGGCGCCCAGCATCAGCGCTGCGGCTAATCTCGATGAGACAGACCTGGCTAAGCTGCAGGAAACACTGGCCAAAGTGGGTCAGCTTCAGGGGCTGCTTTCTGAGAACAAGACGACTTTCAGACGCAGCATCGACAGTTTAAAAACGTTGATGGCGGCCATTCGCGACGATCAGCTTGGAGACTACCTCAATGCGCTGACGCCCGCCGTCAAAGCTCAGTCCTTTGTATCGGAGAAAAACAAGAACGTGAGTTCTTTGCAGTTCACCATTCTGGCTGCTGAAATTCCCAAAAAGGAAAAGTCAGTAGAAAAGGCGGACGGGCAGTCGGAGGAAAACAAAGCTGATGAGAGCAAGAGCTTTGCCGAACTGCTGGGCGATCTTTTCAGCCCCGAAGCGGAAAGTCAGCCGGCAGCGCCCGCCGAAGATACTCAGGAAAACAGTGAAAAGGAAAAGCCGCAGGGCTGATGGCGATCCAGGCTGCCAACGGCTGATTCCTGCCTGCTGTTGACTGTTGATTCGTTCCTGCTGCTGCTGATTCCTGCATGCAGATTTCTTCCTGCCTGCTGATTTCCAGCCGAAGCCGCGCCAACTTAGCAGGTACAGAGGAGAAATCGTGCGGGCAGGACGAATCTCCTTTGTGAACTTTGTCAAAAAAATCTTAACTTCTCTTCTTTTTTCGCACTTTACGTCTATAATATAGACGACTTTGTGTGATTTTTTAGTGCAATATTTTCAGAAGCTGAGCTGTCCCCGGCCTTTATTGGCGCCTGCTTTTTTCTCAGTCTCAGCACACAGGTCGGCACAAGGCAGGAAGAAGGAGAAAAAGCCATGATTCAAAATTTTGCCGCTTTAAGAAAAGCGGCCATTGCAGCAGGTGGCCTGACCATTGCCGTGGCTGCGGCAGAGGATGAAGCGGTCATTGAGGCCGTGATCCAGGCTCAGGAGCAAGGTCTTGCCGAAGCCATTCTGGTGGGGGATGAAAAAAAGATTTACAGCTTGCTTGAGCAGGCAGGCGGTTGCCCGCAGGACTTTCGCATCCTTGATGAAAAAAATCCGGAGGCAGCTGCGGCGCAGGCCGTGCGCCTTGTCCACGATGGAGAAGCTGCTGCGCTGCTCAAGGGCTTTCTGGGAACCGCTCAACTCATGCATGCCGTCCTTAATAAGGAATATGGTCTGCGCAGCGGAAAGCTCATTTCGCACTGTATGCTCTATGAATTGCCCGCCTACCCAAAATTTATCAACAATACAGATGGTGGAATGCTGACTTTTCCTTCCCGCGAACAGAAGATCGGCATTTTAGAGAATGCGGCCAGACTGATGCAGGCGCTGGGCTATGAAGAGATCAATGCCGCTCTGCTCTGCGGTGCAGAAAAGGTGGATCCAAGACAGCCCGATATGGTCGACGCAGAAGCCATCGCCGTGATGAAAGAGCATTGGCAGACTTTCGGAATGAATGTGTATGGCCCTGTTGGTCTGGATCTTGCACTCAGCCGCGAAGCCTGTGCTCACAAGCATTATGAGGCTAAAGGAGCTGGCGAGGCCGATATCGTTCTGGTTCCGGATTACCAGGTGGGCAATGCCTTCGGCAAAACCATGAGCCTTTTTGGCCAGGCCATGAACGGCGGTATCATACTCGGAGCAAAAGCTCCGGTGCTGCTGGTTTCCCGGGCTGATCCGAGTGAGGCCAAACTGAATTCCATTGCCCTGGCTGCTGTGGCGGCCAGAAGTGGGAATTTTTAGCCCTGTTTTTCTGAATAGAAGCGTGCCCTCATGGGGCCAGCCGATTGTGGCAAGAGGAGGAAAAAATGAAACAACTGATGAGCGGCAATGAAGCCGTGGCCCGTGGTGCCTGGGAAGCTGGCGTAGTCTTTGGCAGTGCTTATCCGGGAACGCCAAGTACTGAAATTTTTGAGGCTTTTCCCAATGCGAACTACGAGCACAAAGTGAACGCTGAGTGGGCGCCCAACGAAAAAGTTGCGGTTGAAGCGGCTTATGGTGCTTCCATTGCAGGGGTGCGCGCCCTGGCAGCTATGAAGCACGTCGGTGTCAACGTTGCGGCAGATCCGATTTTTACTTCCGCCTACAACGGTGTGGGCGCCGGATTGGTCATTATTTCGGCGGATGATCCAAGCATGTTCTCCTCCCAGAATGAACAGGATAACCGCCATTATGCCGAAGCGGCTAAACTTCCCATGGTGGAGCCGGCCAATTCGCAAAACTGCAAAGACTATATCAAAAAGGCTTACGAGATTTCAGAAAAATTCGATACGCCGGTCATTTTCCGCATGACCACACGCGTCTGCCACTCCAAGGGCGTGGTGGAGCTGGGCGAGCGCGAAGAGCAGGAGCCCCGCGCCTACAGCCGTCAGGTTAAAAAATTTATAGCCAGTCCGGCCAACGCCTTTGTCCATCACCCGGAACTCGAAGAACGCCTGAAAGCCATGGCGGAATTTAACGATCAATCCGATCTCAATGAAGTCATCAGGGGGGATGGCAAGATTGGCGTGATCAGCAGCGGCGTCGCCTATCACTATGCTCATGAGGCATTCCCGGAGGGGACTTCTTTCCTGAAACTCGGCATGACCTGGCCGCTCCCGGAAAAACTGATCCAAGACTTCGCCGCCTCGGTGGAAACCCTCTATGTCGTCGAAGAGCTGGATCCCTTCCTTGAAATGCATATCAAAGCCATGGGCATCGCCTGCATCGGCAAGGAAAAACTGCCTGTCTGCCATGAACTCAATACGGAAATTGTCCGCGAATGTATCTTTGGCATCAGAGCAGAACGCAAGGAACTCAACACGCCGATTGTGGCACGGCCGCCTGCGCTTTGCCCGGGCTGCCCTCACCGTGGCTTTTTCTACACGCTCTCGCGTCGCAAAGATGCGGTCATTTCAGGTGATATCGGCTGTTACACCCTGGGCAGCGCCGACCCCATGAATGCGATGGACAGCGTCATCTGCATGGGTGCCTCCCTCTCCGCAGGCCACGGCTACGCCAAAGCCTTTGAGCTTTCCGGCCGCAAAGATCAGTATGTCGTGTTCGGCGTCATCGGTGATTCGACCTTCTTCCACAGCGGCATCACCGGTGCAGTCGAAATCATGTATAACGATGGCCACGTGATTCCCTGTATTCTGGATAACAGCATCACCAGTATGACGGGCCAGCAGGACAATCCAGGAACGGGCAAGAATCTCTTCGGGGAAGTAGCCACCAGAATTGATATCGAAAAACTGCTCAAGGCCATTGGTTTTACGGACGTTCTCGTGGTGGATCCGCAGGATCTGAAAGCCATGAAAAAAACCATAGACGATGCCGTGGCCTTCCTCAAAGATGGGCGCCGCCCGGCCATCATCACACGTCGCCCCTGTCTGCTGATTAAGGGCATCAAGCATGAGAAGGGACTTTGCAAAGTCGATCGCGACACTTGCATCGGCTGCAAGAGCTGCCTCCGGGTAGGCTGCCCGGCGATCTTCATGAAAGACGGTAAATCCAATATTGATGCAACCCTCTGTGTAGGCTGTGAGGTCTGTGCTCAGGTCTGCCCGGTTCAGGCAATCAAGAAAGTGGAGGCTTAATCCTATGTCAAACGTACACAGTATTCTTCTTTCCGGAGTTGGCGGACAAGGAACCATTCTGGTTTCAAAAATCCTGACGGAGGGTCTCCTGGCCGGCGGCTACGATGTCAAGATGAGTGAAATCCACGGAATGGCTCAGCGCGGCGGGAGCGTCTCTACGCAGGTTCGCTATGGTGAGCAGGTTGATTCCCCCATTATCGGTCCGGGTGAAGCCGATGTACTCGTGGCTTTCGAAAAAATGGAGGCCGTCCGCAACAGTCAGTTCCTCAAACCGGACGGTGTAGCGGTCATCAATAATCTGGAAATTGTTCCGCTGCCCGTGGCCAGCGGCAAAGTCGAATACCCCCAGGGACTGCTTGAGGCCATGCAGGCCAATTTCAAAGTCTATTCCTTTGACGCCATGAAAGAGGCATTGGAGATCGGCAATCCCAAGGTGGCCAACGTCGTCCTCTTCGGAGCGATGGTCGAAGCCTTCCCGGTTCTGCAAAAACTTGAATGGGAAGAGGTGATTGCGCGGGTTGTTCCGGAGAAATTCAAGGAGATTAACCTGCTGGCCTTCCGCAAAGGACGTGAGCTGGTTTCACATCAATAGAACGCCGGAACTGTTTTCCTTTGCAGACGGTGCGGGGGAGAGATAAACCCTGCCACGCTCCGCCTCAGACCTCCGTGTCGACAGAGGAAAAGTTTCACAAAGGAGCCGCTGATGATTTCAAAAAGCATGTATGAATTGGGCGCGCAACCGTCGCCTATACGTAAATTGTTTAATTATGGTCAGATTCAGGCGAAAAAACTCGGCCCGGATCATGTTTTCGATTTTACTCTGGGCAGCCCTTCTGTCCCCATGCCTTCTAAAGTTGCGCAATGCTGGGAGAAGCTGAACCGTGAAATCGATCCCGTAGCGCTGCACACCTACACGGTCAGCGCCGGACGTCCAGAGGCCCGCCAGGCGATCGTGGATGATCTCAATGAACGCTATCATACGCACTACGGGCCCGGGGATTTATATCTGAGCTGCGGAGCAGCCGCTTCACTCTGCGCAGTCTTCAAAGCTCTTACCCTCGACCATCAGTCCAAAATTCTGGCCATGGCGCCTTTTTTTCCGGAATATCGGAACTTCGTTGAGAGCAAGGGAGGGAAATTCGACTATGTTCCTGCAGCAGCGGATTTCCGCGTCAATCTGGAGGCCCTGAAGGAGGCGATTGACGCGTCCACTCAGGGGGTTATTATCAATTCGCCCAATAATCCCGGTGGAAAAATCTACACCCGCGAAGAGCTTAAAACACTGGCCTCTCTGCTGGAGGAGAAGAGCCGGAATTTCGGTCATCCCATTTACCTGATTTCGGATGAGCCTTACCGTGAACTGGCTTATGACGGGCTTGAAGTGCCCTGGATTCCTTCGATTTATAAGAACAGCATTATCTGCTACAGCTGGTCAAAGAGCTTCTCGATCCCGGGTGAACGTATCGGTTATACGCTGGTTCCACCCGAAGCCGAAGATGCAAAGGAGCTTTATCTGGCCATCTCCGGAGCGGCCAGAACCATGGGTTACGTCTGCGCCCCTGCGCTGGCCCAGAGAGTGATTGAAAGCTGCATAAAAGAACGTCCTGATTTGCAGCCGTACGAAGAAAATCGTCAGTTGCTTTACGGCAGTCTGAGCGAGATGGGCTATAACTGTGTGCACCCGGACGGGGCCTTTTATCTTTTTGTCAAAGCTCCCAACGGCGATGGTTCCGCTTTCTCTGAAATGGCTATGGAGAAAAACGTCCTGATCGTTCCAGGTGTTGGCTTTGGTTGTCCGGACTACGTGCGCATTTCCTATTGTGTTCCCAATGACCGCATACGTCGTGCCCTGCCTCTCTTCAGGGATTTGCTGGCTCAGGCCTGCGGCCGCTAAGCTTCACGGATCTGGTATTTTCTGAGCGGGTTTCGTTCTTTGTGACCCGCTCTTATTCTGTCAGAAAAAGCGTTTTGCGTTATAATAGGCTCGATACTTGAACGTGGCGAAGTGATATGGGAAAGGAGCAGCTATGCCGCAAACGGATATCTTTACGCGCATCGGCAAATTCTTTTCCGCCATCTGGCAAAGTCTGCTGGAGGCCCTGCTCTTTTTAGGCAGCCCCAAAGATATTGCTTTTGCCTTTGTGGACGTTATTGTCCTCTCTTTTATTTTTTATTTTATTCTCAAGCTTCTGCGAGATTCTCGTGCCTGGCAATTACTGAAGGGCATTCTTCTGATTATGGCGCTTGGTCTGATCTCTGATCTCGTGGGTCTGACGGCTCTGGGCTTTCTCCTTTCGCGCACCATCTCCATTTTTGCCATCGCTTTTGTGGTTATTTTTCAGCCGGAGCTCCGGCGCGCCCTGGAAACAGTGGGCCGTTCCGGTTTTAAGATGATTTCGTCAGAGGATGCTTATGAGACAAGCCACACGCATCAGATTATTGAATCCATTGTGCGAGCCTGCTCGGAAATGGCGGAAAAGCGGACGGGTGCGCTGATTGTCATTGAACGTTCGACCCCTCTGGGCGATCTGGAAGAGCAGGAAAATGCCATTGTGGTCGATGCAGCGATTACCACCACTATGCTCAAACAAATTTTCTATGTCGGATCCCCTTTACACGACGGAGCCGTGTTGATCCGTGGCGGACGTGTCGCTGCGGCGCGGGTGCATATTCCCCTTTCTGACAACTACCACCTGCGCAGGGATCTGGGGACACGGCACCGGGCCGCAATCGGAGCCAGTGAAATTGGCGATACGGTGGCCATTGTCGTCTCCGAAGAGCGAGGGACCATTTCCATCTGTCTGGAAGGCCGTCTCTATATGCTGGATAACGAGGACGCCCTGCGCACGCAGCTGCACCGTCTGCTGCTCCCCCAGGAAGAAGGGAATAAGAAGCGTCTGCCCATGATCCATCTGCGCAAAACCGGTGTGCAGATTGTTCAGACGCACAAACAGCGTGTCACCTTGATGACGCTGAGTTTGCTGCTTGCTCTGGGTTTCTGGTTCTATGTTCAGACGACGGTTAATCCTGTGCGCAGCCAGAACTATCAAGTCCAGCTCACCTATCTCAATCAGGAGGAGCTGGAGAAAAGAAATCTGACGGCGCAGTATCGTATAGAGACTATTCGTGTGACTTTGCGGGGCCGGGAGCAAACACTCTCGCATCTCAATAATCTCGATATCAGCGCTTATATTGATCTGGCTAAAGTCGAAAAAGAGGGACTCCAGCGTTTACCTGTGGAAATACGGACCAGCAGTCAGCGCTATACCAAAGCAGATAGCGTATCGCCGGCGCAGGTACTGATCAGCGTGCGTCCGGAAAATTAATAAACACTGGCCGCTTTTTATTGCGTATCAGTTTTTAACACGTATCAGGAGGAAAAGCATGGCAAGATTATTCGGAACCGATGGGGTCAGAGGGGTGGCCAACCAGGAGCTGACCCCAGATCTGGCCTTCCAGCTGGGTTTTGCTGCCGCGCATGTGCTGGCGGAGGATAAGCCGCTTAAAAAAACCGTTCTGGTCGGACGGGATACGCGTATTTCCGGTGAAATGCTTGAGTCGGCGCTGGTGGCCGGTCTCTGCTCTGCAGGCGCAGATGCCATCGTTGCGGGAGTCGTCTCGACGCCGGGGGTTGCCTGGCTGACAAGGTCGCTGGGCTGTGACGCAGGAGCGGTCATTTCGGCTTCGCATAATCCTTTTGAATACAATGGCATCAAGTTCTTTTCCCGTGAAGGCTATAAATGTCCTGATGATGTCGAAGATGAGATCGAAGCGAGCATCCGGAACTTCAAGAATGAGGCCCCGCGTCCTGTGGGCAAGGGGATCGGCCGCCGCAGCGAACGTCACGAGCTCGCCTGGTCCTATGCCCAAAATCTTCTGGAGCATTTTGGACTCGACCTTACGGGCATGAAAATCGGTCTGGACTGTGCCAATGGAGCGGCCTTTGAGAATGCGCCGCGAATTTTCCGGGAACTTGGCGCTGAGCTCCTGCTTACAGGAGTTGAACCGGATGGTCTGAACATCAATCGTGGAGTGGGTTCCACCCACATTGAGCATCTGGCGGAGCTGGTGAGAAAGAATCAGCTTGATCTCGGACTGGCCTTTGATGGGGATGCTGACCGGCTCATTGCCGTGGACGACAAAGGCGAAGTCGTCGATGGCGATGTGATGATGGCGGTTCTTGCCCTGGATATGAAAAAACACGGTGAACTTCACGATAACGCCCTGGTTGTCACCGTCATGAGCAATCTTGCTGTGGATATTTTTGCGGAGAAAAATGGCATCAAATTGCTCAAAACCAAAGTCGGCGATCGTTACGTGCTGGAAGAAATGCTGAAATATGATTACAGCCTGGGAGGCGAACAATCCGGACATATGATCTTTTTGCAGGATGCCACGACGGGTGATGGCCTGCTTTCAGCATTAAAACTTCTGCGCAGCATCAAACGCAGTAATGAGAAGCTTTCAGAACTCCGCAAGGTCATTCAGATCTTGCCTCAGGTGCTCATCAACGCCAAGGTGCCTGATGAGAAGAAAAGCAGTTGTATGCAGGATCCCGATGTGCTTGCGGCTTCGCAGCGTATCCGGGATAAGCTGGGAGACAGGGGTCGCCTCCTGCTCCGCCCCTCCGGCACAGAACCCTATGTTCGCGTGATGCTCGAAGGCGAAGATCATGAGGAGATTCAGGATCTCGCCGAAGGTCTGGCCAATCTGATCAACAGTAAATTTGCTTCCTGATTGGGGAGAGGCTATGAATCAACGTAAAGCGTTTTTAAGTTTAAAGCTGCTTCTGCTTCTTGCTGTTCTCTTGCTCACAGGAGGTTTTTTTCTGCGCCGTCTTCGCCCCGACCTTTATCTCGCGGCGACGGTAAAAGATGAAGATGAACTCAAAATGGCCAAACTGTCAACGTATGAAGAGCTCCCTCTGGCGGAGAACGATACGTCAGTGGCCAAAAAAAATGATCGCGGGATACTCTCCTGGCCTCATACTTCTATGGTGACGGATTATCACAAAGCCGATCTCAGCCTCTACAAGGGACGCAGCCGCAACGAAAAAGCGCTGGAAGGCATCAGCATTTTTCTGGATGTAGGTGAAAGTGAAGTGGAGGACGTGCAGCCTTCCCCGGGAAAAGCGGGAGAGGGGCTTCAGAAAAAGAGGGAAGATGCTGCGGCGACCGATCCTGTGACCGGCTTTCCTTTATCTCCCTACAGTACGCAGGCGGAAGAGGAGAAGTCCGATGAGACAGATGAAAGTCAGGAAAAGGCCGGAAAACCCGACATTCCCAAATCTCAGATCCTTCCTGTTTTTTCTGAGCAGCTGCAGAGCAGGCTGGAGGCACTTGGAGCCAAGGTGATCACGACCCGTTCGCGCACGGAACAAAAGGGCGATCTGTCTCAGGCAGCGGTTCTGGCTTCGGACATCAGTCAGCATTTCGTTCAGGAATTACAGGAACAAAAATTCCGCTGCACCGATTTAGAAACCCTGATTCCCACCCTGATGTCTGCGGTTAATCACCCGCAGGAGGCTGCGGTAAGCGCTGTATTCAGCGCCAATGGGGCGAGTCCGGAGCTGCGTCTGCTCCTGGACGTCGAGCGGCAGTACACAGATGTGCTTTTTCTCTCTCTTCGTCTGAGCGGAAGCAAAGGCAAAGAAAATGGCCTGCGGGCGCTCTATTTTGGCGACTCGCTGGCAGCCAGCTCAGGAGCAGCGGAACTTAGCCCTGAGCGTCCGGGCGATCAGCCGGCATATCTGGCTTATGGCAGCTCCTCACGGCGGCGTCTGGCCGAATTCATTGAACGCAATGCCCGCAGTCTGGTTCCCGAGATCAGCTATAAGGGAAATCGTCAGGCGGTCAGCGAGGAAGCCCTGCCTGCAGGTCGATTTACCAACGTGACGGCCGTTCAGGTAGATTTAGGCTTCTCCAGCAGCGAAAACGATATGAAAATTCTGGTCAGGAACGAAGTTCGTGAAAGCCTGGCCGACGCCATCGCGGGGGCCTGCTTTCAATTCTACTGTGAGCCATGAGTGGCGAGGCTGAAAAAGCAGGCAAAGATTTCCTTGCTCGCCTGCCTTTCCTTCATTCACCTGTCTACTGCCTTAGTATGGAAAAAGCGAAGCGTGAACAAAAGTTTCAAAAACAAGCGCCTCCTTCGTCGAGGCGGCCGGGGAGAGATCCGCTCCTGTGGGTTTTACTTGCTCTGGCGCTGATTTTATTCAGTATACTGATGGGAATGTTACTCGCCCGAAAAAATCCCCCTCCTGCCCCCCAGCGTCTGCAAGGCCCCGTTGAACTCAGTGGCAAAAGCTGGGACAGTTTTGGTGACTCTATTACCGATCATGGTTTCTGGCAGCCTCTGGTCTTGCAGGATATTCCCCTTGAACATCGTGATCATGGCATTTCCGGAAGCTGTGTCTGTGGTCCCGGGCTCAATCCTTTCTGGAGCGAAGAACGCATCTCCGCTCTGATTGCGGATCAGCCTGATATCATTACCATCATGGGCGGAACGAATGATTTCTTCTCGGCTTATCCCATCGGCGGTGCTGAAGAACTCAGTCGTCCTCTTGAAGAAAAGGACAGGAACAGCTTCCTTGGAGCCTATGCCTATCTTGTTGAACGTCTCCAGACAGCTCTACCTGAGTGTAAACTTTTTATCATGAGCACGCCGCAAAACTACTTTGATTTTCAGCTCAAAGGTCCAGAACCCAACCAGGCAGGCCTTAAGACAGCGGATTATGCAAAGGCCTGTCAAAAAATTGCAGAGCATTATGGCTGTGGCTTCATTGATGTATTTGGGATCCCTTATAAGGATGATCAGGCTTTCATGGCGGATCATGACGATGGCATTCATCCTAACGGCAGCGGAGCGGCCAAAATTGCTGCTCTGGTCAGCTCAGCCTTTCAGGCCTACAGCGAAGGTCGCTAAACGGGTCAGTGACCCTCTTGATTTTCCCTCTGCCCTATGCTTTGATAAACAAGTTCGGCCATTGTGCTGGTGAGGAGGCTTCAATGAAGAAATACGCGAATTTGACGATGAGCCGGGAGGAATTTCGGAATTTTCTGAAAAATGAACCCCGGTATTTACTTATGGATGCCATCGGCTCGTTCATCTATGCGGTGGGCGTCTATTACTTTGCCTCCAATGCAGATTTCGCCCCAGGCGGCGTCACCGGTATGGCGCTGATTCTGAATTACCTGTTCAGGCAGCCCATCGGTTTGATGAGCCTCCTGCTGAATATTCCTATCGTTTTTGTCTCTTTTCGTTTCCTCGGCAGCCGCTATATGCTGAGAACATTTCAGACCCTGGTGATGAATGCCGTTTTCCTGGACTTTGTGGCCCCTCTTTTCGGGACATATCAGGGGGCGAACACGATGTTGTCGGCACTCTATGCCGGGGCGCTGTCAGGTCTGGGGCTTGCGATCATCTACCAGGCCGGTACCTGCACGGGAGGCTCCGATCTGGTCATCATGTCCGTGCGCAAGGTGAAGCCGCATTTTTCCATTGGTCAGATCACTCTGATGACGGATGGAGCCATCATCCTCTGCGGCGTTTTTGTCTACAAAAACATTGATGCCATGCTCTACGGTATTATTTTTACCGTGGTGTCGACCCTGGTTATTGACAAGTTCATGAACGGCTTCTCCATGGGCAAGATGAGCCTCATCATCAGTGATCATCCGCAGGAAATCTATGATGAAATCAACCGTCTGCTGGAGCGGGGGGCGACTTACCTGAAAGCGGAAGGAGCCTACACGAAAAAGCCGAGAAAGGTCCTTATGGTGGCCTGCAGCAAAAAGGAGCTGGTGAAGGTCAGAGAGATTGTCCGCAAAGTCGATCCGCGCTCGCTGATGATTGTGACCGATTACAGCGAGGTTCGCGGCGAGGGCTTTGTGCCGATTGATCTCGATTCCTGATAAAAAAGGCCTTGACAGACGCTTTTTCGGCGTCATAATGGGGAACAAAGCGAAGACGGAAAGAGTAGGCGGATGCTTGCTTCATCAGAGAGACAGAGCCAAAGGCTGAGAGCTTTGTCGCAGCAAAGGCCGTTGAAGACCACTCCCGAGCTGCACGCGATGAGCGTCGCCGTTGCCCGCGTTAAGGGTTCGATTTCAGACCTGTCGAAAGAGCTGAGATCTCTGAGTGAAAGTCCAAGGTGGAACCGTGCTTTCTGCACCCTTGACAGCAAAACCTGCGTCGGGGGTGTTTTTTTATTCCCGATGTGCACGAAAGTGAGAGAAAAAAATGATACAAGTGAGATTGAAAAATGGGGATGTCCACGAATTGAAAGAGCCGCAGTCAATCTACGAGATTGCCGGCCAATTGTCTGCAGGGCTGCAGCGCGAAGCCTGCGCCGGCGAAATCGACGGCGAACTGCATGATCTCCGCGACCTGGTGGATCATGACTGCAAACTGTCGATTCTGACTTTTGCCGATGAAGGCGGCCGCCATGCCTTCCGTCATACCTGCTCACATATTCTTGCGCAGGCTGTGAAACGCCTTTATCCGGAGACCCAGCTGGCGATCGGCCCGGCCATTGAGGATGGCTACTATTACGATGTCGACCGCGATACCCCCTTCAGTGAAGAAGATTTTCCCAAAATTGAAGAGGAAATGAAAAAGATCGTCAAGGAAGATCTGCCCATTGAGCGCTTTACCCGTCCCCGCGACGAGGCCATCCGCTATTTTGAAGAAAAAGGGGAGAGCTACAAAGTTCAGCTCATTCGCGACCTTCCCGAAGATGCCGTCATCTCTTTCTATACCCAGGGCGATTTTACGGATCTCTGTGCCGGACCCCATCTGATGTCCACGCGTGCCGTCAAGGCCATCAAACTGACCTCGCTCGCGGGCGCCTACTGGCGCGGGGACGAGAAAAATAAAATGCTGACCCGCATTTACGGAACCTGTTTCCCAAAAAAATCTGAACTTGAAGCTTATCTCCGCATGATGGAAGAAGCGAAGCTGCGCGACCACAGAAAGCTCGGCAAAGAGCTGAAGCTCTTTATGTTCAGTGAAGAAGGCCCCGGCTTCCCCTTCTGGTTGCCGAACGGCATGGCGCTGATGAATGCAATCGTCGAGTACTGGCGCGAAGTTCATGTCAAATACGGCTATGGCGAGATTCAGACGCCGACGATGCTGAATCAGCACCTCTGGGAGACTTCAGGCCACTGGACTCACTACAAAGAGAATATGTACACCTCCATGATCGATGAGCAGGAATACGCCATCAAGCCGATGAACTGCCCGGGCAGCCTTCTCGTCTATAAATCAGAGCCGCACTCCTACCGTGACCTGCCCCTGCGACTGGCCGAAATGGGCCATGTCCATCGTCACGAAAAATCCGGCGCGCTTCACGGCCTGATGCGCGTGCGCGCTTTTACGCAGGATGACGCTCACATCTTTATGACGCCGGAGCAGATCACCAGCGAAATCAAGGGCGTCGTAAGCATGGTTGACGAAATCTACAGCATGTTCCATTTCAAGTATAAGGTTTTCCTCTCTACCCGCCCGGAGGACTTTATGGGCGAGATTGCGGACTGGGACCAGGCCGAAGCCGGATTGAAACAGGCTCTTGATGAAACGGGTATTGCTTATCAGATCAATGAGGGCGACGGAGCCTTCTACGGTCCGAAGATCGACTTTTATATTCAGGACTCGATTGGCCGTGCCTGGCAGTGCGGCACGGTGCAGCTCGACTTCCAGCTGCCGCAGCGCTTTGAAGCGGAGTACATTGGTCAGGATGGCGAACGCCATCGCCCCATCATGATTCACCGGGCTATTCTTGGTTCCATTGAGCGCTTCATCGGCCACCTGACAGAGCACTGCGCCGGTAAATTCCCGCTCTGGCTGGCTCCGGTTCAGGCCCGCATCCTGCCCATTTCCTCGGAAAATCATGGCGATTATGCCCGCAAGGTCTGTCAGGAACTGAAACTGGCCGGCCTGCGTGTCGAAGTCGATGAGCGCAACGAAAAGATCGGTTATAAGATTCGCGAAGCTCAGATGGATAAGATCCCCTACATGCTCATTCTTGGCGATCAGGAAGTGAAAGACGGCAGCTTCTCGGTGCGGAAGCGCGATTGCTCGGAAAACGAGAGCATGAGCATTGAAGCT
Organism: Clostridiales bacterium; assembly: GCA_004556455.1. GTDB lineage: Bacteria > Bacillota > Clostridia > Saccharofermentanales > DTU023 > SFGY01. The sequence continues at coordinate 47,883 of SFGY01000008.1, read as the reverse complement.
TTCAAGCAGATGGCGCTGGCGCAGAACGCCCGCCGTGACTGGCTCGAAGAAGCAGAAAAATAGCTGTAGTCTCCTTCTGGAGCAGCAGAAGCACACAGAACAAGTGCACAAGCAGTCGTCGGGAGAAAGTGGAAAAAGCTGACAGATGGCTGTAGCCGTCTGCCTGGATCACCTGGAAAAATCAGAAAATAGCCACAGCAGTCTGCCGACAGGACTAAAGGTCCTGCCGGCAGTTTTTATCTAAAAAGGAGAGGGTCGCCCCTGAGGGGAGGGTGGACTATAGTTAAATTGACTTAATATTTTGCCGCTGCTTGACCTCCTGACCTCTTTGCCGCAAAATAAGGCCAACATTTAGCGAAGGAAACCGTTTTTATGACTCAATCGGGCAAAGTTCAAAAGACTTGTACACTGCGAATGCTCATGTGTGCTTTTAATTTGCTCGAAAGACGGTGGATTTCGAGCGACTTTTAATTGCGCATCAGCGGAAGAAGAAGTTTTTTGAAGGCTGTCCCCGGCGGACAGCCTTTTTTTGTTTGAATGATGAAGGACAAGGCACGACGATCCAGTCAGCAGGGCGAGCGAGCAGATGGGATTAGCCAGGCGACATGAATAGTGAGCAGGCAGAATTCGCAAGGCGACAGGATTGGCAGGATTAAGGAGAAAACATATGGCAGGGATAGGGAATAAAAAGAAGCAAGCAGCAGCCCTCAAGGCAAACAAGTCGGGCTTTTTCAACAATGCAGCCTGCAAAGCGCAGAAAGCAGGTGATTTGAACAGGAAGGACTTGCAAAAGGGGGCAGTGGAATCTTCCTCTCTGGAAGCCTCCGCTGCTGAGGGCGAGTTCATTCTGGAGACCCGGGGCCTGAAAAAGCACTTCCAGGGCCGAAATGGTGAGGTGGAGGCCCTGCGGGGCGTGGATATCCGTGTGCGTCCCGGCCAGATCTACGGGATTATTGGCCTCTCCGGGGCAGGGAAGAGCACGCTCATTCGCTGCCTCAATCTGCTCGAACGCCCGGACGAGGGGAAGGTTTTCTACCATGGCTGTGAGCTGCAGGCTCTGAGCGAAGAGCAGCTTCGACAGGCGCGGCGAAAGATCGGCATGATTTTTCAGGACTTTAACCTTTTTTCAGCTAAAACAGTAGGTGAGAATATCAGCTTTCCTCTGCGCATAGCCGGTTGGTCAAAAAATGAGGCAGAAAAAAAGGCCCGGGCCTTACTCCAACGTGTCGATCTCCCGGACAAATGGGCGGCGTATCCGGAGCAGCTCTCCGGCGGACAAAAGCAGCGCGTGGCCATTGCCCGTGCTCTGGTCAACGACCCCGATCTGCTTTTGCTGGATGAAGCGACATCCGCTCTCGACCCTCAAACGACCGAACAAATTCTGGCTTTGCTCAAATCCCTGCAGCAGGAAAGAAAACTTGCCATGATTTTCATCACCCATCAGATGAAGGTGGTGGAGAGCATCTGTGAGCGCGCCGCTGTCATGGAAAACGGGAAGATTATTGAAGAAAATGAGGTTGCGGAGCTTTTCCGCAATCCCCGCAGCGAAACAACGCGCCGCCTGATCCTGCCTCAGGGACAACTTCTGGAAAGTGAAAAGCTCGGGCCGACCGTCCGCCTCACCTTTGACGGACATAAAGCGGAGGAAGCTATTTTTGCTGAGCTGGTTCTGGCCAGCGGCCTGCCGCTCAGCATCCTCGCGGCAGATTCCACAGCGATCAACGGGATTTCCTATGGCCAGATGCTTGTGCTGCTTCCCGATGGGGAAGAGGCCAGAAACAAAATTTCAGACTGGCTCTGTGCCCACGACATCCAACATGAGTTTCAGCCTGTGGAAAAACCCAGCTCTAAAAAAACTTTCCAAAGCGACAATACAGAAAACGCAAGCATCGAAGATAAATCAGAAAAATCAGAGAACTCAGAAAACGATGAAAGGGAGGAAACCGTATGACTGCTGATCAATGGTGGACCTTACTATCTAACGGAACCTGGCAAAGTGTCAGCATGAGTGGAGTGACCACCTTGCTTGCCTATGTGCTCGGCCTGCCTCTGGGCCTTGCCCTCTACCACTGTTCGCCTCAGGGGCTGCGGCCGCAAAAGCAGATCTACGGGCTCCTCGGTACCGTGGTGAATATTCTGCGATCTGTCCCATTCTTAATCCTGATGGTCTACATCACGCCCTTCACCCGCTGGATTGCCGGAAACGGCATCGGCGCACGTGCCGCCGTCGTTCCCCTGACCGTGGCCTCTGCTCCCTTTGTGGCGCGCCTCGTTGAAACATCGCTGCTGCAGGTCCCGCGCGGTGTTCGCGAAGCTGCGGAAGCCATGGGAGCGAGCAAAGCTCAGATCCTCTGGCGAGTCCTGCTTCCGGAAGCCGGTACGTCCATACTCTCAGGCGCAGTCATTGCGGCGACGACCATACTCTCCTATTCCGCCATGGCGGGGTTCATCGGTGCAGGAGGCCTGGGGGCGATTGCGCTCAATTATGGCTACAACCGCTACAACACGGAGGTCATGACGGTCACGGTGATTCTCCTGATTCTGCTGGTGCAGCTTATTCAGGGGATCGGCGGCCGCCTGGTCGAACGTTCGGCTGCGCGGCGGCGCTAAGTAGGGGCTGCTGCGAAGCAAGCGAGCGTCAACGACCTTGCCCACCCGGGCTTAGCATTTGTTATCGTAAGAAACAGGGTTTGGTCAAAATCCTGCTTCAAATAAAAAAGTGAGGAACTAACTTATGAAAAAAACATGGTCAATCTTAGTCACTCTGCTGCTCTGTCTCACTCTGCTGGCGGGCTGTGCCGCGCCGGAAAGTGCGGAAAAGGCGGAGAAAAAGAACGAAACGGCTGAAAAGACTTCGGAAGAAGCTAAAGAGGCTGCTGAGAAAAGCTCTGAAAAATCGACCGAAGCTTCAGAACAAAGCTCTGACCAACCCAAAGAAGTCACTGAGAAAAGCTCTGATGACGCTAAAGAAGCCACAGGAAAAGAACAGACCCTTAAGGTGGGCGCCAGTGTGACGCCGCATGCGGAAATTCTTCAGGCCTGTGTTGAACCCCTGAAAAAGCAGGGCATCAAGCTTGAAATTGTTGAATTTACAGATTATGTCCTGCCCAATGAAGCTTGTCAGAGCGGCGATATTGATGCCAATTATTTCCAGCACGTACCCTACCTGGAAAACTACAATAAAGAAAAACAGGCGGATCTCGTTTCCCTGGGCAAGGTTCATTATGAACCCATGGGCCTTTACGGTGGGCGTCTGAAAAGTATTGACGATCTCAAAGAAGGGGCCAGCATTGGTCTGCCCAATGACAGCTCAAATCAGGCGCGCGCCCTGCTCATCCTGCAAAAACTTGGCTGGATCGACTTTGCAGGGGAGGCCGGCCTCAGCACGACCCTGCTTGACATCAAGGAAAACCCACACAAGCTGAAATTCCAGGAACTGGCTGCCGAGCAGCTGCCCCGCAGCCTTGAGGATCTGGATTACGCGGTGATTAACGGCAATGTCGCCCTCTCCGCAGGCCTTTCTGTCAGCAAGGATGCGCTCTATATCGAAAGCGCGGACTCCGAAGCCGCTCAGACCTTCGCCAACGTGATTGCTGCTAAAAAAGAGAACGCTGAAAATCCGGCTCTGAAAGCCTTGATGGATGTCCTCCATTCAAAGGAAATCGCCGACTTCATCGAGCAGAAGTACGACGGCGCCGTCGTTCCCATTTCCTGAGCTGAGATTTAGATTTTAAGAGGGATCTTCGCCGGTGCGATGATTGAAGAGTTTGTCCTCTTTATTTGTGAACGGGGATGAGGATTAGTCCTCATCCTCGTTTTCTGCTTCGTTGAGCCCCTCTTCTTTTAGCAGAATCTCGCGGTATTCAGCGAGACGGGCCTTGCTTTCCTGGGACAGCACAGGGTATTGAGGATTCATGTCCTGCAGCGTTTCAATGATGATCTCCGAGATCAAATAGCGGGCGACCCACTTTTTGTCAGCGGGGATGATATACCAGGGGGCGACTTTGGTCGAAGTTTTGGCCAGCATGTCTTCGTAGACGGCCATGTACTGATCCCAGAGTTTGCGCTCGGCCAGATCGGAGGGTGAGAATTTCCAGTTCTTTTCGGGCAGGTCGATGCGGCGGAGAAAGCGGTCGCGCTGCTCTTCGCGGGAGAGATGCAGAAAGAACTTAATGGTGCGGATGCCGTTTTCAGCGAGGTATTTCTCAAAGTTATTGATCTGCTCGAAACGGCGTTCCCAAATCTCTTCGTCCACAAGCTTCTCGGGAATAGGTTGTTTTTCGGGCAGATCATGAACCCGGGCCACCAGCACTTCCTCATAATGCGAACGGTTAAAAATGCCAATCATGCCGCGGGCCGGGACAGCTTTATGAATCCGCCAGAGGTAGTCGTGGTCGAGTTCTTCGGCACAGGGCTGCTTAAATGGAGTGACCACACAGCCCTGAGGATTGATGCCGCTCAGCACGTGTTCGATGGCGGAGTCTTTACCGGCGGCATCCATGGCTTGCAGGCAGATGAGCAGACCCTGCTTATCTTCTGCATAGAGTTTTTCCTGAAGAACTCGCAGTTCCTGCATATTAGGCTCAAGGATTTCTTTTTTCAGCTCCTTTTTGGGACGCCCAGGCCCGGCATCGGTGGGGTAGTCTTTCAGGGAGATGTGTTTTTTGCCTTCCTGAACCTTGTACTTTTTAAGCTTTTCCTGCATAGCGGCCTCCTTCTCACATGCTATAATCATCTCAGACATTGTGCTCATTATATCCCGCGGAGGCCTTATGAATAGTATTTCTTTACAGGAAGTTGTACAGGAATTTAAACTCCAGGTTTTAAGCGGCGCCGGGAGCTATGGCCAGCGTTTAATCATGATCCCGGATGTCACGCGCCCGGGCCTGCAGCTTGCAGGAAATTATGAGCATTTCGGTCCTGACCGTATCCAGGTGATCGGCAACATGGAAAATGCCTATCTCGACTCACTCTCCAGGGATGAACGCCGTATGCGTCTGAATGCCCTCTTCAGCACGGGAATCCCCTGCATGATTTTGACCCGGGGCCGTAAGCCGGACAAAATTATGCTCCAGTCAGCGGAAAAATATGAAGTTCCGCTTTTCGGAACGGACGAAACGACAGCGAACTTTACCAGTTCTCTGGTCAAATACCTCAATGTTGAACTGGCTGAACGCATCAGTATGCATGGCGTTCTCGTCGAAGTCTACGGCGAAGGTATTTTGATTCTGGGGGAGAGCGGTGTTGGCAAATCTGAGACTGCCCTGGAAATTGTCAAGCGCGGCCATCGCCTCATCGCGGATGATCTGGTGGAAATTCGCCGGGTTTCTGATACCACTTTGCTGGGGCGCGCCCCGGATATCATCCGTCATCTGATTGAAATTCGCGGGCTGGGTATCCTGGATGTCAAGGAACTCTATGGCGTTTCATCGGTGAAAATGCAGGAGAATATCCATTTTGTTATCAATCTTGAAAACTGGGATGAGAGCAAAAATTACGACCGTTTCGGTATCAATGAAGAGAGTACGGAAATCCTGGGCATTGAGGTTCCATCCATCACTATACCTGTGAGGCCCGGACGGAACCTGGCGGTGATCGTGGAGGTTGCCGCCATTAATTTCCGCCAGAAGCAGATGGGATACAATGCAGCAAAGGCTTTGGCTGACAGAGTTTTTGGCGAAAACAGCAAGGGGAAAACGAAAGCATGATGCAAAATCAGCAGTGGACCTTGGAGATGAAAGAGACCCTGAGGCAAATACCGGGCTGTGATTGCCGCCTTCAGGAGAATCTGGCGCCTTTTACGACTATAGCCGTCGGCGGTCCGGCGGATCTGCTCATCCGGGTCAAGAGTGAAGACGCCCTGCGCCGGGTACTTGAACGGCTCTATCAAGAGCGTTTTCCCTTCACGGTTCTGGGGGCGGGAAGCAATGTCCTGATTGCGGATAAAGGTATTCGAGGCGCTGTTCTGCTTCTGGACGAAGAACCGGCAGCCCTGGAAGTTAAAAAGAACTGCCTGCGTGCGGAAGCTGCCCTGCGTCTCTTTCAGCTTTCGGCTGCGGCTGCCCGTCACAGCCTCAGCGGCCTGGAATTTTGCTGTGGTATACCTGGCTCGCTCGGCGGGGCCGTGAGCATGAATGCCGGGGCCTATGGCGGAACGCTCTCCGATCAGCTCTGCTCGGTGACTTTTTTCGATGAAGATGGTCAGGTGCGCGAGGCCGCCCCTGAGGAGCTGGATTTTGGTTATCGCCACAGCTATTTCAGTGATCACAGGGCAATTGTTCTGGCCGCAAGTTTTCGTCTGACCCCGGAAGATTCCCGGGTTATCTATGATCGCATAGCCGATTTTCAGGCACGGAGGCGGCAAAGTCAGCCGCTGAATGAAAAGAGTGCGGGTTCATCCTTCAAACGACCGGAAGGTCATTTTGCCGGGCAGCTTATTTCCGAAGCCGGCTGGAAGGGTAAATCTCTGGGTCCGGCGGGCGTCTCCGCAAAGCATGCCGGCTTTATTGTGAACCACGGAGAGGCCAAGGCAGCTGAGATTAAGGCCGTTTTTGAGGCTGTGGAGCGAGATGTTCTTGCTCAAAGCGGAGTGCAGCTCGAAGCAGAGGTCCGCTTCCTGGGGGAGTGGGAGAACTGAGATGGATTTACTCATTGTCAGCGGTCTATCCGGTGCGGGCAAGAGCACTGCAGCACAATATCTGGAGGATATGGGCTTTTACTGCATAGACAATCTTCCTCCACAACTCCTGAAAGCTATGCTGACCGCGCTCAGCGATAAACCGCGCAGCCTGGAACCCTCCGAAGAACGTTTTGCTTTGGTAATGGATGCCCGCAGCGTCAAGCGCTTTGGTGATCTCACACCAGCACTGAAAAGTCTGAAAGAGGGCAGTCCCGGACTGCGTATCGTCTATTTGGAGGCCAGTGAGGAGATCATTCTGTCGCGCTACAAACAAAGCCGCCGTAATCACCCCCTGGCTGGTCATGTCAGCCTCTCCGCAGCCATTCGCAAGGAGCGCAGGGATCTGGCGACGGTGAGAGCCATGGCCACTGATATTATCGATACGACGGGCATGAGCAGAACGGAGTTGAGAGATCGTCTTTACGAGCTCTTTCATAGCCCGGGAAGCCAACGCCGCCTGACCGTCATGCTCCAGAGTTTCGGCTTTAAGTATGGCGTGCCCAGCGATTCGGACCTGCTTCTTGATGTTCGTTTTATTCCCAATCCCTATTACCAATTGGAACTTCGCCCCCTTTCCGGCCTGGACCAGGAGGTGAATGATTTTATTTTTTCTTATCCTGAATCAGGGGAATATTTGCAAAAACAGGCCGATCTCCTGAGCTTTCTCCTGCCTTTTTATGAACGTGAGGGTAAAGTCCGCCTGAATATAGCAGTCGGTTGTACTGGCGGGAGACATCGCTCGGTGCTTTTTGCCGAGAAGCTGAGAGAGCGCATTGCTGCTGAGGGCTATCGCGTCTTTGTCGATCACCGGGATATCCAACGTGAAGCGGTGGGGGATTCATGAAAGCAGCTTCTTCTTTCAGTTCCGAACTCCGTGCCCACCTGCTTGAAAAAATTCGCAGGGAGGAAAGCCTCTGGACCCTGGCTTTTTCTGCTGCAGGGCTTGCGGCCTTGCGTTTCAGTGGGCAGGATCTTCGTTTTGCCAGCCGCCAGGCCGAGTTTGTTGAACTTCTTATGGAGCAGATCAGCACGCTCTATGGCGTTCGTCCCGAATTTAAAAGGGGCAAAGAGCAAAGCACGCTCTGCCTCAATGAGCGCAACATCAACCGGCGCATTCGTGAAGACCTGAATCTCTTTGCGAGAGAGGGCAGACGCTATTTTGACAGCAGCCTGGGCGAAGACGTTCGTAACCAGCATATCGCTATTGTTCTGGCCGAAGTTTTTCTGGCCTGTGGCGCCCTTTGTGATCCGCGTGAAACCTATCATCTGGAATTTTCTCTGCAAAGCCGTAAAGCCCGCAACTTCTTTCAGCCTTTTTTCAAGTCGGCCGGTCTGAACTTGCGAAGCCTGTGCCACCAGGGGTATTGGGTGCTCTACGGAAAAGACGCGCAGACGATCTCCGATTTTCTTCTGCGAGCGCAGGCTGATCAGGAGCTTCTGCTCTTTGAGGAGTGGCGTGTGGAGAAATCGGTGCTTAACCAGGTGAATCGAGTGGTCAATTGTGACAGCGCTAACGCTCAACGTCTGGCCGACAGCTCTGCCCAACAGCGGGAGGCCATTCGCCGGCTCATGCAGGACAACAGCTATGAGCTTTTGAGCAAAGCCCTGAAAGAAGCAGCCGAGGCCCGCATCCAGTATCCCGAACTGTCTTTACTGGAACTTGGCCGGCTGATGGATCCGCCGATTGGTAAATCCGGCATGAATCATCGCCTGAAAAAGCTGCTCGACCTTGCTGAGGCTTTGCCTCCTGAAGAGGAACTCAGGAGAAGCAAAACTGTGGTAGAATAAGGCTCAGTTTTCATTATCGCTCTTTATTATGCTTGACATGGGAAGGTGGTTTGAATTGAGTTTAGCAAGTTCAGCGGCAGTTCAGCTTGAGAGCAAGACGGAGGTCTTTCGTGCCTGTTTGTCTGCCTTGACTTCTGCTGATGCCGAGCTGGCGCAGGATGAAAAGCAGTCACTGAGGAAGCGCATCGACTGGGCTGAATGTGAATTATCGCGTTTTCGCCGCGGCTATCTGCTGGTCCGTCTGGACTTTTCCCGTCACCTCCTGATCTGGAAGGAGAGCAATCGCTGGGTCAACGATTTTGTCCGGGCGGTTCCCGAAGACAAGATGTTGGCGCTCAAAGAAGGTCTGATCTCTCTTATTTCTAAAAATAAGAGGGAGGATGGAGAACTCAGTCCCGAAAACTATCGGCCCGTATGGCATGTCAGTCTTGGTTCTGAGGGTGAAGAAGAACCTTTTTGTGAACTTTGCGGGGAAGAAGAGGACAATCCCTTCTGGAAGACTTTTACCCGCGAACTGGAGCGGGTTGGCCGCCGCAGTTTTGAGTTTTAGGAGAGGCTCCAGTGGATTTTTGGGAAGGCGCTTTTCTGGGACCCTGGTGGATTCAGAGCGATTATCAGGACAGAAGTCATGTCGGATTTCACCTGCTTTTAGGCTTTATTGCCGGAACGTCGGCCATTCTTGCCCTCTTCACTAAGCCCCTGCATTTTTTGCTGCCTTTGCCCACCTTGCTTTATTTGCTGATGGGTCTGCTTTTTCTCTTCGCTTTGCCTTTTTTCGCCGCGCGCTATCCGTCGCGACCGCTGCCCATTAAAATTCTTATTCTGCTGGCTTACGGCCTTCAGTATTTTTGTGCCTGGGCCTTTCCGGTGAAGCTGCTTTTTGAACGCGGTGGGGGTCAGTCCGGTGATTTGCTGGGGACTTTTGGTGAAGTGGGGAACACCCTCCTTGACCGCCTGGCCGAATTTTTCAGCTACCTGGGTGGCATTACTGCTACTCTGGCCAGTGTGGTTTTCTCAGCCTTGACCGTTGGCGTCGCTCTTCTGGCTTTTCTTCTTCTCCTGATTTATCTGCCTTTGCTGTACTTTTATCTCATCAAACGCCTGCAGCGCATGATCGATTATTTTGTGATTCGACGTTTTTACCCCGAGCGCATTCAGTTTTAAGTGCTCCGTCGCGAAAGTTCACATTATTTCACAAAACCATCGCAGTCTTTCGCAATCCTGTGCTTTCCTTTTCAATTTAACTCGCTAAAATGGCAGTCAGAATATGGGGAGGAGAAGATCCTCAGTCGGCAGGGATTCTGCTGAAGCACATTCCGCCTGTTTGAAAGATCTGAAATCAGGCAGGCGATAGGAAAATATATTTTAAAAGCGGAGGCTTTTTTCTATGGAAAATGAACGTTATCAATCGTATTCGTTTCATGCTAACGGTCAGGCCGAAGAGCCCACTTGCTACTCGACGGAATGCCGCGGAGGAGTTTATTCCTGGGTTCCGGATGACCGTGAGAAAGCGACCACCCATGTCCGGAGAAAAAAGCGCCACGGCTACAGCGCAGGACTTATCGCGAGCCTGCTCAGTGTTGCTTTGATCTTTGCCTTTATCGGAGCCTTTGGCATGCGCAGCTTTATGCTCGCCAGGCATGATCATGAGCAAGTCAGTAAAGAGGGAATGCAGGCAGTGTCCCGGGAAAATGAAGCGCTGAAGCTCAACGAGGAAGGAGCGCTGCAAAAAACTTTTTCCAATGAAGTCACTCGCAACCAGCGCCACATGTCGGTTTATGCTGCGGCTGTAAAGAGTTCAGAGCAGAACAAAGAACCTCTCTCCATCATGGATATTGCGAAAATTGGCAAGCCTTTTGTGGTGGCCATTACGACGGAACAAAGGCAGAACTTCGGCTTCTTCACACAATCCATGCCGGTTGCAGGTTCCGGTTTTCTTATCTCTGAGGACGGGTATATTGCCACAAATAACCACGTTATCGAAAACGGAAGGAATATTCAGGTCCGCCTGGATGGCGATAAATTTTATGATGCCAAAATTGTCGGCCGGGATCCTCTTTCTGATCTTGCTGTCATCAAAATTGAAGCCAAAGATGGCGAGAAGTTCCCTTACGCGAAATGGGGAGATTCTTCAAAATTGGTTGTGGGCGAACTCGCTGTGGCGATCGGTAACCCTGCAGGGATTCTCGAAGGCAGCGTGACGGCGGGTATTATTTCAGCGCTGGAACGCGATATCAATGTCGGCGGAACGCAACTCAAGGTGCTGCAGACGGATGCCTCCATTAACAGTGGCAACTCAGGTGGAGCCCTCTTTAACAGCTTTGGCGAAGTCATCGGCGTCAACACTGCTAAACTTAACAATGATGGCGGGGGGCAGAGCTTTGATGGCATCGCCTTCGCGATTCCCTCCAACGTAGCCCGCCCCGTGCTCGAATCCCTTATGAAGGTCGGTTATGTTCAGGATCGGGTGTTCTTCGGCTTCAGCGGCCAGGGTCTCGACTCCGACTATGCCCGCTACTATAAGCTGGCGGACCGTCCGGGCGTTCTTCTGACCAATGTGGTCAAGGGAAGTTCAGCTGACGAAGCGGGCCTCAGGGCCAATGACTTCGTCGTCGAGATTGACGGTCACAGTGTCGATACGATTTCCGCCATCCAGCTGCTAAAGCAGGAGATGCACGTTGGCGACGAGGTCAAAGTGGTCTACTATCCGGCAAGCAAAGCCCCGATGAGCCAGATTCTGAGGAGCAAAGTGCCGACGATGAGACGCCCGACATGCCTGAAAGCTCAGAAACGGATCCGCAGTAAAACAGGTAAGGAGAAGTCACGCCAAATCAAGTCCAGTTGATGCCATTTTCTGCCAAAGATCAATTGACGTGTCTGGTACGGTCTTTCTGAAAAATACGGCAGCTCACTTTATATTGTCAGAACGTGATCAGATTCTTTTCCGGCGTCCGGCCTCCCGTGGAAACACAGGAGTCGGGCGCTTTTACTTTTATATTTTTTTCTTTTTTTGAACGACTTCTCCTGCCGCGATGACAAGCCGCAATTCCCGGCAAAAAACCTGCTGACCTCTTAAGCGAAGAAGCTGATCGCTACTGGAAATGAAAAAATAACTTGTACTATTGCACAGTGGTACAAATTGATATATTGTATCAGTACAAGTGCGTGAAGGGCGGTAGTTTGCGTCGAAAGGACATCGCCGGGGCTCTGCCTGCAGGGCCATAGCTTTCACAGTCTGATCCGCAGGAGGCCCAACACCGATCTGTGGACAGGAGAAGGCCCTGCTTGGAGAATCGCGGTAGTACAGGGAGGACAAAGAATGAGAGAATTTCCAGTAAGTGAGCTTGTGGCTCCAATCAGAGAGATGTGCATAAAGGCCAACCGGGTTCTCCCTGAGGATGTGCGCAAATGCCTCAAAGCCGCGCGGACCAGTGAGACATCCGCTATCGGGGTAGCGGCGCTGGACGATATCCTGCAGAATGTGAAGATTGCTGAGACTGATCAGGTCCCCATGTGCCAGGATACGGGCATGGCGCTGGTTTTCCTGGAGCTGGGGCAGGAGGTTCATCTCATTGGCGATCTTGAAGCAGCGGTCAATGAGGGTGTGCGCCAGGGCTATGTTGAGGGCTATCTGCGCAAGAGCATCGTGCGCGATCCGCTGCGCCGCGAGAATACGCGCGATAATACGCCTGCCATGCTTTACCTGAAACTTGTGCCGGGCGATAAAATCAAATTGACGGTCGCGCCTAAAGGTTTTGGCAGCGAAAATATGAGCCGCCAGAAAATGCTGAAACCTTCGGATGGTCTCGAAGGGGTAAAAGCCTTTATTCTGGAGACGGTCCGGGAGGCCGGACCTAACCCCTGTCCGCCTACGGTCGTGGGTGTGGGTATCGGCGGTAATTTTGATAAGTCCTGCCTGCTGGCCAAAGAAGCGCTGCTGCGAGAGCTTGGTCAGCACAATCCGGATCCCTACTATGCCGGGCTCGAGCAGGAGCTTCTTGAAAGCATCAATCGTCTGGGCATCGGTCCTCAGGGCTACGGGGGTTTAACGACGGCCCTGGCTGTTCATATCGAAGTGCTGCCCACACATATCGCCGGTCTGCCGGTTGCCGTCAATATCAACTGCCATGCGACTCGCCATGTCACGGAGGTTCTCTGATGGAACATCATATTTCTGCACCTTTGACAAAAGAGCAGACACGCCAGCTCAAATGCGGCGATCGGGTCTATCTGTCCGGCATCATCTACACGGCGCGTGACGCCGCGCACAAGCGCTTCGTTGAGACGCTTGAGCAGGGCGGAGAGCTGCCTTTCCCCATCGAGGGTTCAGTTATCTATTATGTTGGCCCGTCACCTGCCGCTCCCGGGCACGTCATCGGTTCTGCCGGCCCTACCACCTCCTACCGCATGGACGCCTACGCACCCAGCTTATTGAAGCTCGGTCAGCTCGGCATGATCGGCAAGGGCAAGCGCAATGCCGAAGTCATTGCAGCGATGAAAGAGGCTGGAGCCGTATATCTGGGTGCGGTTGGAGGCGCGGGAGCGCTGCTGGCCAAATCCATCAAGGAAGCAGAGATCATTGCCTATCCTGATCTTGGGGCTGAAGCGGTCAGGAGACTTCGTGTTGAAGAGATGCCTTTGCTTGTTCTCATCGACTGTGAGGGCCATAATCTTTATGAAGAAGGTCCCCAAAACTGGCTGAATGAGCAGCAGGGAAGCTGAGGAAGGCTGTGCAGCGAGTTTCTTCAGAAGAAAATCTGAACCTGATCCGGGAAGCACTCACGCCCTGTTCTTTGCAGAGCGGAACCCAGCCTATCTACATGGAGCTGGCGACAGGCATCGGACAGTTGATCCAAAGCGAAAAACTGCCGGATGGCAGCCGCCTGCCGACTGTGCGTGAACTGGCCGCCGGCCTGAGTCTGTCCCGCGGTACGGTGAAGCATGCCTACAACCGGCTGGAGCAGGAAGGCCTGGTCAGCCTCACCCAGGGCAAGGGAAGCTTTGTGACGTATCTTCCTGATAAAGGAAGCGTGGAACTTTCCAGCAAGGAGCAGGCCATGGGAGCCATCGACAAGATGCTGGATGAGTTGAACGATCTGGGCTTCCGGCGCCGGGAAATTCAAATTTTTCTGGAACTTAAACTGCGCGAACGCGATGAACACAGCGAAGATCTCTCCATCATGCTCGTGGCTAATAGCCCGGAAGAACGCTCGATCATGCTCAATGCCTTTTCGGCTCTGCCGGACCTTGAATTATTCGCCACTCCTTTTGATGACTTGCTGGCAGGTCGGATTTCCACAGAAGATTTTGATGCGGTGGTCGCCACGGAAGAAGTCTATCGTGCCATAAAACTCCAGGAGAGAAGCAGGGGCAGCCGTTCCCGACTTTTTTTGCTGGGCCTCTGCGCCAGTCCCCTCAGTCTGATCAGTCTGGCCCGGCTGCCAGAAGACCGCAAGGTCGGCATACTCAGCTTGTCGCGAACTTACGGCGGTGAGCTTATGGAAGCCTGTGTCAACTATGCTCACCTGAGTCAGCATCCTGAACTCAAACTTTTTCATGATAAAGATATCTTTAACTTCATACAGGACAAGGAAGTTATCCTGGTGCCTGCGGAGTATATGGGCTTTATTCAGCAGGAGCTGAATGCGGCCCTGAAGGAATTTGTCCGTCGGGGAGGGGAGCTGATCCTCTTCCGTATGGATTGTGAACGCGCGTCACTCACCCGCATTCGCGAGGAGCTTGAAGCTATGGGAGAACAGAGACGTCAGTGTCAGGACTCCAGAAAAGGGTGATACACCCGTTTGAAAGGAAGCAAGCATGAAACACAATGGGAAAAAACTGGTGATTGGGGTCATCGGAGCGGATGTCCACGCTGTGGGGATCCGCATTCTGGATTTCGCCTTCCGGGAAGCCGGCTTTGACGTCACAAATCTCGGCGTCATGGTATCACAGGAGGAATACATTGCGGCAGCTGTTGAGACAGCGGCGGATGCGATTGTCATTTCTTCACTCTATGGCCACGGCGAACTGGACTGCCGCGGTCTCCGGGAAAAATGCGATGAGGCCGGTCTGGGAGATATCCTGCTCTATTGCGGCGGGAACATTGTCGTAGGCAAACAGGATTTTAAGGATGTTGAAGCTCGCTTTCATGCCATGGGCTTTAACCGGGTTTTCCCGCCGAGTACCCCGCCCGAAGAAACCATTCGCTGTCTCAAACTGGATCTTGGCGTTCAGGATGATGGCCCGGATGAGGGCAGCATGAGCGAAGAAGATCTCGAAGCCATGATGGAGGAAAAGCTCTGATGAAGGCTATTCTGCTCTGCGATTTTGGCAGCACCTTTACCAAAGTCACGGCAGTCGATCCGGAAAAAGAAGAGCTGATCGGTACGGCCGCAGCCTTCACGACGGTGGAGAGCGACATTAACGATGGGTTTAAGCTTGCTTTGGAACGGCTGCAGGCTCAGGTCAACGAACTTGAGATTGTGGAGATTAAAGCCTGTTCCAGTGCAGCAGGAGGCCTGCGTATGGCGGTTTCCGGCCTGGTGCCCGAGCTGACGGCCGAAGCGGCGCGCACGGCGGCTCTGGGGGCAGGGGCCAAAGTCATTCGCGTTTACGACCATGAAATGACTGACGAAGACAGGGAAGAGCTGGAAGCCATGAAACCGGATATTTTTCTGCTTACCGGTGGGACGGACGGCGGCAACAGCGCCTGTATCCTTGAAAACGCCGAAGTTCTTGCTGAAAGCTCAATCACGGCTCCGATCCTTGTGGCTGGAAATCGTTCTGCCGGCAGGAAAATTAAAAACATCCTGAGTGCTGCCGGAAAAGAGTTTACGCTCTGTCCCAATGTCATGCCGCGGCTGGACGAATTGAATATTAAACCCGTGCAGGATCTGATCCGTGAGATCTTTCTCCGGGAGATTGTCAAGGCCAAGGGCCTCAGTTCAGTCAGCAGCATGATTTCCGATATTGTGATGCCCACCCCGGCGGCTGTGCTGGCAGCAGTCAAGCTGCTGTCTCAGGGAACGGCCGGAGAGGAGGGCATTGGCGATCTCATCGCCGTCGATCCGGGGGGAGCGACCACGGACGTTTATTCCATTTCCGATGGAGCGCCGCGTGATATGACCACCGTCCTCAAAGGACTGCCGGAACCTCGTGAAAAGAGAACCGTAGAAGGGGATATCGGCATGCGCTACAGCCTCGGTGGTATTCTCGAAGCGGCAGGCTGCGACAAAGTGGCTGAGCGTGCCGGACTGTCCGAAGACGAAGTGCTCTCACTGAGTGAAGAGTTCATCAAACATAAAGATAAATTGCCGGATAATGACAAACTGCAGCGCCTTGATGACGCCCTCGCCTCCTGGGCGGTGGAAATTGCGGTCACCCGCCACTGCGGCAGAGTTGAAGAGGTTTACACCCCTGTTGGCCTGACTTATGCACAGTATGGCAAAGATCTGCGCGGGGTCGAACAGATGGTTGTCACCGGAGGCGCTCTCGTGCGCAGCCCGCATACGGCGGAGATCGTGCGCCACGCCCAGTGGACACCCAGCCTGCCCACTTCGCTGAGACCGGAACGCTTCCATATTCTGGTGGATCGCCAATACATTTTATCGGCCATGGGAGTGCTGGCGCAGAGCCGGCCGGAACTGGCCCTGAAAATCATGAAGAAGGAGTTAAGTCATGAGTGAAGTTCGCAACAAACGCCTGAGTGATGACGAGTTTTACAGTCTCCGAAATGAAGTTCTGCAGCATTGGGAGACAGGAAAGGAAGTCGCCCGGATAGAGGACGGCGTGGCCTATCAGAAAACGATCCCGGCGGAGAAAAACTTCAGCAGCAAGCTGCGTCTGGCCAAGGAGAGCGGACATACCCTGATTCAGCCCCGTGCCGGCGTTGCGCTGATTGATAAGCACATAGAACTCCTGCGTTTCCTGCAGGATGAGGGTGAAGCCGATCTGCTGCCGACGACCATCGACAGCTATACTCGCCAGAAGCGCTTCCAGGAAGCCGAAGTGGGCATACAGGAATCTATTAAAACAGGCAAGTCCATGCTGAACGGTTTTCCGGCCGTCAATCATGGGGTGGTCGGCTGCCGTCAGGTGACCTCTTCTGTCAACGTGCCGATTCAGGTGCGCCACGGTACACCGGACGCCCGTCTGCTCACGGAAATCGCCTATGCCGGCGGCTTCACCAGCTATGAAGGGGGCGGTATTTCCTACAATATTCCCTACGCTAAAAATGTTTCTCTGGAGAAAACCATTTATGACTGGCAGTATGTTGACCGCCTCACCGGCATTTACGGAGAAGCAGGAGCGATCATCAACCGCGAGCCATACGGGCCGCTGACCGGGACGCTTGTCCCACCCTTTGTCTCGCATGCCGTAGCCATCATCGAAGCATTGCTGGCTGCCGAACAGGGGGTCAAAAATATCACGGTAGGCTATGGTCAGTGCGGCAACCTGATTCAGGATGTGGCCGCCCTGAATACTCTGCAGACGCTTACAGATGAGTACCTGCGGCGCTTTGGTTACAATGATGTCTATGTGACGACCGTTCTGCACCAGTGGATGGGTGGTTTCCCGCAGGATGAAGCCAAGGCCTTCGCCGTCATTTCCTGGGGGTCAGTCGTAGCGGCGCTTTCGCACGCCACCAAGGTCATTGTCAAAACCCCGCACGAAGCTGTCGGGGTTCCCACCAAAGAGGCCAACGCTGAGGGGCTGCGCTGCACGAAGCAGGTCATCAACATGGTGGGCGACCAGTTCCTGGACCCCCACAGTCTGATGGAAGAAAAGCGCATCATAGAAGAAGAGACGCGCTGTGTCCTTGACAAGTGTGTCGAACTCGGGGATGGCGATATCGCCCAGGGCGCCATCCGCGGCATTCAGGCTGGAGTGATCGATATTCCCTTTGCGCCCAGCCGCTACAATGCTGGCAAAATGCTGCCTGCCCGCGATAATGACGGGGCGGTGCGTGTCTTTGCCATGGGGGCGGTGCCCTTTACCCAGGAACTGAAGGACTTCCACAAAGAAAAAATAGAAGAACGGGCCAGATTTGAAAAGCGTAAGGCTTCCTTCCAGATGGTGATCGACGACGTTTATGCGATCAGCAAAGGCCGTCTGGTGGGTCGTCCCAAACATTAAAGAGAAAAACCTCCGCCCCAAAGCAACGGTGGGGAAAAGTAAACATTTCAGTGGCGCGGAAGGCGCCAGGAAAGGAATCTTATGAAAATTCAGAAAATGATCTGCTCTGCAGGCAAAACCGGTTTTTACTTTGATGACCAGAAGGCCATCAAGCAGGGGGCAGGACACGATGGCTTTAATTATGTAGGAGAAGCCGTGACCCCAGGTTTTACATCGATCCGCCAGGCCGGTGAGAGCATCTCCGTGCAGATTCAACTCGAGGATGGAGAATGGGCTTTCGGCGATTGCGCTGCCGTCCAATACTCCGGAGCCGGTGGACGCGACCCGCTCTTCCTCGCCGCCGATTACATCCCCCTGATCGAATCTGTGGTGATTCCTCATTTTATCGGCAAGGAACTGAACTCTTTCAAAGAACTGGCCGCTGAGCTTGAAGCCCTCCGCGTCGATGGAAAAGCCCTGCACACCGCCATTCGCTATGGTGTGTCTCAGGCGCTGCTCGATGCTGTTGCCAAAGCGCATAAAGAGCTGATCACGGAAACCGTGGCCCGTGAATACGGCTGCAGTATTTCCCAAAAGCCTGTTCCGATCTTTACCCAGTCCGGCGACAACCGTTATGAGAATGCGGAAAAGATGATCATTAAAGAGGCTCAGGTTCTGCCCCACGCTCTGATCAATAACGTCGAAGAAAAACTCGGCCACAAGGGCGAAATCCTGCTCGATTATGTCAAATGGCTCTCTCATCGCATCTGCGAGATGCGCCGTGACGAAAACTATCAGCCGGTGCTGCATATCGACTGCTATGGCACCATCGGCATGGTTTTCGGTGACGACAACTTCCCCGCCATGGCCGACTACCTGGCGACTTTGGAAGAAGCGGCCAAACCCTTCCACCTGCGTATTGAAGGCCCTATGGATGCGGGCAGCAGAGAAGCCCAGATTCGCTGTCTGGCAGGACTGCGCAAAGAACTGGATGCGCGTCAGATTCACGTGGAAATTGTGGCCGATGAATGGTGCAATACCTGGGAAGATATCAAACTCTTTGCAGATGAAAAAGCCGGCCATATGATCCAGATCAAGACCCCGGATCTCGGCGGCGTCAACAACACTATCGAGGCCGTGCTCTACTGTAAAAAAGTCGGCATTGGCGCTTATCAGGGCGGAACCTGCAACGAAACCGACCGCTCGGCTCAGGTCTGCACGGATATTGCCCTGGCGACGCAGCCCGATCAGATTCTCGCCAAGCCTGGCATGGGGGTTGATGAAGGCTATATGATCGTGAACAACGAGATGCAGCGCGTGCTCGCCCGCCTCGCAGCCAAATAAGCAGTGCAGGCAGCTCGTCAGCAGGAAAAGAGAAGAGCCTCCGTATAAACGGAAAAGGTTCATTCAGGCTGCCTGTTTCCGACGAAGCAGGCAGCCTGATATCTATATAAGAGATATGAGCGCCATTTCTGCCATGGCTCATGACTTTGGGGTATGAGCTGCAACCACAGAGGCCTTACCACAGTAAAAGTCCGGTCGAGACAGACATGGCCTTCGGGACTGACGCAGTAAGGAGGAGAAAATGTCCTATTCCGCAAGAATGCAGAAAAACCAGCTCTACAGTGTGCTGCTGGCCCCGCGCGGGCGGATGCGTATTGCCGATACCGGGGCGCAGATTGCCCAGATGTACCTCTCTCCCTTCGATCAACTGATTGGTGTTGTGGGCGAAGCCGGATCCGGTAAAAGTATCCTTATCAAAGGCATGTTTCCCGGTCTGGAGCTGACGAATGATGATGAAGGAGTGAATGTCCGCCCCCTGCCGCTTCTGGATCTCGATAGCAGCGGCTTCTTTGAGCCGCACACCTACCATCTGGACATTCGCTTTGAAATGGGCTTCACCCAGCTCCACGAGCTGGCGACAGCTATAGAGGAAGCTCTGAAACGAGGGAAACGTGTCATCGTCGAACATTTTGATCTGATTTATCCTGTGCTCAAGCGCAATGCGGATCTTTTAATTGGCGTAGGTGAGGAAATAATCGTCACTCGCCCCAGCCTTTTCGGGCCGGAACCTAAAGATGTGACGGACATTGTATTTTCTTCGCTTAAATTCAGGCGTATGGCGCACAGTGCAGAAGATCTTGTGGAGTATTGTCTGGGACGGCGCAATATTTATCAATATAGTCACGACGATGTCCGCCACGGCTTTGTCCTGAGCTTTGCGGAAGAACCTGATTTTGATATAGCCGGACTGGAGGCCGAAGTGAAGTCTCTGATCGAGGCGGATATTCCCATCAACTACCTGGATGATACGCATATCCTTATCGGGGAGATACGCCATTACTGCACGGGTCCGCGCATGCATGTCAAAAGTACAGGAGAAATCCTGCATTTCCGTCTGCACCAAAGCTTTTTGCGCGAGCACATCAGCGGCCGTTATCTGCTGGTCGGTATTATTGCGGTGGACACGCAGGACCTTGCCGATCTGAATACGCTCCTGCTCTGATTTTGCTCTGATTTCAGCCATCGGATCGTCGCCGTGGCCACCGGCTTCAGTCGTCCGGGGTTTTCAGTTTCATAAGCCGTAAGCACCGGTTTTAGTCGCCGGAGCTGTCGGCTTCAGCCTTCGCTGCCCTCAGGATTTCAAAAATTATGCCGCATTTTCAAAACTCTTTTCTCCACCCCCGTTTTCAGCTGGATGCCTGCACTGCGACAGCCTCGCTGGACGATGTCCTCAGCGAGCGAGAGGCCAGGGTAGCTCAGCGAGAAGCCCTGCGAAAGCAGCTCAGGCACAGCCTCAGCGATCGAGAGGCACGGCGGGGCACGTGTGAAGACCCTGCCAAAAAATTTGTGCCCAAACGGATTAAAGGAGTTTTCCCAGACCAAGTTAAAGAAGTTTTTCCCCACCGTGATGGCAGCTCCTTCACTCAGAGCTTCTCAGCACCCACACCTGCCCGGTTCGGCAGGCCGAAGCAAATAAGACGGTTTTACGGGCAAAGTTCACAGTACAGCTATTCGCTGCTCAGTTTTTCTCTCAATCTTGCCGGACCCCATAAAAGAAGTCCGCTCGCCGATTTTTTCTTCACCGCGGCCCTGACCTTGCTCACAGGCGAGCTGAGCCGCCGCTTCGGCAAGCTGGAAGAGCCACAGATCCGCGCGGGAAGAGCGGGCGCCTGGGCACTGCTGGAGGTCCCCACGGATGCTCAGAGCTGTAAAGCGTTCTGCCTGGAACTGGAAGATGGTCTGCCCGCAGGCATACTCTGGGATCTCGATGTTTATGACCTTGAGAATGGCCAGAAGCTCAGCCGTAAGGCTTTGGGCTGGGAAGAGAGGCCCTGCCTGATCTGTGGCCGTAAAGTTAGCTTTTGTGCCCGTTCGCGCGCACATAGCTGGCAGGAGCTGGAACGTGAAAGCCGCAGTCTGATGAAAGAGGCTTTGCTAAGTGAAGTGGCAGCTGCGCTCTGGCTGGTAGCCGAAAAATCACTGTTTTACGAAGTCCTCGCGACGCCCAAAGCGGGTCTTGTGGATCGGCTGGATCAGGGGGCGCATACGGATATGAATATCTACAGTTTTGTGGATTCTTCGCTCGCCCTCGGATCTTCACTGAGGAAGTTTATTGAAGCCGGAATGGCAAGCTCCTCCGCAAAGCGGGAGAAAACAATTGCAAGTTCCGGCGAAACAACAAACTCCGCACAAAGACGGGAAATCAGCTCCGAATTCAGAGAGAAAGCGATTCCTGTTCTCAGTGCAAGTTCAAGTTTCACAGGGCAAAATAATTCAGACAAGATAGTGAGTTTCAAAACCCTGGCAGCACTGGGACAAGAGGCCGAACGGAGCATGTTTAGAGCCAGCGGCGGGGTCAACACGCAGCAGGGCCTTATCTTCAGCCTGAGCTTCCTGCTTTATACGGCTGGCCGCAGGCTCAGGGAGCGGGTGGAGGCTCTGGACGGAGCCTTAGAACAAAGAGAATCAGACGAGCTTCATCAAAACGTGACCCAGGGTCTTCTTCCGACGGCGGCAGAGCTTGCCGCCGAAGCCTCTGCTTTGGCTGCCTCTTTTCTTGACTGGCGGGGCGATAGTGAAGAAAGTCGACAGAGGGGAGCGAGGGCAGCGGTGCTGAACGGCTATGGTGAATCTTTATCCGCCCTCACGATACTTCGCCGCGAGCGTGCCGAAGGGGGCGATGAAGATGAGAGCTCCCTTGCTGCCCTGCTCTATTTGATGAGCTGTATTGAGGACAGCAATATTCTGCGCCGGGCTGCTTTACGTCATCACGCGCAGGCACAGGAAGATGGTGAAAAGGCTGGGAGTGGAGAGAGCAAAGGAGCAAAGACCTGGGAGGAAATGTCCCAAGGCGAGAAGCTCTCAGGAGAGAATCTCGAAGGGAAGAAGGCCCGCGAGCTGAGCTTGGCCGCACAGGAGGAGCTTTGCCAGCTTAAGAAGCGGGCGGCAGAAATTTTAAATTTGCCCCGGAAAGCGCGCAGAGAGGCCTGCTGTATCTGGAACCAGGAGCTTTGCCGTAAAGGGCTATCTCCCGGAGGTGCGGCCGATCAGCTCGCCCTGACCCGCTTTTTTGATTTTCTGGAAGCGGAATTAACGCAGACGTCTGACGCTATCTCGTGCTAGAATAACGGAAAAGACAGGCGGGGGAAGAGATCTTGCAGTTTCCTTTGGAAGATCAGCCGAGGCGGGATTCCAGCCTCAGGACTAAACATGAGCGGCACAATATTCGTGCCGGTGATGCAGCGACCATAGGCCGGGCAACTCTGATCTATATGGCAGGGATGATTCTCGGCAAACTTACGGGTTTTGTGAGAGAACTCCTGATTGTCCCCAAGTTTGGTTACGGTCTCTTTTCTGATGCCTACATCAATGCTTTTCAGATACCGGACCTCATTTATGAGTTGCTTATCGGCGGAGTGGTGGCAGCCGTTCTGACCCCCACTCTGTCTTCGGGCATTGAGCGCAGACGGGAAGAAAAAGCCTGGCACAGTGTCAGTATTTTCATGAGCGCGGCTATTCTTGCCATGGTAGCCTGCCTCCTTCTGGCAGAGCTTCTTGCTCCTGCGCTCATGGGCCTGATTACCGGCAGTGCAGGGCCGGATGCCTCGGAAAATCTTAAAGAGATGACGGCCATGGCCATTCCGGTCACCCGCATTCTCTTTATTCAGAGCTTTTTCATGATGCTGATTGCCCTCGCCCACGGAGTACTTTCTGCTTATAAACGCTTTACCCCCATGGCTCTGGGGCCTTCACTCTATAACCTCTGTTATATGGCGGTTCTTCTGGCCTTTGGTGTACCTTCAGAAAAAGGTCTGCGCACAGTGGCCCTGGGCGTGGTGGGTTCCGCTCTGATTTATTTTCTTTATCAGCTGCTGGCCTGCCGCCACGAGTGGCATTGGTTCAGCTGGAATACGGATTTTCAGGATCCCGGCTTCAGGCGTCTCCTGCGTCTGGCAATCCCTACGCTGCTTTCGGGTTCAGTTTTGCATCTCAGCGCCATCATCATGAACCGTTTCGCCAATGGCCTGAATATACCCGGAGCGGTGACCGGTATACGTCAGTGCATCACGAGCTGGAGCCTCCCCTATGCCATTTTTGCTGTCTCAATCGGCAATGTTATGCTGCCTAATCTCGCTGGCTTTTATGCGCAGAAAGACGCGCGGAAAGTGCGCAGCCTGTATAGTTCCAGTCTGCGCCGTGCGCTCTTTTATGTGCTGCCCTTTGCCCTGAGTTTTGGTCTTCTGAACTTTGAAACGATACAGGCCATCTTTCAGTGGAATGCTGAAACCTACAGCAACGCTCAGGTGGCGCTTACAGCCTCAGCCCTGCGCTGGTTTTGTGTGACCATGCTGGCGCAGACCGTGGTATTTCTCACGAATCAGGCTTTTTACGCCCGCAAAATCACGCGCCTCGCCCTCTTTACGGGCTTACTCTCCTTAATTTTGATTCCAATTTTTTGCTGGATTTTTACTGGCCCTCTGGGGTTGGGACTGGAGGGCATCGGCCTGGCTCATGCGTGTTACAGTGTGGTCACAGCATTTATGCTTTACCAGCTCTACAAGCGGCATCGCTATGAATACCGCCCTGCCCGTATTCTGCCCTTTATGCTGCGCCTGAGCTTTTGTGCGGTGGCAGCAGCCCTGGTTTTGCTGGGCTTAAAGCAGATTCCCCTCTATCCGGGCAGGAAGCTGCTGCAGTTAATCTGGTATGCCTGCAAAATGGGTCTGGGCGTATTTACCTATTATGTGGCCGGACTTAGCCTGCAATTGCGTGAGGCCGTCAGACTGCAGGTTCGTCTGCGTCGCTTTTTCCGTCTTCCTCCAGTGGAAGAACTGGAGCGCATTGTGCGCTAAAAGCCTTACTTTGATGAAGGACGGCTCTCGCCGCTGCGGCGTCCACGCCCGCTGCGCCTTTTCCCCGAAGGTTTGCGTCCGGAACTACCTTGAGAAGTGAAAGCTCTGTCCCGGCGGCTTCCCCGTCGGCCTCGCTGACCCTGTCTGGCGGAAGCCAGGGGATCATAGCGCTCCTCATGAGGTTTTTTCAACCACTGGGATTGAGCGCGGATGCGTTCAACCAGCTCGGCCTCCGCTTCGGCGCTCAGCCTCTCAGAGGTTTTGGCAGGGCGTTCCCAGACATAGCGCTTGGGGCGAATGTGCAGGCGACGGCAGAACAGGTCAAATTCCGCTTCACTTCCCGGAGCCACAAAGGTAAAGGCCAGACCTTCCCGGCCAGCCCGGCCGGTGCGGCCGATGCGGTGGATGTAATTCTCACTTTCCGGGGGAAGATCATAATTAAAAACCACTTCAACGTCATCAATATCGAGGCCACGGGCGGCGACGTCAGTGCCTACGAGAATATCTATTTCACCTGAGCGAAAACGCTCCATGACACGGTTGCGCTGCGCCTGAGCCATATCCCCCTGAAGAGCGCCGGATTTTAATCCTTTGCTCGCCAATTTACGCGCGCAGATATCGGCAGATTGTTTCATGTTGACGAAGACAAGCGAGCGCCGCAAGTCTTCTTTCCGGAGAATATCTTCAATCGCTTCCACACGCTCAATACCGTTGGCGACCACATAATATTCCTGTATTTTGGGCTTATCCTGATTTTCAGCTTCTACAACGACTTCGACAGGATCCTTCTGGTAAATCCAGGAAATATCAAGAACCTCGCGCGAAAGCGTTGCGCTGAAAAGTCCGATCTGAATATTTCGGGGAAGAAGACTCATGATGTAGCGGACATCGTCGATAAAGCCCATATCCAGCATACGGTCGGCTTCATCCAGGATCAACGTGCGCAGTTTTGAAAAATCAATGTTGCGGCGCTTGTAATGGTCGATCAGGCGACCCGGAGTGGCAATGACGATCTGAGGATGATCTCGCAGCGCCCGGCTCTGAGCAGAGAGACGCTGGCCTCCGTAAAGCACCAGACTTTGAACTTCCGGACGCTCCACACAAAGGCTTTTGATGTCCGCATCAATCTGAATGGCCAGCTCGCGGGTCGGCGAGAGAATCAGAGCCAGAGGGCCATCGCCCTGTCCAGGCGAGTGTTCGACAATGGGCAAACCGTAGGCAAAAGTCTTCCCGGTTCCCGTCGGAGCCTGGACAATGGTATCGCGCCAGGCCAGCATGGGGCCAAGGCTCTTTTCCTGGACGCTGGTACATTCCTCAATGCCGAGTTTTTGGAGAGCGCGCAGGCTCTCAGAGGATAGGTCAAATTCATCAAAACGTTTCATTTTTTCTTATTTCTAATTTTCTATTTTGTATTTAACATGAGAATCTGAAATTGAGATTTTCAAATGGAGATGTTCAAACCTGTTTTATTTATTGTAACATGCGGCACCTGAAAGCAGGACTGCGGCCCTGCAAGATCCCATAAATGCTGACGATCACGGGCATGAGCGGCCCTTCAGCAGGGCTGCAGCGCTCTTCCCGGCCAGGTAACCGCTGGCGAAAGCGGCCTGGAGATTAAAGCCGCCACATTCGCCGTCAATATCGAGCAGTTCTCCTGCGACAAAAATGCGGGGATCTTTGCGCAGGGCCATGCTACGGGGATTAAGCTCTTCCAGAAGAAGGCCGCCTCGGCTCAGCATGGCGCTGCGGAGCGGCGGTCTGCTCCCCAGCTCCAGCCTTTTTTCGAGCAGTATGGAGGCCAGGCGGGCGGCCTCTTCACGGCTGAAATTTGCGCCCTGTTTGTCGGGATCTACGCCGCAGTGCTGCAGAGCGACTGCACGGAGCTTTCTGGGCAGTGCGGGCCAGGGAAGGTTCCGGCAGAGCGTTCGCCCGTTTTCATGAGCAAGGCTGAGGAGATGGGGAATAAGGCTGCTTTCCTTTTCGTCCGGCAAAAGCGAGATGGAGAAGGAAGCGCCCTCCTCACTTAGTTCCCGCGAGAGATTGAGCACGGGAGGTCCACTCAGGCCGCTGGCTGTCAGCAGAATGTCCCCGCGAAAACTTGCTGCAGCCCGCCTGCTTCGCGAGGAGGGTAGGTTAAAGCGCAGTTCTGCGTCCTTAAAGACCAGACCCTGTAAGTCGGAGCCGGGAGCATTTTTCAGCGGAAAGCCGGTCAGGGCGGGGGTAAAAGGACGGAAGCCGCAGCCAAGAGAAGTGAGAAGTTCAAGGGCAGAACCGTCTGACCCCGTCTGGGGAAAAGAGGCACCGCCTCCACAAAGGATAAGAGCACGGGCAAGGTAAGTTTGCTTCTCACTTTGCAATAGAATCCCCTCTGGCGAGGTTTTGAGTGCCAGAGCTTTTTGGCGGCAGCGCAGCTGCACACCGAGTTCTCTGGCCCGCCTCAGAAGAAAGCTGCGCACCGCTTCGGCTCCACCATCACGGGGGTAGAGTCGAACACCTTCCTCACAGACCAACGGCAGGCCCCGGCGCTGACAGTGCTCCCGGAGAGCTTCAGGAGACAAAGCCCTGAAGGCCGGGCGCAGAAAAGCGGCCTGACCATAATAATGATCGTGGGCAAAATCATCCGCTGCTAAATTGCTGATATTGCAGCGACCACCACCCGTCAGACGGAGCTTTTGTCCCGCCTCGCCCTTGCTCTCCAGAAGAAGTGCCGGGCAGCCTTCTTCTGCAGCTGCGAGAGCCGCAGCCAGACCGGCTGGGCCGGCTCCTACAATGAGCAGTGCCAGGGTTTCAGCTTTCATCTCTTTGAGCATAGTTATCTTTATCTGGCGGACTTGTTTTTGACGGAATTGTTGTTGCGCCTGACTTATCCGGAAAAACAGCTGCCAGAGATCCCTGCTGCAGGAGACAGGAAAGGCGGGCCTGCTCCAGAAGATCCGTGGGCTGACAGCCAAATTCATGACAGAGTTTGCAAAAAAGATCCATGTGCTGAAATACAGCCCCATTTTCGACCTGGGATAGCGCGTTCACTGAGCACAGCAGTTGCCCGGCCAGACGGTTTTGGGTTTTGCCGCTCTGTTTGCGCAGCCGGGAAAGGTAAGAGCCGCTAAACTTTTGCATATCCGTCTCAATTCCATCATAATAGCTTCTGATAAAATCATAGCGGGAGCGGGAAGCCTGTTTCGGACTTAATATCCTGGGTTCATTCATGCCTTGACCTGTCCTCTGATTTATGACCTGCCGGGCTCCGGACAGAGTATTATGCGGGCGGAGTCGAAGGCGGTCAGGCAGGGTAATTCCTGAACCATATTTTAACATAGTTGCAGAGGAGGAAGATTTCATGCAAATCTGTCATGGCATAAAATATTTTGATGCGCCTCCGATTTTCCGCCTGAGCGATATCCTCAGGCAGGGTGCCCAAAAGTATGCGGACAGGACGGCTCTTGTCTTTCGAGAGCGGCCCTCCGATCAGCAGCTCCAGAAGATCAGCTATCGGCAATTTGCCGAAGATGCAGCAGCCCTGCAGCAGGGCCTGATCGCCGAAGGCGAGCAAGGTGGGCGTGTGGCCATTGTGGGGGATAACAGCTACCCCTGGATGCTCACTTACCTGGCGGTTGTGGAAGGCAGGTCTGTGCTTGTCCCGCTGGACAGACTGCTGCCCGGTGAAGAGCTGGCCAGCCTCCTGCAGCGCGGAGAAGTCACAAGCTTTGTTCTTGATGCCAGCATGGCCGAGTCACTGAGGCCCTTTATTAAGTCCTGCCCCAATGTCCGGCGCTGGATTGTCATGCAGCAGCAGCGCCTGCATAAAAAAGAAGAGCTGGAGGCTTTTTCTGCTGAAGTTGAAGCCTGTGGGCAAAAATTCTTTCTCTTCGAAGAGGTTCTAGAACTTGGACGTTCACGCAGAGCGGGGGGCCAGCTTGTCGAAATGCAGCCCCTGGCCGCAGATGAGCTTGCCGTCCTGCTTTTCACTTCCGGGACGACTGCCAGTTCCAAGGCGGTTATGCTGTCCAATGCCAATATCTGTGCCGATATCCGTGCTCTGCTGGAAACCGTGCACTTCAAGGATCCCCTGCAGAGCCTGTCCTTTCTGCCCCTGCACCACACCTTTGAGAACACCTGCGGCTTTCTCTCTGTGCTCTCTCTCGGCGGCTGCATTCATCTCTACGACGGTCTGCGCTATATCAGTAAAAATTTAAAAGAGTACCAGGTCCATATGATCATCAGCGTACCTACCGTTTTTGAGTTGATGTACCGTAAAATTCTCCAGAATGCAGAAAAAACCGGCCAGATGAAAAAGCTCAAATTTGGCTTAAAACTCTCGCGCGGCCTGATGGCTCTGGGAATTGACCTCCGCAGAAAAATTTTCAAAAGCATTCTCGAGGAAATGGGTGGAAATTTTTACATCGCCATTTCCGGGGCTGCGGCTCTGGATAAAAAGATCATTGATTTTTTCTATGACATCGGAGTAGAAATTCTCCAGGGCTACGGCATGACCGAAACGGCCCCTGTGGTCGCCGGCTGCAACACGCAGAAAAATAAGCGCGGCAGCTGCGGCTTTCCGCTCTCCGGTGTGACGCTTGCTATCGATAATGAAAAAGATGGAGAACCGGGAGAAATACTGGTCAAGGGCGATATGGTGATGCTCGGCTATTATCAGAATGACGAGCTGAATGAAGAATGTTTCACCAAAGACGGATGGTTTCGCAGCGGAGATATCGGCCGCATTGACCCTGAGTCGGGGGCCCTTTATCTTACGGGACGTACCAAGTCGATGATCGTTCTTCCCTCCGGCAAGAAAGTATTTCCCGAGGAAATCGAGACTCTGCTCAATCAGTGCCCCTATGTCAAGGAATCGCTGCTTTTTGAACAGGCCGATGTCAATGGAGATCTTGTCCTCAGCGCCAAAATAGTGCTCGATAAAGAGGCCATGAGTCAGGACGGACAGCCTCTGGACGGCAGTAATATCCAGCGACTGCTGGAGGACACGGTCAAAAAGACTAACGAGGCGCTGCCCTCATTCAAGGGCATTCGCTCTTATGCTTACAGCTTCACCGAAATGCTGAAGACGACGACCCTGAAGATCAAACGTGGGGCTGAAATTAATCAGATTAGGGACTTGTTGGAGAAGAAGAAAATCGGCTGGCGCGAGCTGATCGGCCGCAATCTGGATCAGCTTGAAGACGAAAATAACGGTGAGAGTGAGCAAGAAGATAAGGACGATATAGAGGCCCAGGATTAGAGGGAGGCCAAAAAGGAAAACGGCAGCGGTAGAAAGCAAAATAACTCCGTGTAAAAGGGCTTCTGCTCAAGATGCCTGACGTCAAGGACATCCGGTCTGTCAATCATACAGCTTTTGCGCCTGCATCTTCCAGAGCCAGGCTTTTAAGCGCTCATTTAAGTCATCACGCTCAGGATTCTGATCGGCATTAAGATTTTCACCGAAGATGAGTTCAAGTCGTCGTTTCTGACCCTGCTCATCCTTGAAGCTGGGGAACTTCTTGCTGCGCGGCCATATTTCATAGGCTCCATTCAGATAGACCGGAATCAGAGGACGCCCTGTTTTTGCAGCCAGATAAGCTGCACCGCTGTGGATTTCCCCAAGTCGACCATCGTGACTGCGCGTCCCTTCCGGATGAATTAAGACATTGTTGCCTGCAAGTATGGCATTTTTAGCTATGATCAGTCCCCGCACAGGGTTGCCTTTGCGCTCGACGAGAATGGCACGGGCGGCCTGGGTAGCGGCCTTACCGATTAAACCGTAGTCCGACGGCATATCGGCGCCAACCATGACACAGGTGAGGGGGAGCATTTTGCGGGGCAGGGCGTTAAGAATCCAAAGACCATCGACATAGGAAACATGGTTGGCAGCGAGCACGTAAGGAGCCTCAGAGGGCAGATGCTCAAGACCGCTGATCTCGACCAGCAGCTTTCTTCGGGCGATCAGGCGGCCCAGCCAGAGAATGAAACGACCGGTAAGGGAGCGTCGGGGTGGTACATAATGACCACTACGGCTCTTTTTCTGAGATTTACTTGATGTTTCAAAGCTGGTTTCTTTCGCCATGCTCTCTTCCTGTTCCTGCTTCGCCCCTGAAGTACCAGGGTCTGTGCGTTTATTCTTCCCTGGCCTGCTGCCGGGCAATGGCTCGTGCCTTTCTGACACTCCGACTGCCCTCGGCTTTGTTGATACGCCGCTTCGTCCTGAAAAATGATTTTAGCATATTTGAGCAGTCTTCCTCCAAAACTCCGCTGCGGATCTCTGGGTGGTGGGGAAGGCCAAATTCAAAAGTTTTCAGACGCGAATGAATTGCTCCGCTTTTGGGATCGGCTGCGCCGTAGACGAGTCGTGGCAAATGACTTTGTAAAATAGCTCCGGCGCACATCGGACAAGGCTCCAAAGTCACGTAGAGGGTACAGCGATCCAGATAGCGACTGTGCAGCAGGGAGGCGGCCTCACGAATGCACAGAAGCTCCGCATGAGCCGAAGGATCCTGTGTGCTTTCCACCTGGTTGCCGCAGCAGGCGAGAATTTGCTCACCACGGCAAATGACCGCGCCGACCGGGACCTCCCCGGCGGCTCCGGCTTTTTTGGCTGCACTCAGGGCGAGCCGCATCATGCTTTCATCGCTGACGGTCACTTCTCCGTTAGCTTTGGCTTTTTCGGCTGCACTCGGGGCGAGCCGCAGCATGTTTTCATCTTCTTTACGGAGCATCTTTCACCATGAATACCTGACTTATGTGAGCTTCCCTTTGGCCTCTTAACGAGCTTTGTCGCTTGCAGGACGCTGACATTTTTATTATGATAATACAACGTGAAAGAGCTTGAGGAAAGCTCAAAGGGAGGTACTCGCCATGGCGCTTCAAGAAGGCCGCTGCACCAATTGCGGCTCCATTCTCATCCTGGATCCTGAACAGGAAAAAGGACATTGCCTCTATTGTGACGCGGTTTTTGATAATGCCACAGCGTTTGAGCTTTACAAGGATGCCGGAGATTACACCTTTCCGAATCTTCCTCAGCCCAAATATGAGGGCCCCAGTCTCGACCCGGTGCCCAGCCGTTCCCATGTTCATCTCTCTGCTCCGAAAAAAGCAGCCTCCAGTGAAGCTGCAGCCGATCCTGCGCCCGCTTATGTCAGGTCGGCGACTAAAGTCCCCAGCCTTGATCTCGGCCCGCGGAAGATTCTCCTGCTTGCTCTGCTTTTTGCTGGCGTCATTCTTCTGACGCTGGTGCTCTGCCTGCCCTTTACGCTGCACCGTGACCGCTATCGTCTGGCCATCGCTGAGGATTTTGCAGCAAGAGATGATATCGAACTGAAACTGGGGGAAAACTTCAATATTCAGAATTTGAATAATAATGAGGTTTATCTTGCTCTGCCGAAGGCGATCGAGCAAAAAGAGGCCGAAAAACTTTTTGAGGACTACTGCAGTTCACGGGCCAAAGCCATGGCGCTGTCAGAGACCGATGCAGGCAGAAAAGATGTAAAACTGCACATTGCAACCCCCCAGGGCGGCTGGAACATTTCCGGCCAGGACGGGAGCGCTGAGCTGAAACTTGAAGAATTGCCTTACCGTGAGGTGACGCCATCGACCGCCCCGGCAGATGAAAAAAGCTCTGAAGGGAACAGTGACAGCTCTGAGACGAGCGCGGCCAGGGCTTCTGAATAGTCGTTCGCTTTTTTATTCTCTCTTAAGATTCTGAGCATGAATTAAGTCTGTGCAGAAATTCAGCTAAGATTGTGAGCACGAAATCCAGCTAAGATTCTGTGAATGAGATCCAGAGATCATATCGCTGCTGTTTTCCTCTGCTTTTCTGTTTGTTTCCATATCGTTTACACTTTATTTGCATCTTTGTCATTTTCAAGCTTTATAATCATTTCGAAGAGCTGATGAAGGCAAGTCCTTCTTTCATACTTTCTCCTCCAAAAGAGCAGTTTCGGCAAGGCTGACCGAAACTGCTTTTCTTTATCTCATTTTTCATTCGCTTTGCTCTTCAGGGTAAAAGGGCAGGTATCTATTGTTACTGTGCTTTCAAGTGTTGACATTTATAATAAGCGCAGCAAAAGAACTTGGACGAAAGTCCATACAGCTCCGGACTTATGAAAACGGCTCTTTTATCAGAGAAAGCAGGTCCGGTAAATGCATCACGTGGAGGGAAAAAATGACAACTGAAATTACTGAAAAAAACTTTAGCGAATTCGTGGAAAAGAATGATAAGCCCGTCCTGGTTGATTTCTGGGCAAGCTGGTGCGGTCCCTGCCGCATGGTTTCTCCTGTTGTGGAACAACTGTCTGAGGTCTTTGAGGGACAGGTGGATGTTGGCAAGATCAACGTTGACGAACAGCCCGGTCTCGCGGAGAAGTTTCGTGTGATGAGCATTCCCACCCTCTATGTTTTCAAAGGCGGAGAGGTTGTGAATAAACTGGTCGGCGCCCGTCCCTACGAAGAACTCGAAGCAGCTCTCAAGCAGGTTCTGGAAGCCTGAGTTTAAGCTTATTGGAGCCTTGCTGATGACGCCCACAGAAAAACTTTTTCCGGAAGAGATTTTCCAGCTCGGGGAACGTACCCTGGGTCGTCAGGAACAACGCAAGCTAGATCATTACTGGGTCGAAAAAAGCGGCCTGCCCCTCCTGCTCCTCATGGAACAGGCAGCGGCAGCCGCTTTTCATTTTTTACGCTTGCAGGTTCTTCACCCTGAATCGAAGATTCTCCTGCTTGCAGGACCCGGCATGAACGGAGGAGACGCCTGGGCGCTTGCCCGGCAGCTTTTAAGTCTCAGCTCGCAAATCACCGTGATTGACTTCTGCCCGCAGAAGTCTCTGGGCGAAGAAGCTGAAACGATGCGCACGGCGGCGGCCCGTATGGGTCTGCCCATTTTCCCCGCTGAAGAATCTGCTGACTTCTGGAACGAGCTGGAGCGTCCTGATTTCATCATTGAAGGGATGCTTGGCACGGGTTTTACCCTCGAACGACCCTTAAATGCTGCGATGGCTCAGGCCTCCGTCCAGCTCAGAGCGTGGCAGAAGCAGGGGAGCCGCGTGATCTCCCTGGATCTCCCTGCCGGGGTGGAGGCAACGAGCGGTGGCGTAGATCCTGCCGTCGTCAAAGCCGATCTGACTCTCTCTTTTGTGCTGACGAAAACGGGCCTCTGCAATATGCCGGGAGCGGCCTTTGCCGGTCGCGTTGAAGTCCTGCCGATCGGTCTGCCTCTGACGGAAGAAGCGCTCGCTCTGAGTGAAAATCACCTGCGCCTCATCAATTTAGCTATGGCGAAAGCGCTCCTGCCTCAGGAAAACAATTTTGGACATAAAGGAGAGCGGGGAAGGCTTGCCCTTTTCGCGGGTTGCCCTGAGATGCCCGGAGGCCTGCGCCTCTGTCTCGAAGCAGCCCTCGTGACGGGACCAGGCTATCTCTACCTGAGTACGGATAAAGAGCTTGAGCCTTCGATCATCTGCGATTTCCCGGAAACAATTACCGGACAGGATGCGGCCGCTGCAGCTACCGTGATGGCTGCTGGACCGGCCTGGGGACAGAGGAGATCCCGTATGACGAAGCTCCTTGAGCTTATCGAGGGGAACAAGCCTTTGGTGCTCGATGCCGACGCGATCAACGTACTTGCCAGCTGTCCTGATGCTGTGAGCCTTATAAGAAAGCGGGCGGATCGACTTGGTGAAGGCTCTGTGCTTCTGACACCACATCCCGGAGAAGCCGCTCGTCTCTGCCCGGATCTGCTTCCCCGGATGAAGCACGATCGCGTGGAAACAGCCCGGGAAATGGCCGCACGCTTCGCGGCCGTCGTGCTGCTGAAAGGGGCCTGTACCGTGATAGCCCTGCCGGATGGACGGGCTTTTGTTCTGCCCATTGCCTCTGCGGCGCTCTCCAGAGCTGGTAGTGGTGACGTCTTAACAGGGCTTATCTCAGGTTTTGCCGTCCGTGGGATGAGCCTGGCCATGGCGGCTGTTCTGGGCGCTTATGTCCATGGTAAAGCTGCGGTTCAGGCTGCGTCCGAGAAGGGCAGCGCCAGTGTTCGTTCGGCGGATTTGGCCTTTTATGTAGCTCGTGTGATCCGGCAATTAGGATCCTAGCCCTACTCACTTTGCAGCAGTCGCCACCGAAAATGCTTTTTGCCGCATGAATTGGAATCCTAAGCCCTGTTGACTTTGCAGCAGGGCTTGGATCTTTGTGCCGTAAGGCTGTGACATCCGTTGAGGGTCACGTGGTTTTCAGCTATGCAGCAGCGGGCTGACTTTTTTGTACATCAGACTGACCAGGACAGAAATGAGGCCGCCCTTAAAAAGGTTAAACGGGACAAAGACCCAGAGAATCAGGCTGCTCATATCGTGAACAAGGGTATTACCAGCTGCCTGGGAGAGGCCAATGATGGCCTCGAGGGGAAAGCCCATCACCTGAACGTAAAAGGGAATATTGATCCATAAATTAAAGAGAGAACCCACAAGCGTCATGGCGACGGTTCCGGCGGCCATACTCAGCATGGCTGCTTTTTTCGTCTTATGTCGGCTGTAGATGAGACCGGCTGTTCCAACGAAAGAAGCGCCAATAAGAAAATTGGCCAGCTCGCCAATCATCATGGTATTGCTGAAGGGGAGATGCAGCAGATTTTTAAGCAGGCAGACCATCACACCGGCCAGAGGTCCCATACTGAAAGCAGCGAGCAGTGAAGCAATTTCACTGAAATCGAACTTGAGGAAATCCGGCATCAGCGGCAATGGGAATTCCAGCATCATGAGGACATAGGCAATGGCAGAGAGCAAAGCCACTTTGGCAATCCATTTGACGTGCAGCTGATGAGACTGCACGACCGAACTGTCTTCAGCCGTAAAACCTTCCTGGTTCACATTTTTACTCTCGCAAATGACTTGCTCGTTACTTTTGTTCAACATGGAAACAGATCTCCTTTCTCTGGGCATAAAAAAAGCCCCGAACGGGGCACGACACAGCTTAGCTGTT
Organism: Clostridiales bacterium; assembly: GCA_004556455.1. GTDB lineage: Bacteria > Bacillota > Clostridia > Saccharofermentanales > DTU023 > SFGY01. The sequence goes on along the minus strand of SFGY01000008.1, from coordinate 12,987 downwards.
TTGTTTTCTTTCATCCGGACTGTACCGTCGGTGAGGGAATTGCACCCTCTCGGCCTCCTTGCGGAGGTTCGCGGACTTTGCCCTCAGGCTTCACCGCCGGTAGGGATTTTCACCCTGCCCCGAAAACATTCTTATTTTAAATCTTTTTTCTGCTCTGTGCAAATTTGGCCTCAGGACTAAAGTCGAAAGCTTTTTAGTTTGAACAAATACAGAATCAGGATTGAATAAGACCTCTGACCTGCATCAGGACTGGACGAGACCGCTGACCGAACAGAGTGGACTCACCATGATAACGCCCTGTCCCGGCTCTTCTATCTTCAGTTCCTCATGAAGATTGTGCACGATGGCCTCCACACGTTCTTCGGGGACAATAATGAGCACAAAGAGCATGCGTTCGTCTACAGGAACGGAGAGAATTTTGCCCGCCTGATGTCGTCCGGCTCCACGTGCCGGAATAATGCTTGCGCCATTAGCGCCTGCAGCATGGGCGATGGCCAGGGCACGGTCAAGGTCATGGGGTTGAATAATAAGGTGAATGGCCTGATACATTGTCTTCCTCCTGTTCAAAAAGGCTGCGGCTAGAAATTTTTTCACTCCACCTGACCGTAAAGGCCGATGACTTTGTTGAGAGGGTAAGAAAAAGTGATGCCACTGTTGGCTTCTGACATACTGAAATGGTCGGAAAGGGCCTTTTGTACGGTTTCCAGCTGCTCTTTTTTCAGAATCATGAGCAGAAAATCTTTCTGATCTTCGATTTCAAAAGCAAAATCCTGACTGATTCTCTGGGCGCTGCCCCGGGCCTCAATCACGGTAGCGCCTGCTGCGCCGACCTCCCGGGCAACCTCAACCGCTTCTTCGCCCAGTCCCCGCTCAAGGATCGTGCAAAGAGCGACATAGTGGATTTTGTCGTCGGGAATACTGAGCTTTTCCGAGCGCTCCTTTTGCTGGTGTAAGCCCAGAGCCTCACTGAGCGGGATCGTAAAACCGATGCCGCTGTTCGCTTTTTCCAGATGAAAAGTCTGCTTCACTGAGCGGATCATCTCTGTACTGCGTGCTTCAGGACAAATCAGCAGGAGGACATCCTTTCTCACTTCGTCCAGCGCGAGAAATCGCAGAACCTTGTTTGGCCGTGTGCCATAAGCCAGCATGAGTGTCGCGCCGGTATCAAAATGCTCGCGCAAATGCTGTAAAATGGCTTCTCCGCGGCCATGATTCACAATAAAGACCAACAGTTCCAGCGCTTCATCGGGAGCCCATTCATTAAGAGGGGAAGTGTGTTGTTCTGCGTTCATGAGTGATTTCCTTTCTCTTCTTCCTGCTGGGGTGTGGTTTTCTGTTGGGGTTTGGTTTCCTGCTGGGGTACGTTTTCCTGCCGGAGGGCATTTTTCTGCTGGGGTTTGGTTTCTTGATGGGGTGCGGTTTTACCAGGCTGGTTTACAGCAATTTGATCGGCAATTCCACTTTCCAGCGGCGTCGTTGCCTGAGGTTCGCTGAGCGTGGGACGATCCTTTTTTGCATTAGCCGCTTCGAGCGCCTGATGCTCAGCTGCCGCCAGACGCCGGGATTTTGCCGACCGATGCTGATAGATGAGACCAAGAATTTGCAATGAAAGCAGTGGCGTCATGGCGACGAGGGCGATGACGCCAAAACCATCGAGAATCACATCGGCTCCGGGGCTTACGGAAGCAGCGCCCTGAGTAAAGGCGAGGACAAAAGTTGCTGTCATGGGTCCGGAAACTACGCCGCCGGAGTCAAAGGCGATGCCAACAAAAAGCTCGTCGGAAAACCAGCTCATGCCGAGTGCGGCCACATAGGCGGGCAGAAGCAGATGCCAGAGTTGCAGTCCCGGCAGAGTCAGGCGCAGCATGGCCAGGGAAACGCCGATGGCCACCCCGCCACTCAGAAAGATAAGAACGAGTTTTCGGGGAATGAAGCCGCCGGTTTCCTTTTCGATCTGCTGAGTGAGTACATGGACCGCCGGTTCAGCCAGAACCACGGTCATGCCCAGAAAGAAGCCGATGAGTACAAGCAGGTAGGGTTTGTCCAGACTGGCCATGGTCTGTCCTACCCGTTGCCCGGCCTCCATAAAGCTGCCGTTGACCGCCACGGTGAAAATGCTGAGGCCGAGGATGCAGTAGATCAGGCCTTTATAAACTCTCCGCAACTGGCGGCGTTTCATGTCATGTGTGAGTTTGTTGATGAAGAGGAAGATCAAAGTGAGGGGTAAAATGGCCAGTAAAGCATCCTTGACGTGGGGGCGGATGATTTGGACAAAAGGATCGAAGAATCTCTCGCTACCGCTGCTGAGTTCAATGGACCCGCCCTGGAGAGCGCCGCCGCCCCGAATTAAGCCGAGGAGCAGAACCGCCAGAATGGCCCCGCTGGAAGCCAGTCCCACCATGCCAAAACTTTCTCCGACACTCCCCTCGGACGAGCGGTGGGAGAGCACGGCCAGACCGGCTGAAAGGGCGAGCAGAAAGGGTGTCGTAATAGCGCCTGTCGTTGCCCCGGAAGCATCGAAAGCGATGGCCAGATATTCGCCCGGACCGAGCAGGGCAAGAATGAAAATGAGGCCATAAATCACAGCGAAAAGATGCTTCAGCGATAAGCCGCGCAGCAGGCGCACAAAGCCGACCATGACGATGAGACCAACCCCGAGCGAAACGGTGATGATGAGTTGCAGATAGGGGAGCTGGCCACCGCTGACCGCGTCAATACTCTGAGCGAGGATCAGCAAATCCGGTTCGGCCGCGTTGATGAGAAAGCCGAGAATAAAGGCGGCGAACAAAATGATCGGTATATTGCGGCTTTTGACAAGACCGCGACCCATGGAATTGCCCATGGGGGTGATGCTCAAGTCGATGCCCAGCAGAAAAAGCGAAAGGCCGCCGATAATCAGCAGGCTGGCGAAGATAAAACGCCCCGTCTCCAGGCCGCTCATCGGTCGAAAGATCAGCTGCAGGATAAGCACGAAGCCTGCAACCGGAAACACCGAGGCCACGACTTCTCTGATTTTCTCCCTGAATATGTTCACGCGACCCTCCTCATAGTACAAAGCATTTTTAACCCTTATATTTTAGCAGGATGGCAGCCTTCCTACACCTGGATGTTCGTCTCAGTTTCGCAAACCCGTACTTTCGAGCTACAATGAGCAAAGTTTACTCAACGGGGAAAGTTAAGTTTGCCCAGCCTGGAAGATTGAGTTTGTCCGGATGACTGAGTCTAACTTGTAAAAAGAAGGAAACATCATGGAACCTTGCGCATCGCAACCCGAAAAGGGCTATATTCCACCAGAACAAAGTTGGAAAGATCGCATCCTCTGGTATTTTAAAGGTTTGCTCATCGGTATCGGCGCCATTCTTCCGGGTCTTTCCGGAGGCGTCCTGGCCGTCATCTTTAAACTTTATGATCCCATCATGCGCTTTCTGGCCCGGCCTTTTTTTCACTTTGGCCGAAATCTGCTCTATTTTCTTCCGGCCATTCTGGGCGGGGGCTCAGGCATTCTGCTCTTCGCCTTTGTCGTATCTGCGGCCCTGGGCTCTTACGAAGCTTTCTTTACATGCCTCTTTATCGGCCTGGTCGTCGGCACCCTGCCTTCGCTCTTCACAGAAGCGGGTAAAGATGGAAGAAAGAAAAGCGACCTTCCGCTCATGCTCTGCTCTACTTTTCTGATCATCGCCCTCATGCTGCTGGGCGGCCAGAAGTTCACGCAGATCAGCCCCAGTTTCCCTGTCTGGCTTATGGCCGGAGCAATTATCGGCCTTGGCTTTATCGTGCCGGGACTCTCGCCCTCCAACTTTCTCATCTACTTTGGCCTATATAAACCTATGAGCGACGCCATAAAAAATCTTGACATCACAGCGGTGCTGCCCCTCGTTTTGGGCGCGGCCGCCAGCATCCTGCTCCTGGCCAGAGGCGTCAACCATCTGCTCGATCGTCATTACAGCAGCCTCTATGCCCTTATTCTTGGCCTTGTCATCGGCACATCTATCGGTATTTTCCCCGCCGTCGTCTTTCCCGGGCTCCAGCCCTCAAAGCTCGAAGCCATGGGTCTCAGTCCCGCCGCAGCTGCCCTCCTCTGCCTTCTCTTCCTTGGCCTCGGCCTCCTTGCCTCAAGGCTCTTCAGCTTGCTCGAAAAGCGTGTCGACTAAAGCCTTGCAAACTCTTCCTGAAATTCTTCAGCTTGTTCGGAGCGAGTGCCGACGGTCGAAGCGCTCGCCAAAACCTTGATAACCCCGTCTTACGCATCTTCAGCTTCGTCCCAAAACTCAGAACGTAGATGAGATAGCTCAATAATAAATTTGTGTGAAAAACTCTGGCCTGTAATCTAAAGCGAGTAAGAGTGCTGAACTGTACTTGAGTACAGGAAAATGCTAAAATATCGCGACGGTGACCGTTTAGCTGGTCGATGAAAGGAAATATCGTTATGCCACAGTTAGGAATAAAATGTCGCTTCACTATCATTTGCCTTCTTGTCGCGATCTTGTCAGCTGCTCTTTTGTCTTTCCCTGTTGTAGCCTTGGGTGAAATCGAGCAGTATAATGTCGATCTGAATGCACAGTATATTGACGGTCTGAGTGAAGACGTAATGCTGGGTTCGGGAGCACTCGCTAAACCAGATGATAAATTTTATGGAGATATCCTTATCGGGGAGGATAGCGGCAATAAAGCTCTGTATCTGGTAAAAGCCGGTGAGCAATACACATTTACGTTTCGCCTCTACTTTGGGAACATTAAAAACCATTTCAAATTCAAACGAATGGATCCCCGTCTTAAACCATCAAATCTTAATGAACTCAAAAGTGATTTCCAAGTAAGTTTAATTCTTCCAGAGAAGATGGATTTCGACGCGACGGAGTCTCTCAAATGTTCCTTTACAGAGAATGATCTCTTTATTCTGAAGCAAGTTAAAATTCAAAACAGAACAATTACGGCAGATATCGTACTGAAACCGGTCGAAAACAGAACGATGCAAGACATAAAGAACGCTGTTGATAAATTAAACTATTTGGATATCAAGATACCCGCTGTGAGCATTTCCGCGGCGGCTGCTCCGGGTACACCTTTGCAATGTGAGGGTGTTTTTGATGGATCATTTTATATAGATTGGCAAACAGGAAAGTTTTCTGGGAAACCGACGTTCAAGGGACCGGCGGAACAATTACCGGAAGGCCGCGATTGTGCCATAAATGATCTGGATGATCAAAGTAAGATCACTTATACCGTCATTGTGAAAGCTGCGCCTGTGCCATTGCCCGAAGAGCAGGATATTCTGATTCCCTGCCCCTATCCCTGCCAGGTGCCGCCGATGTGGAATCCGCAGCCTCAGCCTTCGCAGATGATTCAGCAAGTGCAGCCGATGCCGCAGGCTCCTGTGCAAAATGTCGATGCTGCCCAGGCACAGCCTCTGCAGCTGCCGAAGACAGGTGAGAAGCGGCCTCAGCCTCTGAGCTTTATCTTCCTGCTCAGCGCTTCCGCCTTGTTCCTGCTCCGCAGAAAAATGAGATAAGTCCTGCACTCTTTTACGGTTGCTGATTGACTTGAAGCCTTTATGGGTGGGATGCAGTATGTTTGCACTGCATCTCACCCATTTTTACTGGGTTAATCTTGACTAACAGCGTGGGGCAATGTTTGAATAAACAGGCATGACGCACAAAGCTGTCTGCAAGCGGTCAGAGCCGCTTTCCAGAATAATTTCGGCGCAAAGCCGACATGATGATGTAAATTAGGAGGATATCAAGATGGCACATACCATTTCCAGCGAATGCATTTCCTGCGGCACCTGCGAAGGTGAATGCCCGGTCGGCGCGATTTCTCAGGGCGATTCCCAGTACGAGATTGATGCTGATACCTGCATCGATTGCGGAGCCTGCGAGGCCGTTTGCCCCACTGGCGCGATTTCTCAGGAATAAGCTTCACATTTCTTTATGAACTCAGCCCGAGTATACGGGTCAAAGCAAAAGCCGCCACCTGGCGGCTTTTGCTTTGTACAGATATTCCCGCTTCTCCAGAGAGACGCCTGGTTTTCGTGCAACGTAGCAACTAGTGGATGGTTTTTCTTTGGTTTTTCTGATTTTCATGCAACTTAGCAAGTAGTGGAGGTGTCCGTGTGCAAGATTACTAGTAGTGGATGGTTTGGAAGGGCAAGATCTCAAGTAATGGATGGTTTAGACTATAGTTTGCTGTGGCTAACCATCCATAACTTGAAATTTTGTCCGAAATTTAAAAAAACTGAAATGAGAGCAGGGGGCCTGACAGCCCGTGAGCCCCAGCCCATGTGCTGTTGAATGCAATTGTATGCAAATCGATTTACAAATTACAGGCTTCCGCGTTATGATTAAAAGAAAAAAGGGGGCGATTTTATGGCAAATACGGCTACAGTCTATGCTCGCATTGATCCGGAGCTTAAAGCAGACGTAGAAAACATCCTTTCCCAACTTGGCGTTACTCCGTCGTCGCTTGTGCAAATGCTATACAAGCAAATCAAGCTGACGAGAAGTATTCCCTTTGGGATCAAACTTCCCGCAGGAAAAGTCCTCTCCCTTGACGAACTCAGCACGGAAGAGCTGAATGTCGAACTGCAAAAGGGATATGATTCCATTCAGGCCGGAAAAGTTCATTCTGTCCGCGAGGTCGATGAAATGATGAAAAGAGACTACGGAATCTGATGGACAAATATCGGGTCAGCTATTCAGAAGACGCAGTTCAGGATTTGAGAGATATTTTTGAATATATTGCTTTTGAGCTTAATGAGCCTGGTATAGCGATTGCCCAGGCAAGGAGGATTCGAGACAGCATTCGCCGCCTTGATATTTTTCCAGCTCGAAACAAAGCAGTAGAATGGGAACCCTGGCACAGCATCGGAATGCATCAAATGTCGGTGGATCATTTTATTGTATTTTATACAGTTTCAGATAAAGAGCTCTCAGTAAATGTGCTTCGAATCTTCTATGGCAAGAGGGATATTCAAGGTCACATTCAGAAAGAATACCAGCCTTTACCTTAGGCGGCTTGTCGTTTACGGTTAGCGTCCAACTCGGCGGCGCTTTAAAGACGGGTTCCCACACTGTTCTCGCGTCCTGGCTGGCCAGACCTTTTTTCCCAGAACGTTGATCTTTTCTCCCAGAGCGTTGACTTTCTCCCAAAAACGTTTTAATTTTGGGAGAAAGGCGAGAGAATGGGAGAATAAAGGGGACTGTCGGTTGAAATGTTGGACTGTTGGGAGAAAAGAGAGATGCTTGGGAGAAAGGAGGGATAAGTTTGAGGACTTTTGACTACAGTGTCTTTAAGCATATGTCCTGGGACAATGATATTATTTCGCTGCTGACTCAGATCCATGAGTTCAAAGGCAGACAAGAACTCTATCTGAAGCAAAAGCCTGTCGTTCTTGAACGGCTGGTGGATCTTGCCAAGATTCAGAGCACTGAAAGTTCTAATAAAATCGAAGGTATCGTCACGACAAGGGTGCGAATGAGAGAACTTGTCGCGGAAAAAACGACCCCGAGGAATAGAGACGAAAAGGAAATCGCTGGTTATCGGGATGTGTTAGCCCTGATCCACGAGAGCTACGCATACATTCCCCTTCGGCCATCGGTGCTGCTTCAGCTGCATCGGGATCTTTACAAATATTCCGGTATGGAGATTGGCGGTAGATACAAAAACACCCAAAATTTTATCACAGCGACCGCGTTGAGTGGGAAATCCACGGTGCTTTTTACGCCTTTGGCACCTTATGAAACGCCGGAGGCCGTTGAGCTTATTTGCGAGCAATTTAATCATGCTGTCGACGAGGGAGTCGTTGATCCTCTCCTCCTGATTCCCATTTTTATAAAGGACTTCCTCTGCATTCACCCCTTCAATGACGGAAACGGCCGAATGAGCAGGCTTCTCACAACTTTGCTCCTTTACCGGAGTGGCTATTTTGTCGGTCGTTACATCAGTTTGGAGCATCTTATCGAAAAAACGAAAAGATCCTACTACGATGTTCTGGAAGAAAGCTCCGAGGGCTGGCACGAAGGTAAAAACAGTTATGCAGCCTTTATAAGGTATTTGCTTGGCATTGTCGTCAAAGCCTACCGTGACTTTGAAGCCCGTGTTGATCTATTCGATGAAAAACCATCGGCCTATGATCTGGTCAAACGGGCGGCAGAACAAAAAATTGCTGATTTCACGAAGAACGAGATCCTGGAACTTTGCCCGGCAATCAAAAGCTCTTCGGTAGAAGCCTCCTTGAAGAAACTGTGCGACGAAGGTTTTTTGAGAAAAATCGGAAGAGGAAGAGCAAGCAGGTATGTCAAAATCTAAGCTTTGTTCTCACTCGGCGTGACCTAACAGGGTGCTGCGCAGTTTTCGCAGCAGCGCCGGGTCAGAAAGAAGCCGCCAGCTCAGCAGGGCAGAGATCAGGAGAAAAAGCAGCTGGCCTTTTTACCGAAAACACGGCGGGTGTTTTTATAAGAAAAGCTGTTAGCTGTTTTTTCTGGAAACATGGTCTGCTGTTTTTCCAGCGGAAACGCTGCTGGCTTTTTTACCGGAAACGTTTGTAGCGCCCGAAATTTTCTGCTAAAATATGGCGAGTTGATCATTACTATTGCTTGATCAGGAGGTATTTTGCATGGATTTTACATTGAGCAAAGAGCACAGCATGATGCGTGACCTCTTTCGCGACTTCGCTGAACGCGAAGTAGAACCCCTTGCGCAGGATGTCGATGAAACGCATCGCTTTCCCCGCGAGACCGTCGAGAAGCTGAAGAAGAACGGTTTTCTCGGCATTCCTTTCGATAAAAAGTGGGGCGGCCAGGGCTGCGATACGCTTTCCTACGTGCTCTGCGTGGAAGAGCTTTCCCGCGTCTGCGCGACGACGGGCGTCATTGTTTCCGCACACACTTCGCTTTGTGCGGACTGCATCAATCATTTTGGCTCAGATGCGCAGAAGGAAAAGTACCTCGTTCCTCTGGCGAAGGGCGAAAAACTCGGAGCCTTTGCGCTGACGGAACCTGAGGCGGGCACCGATGCGGCAGGAACGCAGACAAGAGCGGAACTCCAGGGTGATTTCTACCTCCTGAACGGCAGTAAAATCTTTATCACCAACGCTGGTGAAGCCGACGTCTACGTCGTTTTCGCTATGACCGACAAGAGCCAGGGCACGCACGGCATTTCGGCTTTCATCGTCGAAAAAGGCACGCCGGGCTTTGATTTCGGCATTCCCGAAAAGAAGATGGGCATCCACGGTTCATCGACCCGTGAACTCATTTTCATCGACTGCAAAATCCCCAAAGAAAATCTCCTCGGCAAAGAGGGCAAGGGCTTTGGCATTGCCATGACGACGCTGGATGGCGGACGTATTGGTATTGCGGCTCAGGCTCTGGGCATTGCTCAGGGGGCTCTTGACAAGACCGTCGCCTATGTCAAGGAAAGAAAGCAGTTCGGCCGTCCCATCGCGAAATTCCAGAACACTCAGTTTACCCTGGCGCAGATGAAGACCGAAGTGGAAGCGGCGCGTTATCTGGTATATCGCGCGGCTCTCGCCAAGGATGCGGCCAATAAGGCCAGAAAACCGCAGCGCTTCAGTGTTGAAGCCGCTATGGCCAAACTCAAGGCTTCGCGCGTGGCCGAATATGTCACGGATCGCGCCGTCCAGCTGCACGGCGGCTACGGCTATATGCAGGATTACGATGTTGAGCGCATGATGCGTGATGCCAAGATTACCGAGATCTACGAAGGAACGTCGGAAGTCATGGAGATGGTCATCTCCGGCGACATGCTGAAATAGGAGGCGCGAAGTCATGAATATTATTGTTTGTGTCAAACAAGTTCCCGATACCAATGAAGTTCGCCTGGATCCCGTCAAGGGCACCCTTATCCGTGATGGGGTTCCGAGCATTATGAACCCGGACGATAAGGCGGGTCTCGAAGCGGCCCTTCGCATCAAGGACGAGAATCCTGATACCAAAGTCACCGTGCTCTCCATGGGACCTCCGCAGGCCGACGATGTGCTTCGCGAAGCCATGGCCATGGGTGCAGATGAAGCGATTCTTGTGACCGACAGAGCTTTTGGCGGCGCGGATACCTGGGCCACCTCTTCAACCATTGCCGGCGCCATCAAACGCCTGGACTACGATCTTATTTTCACCGGCCGTCAGGCCATCGACGGCGATACGGCACAGGTCGGTCCGGAGATGAGTGAACACCTCGGCATTCCCTGTGTGTCTTATGCAGCTGACGTCAAGATCGAAGGCGACGAAGTGGTGGTGAAGCGTCAGTTTGAAGACCGCGACCACATCATTCGCGTGAAAATGCCCTGCCTGCTCACCGCTCTCTCTGAACTCAATACTCCCCGTTATATGACGCCCGGCGGCATTTTTGATGCTTACCGCGAACGTGAAGTCCGCGTCTTTAACCGCGCCGACGTCGATGTCGCCGACGAAAACATCGGTCTTGCCGGATCGCCCACCCACGTGGTGAAATCCTTCCCGAAGAGCGTCAAAGCTCCCGGTATGAAGATTGAAACCGGCGTCGAAGAGTCCGTCCAGTTCATCATGGATAAACTGGAAGAAAAATATCTGCTCTAAGTGGAGGTCAAGCGATGAATATTCAAGATTACAAAGGCGTCTTTACCTTCGCCCAGCAGGTAGACGGTCAGCTTTCCAATGTTTCGCTGGAGCTTCTGGGCAAAGCCCGGGAACTTGCAGATGCTCTGGGGACCTACACAGCCGCCATGCTGCTCGGTCACAATGTCAAAAACCTGGCTCAGGAACTTATTGCCTACGGGGCCGATAAAGTCTATCTCGTCGACAACCGCGAACTCGAGATCTATCGCACCGAGCCTTACACCCAGGCGATTACGACCATTATCAATGAGATTAAACCGGAAATTGTGCTCTACGGCGCTACCGCCATCGGCCGCGACCTCGCTCCGCGTATTGCCGGTCGTGTCCACACCGGTCTGACGGCAGACTGCACAAAGCTGGAAGTGGCCCCGGATGAACAGGGCGTCGTCTGCTTCCAGATGACCCGTCCCGCTTTCGGCGGCAACCTCATGGCGACAATCGCCTGCCCCGATTTCCGCCCGCAGATGGCTACCGTCCGCCCCGGCGTCATGGTCAAAGCCCTGCGCGATGACAAGCGTCAGGGAGAAGTGATTCCCTTTGACGGCAAGCTGGAGAAAAACAACTGCTACGTCACCGTCGAAGAAGTCGTCAAGCACATCCAGCAGAAAATGGATATTCAGGATGCTAAGATTCTTGTTTCCGGCGGCCGTGGCGTCGGCGGACCCGAGAACTTCGGAATCCTGCAGGAGCTCGCCGATGCCCTCGGAGGAACCATTTCCGCCTCCCGTGCTGCTGTTGACGCAGGCTGGCAGGCCAAGGACCGTCAGGTCGGACAGACCGGCAAAACCGTGCGTCCGTCCCTCTATATCGCCTGCGGCATTTCCGGCGCCATCCAGCATCTGGCCGGCATGGAAGAATCCGACTACATCATTGCCATCAATAAAGACAGCACCGCTCCGATTTTCAACGTCGCTGACGTCGGCATTGTCGGCGACCTCTTCAAGATCGTGCCCAAGCTCACCGAAGAAGTAAAAAAAGCCCGCGCCAAATAGAACAGAGCTTTTGCTGAGTTGAGCGCTATGCAGAACTGAACGTTATACGTAGTGGCGCGCTGAGCAGAACGGAACTTTTTTCTGAGCTGCGTGCCCAGCAAAGTTGAGCTTTATCCCATTGCTCTGACCTTGCGGGCTCACAAACACATCGGCACGAACGCCAGCCCGCGTTCGTATCCGGCACGTATAAAGCCGGTATTTCTGAAATCACGGCTAAAGGCCATCCGCAGTTATACTCCGGATGGCCTTTTTTATGCTTCCAGGTATTTTCCTTGTTGACTTGATGTTTCCCTGCATTTCCCCAGATTTCTTTACATTTCCATGTATTTCCCATATCCTACGTTTCCACAGATTTTTGTCCGCACCACCTTTTTCTTATTTCCGTGCAACGTAGCAACTAATGGATGGTTTTTCTTTGGCTTTTCAGATTTTCAAGCAACTTAGCAAGTAGTGGATGGGCCCGAGTGCAAAATCGCTAGTAGTGGATGGTTTGGCAGTGCAAGATCTCAAGTAATGGGTGGTTTAGGCTTTAGTTTGCTATAGCTAACCATCCACTACTTAAAATTTTGTCTGAAATTCAGAAAAACCGAAAAATTGGGATCAGTGAAAACCACGGAATGGAATTGGCGAAAATCACCGAATGGAATTAAAAAAAGAAGAATGGCCCTGGCTCAGCCCAGTGCGACGTCGAGGATCATCATCAGGATAAAGCCAAAACCGAAACCGATGGTTCCGTGGTTACTGTGGGGTTCCGCGGAGGCTTCGGGAATTAACTCTTCCACGACGACATAGAGCATGGCCCCCGCCGCAAAAGAAAGAAGATAGGGCAGAAGAGAAGAAATAAACTGGGTCAGAAAAATAGTCAGGATAGCGGCCAGGGGTTCGACAGCACCTGAGAGCGTTCCCAGCACAAAGGATTTCGTCTTACTTTTGCCTTCACTGGCCATGGGCATAGAAATGACGGCGCCTTCAGGAAAATTTTGTATGGCCATACCGAGTGCCAGGGCATAAGCGCCGGACATGCTGACACCGCTATGTCCCTGTAAAGCGCTGGCGAAGACGACGCCGGTTGCCATGCCTTCCGGAATATTGTGCAGGGTGACAGCGAGGGAAAGCATCAGCACTTTGCTGAGCTTAGGCTGGCCGGCGAGTGTGCCCTCTGCCTGATCGGCATCAAAATGTAAATGGGGGATGATATGATCCAAAAGCAGCAAAAAAGCCATGCCCAGGGCAAGCCCCGAAGCGGCAGGCAGGAAGGCCAGATGGCCCAGAGAAACGGAATTGTCGATAGCAGGAATTAAAAGAGACCAGACCGAGGCGGCAACCATCACTCCGGAGGCAAAGCCGAGCAAAAACTTTTCTACATTTTTCTTCATCTCATTGCGCAT
>SFGY01000036.1 GCA_004556455.1 Clostridiales bacterium | reverse complement strand
GTGCAAAAAGATATCGAAGCCGTGGTCGCTGCAGCCAAGGGTCGGCTCGTCAAAGTCATTCTGGAAGCGACCGAACTCCAGCCCGACGTGCTTGCAGAGGCCGCTAAAACGGCAGTCGCCGCCGGTGCGGACTTTGTCAAGACTTCCACCGGCTTTGTCGGAGGTGGCGCCCGCGTCGAAGATATCCGCATCATGAAAGAAGCCGTCGGCGATCGCGCCCAGATCAAAGCCTCAGGCGGCATTCACAGCTACGACGAAGCCATGGCCATGATCGCAGCCGGAGCTACCCGCATCGGCGCTTCCGCCGGGCTGGCCATCCTCGCCGGCGCGGAGGAGTAATAAGCTGCTCTTAATCAAAGGCAGCGACCTCCGGAATGTTTTTGCAAGATTCCGGGGGTCGCTTTTTATCAAAATTTATTAACAGCGAAAACCACAAGGCAAAGGCAGGGGAGCAACTGAAGCTGGACCATAAATATGGCCCATTTATAAGAGTGCAAAACTTTTTAAAATGACGCTTGACATGGCAGTTAGCGAGTGCTACCATAAGCACAGTTAGTTAAAGCTAACACCATTGTTCCCCAAAGGCTGGCGGCTTCGCTGACAGTTGAGCGAGGCCGCCACCTCCTCTGAACTAAACTTGACGTGATGGCATAGTGCTTGAACCACATCAGCAAATACTTACTCTCCTTATATTTTTTGCGTTATTCTGAACATCCGTTGCTCCGCGAAGCCATCACGCGGAGCAGCGGATTTCTATTTTGGGCCTCATATTGAGAACTCGCCTTTCAGGCTTCGCTGACAGTTGGGCAAAGCCGCCACCTCCTCTGAACGAAACTTGACGTGATGGCATAGTGCTTGAACCACATCAGCAAATACTTACTCGTGACAGCCGAAAACGCGGTCAAAGATGAGGTCGACATTTTTCAGGTGGTAGAGAGGGTCAAAGCACTGATCCAGTTTTTCCGGGCCGAGTTCAGCGGCCAGGCCGGAGCTTTCGAGAAGCTGGCGGAAGGATTGATGTTCGGTCCAGGCCTGCATGGCCAGGGGTTGAATTTTGTCGTAGGCGGCTTCGCGGCTGAGTCCATTTTCGATCAGTGCGAGCATGACGTGCTGTGAGTAAATGACCCCGCAGGTGAGTTCGATGTTCTGGCGCATACGTTCAGGAAAGACGCTGAGCTTTTCCAGAATGTGGCGGAAGCGGATTAATTGATAGTGCAGCAGTTCTGTGGCGTCAGGTGCGATAATGCGTTCGGCGGATGAGTGGGATATGTCGCGTTCGTGCCAGAGGTTGATATCTTCAAAGGCGGCAAGCATATAGCCGCGCATGATGCGGGCGCAGCCACAGAGGTTTTCGCAGCCGATGGGATTGCGCTTGTGCGGCATGGCTGAGGAGCCTTTTTGCCCTGAAGCAAAGTATTCTTCGACTTCGTGTACCTCGGTGCGCTGGAGATGGCGAATCTCGGTCGCGAATTTTTCCACCGAGGAAGCGAGAAGGGCAAGGCTGCTGTAATAGGCGGCATGACGGTCCCGCTGCAGAATCTGTGTGGAGATGGGGGCGGAAGCTAGGCCGAGTTTCTCACAGACGTAGTCCTGAATGAAGGGGGGACAGTTGGCGAAGGTGCCCACAGCCCCGGAAATTTTGCCGCATTCGACACCGTGAGCCGCAGAGATGAAGCGTTCGCGGTCGCGGCTGAGTTCTGCGTACCAGTTGGCTATTTTCAGGCCGAAAGAGGTGATTTCGGCATGAATCCCGTGAGTGCGTCCCATCATCGGCGTGAGTTTGTATTGAAAAGCTTTTTCCCGAATGACGGCGAGCAACGCATCGATCTCTTTGAGCAGCAGGGTGTCGGCCTTTTTGTAGAGCAGGCCATAGGCCGTGTCAACGACATCCGTGGAGGTCAGGCCGTAGTGCACCCACTTCTTTTCCGGGCCGAGGCTTTCGGAGACGCAGCGTGTAAAAGCCACCACATCGTGGCGCGTGCTTTCCTCTATTTCGCGGATGCGGGGCACGGTGAACCTGGCTTTGGCGCGCAGCGTTCGGACGTCTTCCTCGGGGATTGCTCCCAGCCTGGACCAGGCTTCGGCGGTCAGCAATTCGACTTCAAGCCAGGCTGAGAAAATGGCTTCGTCGCACCAGATGTCACGCATTTCTTTATGTGAGTAACGGTTGAGCATGAAAACCTCCTTATTTGATGTTTTCAGTTTTTTTCAGCGTAGTTCCCGATATCGCGGCGAAAGGTGAAACCGCCATCGGGGGGCAGGGCTCTGTCAAGCAGACCGTAAAGACGCTCGCGGCAGGAAGGAATATCCGGGGCTGAAGCTGACACGAGACAGACGCGTCCACCCGCAGCCTGCCACTGTTTTTCAGAGATCTTTTCTGACCCCATGTGTATGAAATCAAGGTCATCGGACTTGCGGACTTCTTCCATCAGGACGGGCGGCAAAAGAGGCGAGCCGGTAAGCTTCTCCGGGTAGCCGGGGGCAGCGAGAACCACACCGAGGCAGCTTTCTTTGCAGACAGGCAGGGGTTCCGGTGAAGCGCCGTTGATCAGGTGACGAATGGCCTGGGCGAGATCCCCCCTGAGACGGGGCAAAATGACCTCCGCTTCCGGATCGCCCAGACGGGCGTTAAATTCGATGACCTCCGGTCCTTCTGCCGTCATCATTAATCCGGCATAGAGAAAGCCGCGGAAGGGGTGGCCCTCTTCCACAAGGCCTTTGAGGACGGGTTCAATGATTTTTTGCAGACAGAGGCGCTGCAGTTCTTCCGAGACACGGGGAACGGGTGAAACTGCGCCCATGCCGCCGGTATTTGGCCCCTTGTTGCCGTCGCCTATGGCCTTGTGATCCTGAGCCAGAGGCAGCGTCAGAGTGCGTGTGCCGTCTGCCAGGACGATCAGAGAAAACTCAAATCCCTCAAGAAACTGTTCCGCGACGAGCCAGTTGTCCTTATCCACCCTAAGATCCTCGAGATGAGCAAGCGCCTCATGAACGCTGAAGCAGATTCTGACGCCCTTGCCGCCTCTCAGGCCATCCTCCTTCAGCACCAGGGGATAGGCCGCCTGCTCTACATAAGAAAGCGCCGACGCCTTATCCTGGAAAATCTGACAGGCGGCGCTGGGAACACCGACGCGCTGCATGAGTTTTTTGGCGTAAGCTTTGGAGCTCTCAATGCGGGCCGCAGCCTGGGTCGGTGCAAAAATGTCGATCCCGGCTTTTGCAAAAGCGTCGCTGATCCCGGCGGCAAGCGGCTGCTCCGGACCAACGACGACCAGGCTGATCTGTTCATGCCTGGTCAGCTCGATGAGAGCAGTAAAATCATCTTCAGCGATGTCGAAGCAGGGACAGAGTTCGGCAATGCCGTCTGAACCTCTGGCGCAGATCACGCCGCTGACGCTGAGCGAACGCAGAAAAGCTTTGACAAGGGCCATTTCACGCCCGCCGTGACCGATGACGAGTATTTTTTCCATCGACGGATTCTCCTTATTTTTTCAGTGCCAGAAGTGGCGGATGCCCGTGGCGAGCATGGGCATACCCGCTGCATCGGCAACTTTGACGGAATCTTCGTCGCGAATGGATCCGCCCGGCTGAATTACGGCGCGGATACCTGCCTGGACAGCCAGTTCCAAGCTGTCCGACATGGGGAAGAAAGCGTCTGAGGCGAGCACCGCGCCCCTGGCTTTTTCACCGGCTTGTTCAAGAGCGATTTTACAGGCTCCGACGCGATTGCTCTGGCCCACGCCGAGGCCCACGGTCGCCCCGTTTTTGTAGAGAACGATGGCATTGCTCTTGCAGTGTTTGACCACCAGAAAAGCTTCCAGGAGCTCCCGGCGGGTGGCGCCGTCGGCATCGATATGGCCCATCACGCGAAGCTCAGCTTCGCTCACCTGGCGGAGATCACGCTCCTGCAGCAGAAGACCGTCAAGGACTGAAACCATTTTCAGCGTCTGATGCGGCCTTCCGTCGCTCATGGGGAGAGTCAGAAGGCGAAGGTTTTTCTTTTGCTGCAGAATAGCCAAAGCTTCTGGAGCAAAGGAAGGCGCAATGATAATCTCCAGAAAAATCCCGTGCATTTTTTTCGCCATGCTGCTGCTGATTTCACGATTGGCCGCGACGATACCGCCGAAAATACTCACAGGATCAGAGGCATAGGCTTTGTCCCAGGCTTCGTCCAAATGGTCTGCCAGGCCAAGCCCACAGGGATTCATGTGTTTCAGAGCGACCACACAGGGTCGGCTGAACTCGTGCAGCAGCTCAATGGCGGCGTTGGCATCCTGAATGTTGTTGTAGCTCAGCTCTTTGCCGTGGATTTGCCTGGCTTCGGCCAGCGAGAGGTCCGAGCACTCAGGCAGGCGGTAAAAAGCAGCTTTCTGATGAGGATTTTCACCGTAGCGTAGTCCCGAAACTTTTTCGAACTTCAACTGCAGCAGCGGAGGAAATTCGCCTTCTTCGTCAAGCTCGGTTTTATTTAGAGCAGAGGCATTTGACAGCTTTTCAGCTGACGTCTTAACCTCTTCCTTTTCCGGCCCGTCTGCGGTGCTTTCCGTGCTGCGAAACCAATCGGCAATCAGCCTGTCATAAGCCTGGGTCAGTTCGAAAACCTTGCAGGCCAGGCGTCGGCGAAGGGGCAGGGCTGCAGCTCTGGCGGCTTCGCCCCTGGTCTTTTCTTCGCGCAGGGCCTCGAGCACAGCCGGATAATCGGCAGGGTCGATCACGACGGTCACATCCTGATAATTTTTTGCGGCGGCACGCAGCAGCGTGGGCCCTCCTATGTCGATATTCTCGATCATCCCTGCTTCTGGCAGGCCCTTCTGCAGGGCTTCAGCAAAAGGATAGAGGTTCACGCAGACAAGGTCGATGGTTGCGATGCCGAGTTTCTGCAGGCAGGCCATATCGTCAGGTCTTTCGCGGCGGGCCAGAATGCCGCCGTGGATGGCGGGATGCAGGGTTTTGACGCGGCCCTCCAGCATTTCCGGAAAAGCGGTCAGGGAGGAGACGTCTGTGACCTCCAGCCCTGCTTCGCGCAGAACTTTCGCCGTACCGCCGGTCGACAGCAGACGGTATCCGAGCTTGTGCAGTTCACTGGCGAACCGGCTCACGCCCTCTTTTTTGTAGACTGAAATCAATGCACTTTTCATCAGCAGTTTTCCTCCCTGCCTTGTTTTGTAGCATCACGCTGTATTCTGTGCGGGTCACAGGTGTCTTGAACGGGGTTCCGGCACGTTTGCGAAGCTGTTTCCTGCGAGGCAGACTTTCTCCCTTTTTCAGCCGCCATCTCCGCGGCAACTTGCCGGATGACCTGCGGGTAGAGCTCGTGTTCTTTTCGGTGGACAGCTGCCTCAAAATCTTCAAGGCTCATGCCGGGCGTCAGCAGGACGGCTTCCTGGGCGAGCAGGGGACCGGAATCCAGCCCTGCATCGACCAGATGCACACTTACCCCGCCGCAGTTTTCAGCGGCGGCGTAAATTCTGGCGATGGCGTCCTTACCCGGATAGGCGGGGAGCAGGGAAGGATGCAGATTGAGGATGCGGGAGGGATAGGCGCTGAGCAGCACCTCGCCCACGAGGCGCAGGTAACCGGCCAGGGCGATCAGCTCGATGCCTTTTTCTCTCAGCTTGCTCAGAATAAACGTTTCGCAGGCGGCTTTATCGGGGAAGTCGTGTGGCCTCGCAAGGAGCAGGGGAAAATGCTTTTCAGCCGCGAAGTCGGCGGCCCCGCAGGCTTTGTCGCAGACCAGCAGGGAGAGCTCGATCTCCGGCATTGCGCCCGCCTGCCAGAGTTCGTAAATGCGGCGAAAATTTGTGCCCCTGCCGCTGGCAAAGACGGCCAGGCGGACAGACGAAATCGGTCTGCTTTCGTTCACAGGCGTCATTTGCGATGTTTCAGCGGAAAAAGCTGCAGCTGCAGTCGCGACAAGAGAAGGGGTCTTGTCATCCATCGGCTTACTCAAGGATCACACCCTCGCCTTCTTCGATATGCCCGATGACGGCAGCGGCCTGACCAGCAGACTTCAGGATGGCGATAGCGGTTTCGGCCTGCTCTGCGGGCAGGGCAATCATGTAGCCGATGCCCATATTAAAAATATTGAACATTTCTGTTTCGCTGAGCCCGCCGATTTTCCGAGTCAGGGCAAAGATGGGCGGCTGGATCCAGCTCTTTTTATCGAAAACATAACGGAAGCATTGCGGACTCATGCGCGGCACATTCTCAAAAAAACCGCCTCCGGTGATGTGAGCCATGCCGTGAATCTTTCCCTCCAGACCCTTTAAGAGGGCAAGCACGGGTTTTACATAGAGCCTCGTCGGGCTGAGCAGTGTTTCGCCGAGACTTTTTTCGAGTTCCGGGAAGCGGCTCTCGCAGCGATAGGCGTGGTCTTTGAAGTAAATCTTGCGCAGCAGGGAAAAGCCATTGGAGTGGCAGCCGCTGGAGGGCAGTCCGAGAATCAGATCACCGCTCTGCACGTTTTCGCCGCTGATCAGCTTTGCCTTTTCGACCACGCCGCAGCAAAAGCCGGCAAGATCATAATGCCCTTCAGCATAAAGGTCGCTCATTTCGGCGGTTTCGCCGCCGATCAGGGCACAGTTGGTTTCGCGGCAGCCCCTGGCAACGCCGGAGACAATCTCGGCGACAAGCTTGGGATCTGCTTTTGCCAGGGCGATGTAGTCCAGAAAGAAGAGGGGTTCCGCGCCCTGCACAAGTACGTCGTTGACACACATGGCGACGGCATCGATGCCTATGGTGTCGTGCTGGTTCATAGCCATGGCGAGCAGCAGTTTGCTTCCCACGCCATCAGTACCGGAGACGAGAACAGGCTCCTTTAAGCCCAGAAAAGAAAGATCAAAGAGCCCGCCAAAACGGCCGAGTGAGTCGAGCGCACCAGGGCGTTTTGTGCTCTCAAGATCTTCTTTTATACGGCGCACGACTTCGTAGCCGCGCTCCAGATCGACACCGGCTTCGCGGTACGCAGCGGCAGCCTCGGCGTGGGGAGCGGGCTTTCGCCCCGGAGTTTTGTCGGAGGGTTTTTCACTGATCATGGACAGATCCTTTCTGTTTTTAACAAGTTCTTTCATGAGGGCCTCTTTAAGAATGGGGTTCTTTCATACACCGGGCTGGCCGCACTGTTTTTCAGCTATTATCCTCAAAGCCTTAATTTCAGAGCGTTTTTTCTAAGTCCTTTTCATTGCCTGTGTGGCATCTGGCGCGGCGTTCTTTTTCGGCATCGATGATGTTTTTGTAGTCAAAGAGCGGCGTTGGATAATGTTCAGAGAAACAGGCATCGCAGACGGAATCGCGGCCGATAGCCCGGCGCAGCCCCTCGTTGCTGATATAGGCCAGGCTGTCAGCGCCGATACAGCGGCAGATTTCCTCTGTGCTCCGGGTACTGCCGATCAGCTGGTCATAGGAAGAGGTATCGACGCCATAAAAACAGGGGGAAATCATCTTGGGACTGGCAATGCGCATGTGAACTTCGCGCGCCCCTGCACGGCGCATCATGGCGATAATTTGCCGGCTTGTCGTTCCACGCACGATACTGTCATCGACAAGGGTAATGCGCTTGCCTTTAACCAGGGGGTGAATCGGTGAAAGCTTCATGCTTACGGCCAGGTCGCGCCGCGTCTGTGTGGATTCAATAAAGGTTCGTCCGCTGTACTTATTCTTGATCAGGCCCTGATCGAAAGGGACGCCGCATTCTTCGGCATAGCCCCGGGCCGTCGAGGTGGCTGACTCAGGGACACCGACAATGAGGTCGGAGGGCGCAAAACTCTCACGGGCGAGCTGCATGCCGGCACGAAAGCGTGACAGGTGGACATTAATGCCATCAATTTCGCTGTCCGGCCGGGCAAAATAAATGTACTCCATGAGGCAGATGGCGCTCTTCTGTCTTTCTGCAAAACGTGTCGAGCTCAGGCCATTGGCACTGATCTCAATGATCTCGCCTGGTTCCACATCACGGACAAATTCCGCCCCGATAATATCAAAAGCGCAGTTTTCAGAAGCGATGACCCAGCCCTCCCCAAGGCGGCCGAGCGCCAGCGGCATCATGCCCAGCGGATCGCGGATGGCATAGAGCTTATCCCGTCGCAGAATGACATAACAGAACGAGCCGACAAGACGCTGCAATGAACTCGTCAGGGCGGGCAGAAATTTGTCTTTGTTTTGAACGAGCAGATAGGCGAGGATCTCGCAGATGGAAGTCGACTGGAAGATCGCACCGTTTTGCTGCAATTCCGCACACAGCTGCTCCTGATTCAGGAGGGAGCCGTTGCTGGCGAGGGCAAATTCTGCGCGCATGTGACGGAAGTGCATGGGCTGAAGATTGGACGTCAGGTGGTTTTCCTTCGAAACGTAGAGACAGTGTCCCAGGGCGTTGCGTGCCCCTCGCGCTTCGAGTTTTTCCACTTTGTCCTCAAGTACAGAGCGGACCATGCCAAAGCTTTTTTGTCCCTCAAAACTCTGCTCATCGCAGGTGTAAATGCCGCAGCCTTCCTGTCCCCGGTGCTGCAGGGCGTAAAGGCCGTAATAGGTTTTGGTTGCGGCCTGATCCACGTGATACAGGCCGATAAGGCCACATTCGTGATGCATCTTTTATCCTCGATTTCCAATCATGCGCCTGACGATTAAGAAATATTCAGGCTTGAAAAATTTGCCGGAATCCTCAGGTCAGGATTGAATTTTGCGCTGACGGCAATAGCGCACGGCGTTGGCAAAAATCTTCTGCACGCCTATGCCCGGTATATTTTTGAAAAGACCTTCGCGCACACGTTCAGAATGGCCCATCTTGCCGAGGATATGACCATCTTCTGAAATCAGCCCTTCGACGGCATAGGCGGAACCATTGGGATTCCAGGGGGCACTCTCAGCGATACGATTGTGTTCATCGACATAGCGAAAGGCGACCTGTCCCCTGGCAAAAAGCTGCTGAGCTTCCGCTTCAGAAACAAGAAAGCGGCCCTCGCCATGAGAAACGGGGACGATATCGATTTGCCCGGGACAGAGTCCGTCCAGCCAGGGCGAGCGTCCGGGATCTGTACACAGCTGTGTGCGTGCCATGCGGGAAATATGTCGTCCCTGCTGATTAAAGAAAAGTGTCGGAGAATCTGTGCACTGTTGATCCGGGTTGCCATAAGGCAGAAAACCGGATTTCAGCAGGGCCTGAAAGCCGTTGCAGATGCCCAGAACGAGCCCGTCTTCACGCACAAATTCAAGAATGGCGGCTGTGACGGCGGGAGTTTTGAGAAAGTTGACGATAAATTTAGCGGAGCCATCCGGCTCATCGCCAAAGGAGAAACCGCCGCTCAAGGCGAGAATCTGACTTCGCTTCAGTTTTTTAAGAAAGCTCCTGAGATCTGCGGCGGCCATTTCAGGCGTGAGATTGCGGATGAGCAGCATCTCACAGTCTGCACCTGCCGCGCGAAACGCCTCAGCGGTATCAAATTCGCAGTTGGTTCCAGGAAATACCGGGAGCAGAACGTGGACGGGGCCTTCTGACCTGTTTCCCGAACTGAGATGAGGCAAAGCAGAGGCAAATCCTTTCGCTCCGTCCATGCAAAGTCCTTTCGAATTTTCAGGGTTAAGGTTATCCTTCTTGTCTGCGCAAAATTCTTCAGAGTTAGCGGTGAGTTTTTTCGGCGCACATGCCTGTCCTGTTAAGACGTCCTTCGAAAGTGAGCAATCCTCCCTGTTTTCGGCTCCAAGCGGCGGAAAAACCCGATTGTAGGCCCAGCCCAGAGCGGCCTGCATCTCGTCAAATGTTGTCAGAACATTTTCGTTCCAGGCAATGCCGTCGACTTGGGCATCGCTTTTAGCAAGCAGAAGGCGGGTGACAGAGCCGACCTCTTCAGGGAGTTCCTCCGGCGGGAGAAAACTGGCATAAACAAGGCCGCCCGGCGCATTGTTCAGCAATTCTAAGTCGGCGCACTCTTCACTCAGGCGCAGGCTCACACGATTGCCCAGAGCCATCTTGGCAAGGGTCACGGCGAGACCGCCGGGACGCTCACTGCTTGCTGCTGCCACAGTCCCGGTCGCCTGCATCGCATGAAAGGCCTTATACAGACGTCTCAGAGCTGCGTAATCGGGGCAGGCGTTCGCAAGTGGCTGGTGAGGCAAATAGTAAAGGTTGAGGGTTTGGCCAGCCCTGAGGGGAGGAAGAGTTGCAGAAAGCACATCAGCGGCGGGTACTGCCGCGACCCCGAAGTTCACGAGGGTTGGAGGGACATGCCATTTTTCAAAGCTCCCCGACATGGAGTCTTTGCCGCCAATGGCCGCAATGGTAAAGGCATCCTGGGCGTCGAGGCTGCCGAGCAGTGCTTGCAGCACTTCGCCCCAGGCTTCTTCCTGCTGATCCAGGCGGCGAAAATATTCCTGGCAGCTCAAGTAGATATGGGCCGGATCGGCACCTGCGGCAACGAGGACGGAGACGGCCTCTACCGTGCTGTAGGCACCCATGAGATAGGGCGAAATATCGGCCAGCTCAGGACGGAAACCATAGGCCAGCAGCGAAGCTGTGCTGCTGCCGCCATCCATGGGCAGAGTCTGGGCAGAAACGGCTTCCTCAGAGGCCTGATACCTGCCTCCATAAGGAAAAAGCACCGTGGAACGCCCGATGCTGGCGTCAAACTGCTCAACGAGACCCTGCTGCAGGCCATGGTTGGCTTGTTTGAACCAGTCAAGCAATGTTACGCGCTGCAAATTTCTGGCCGTGCAGGGTGAAGGCTCTTGCCAGGAGGGCTTTTCAGGATCGCAAAGGCGTACCCTTTGGCGGAAGGCGTACCCTTTGGCGGCGGGGAGCCCCATTGGTGTTGAGAAATTCGCGGGAGAGATCCAGCACGACTTGCTTTCCCATGAACATGCGCAGACGCCGCTGAGCGGTGACCTCGGCGATTTCTGTAGCCTCGAGGTTTTCTTCGTGGGCGGCGGCGATAAAGGCCGCTACATCCTGAGGCGCCAGAAGCACGGCCATGCGCTCCTGAGATTCTGAAACGGCGATTTCCATGGGGGAGAGGCCGGCATACTTGAGCGGGACCCGTTCAAGGTGAATGCTGAGGCCATCGGCCAGTTCGCCCACAGCCACAGCGACCCCGCCTGCGCCAAAGTCGTTGCAGGAGCGGATCAGCGGGGCGACATCAGCGCGGCGAAAGAG
>SFGY01000035.1 GCA_004556455.1 Clostridiales bacterium | reverse complement strand
GCCCCCATGGCAATCACTTCCCGCGAGAGATCCAGGAGATAATCCCAAACCTCCGTATTATATGGGTTGGCAAAGGCCTCCCCTCCTTCGAGAGGATAGTGCAGGACTTTCCCCTCGGCATCGCGAATACAGAGATCGGGCTGCATGCGGGTCATGACCTCATCCTTAAAACAGACCATGCGGGCAATGAACGTAAGGCCAGCCGCGTGGCAGCGGTCAATCAAAGACTTAAGCTCGAGCTGGCCAGAAGAAGCCTTCATTTCAACGGCAAGCGGAACCGCACTCTCATAGCAGAGTCCCCAGCTCTCCTTGACATCGACGACGACAGCATTAAGCTCACTCCAGGAGGCGAGTTCAAGGGCAGCCTCCAGATTTTCGCCCATGCCGAGATAAATCCCCCGCAGAGGCTTGTCGTGTGAAATTTTGCGAGGCTCTCCCTCAAGCACAGGGAGCGGCCCGAAAAAAGCATCCAGAACGGGGCCTTCAGCGGCAGAGCGCAAGGTGCGGGCAGACGGACTCGTGGGCAGTGGCCGCGAGTTTACAATGGTGGGCACTTCGGCCCTTGTTTCCTCAGGACGCGGTGGAAAAAAAGCGGGGCCAAGAAAAAGGACATAAAGAAGCAGCTGTCCCAGGGCAAGACAGGCAATAAGACCGAGAATCAGTCCCCGGTGTTTGGGGCGCGGCGGGCGATTTCCATTGATAAAAATCCCGTTCATGCTCTCAAGAATAGCACAGGAGCGTCCTTTCGCCCACTGGCTGACGAGAAGCAATGCGTTCATCGCACAAAAGCCAAGCTGCTCATTCGCCCGCAGTTCTGGGCCAGCGACTTTTGACCACAAGCCCATTTTCGACTAAGCTAAAAACGAAAAAGCAGTCGACATGACTACAGGCCTCTCCCGTCGACACGACACGTCCAATTCGACACGAAAAAACGACAAAACCAGTCACACCTGACCCTAAGCGACAGGTTCAGCTGGCAGCAAGGTCAAAATAAATACAGGGAAAGCACCTGGATCAGCCGACACAACAACAGACCGCTCCCGCCAACAAGGCACGTCCAAAACCGACAGCAAGATCGCAAAAATGCCATGAGCCCAAAGCAAGTCCCCCAAAAAAGCAAAAAACCTGCAAGTTGGACCACCGTCCAAAGGGCGGCCGAGATCGAATTTGAGGAAAAGCGCTCGCGCTTTATTGGCCTCTGCTTTACCATCCGTGATAAAGCCGAGGCAGAAAGTGAACTGAACGCTGTCCGCAGGCGCTTTCCAGATGCGACACATCATGTCTTTGCCTGGCAGACGATTTTCCCCGAAAATGCCGGTCGTTATTCAGACGATGGCGAACCTCAGGGTACCGCGGGCCTGCCCGTTCTGGATGTCTTAAAGAAGCGCGGAATCGATCAGGCCGAAATTGTTGTCGTACGCTATTTTGGCGGCATTCTCCTGGGCGCAGGCGGCCTCGTCCGAGCCTACAGCCGTGCCGCCGCCTCGGCCCTGGACGCCGCCTCGCCCCTGGACGCCGCCTCGCCCCTGCGCATGTGCCTGCGCAGAAAGTATCGTGTGACGGCCCCCTACGATAGCTACGAGCGCCTGCGCTATCAGCTCGAAAAAGAGGGCTTTTATCAGGAAACTGCCGACTTCGGCCTGGACGTCGAATGGAACGTCAGCACCGATCTCCGGCGCGAAGCCGAACTCGCCCGCCTGCTCGCTGACCATAGCGCCGGTGCCGCCCTCATGGAATATATTGGAGAGGGCTACAGTCCGGAAAAACCGTGAGAACAGCGCTCAACGGTAACAACCCGAAACCGCATCAGAATAGCTCTCGACACAATCCTCGATAGCAGCCTGAGCTGTATCACAGGTATAGCCCGAAAAGGTGTATGTTTCCCCGACCTCCCCTCACTTTATCCTTGATTTTCACACAACTTAGCAACTAATGGGCGGTCTCTCAAGCAAGATCGCTAGGTGTGGTTGACGCAGGTCTTCTCCACCTTTGGTTTTTCTGACTATCGTGCGACGTAGCAACTAATGGGTGGTTATATTTTTGCATGCTGGGAAGTTGACCTTTTTTCGCGCAACGCAGCAACTAATGGATGGTTTTCCTTTGGTTTTTCTGATTTTCATGCAACGTTTCAACTAATGGATGCCCTCGCATGTAAGAATTCAAGTGATGGGTGGTCCGACGTGCAAGTTCTCAAGTAATGGATGGTTTGAACCTGAGTTTGTTGAGACTAACCATCCATTACTTGAAATATTGTCCAAAATTCCGAGATTCCGCACTTAGTGCAAATTCCTAACATAGTGCAGACGCTCGCTCAAGCGAAATCACCCACCACTCGGATTCTCAAGCTTTGAGAATCCGACTTACCCCGCTATCCATGGTTGGTGCGAGTCTCAGTTATATGCTACCCCATCGGCTTTTCAAGCTTTGGGTTTGAGAATTTCCTGGCCGTTCATGTAAGGGCGCAGGACCTCAGGAATGCGCACGCTGCCATCGGCCTGTTGGAATTGCTCAAGCATAGCAGGAAAGATGCGGCTGGTGGCCAGGCCGGAGCCATTAAGAGTGTGCAGGAATTCGGGCTTTTTGCTGCCTTCACGGCGGAAGCGGATGTTGCCGCGCCTGGCCTGATAGTCACCGGCATTGGATACGGAGCTAACTTCTTTATAGCCGCCCATGCTGGGGATGTACACTTCGATATCCCAGGTTTCGCGCATGGAGGCGCTGACGTCCCCAGCGGCGAGCTTGCTCAGGCGGAAGTGCAGACCGAGCTTGTCGACGAGGCGGCAGGCTTTGTCGATAAGTTCTTTAAGGGCCGCCTGCGAGTTTTCAGGGCGGGTATACTGGAACATTTCGACCTTGTTGAACTGATGACCACGAATCATGCCGCGCTCTTCGGCTCGGTAGGAACCCGCCTCACGGCGATAGCAGGGCGTCAGGGCAAAATACTTTTTGGGCAGTTCACTTTCGTCGAGAATCTCATCACGGTAGAGATTGACGAGCGCCGTTTCAGCGGTGGGCAGAATAAAGTGGAATTTGGACTCGTCGGCTTCGTCTTCGTCGCGCGCCTGAATTTTAAAGACATCTTCCTCGAACTTGGGAAATTGGCCGGCCGTCAGACCGCAATCATAGAGCAGAATATGCGGAGGCAGGATCATTTCGTAAGCATCTTTGAGATGCTCATCGATGAAAAAGTTCAGGAGCGCCCGCTCCAGGAGGGCTCCCTCACCGGTGTAAATCCAGAAGCCCGAACCGGCCAGTTTGGCTCCGCGGGCATAGTCGATGAGGCCAAGGCTTTCGGCCAGGTCGACATGGTGCTTAGGGTCAAAGTCAAAGCTCGGCTGCTCGCCGAAAATCTGCATCACCTCGTTGGCCTCTTTGCCACCAGCGACAACATCGTCGGCCGGTAAATTCGGCAGGCCCAGCATAAATTCGCGCTGTGCCGCATCCAGCTCAGCAACCTCGGCATCGCAGGCTTTAATCTTATCTGCGAGCTCTTTCATTTCAGCGAGAAGTGCGCTGGTATCCTGCTTTTGCTTTTTCATTTGCGGAATAAGAGCAGACTTTTTGTTGCGCTCGGCCTTGAGCTCCTCCGTTTCGTGGAGGAGATTGCGGCGCTTCTGATCAAGCTCCAGGAAAGGCTGAAAATCAATATCTTTGCCGCGTTTGGCCAGACCCTCTCGAACTTTTTCGGGCTCATGTCTCAGTAAATTGATGTCCAGCATAACAACTTTCCTTTCTGCGCTGTGGCGCTTTGCATCTTTACTTACGCTGAAGATTATAGCACGAGAGAGCGCGGCGCAAGGGTGCGATCATGAGAAAACAAAGCAGGGATCCAGACGAGGCAGCAGGAATAAAGTTGCGGTCGGGACAGATAAGCAAAAAGCAGCAGAGATGGGGACAGCTCTGAATAAAGCGGCAGAAAGGGCAAAAACAAAAAGTGTTCTCTCTTGGCTCCAACCCTTCCGACAAGTCTCACTCTTGACCGAGAAGAACTGACCTGCCGAGGTAAAGCAATTTGCCAAGAAAAACCAGCGGTCATCTAGCCAGTGCGGCAGCTGGTGAGCAGTATCAGGGCAATAGCGGGAAGCTCGCTACTCGCTCAGAGGCGATAAATTCGACAACCGATTCCACCTAAGTCGTCAAAAAGACGCAGCAGGACGCTCATTTCGCTGTTGACCAAAGCATTCGCATGAAAAATGACGTAGCGACAGCCGGGGCCGCGCTCACTCAGGACGTCCCAGAGGGCGTCAAGATTGTCGCCGAAATATTCGGGAAGCTGGAGTTTTTGTCGCAGGTAGGGCCAGACCTTTGTTTTGTCGGCACATTGTCGGCCGTCGAGCCAGATAAAGGGGGTTTTCATGATAGCCTCTATTTTTTCTGTGTTAATCATTGAAGTAGATTTTTGAACGTAGCGATGTGATTAGCCTTGACTGTTTTACGGCTTGGAGCTCTGGCAAGCAGAGTCGTGATAAAGCTGCTGTGGGTGCTGCGTTCTACACTACGGTTGGCTGCGTCAAATTTATGGGAGCTTTTTTCCGGGAAAACGCTCACTCACATCGTAAAACGTTTTGTAGTGATCAGGCGTGTAAAAAATCAGGCCATCGTTGGAAAAAACCAGGCGCTCTGCCCCACGCCTGTTGGGACTGTCATGGACATCGGCTTCGCGATAGCTGCGGCCTTTTTTCTCAGGTAATTTTCCCTCGTAGTTTCCGAAATGGTCACCGCCGATGCTTTTGCCCGGGGCAACCTCATTCAGGTTTCCCTGCTCGGGCACCCATCCAAGCTGTCGCGCCTCCTTTTTGCTCAGAAAACGATCAGGCAGTTTTCCGGTCTTTCGGAGAACCGAAGCGACAAATTCAGGTGAACGGGGATCTTCTGACTCCTGAGCTGCTGAATCTTTCGCTGCTTGCTCTTGAACGATTGATTGTTGACCAGCTTGCTTCTCATCACCTGGCTTGTCTGAGGACGCCTGCCTTTGCTCTGCCCCCTCTTTTGCTGCCTGCTCTACTGCATCTCCAGCACCCAGCTCTATGACCTTTGTGCCCTGCGTTTCGCCTGCGGGCGACAAAAAGCTTTGCAAAAAGTCCTGACGTCCCAGCCAGAAAGCGGCGAGTACCAGCAGGATGGAGAGGATCAGGCGAAGCCTTCGGCGGTTTTCTGTCGACGGCCCTGTCGTTTTTTGTCGAGAAGCGATTGTCGAATTTTGTTCGCGCTCGTTTGTCGATTTTTGTCGATCATGAGCTGTCGCTTTTTGTCGCGTGACATTTGTCGAAGTTTGTTGGCACTCGTCTGTCGAGTTTTGTCGTACAGCACTTGCCGACTTTTGTCGGTGATTGCCTGTCGTTTTCTTTTGTTCGTTCATGCTGGCCTCGGTTTTCTTTGATATACCCTTGCGCTCCCGCTCAGCGCTTGCACAGGAAGTTTCTGCCACGCAGTATTAATGCAGGAGGTGTGATTGATATTTTCTTTCCAGTTTATTTTGAGGGAAAAGAGGCAGAGAAGCAAATCATAGATGCGCGTGATAGATTCTATTCTATCGTTTGAGGAGACTTTATTTTATTTCTTTCTAACCTACAAATTCGTTACTCCGTTATGCGAGTGTTTGCGAGATCATGATGAAATAAGTAAGTTAAAATTAGTAGTTTGGGCAGATTGTTCATGGGCTTTGTCGGGCTGGCAAAAATCTACGAGTGAGTCGAGCAAAACTTTGGAAAATCAGAAGTAAAGGCAAAAAAAGAGCCGCCGGGATGGCGGCTCTTTCAAGATTGTGCAGGTTGCACTGCAAGGGAAGTCTTTATTTAATTTCGACTTCGGCTCCGGCAGCTTTGAGTTTTTCAGCCACTTCGTTGGCTTCGTCTTTGGAGACGTTCTCTTTGACAGCCTTAGGCGCTTCATCAACGAGAGCTTTGGCGTCTTTGAGGCCGAGACCCGTGATTTCACGGACGACTTTGATGACGGCGATCTTGCTGGCACCGGCGGATTTGAGGTTAACGGTAAATTCGGTCTGCTCTTCTTCTTCGGCAGCACCACCGGCAGCACCGGCAGCAGGAGCAACAGCCATCATAGCGGCGGCAGAAACACCAAATTCTTCTTCAAGGGCTTTGACGAGCTCATTCAGTTCGAGAACCGAAAGAGTCTTGACTTCTTCAATGATGCCGGTAATTTTTTCACTAGCCATGGGATATTTTTCCTTTCATAATTGACTTCTTATTTGCTGATCTTCTCAGTCTTTCGCTGAAGCTTGTAAAAAATTAAAAGATTCCGCGAATATGCATTGGTTCAGCATGCTGGTCGATACGAGATTTTACAAAACTCGCTGAACCAGGGAGCTTAGGCTTCAGGCTTGGCTTCTTCAGCAGGCGCTTCAGCTTTTTCAGCTGCGGCCGGCGCTTCTTCAGCAGGCTCGGCGGCTTTTTCGGCAGGTGCTGCGGTTTCCACGGCTTCTGCCGGGGCAGCTTCTTCGACCTTTGCCGGAGCAGCGCCCGAAACGAGGTCGGCGACAGTTGCTGCACCGTTTTCTTCCATCTTCTTCGCCATCGCATTGAGCGTCATCGCGAGAGAGGTGACGGGGAAGATCAGAGAGCTGACCAGCTGGCCATAGAGGACTTCCATTGAAGGAATACTCGCCAGAGCGTTCATGGTGTTCATGTCGGCTTTTTTGCCATCGACAACACCGGCTTTGATGCTGGTTTTCTTAAATTGATCGGCATACTTTTTAACAAGTCTGGGTGCAAGGACGACGTCCTCTTTGCTCCAGGCCAGTGCAGTTGGGCCGGTCAGTTCCTCTTCAAAACCTGTAAGGCCGAGGGCTTCGAGAGCGCGGATACTGATGGTATTTTTTACCACCCGATAGTTGAGAGCTTCCTTGCGGAAAGCAGTCCGCATCTCGGTGTCCTGAGCCACGGTCAAACCCTGATAGTTGGAGAGAACGATGGATTTCGCGTCACGCAATTCGTTAGCGAGATCTTCAACGATCTGCTTCTTCGCTTCGAGGATTTTCGGACTGGGCATCTTTTATACCTCCTGTGTGTATTTAAAACCCCCTCACGCACGGGACGGAGGGGGTCAAAATACCACGTATTTCGAGCTCCGCCTGGGCCGGTTCTTACGAGTTATGGCTGAGCCACCGACTGTCTTTGGCGCTGAGGTGTTTTAGCGATAATAAAATTTCTGAGGGCTACCTTTCAGGACTACATTCTTCCCTGAACCTTGACACCAGGACCCATGGTCGAGGCGACGGTGCAGGACTTAACATAACGTCCTTTGGCTGCAGCCGGTTTGGCTTTGTAGATGGCTTCCATCAGAGTTTCGAAGTTCTCAGCGAGCTTTTCGGGGCCGAAGGAAACCTTGCCGACGGGGCAGTGAATGATGTTGGCCTTGTCGAGACGGTACTCGATTTTACCGGCTTTAGCTTCTTTGACGGCTTTAGCAACGTCCATGGTCACTGTGCCGGATTTGGGGTTAGGCATCAGGCCCTTGGGACCGAGCACACGGCCGAGGCGGCCAACAACACCCATCATATCCGGAGTGGCGATGACAATATCAAAGTCAAACCAGTTTTCCTTGGTGATTTTCTGAACAAATTCATCAGCGCCGACATATTCAGCTCCGGCTGCCGTCGCTTCATCGGCCTTGGGGCCTTTGGCGAAGACAAGCACACGCACTTGTTTGCCGGTACCGTTCGGCAGAACAATCGCTCCGCGAACCTGCTGATCGGCGTGACGGGAGTCAACGCCCAGACGGATGTGACATTCCACAGTTTCGTCAAATTTGGCATGAGCCATTTCGGTGACCAGCTTCATTGCCTCGCCGGAGTCATAAACTTTACCCGGCTCGAGCTTTTTCACCGCTTCCTGATATTTCTTTCCTCTTTTCATGGAAGCCTCCTTATCTCTGAACCGTAATACCCATGCTTCGGGCGGTGCCGGCGATCATTTCGGCACAAGCTTCAAGACTGGCAGCATTGGATTCAGGAAATTTGATTTCCGCAATTTTGAGGCAATCATCCCAGGTGACGTTCGCAACTTTGTTTTTATTCGGCACACCCGATGCCTTTTCGATCTTGGCTGCTTTTTTCAGCAGCACGGCCGCGGGCGGAGTTTTGGTAATGAAAGAATAGGTACGATCCGCATAAACAGTGATGATCACCGGGATGATGTATCCGGCATCCTTAGCGGTTCTTTCATTAAATTCCTTGACAAACTGAGCAATGTTCAGTCCATGTTGGCCAAGGGCTGGTCCGACCGGCGGCGCTGGCGTAGCTTTCGCTGCAGGAATTTGCAATTTAACAATCGCAAGTACTTTTTTTGCCATGTGTGGCCACCTCCCAATAATGGTGTAGAGTTCTATTGCAAAGCCCGTAGGGCTGATGCACTAACTTTATGATCAGAATGATCAGATTCTCAGAATCTGTGTAAGCTCCAGTTCGACCGGTGTTTCACGACCGAACATGCTCACCTCGACGATAACCTTCTTCTTTTCGCTGTTGATCTCCTGAACCACTCCGGCAAAGCCGTCGAGCGGTCCGCTGATGATCTTCACCGAATCTCCGACTTCGTAGTCGACAATGGGTTCGTAATTGGACTCAAGTCCCATGATGAGAAGTTCTTCATCGGTTAGCGGAACGGGATGGGTGCTGGAGGGTCCGACGAAGCCGGTCACACCACGTGTATTGCGCACGATGTACCAGATTTCGTCCGTGAGGATCAGCTTAACCAGCACATATCCAGGATAGAGTTTACGCTCGTAAGTCTTTTTCTTGCCTTCTTTAATCTCGATCACTTCTTCCGTCGGAACCGAGATTTCCTGGATATAATCTTGCAGGCCACGATTCTCGACAATCATGTCGAGCGTCGCTTTCACCTTGTTCTCATATCCGGAGTAAGTATGAACGACGTACCAACGCGCTTCTTGATCGAGATTTTCTGACATGGGCCCTATTTTCCGCTTTCTTCAGGAGCTGTTGTCGCAGCTTCCTCTGGAGTCGCAGTCGATTTTTCTTCGGCCGCTGCAGTTGTGCCTTCTTCAGACTTTTCCGCCGTGACCCCGGCCTCGTTCTCAGAACTTTCGTCTGCCGCTTTTTCAGTCTCCGTCATCAGGGGCTGAGATGAAGTCACCTGATTGGGCAGAGCCGCTCCACTCTTCGGTTTATAAAAGCCAATTGCGTCAAAGAAAAGCTTGACGAGGGCATCAAAAACGAAAATGATCAGTGCCGTGGACAGGATGATGGCCAGAACGACGACAAAATTTTGTTTGAGATGTTTTCTATCCAGCCAAATGACTTTTTTCAGTTCGGCACGAACACTCTTATATTTCGCCGCAAGCCCCTTTTTTTCGCCTTTGTTGCCTTTGGTGTTGCTCTTGCTGTTTTTCTTGTTTGAGTCTATATAAGCCATATCGTCCCTCCGTACGGCAAAACGGCCGCAAGCCGTTTTGACCTATTTGCTTTCTTTGTGGACGGTATGCTTGTGACAGAACGGGCAATATTTGCGCATTTCAAGCTTGTCCGGCGTGTTCTTTTTATTCTTCTTGGTGTCGTAATTACGCTGTTTGCATTCGGTGCATGCAAGCGTGATCTTTTCTCTGGCTCCCGCTTTCGCCATGTTCGTACCTCCCTGTTACTCGCGCCAATCGTGCGCAGTCGGATGAACTGTAATAACTTTATCGTCTTTGCCGAAAGGTCCGCCGCTGGGGCATTTATGCCAGGAGCCAGTCAGCTTTGCAGGTCAATTTTGACCACGCTAAAAACATCTCGTGCAAAGACAAGCAATGGATATGATAGCACAATCAGTGTGACTGTCAAGCCAGAATTGCCCTGTCTGTTGTTCATCAGCGATAAGTTTCATTCTATAAGAAATAAGTGATGATTTCACCCCCTGCCGACTGTTCATGGCAATTGTTACAGGATCAGAAATTTGTGCTCATTGCGTCTTTCGCAGGTTTTCTTAAGCTATAATATTTATGTCATTTTCTCTTAACAATAAACGCAATGAATCATAAAAATAAAAGGGAAATAAGCAGAATAAAACAATCATTCAGCAAAGACCCTCCCTACCTCGAGGGCAGAAAAGGAGAAAACATGAAAGACGATACAAATAAGAATAGCTTGCAGAACCCCAAAAAGCAGCCTCCCTGGCGCCCCAGGAAATCTTTGCTCTATTACTACTTTATTGTTTTAATGATTGTTTTCCTATTCAATATGTTTGTCATGCCCGTCATAGAGGAGAAGCAAATCGTAGTCTCCACCTATTCTGATTTTTTGGAAAAGTTAGATAAGGGCGAGGTCGTTAAAGTCAAAATCTCGGACACCCAAATTCTTTATGAAGGCAAAGAAGATGGCGAGAGCAAAATATATAAGACCGGCATTGTCAAAGACCCGGAGCTGGTTCAACGTCTGCAGGATCAGAAAGTACAGTTTGCCGCTGAAATCCCGGAAGCTCCCAATATTTTCCTCAGCATCATTGTCTCTTATGTCCTGCCCATCCTCATCTTCTTTGGTCTAGGCTCTTTGCTGAACAAGCGCATGATGAACCGCATGGGTGCGTCCGGACTCAACATTTACGGCAAGTCCGGGGCTAAACTCTATAAGCCGGAAAAAGATGAGAAAAACTTTGATGATGTAGCTGGCCAGGAGGAAGCCAAGGAGTCGTTACAGGAGATTATCGACTACTTGAACCAGCCTGACAAATACCAGAAAGTCGGTGCCAAGTGCCCTGCAGGCGTGTTGCTGGTTGGTCCTCCGGGTACCGGTAAAACGCTCATCGCCAAGGCTGTGGCAGGTGAGGCCCATGTCCCTTTCTACTCTATCTCCGGTTCCGAGTTCATCGAAATGTTCGTCGGACGAGGCGCGGCCAAGGTTCGCGATCTCTTTGAAGAAGCCAACAAACACGCCCCTTGTATTGTTTTCATCGATGAAATCGACACGATTGGCAAGTCGCGTGAAAATCAGATGTCCACCAACGACGAACGAGAGCAGACCCTGAATCAGCTCCTGACAGAGATGGATGGTTTTGGCGCGAATAAGGGCGTCATCATCCTCGCCGC
>SFGY01000001.1 GCA_004556455.1 Clostridiales bacterium | reverse complement strand
GAGATTCTCCCGCAGATGAAAGCCCTGGGGACAGAGATTATCGTCAACATCGCAGGCAGGAATACCGAGGATTATCTCGAATGTGCCCGATTCCTGGAACCAGAACCTGTGCTTGCGCTGGAGATCAATCTTTCCTGCCCCAATGTCACGCAGGGCTGTATGTCCATGGGAACGGACGCACAGCTTGTCCGTCAGATCATCTCAGAAATTAAAAAGGTCAGCCGGCATCCTCTGATTGCTAAACTAACACCCAATGTAAGTCACATTGCTGAAATTGCGGCAGCAGCTGAGGAGGGTGGAGCAGATGCCATCTCCCTGGTCAATACTTTTCTGGGCATGGCCGTTGACTTGCACACGCACCGCCCCTGCCTGAAAAATAATACCGGAGGCCTTTCCGGGCCTGCCATCAAAGCCATTGCTCTGCGCATGGTGCACGAAGTCTGTCAGGTCGTCGATATTCCTGTCATCGGACTTGGGGGCATTGTGGACGGTCGGGATGTGCTGGAGTATATCCTTGTTGGCGCTACAGCTGTAGAAGTTGGAACAGCCAATTTTCTGCGCCCTTGCTTTCCCCGGGACTGCCTGGGAGAGATGAAGGCCATCTGCGAGAGCGAAGGGATTTCCAGCCTTAATGAACTGCGCGGCAGTCTTGAATTGTGGCCAAAGTCTTGAGAGCTGGCGATTCTCTGTGTAAACTAGCGGAAAAACGTCGGTTAATGCGCTATTTTTTCGTCTGCGTCAGCTCCGCTTTTTGTCTATAATAAAAAAATACCACACAGTTAAAAACCTAAACGATATCGGAGGATCCATGAACCAGCGTCACACACTGCACCGCCAAGTTTTTGCGACAACGGCTCTTCGCTTAAGTCCTGCAGACCAGCCCTTCTGGTATACTTCCGGAGATTTTGGCCCCTATTATCTCAATACCCATTTTCTCTTTGGCTCGGAAGAAGAGGCCAAAGTCATGCTTTCTCAGATTGAAAAAACCCTGGAGTATCCGCTCGGCCTGCCGCGCCTGGTGGGTAAAGCCTTTGTAGATCGGTATCACTGTCATGAGGACTATCGCCTTGTGATTGACCGCCTTGCTGAGCTTACGTCAAATTTATCCTTTGATTTTGTTTCGGGCGGAGCAAGGAGAGACTACTTTTTCTCCTTCGCTTTAGCTGAAAAGCTTGGTAAACCACACCTTGCCTTGCTTAAAGATGGGCAGATGATTCGCAGTGATCTGGGTTTCCGTACGGCCAGTGAAGTCAAGAAAGATGAGCTTAAGGGAAGTTCTGCTCTGCACGTTGCTGATCTGGTGACAGAAGCCTCCAGTTATTTCCGCTGCTGGCTTCCTGCCCTGGCCGATGCTGGTTGCGAGATCAGAGATACTCTCGCCGTTGTTGACCGCAATCAGGGCGGAAGGGAAGCGCTTGAGGAACAGGGTATCCGGCTTCACAGTCTCCTGCGCATTGATGATGATTTTTTCCGTGCCGCCTGTGAAGAAAATATCATTTCTGCAGAGGACGCAGAACATCTGGCTCAGTTTAGCCATGATCCTGAAGACTGGATGCAGGAGTTTCTAAAGCGGCATCCCAACTTCCTTGATCTCGAAGCGAAAAAAGACTCCAAAACCTGCGAACGTGTCGCACGTTTTCGCAGTTTGCACAATGGCGGTGATCTTGCTTGAATATCCTCTCGCTGCTGCTCGTCATTTTTTCCTGGCTGCTACTGAAATCGGGCAGCCTTGCTCCCTGGCTGATCAAACTGATACTTTTTTGTGCCACGCTGAATCTGCTCTTTCACCTCGCTCGCTTTATTCTCTCACTCTGGCGTATCCATGCTTCAGCTGCGAAGGAAAAGGCAAAATGGGCCTCCTCATTTTTACATCTTGCAGGGCTTCCGCTCATGCCTTATCAAGAAATGCTGCTGATGATATCCCGCAAGGATGAACTGGTTTTTCTTGCGGATGATTTTGAAAAACGCTTGCCCATCTCTGAAATCGAAGGTATTCTTAACATTCGCAGCGATCAGCTGCGACATCTTGAGGAAGAAACATTTTACAGGAGACTTGAACGCGGTCAGCAGGATCTGCTGGATAGTCTGGATCAGCTGTTTGCACGGTATGGCCGCAGGCATCATCTCGACTTGCTGCTTTTGCTGATAAAAGATGAAACAGAGCAGAAAGGTGTTCACAAGGACAATCTCCTTGTGCTCGAAAATAACCAGGGCCCCTGGGTCCTTCCAAACTTCTTCAAGAGGCCTGAAATTAAAGCCAAAGCCTTCAAAACATCCGCAGACACAAGGAAGGACGTGATTCCATCATGAAAGCTAATGCTCAGGGATTTAAGCAGCTTTGCGACAAGATCGAAAATAATATTAACCGCATTATGATCGGCAAAAATGCCGTCATAGAAGAACTGTTGATTGCGCTTGCTGCGGGCGGTCATGTACTTATTGAAGACGTTCCCGGTATCGGAAAAACGACTTTAGTTTCCAGCCTGGCTCGTTCTTTGAATCTGAGTTTTAACCGCATCCAGTTTACGCCGGATCTCATGCCTTCAGACGTGACGGGTTTTAATCTCTATAACCAGAAAACGAATGAATTTGAATTTCAGCCCGGCGCTGTCATGAAGCAATTGATTCTGGCTGATGAAATCAACCGAACTTCGCCGAAGACACAGTCGGCTCTGCTTGAAGTGATGCAGGAAGGTCAGGTGACGGTCGACGGTGTGACTTACGTGCTGCCGCAGCCGTTTATGGTTCTGGCAACACAGAACCCGGTGGAGCACCTGGGCACTTATCCTTTACCGGAAGCCCAGCTTGACCGTTTTATGCTGAAAATCAATCTGGGCTATCCAAGTTTGGATGAAGAAGTGCAGATTTTGCGACTTTATGATCAGGACGAAGTTCTGGACCAGCTTTCACCTGTGGCCGGTGTGGATCAGGTTTTATGGATGCGTGAGCAGACCCGCCTGGTTCACTGTGCCGACAGCATTAAGTATTACATCACACTGCTGACCACGGGAACCCGTCAACACCCTGATGTGCAGCTGGGGGCCAGCCCACGTGCTTCGCGTATGCTTATGCAGGCTGCCAAGGGCCGCGCCCTGCTGCATGGCCGTGACTTTGTCCGTCCTGACGATGTTCAGGCTCTGGCCAGACCAGTGCTTTCTCACCGACTCAGCCTGAAACCTGAAAGTCGTCTGAAACGCAGTACCCCTGAGCTGATTATTCAGTCTGTCCTCGAACGTACTCCTGTACCGGAAAAATGATTCGTCCACGCTTTTATGCCTACCTGCTTTTTCTCGTCCTGATCTGGTTGGGAACCCATTTTGGCAACTGGCGCTGGGCCAATTTGCTGCTGTTTTTTTTCCTGCTCCTGCCGCTTTTTTCTCTCTTATCCTCGCTGCTTCAGCGTCGTAAGATTCAGATCACAGCTCTGGGCGGAGAAAAGAGTATTGAACGTGGTCAAACAGCACGTTGGGCCTTTGAACTTTCCATGGAACATCAGTGGAGAACACTCTACCTGAGCGCTCAATTTTTTGATGCCGAAGGTAAGAGCGGGGGCAGCAGTGACGAATTTCGTCTGGCCAGGGGAGAAAAATTCCGCCTTTATCTGGAAATGCCCGGCCGTCATTGCGGCAAACTCAGGCCCTGGCATTTCCAATTGAGGGTTCTGGATGTTCTCGGTTTTTTCAGCCTGAAACTCCGACAGAACATGCAGGATAGCCTTCAGCCTGTGGCTGTGACGCCTCTTAGTTTGATCTCCTCAGGGGAAAATAACGAATCTCGGTCGCCTCTGGAAGCAGGTGAACACCTCTCCAAAAAATCAGACACGGATTTGGATGAAATCGATCGCATGCGGCCGATGCACTCCGGTGACCGCATGCGCTCTATTCACTGGAAGTTATCTGCCCGAATGCAGAAGTGGATGGTGCGCCAATATGAGAAAGCCGATGAAGCGCAACTGTGTTTTTTGCTCAATCTGCCGCCTGTCGATGATCCTGAGAATCCCTCAGCAGAACCTCTGCTCTGTTTGAGAGATCTTTGCCTGGATGAAGTTTCCGCTGTGGCTCAGAGTTTTCTTAACGACGCTTACAAAATTCGTCTAAAAAAACACATGCCCTGGCCGGAAGAAGATGAAATCCGCAGTATGGATGAATACGAACTTCTGCGAAATCAACTGGCTCTGCTGCCATACAGCTCAGGTATTGATCTCGTGAGCCAGCTCATTGAAGAACAGCAGATTCCCGGACAGCGCTTTTATGTGATTTTCAGCTTTGAACTGGATGAGCGAATTTGTTCAGAGCTTCTGTTGCTGGCAGCAAGTTCACAGGGCATTCTCCTATATCTGATTAGTCCTCTGGATGTCCTGCCTCGTGAGTGGAGGACTTTCATCCGGCGGCTCGCCAGAGAAAACATTAAAATTCACTTGAGGAAAAATACGGGAAGGGGAGAGCAATGAAAAGAAATTCAGAATCTTCCTCCCGCCTGCGTCTGAAACTTCTCATGAAGGATGGACAGGAAAAAACTCTGGAAATCAGCAGGGAAGAGCGCAGACGCCATCGTCTTCTCGATTTACTGCTCTCGCTTTTTCTGAGTCTCATTTTTGGACTGGCCTGGGCCGCCATGATGCTCAACAATGTTGGCGTCGCTCAGCAGCCTCTCAAGGCTGTGCTGACGCAGCTGCTGACCCTTATACTCCTGGCCCTTATCCTGACCTTTCGCAAAAGCGCCAGTCTTATTTTTGCTTCATTTCTGGGAATATGCCTGCTTTCCTGGCTGACGAAAGGCGCCTTCCTTCCAGCTCTTCCGGGATTGTTAGAGAGAATCTTCGACGCTCTTAAAAACAGTATTCTCTGGAGTTTTGCTTCCACGCGCGGTTCCCTGGAGCAGCCGGCCTGTTATGCCATTCTCGTCAACATGCTCGCAGCGGCTCTGGCCCTGCCACTCATCTGGCTGAAACCACTGCCGTTTTTGCTGGCCACCGTCATGCTCTTTCCATTTTTCGGGGCAGATGCCAGTAATCCCTTTGGTTCTGAACAAATGCTCTGCCTCTGTCTCTGCCTCTTTGTTCTGGGTATCGTCTTTTCCCGTCATGGAAAACTGACCTTTGGCGAGCGGAATGGCTTTTCCATTCCGCCCTTCCTGCTTGTCGCATTGCTGCTGGCTGCCTCCCTTGGGCTACAGGCCATTTTTCCTCAAAATTTTCTGCGCAACGCTCCCATTGCCGATGATATTCGGCAAATTCAAAAGCGGCTGGGAGCTCCGGAAACGGTCAATTACTATGAATTCAGCCTGCGTGATGCGGGATATTATCCGCTGAATAAGAGCCTTGGTGGGCCATTACAACTCCAACACCACCTCTTTATGTATGTCTCCGGACCGGAACAGAACCTGCTTCTGCGCGGAGCGATGGCTCGTGATTATGACGGTCATGTCTGGCATGGCGATAACATGGAGCCGAACTTTATTTTTGATAATGAAGCACGGCATGGTAAGCAAGGGGAAGTTTTCTCCTATCCTGAGGTCCTGCGCAGCGGACATAAATGGATTGATCGTTTATTCGTTCATGCTAAGCTCAGAATCACACCCCGCCAGCTTCCCATTCAGGTGGTCTTTAATGGTGGCCGCCCGGAAAGCATCACGACTGAGGCTGGCTCCAGGCCCGGTGAAAAAGAAACGCTCTATTACTTTAACGATGGCGGTCAGATCTATGCCAGTCAGGAAATTGGCGAAGCCGCTTACGAGGTCGATGGATATATTCCCAAAGCTATTTCGGAAGAGGAGAAGGGACAGATTCTGCGTGAGGCTCTCCGCGAAGATCGTATACAATTAGCCGAAGTGAAAGGCCAGGAAGAGTATCGCAGCCTCCTTGAGGAAACGGATCCGGATCTGGCGGAAATCGTTTATGCAAAGGCTTCTGATCCAGCGGCCCGACTTGAAACCTTCCTCAATATTCGCCGTTATCTTTCTGAACACTATACTTATGCTACGGACGTCAGCATTCCAGACCCCAACCGTGATTTTATTGACAGTTTTCTGAGAGAAAAGCAGGGTTACTGTGTCTATTTTGCGACAGCTCTGACCTTACTCGCACGGGAAGCCGGAATTGATGCCCGCTATGTCGAAGGTTTTCTTGTTCCCGGAGTCAATCCGGCTTTTTATGACGATAAAGATTATCAACGCGAGGTCCTGACCGATAATGCCCACGCCTGGACGGAAGTTCGCTTCGATGGACTGGGCTGGATCCCCTTTGACGCAACACCTGTTGCCGATCTGGAGCGTATGGGGAACGATGCTAAGGAAGAAGAGAAACGCCAACCTCATGAAACGACGAGCAGAACAGAGCCGACAACAAACCTGACAAAGCCGGATAAAACCAGAGCGACTACGCTGCAGCAAAAAAGTGAACGCCCACCGAGCCAAAATCCGAAGCCGTCACAGCCCCTAAAACAGCCACCGAAGCGGCCTCCGATGTCCGCAAAATCCAAAGCTTTGCTGAGCGCTCTGCTTTTGCTTATGCTCTTCATCCTCCTGCTTTCCATTTGGATTATGGTCTGCAAAAAGCGTTCTGAACGTCGCCATAAGCGTTCATATCTGCTTGCTTCTGGAAAATATGAGCCGCGTAAACTGGCAGGCTGTGTCTGGGAAGATATGAAAAGTATGGCTGAGCTCACAGGGTTGAGCTTTGAGCCACAGCAAACGCTGCTTCAACGATTTAAAGCTCTGGAAGAGCAGATTGAGTCACCTCCTGTACTGAGTCGGCGCGCCCTGGCAGCGATGGAAAAAATATTCTATGCCGAAGAGAACCCTTCACTTGAAGAAATTTCCGCCATACTCGACTATTATGACTGGCAGGAAGAAAACTTAAAACAATATCTGGGGAAACGCCAATGGATCTTGCGCCGTGTACTCTTTCCTGCAAGCTCAGCGAAACTCTGATCAAGAGATCAAAAACCGGTGAAGTAAAATATGATGCCTCCTGCTATGCCCATTAAAAGCATAATCCAGGTGGGGTCAATCTTTTTCAACAGTCGATAACCCAGAAACGAGAGCAGAAAGAGCAGAAGCGAGATAAGATTCATGGAATCCAGATTTAAACTTGTGGCTTCGGCTCCATTCAGCGCTGTGATGAGGATGGATACTCCGGCTGAAGCGATGAGAGCAATAATGGCCGGACGCAGGCCAAAAAGAATGCGTTTCATAAACTCGACATTGGCATATATTTTATAAATCCATGCCAGGCCGAGGACGATGATGAAACAGGGTAATACATTGCCCAGGGTTGCGATAAGCGCGCCAGGAAGTCCGGCCATTCGCAGGCCGACAAAGGTCGCTGAATTGATGGCGATGGGGCCGGGGGTCATCTGTGATATCGTGATCAGATCTGAAAACTCCTCCGGATTCAGCCAGTGGTGAAGATCAACAATCTGATTCTGAATCAGAGGCAGGGCCGCATAGCCGCCGCCAAAGCCAAAGAGTCCAACCTGAAAAAACGACCAGAAAAGTTCAAGCAGCAAGAGCATTTACCTTTCCTCCTTATCGAAAGAAGCACAGGAAGAGAGTGGCTTTGTATCGTTTTTGTCTTGATCTGCCTTCGTTGTGGGCTGCGGCCTGGCTTCTTCAGTTGGTACGGTCTTCATGAAGAGACTGAGCCAGCCAAGTAAGGCGCAGAGCAGGAGGATCAGGACAATATTGACTTCCGTCAGAAAAACCAAGACGAGCGCCAGAATCAGGAGCGCGAGCTGATAGAGTGATCTTTTTTTCAAGACTCCTGCAGTCATATCCCAGATGGCCGAAAAAATGAGAGCTGCTACCGAAGCCTGCATACCTTTAAGGAAGGCTCTGACCAGGCGATTCGCAGAAAAAGCCTGATAGAAGAGCGAGATCAGAGAAAGAATCATGAGCGGCGGCAGCACGGTTCCCAGAACGGCCAGGATGGCTCCTTTAAGCCCAAAAAGGCGCTGACCCATGAGGACTGAAGCATTGATGGCCACGGGTCCGGGTGCGGATTGGGCAAGGGCTACAAGATCGAGAACTTCTTCTTCATCAAGCCAGCCCAGCTCATCGGCGAAACGGCGTTTTTGCAAAGGCACGATGACATAGCCGCCGCCAAAAGTTACTGCACTGATTTTGAAACAGGAAAGAAAGAAAACAAGAAGGGATTTCGTTTTGCCTGATTCCTGTGCCTGTCCTGCTCCTGCGGTCGGCTCTTTTGCTGGCATGGGTTCGGCCATTTTTTTCCGGACTTTCCTGGCGAGCGGTTTAACTTCTGTTTTTTCGGATTTGTTCATATCATCAACCCTAAGTTCTATCTGCAGACTCTCTGTCTTTCCAAAAATGAGAAATCAAAGCGGGCAACAGCGATTCTCTGCAAGGAGAAAATCATTCCAATGAAGTATAATGGGTTATAAGTCGAAATTAAACAAGAGAAGCTTAAACTTGAGATTCCAGATAAAACGAGGAAAGCTTTATTGAAAGAAAAAATCTAGTCCTAAGAAAGGAAATCCATCATGAAAACTGCAGTCATTGACGTCGGAGGCGGCCTGCGGGGCATTTATGCGGCAGGAGTCTTTGATACCTGCCTTGATGACCAGATCCATTTTGATCTGGCAATAGGAGTTTCCGCGGGCAGCGGCAATATCCTTTCCTATATTGCCGGTCAGCGCGGCCGCAATTACAAGTATTACATCGAATATTCCCGTCGCCCCGAATACATGGGCCTGGATCAGCTGATCAAAGAGGGCAGTCTGATCAATCTCGATTACATCTACGGGGAACTCAGCCGGGAAGATGGAGAAAATCCCCTCGACTATGAAAAAGTGATGAACAGTCAGATTGAGTGGTACGTGGTGGCAACAGAAGCAGATACGGGTGAGGTGCGCTTTTTTGATCGCAAAGATTTAAAAAAGGACGATTACAGTATCCTCGCAGCTTCATCAGCTCTGCCTCTGGCCTGCAATCCGTATCCGGTCGGCGATGAATATTTCGTAGATGGCGGCGTCGCGAACCCCGTTCCTATCGAAGACGCGTTTCGTTTCGGGGCCGACAGGGCCGTGCTCATACTCACCAAACCGGAAGACCTCGTTCGTCAATCCCTTGGGGACATCAACATTGCCGCCATGCTGAGTCTGCGCTATCCTAAAATTTC
Source organism: Clostridiales bacterium (assembly GCA_004556455.1). Classification (GTDB taxonomy): domain Bacteria; phylum Bacillota; class Clostridia; order Saccharofermentanales; family DTU023; genus SFGY01. The sequence continues at coordinate 231,956 of SFGY01000001.1, read as the reverse complement.
CGAACTGATGGTCACACGGGCGGAACGCTATAATCAGGCTGTTGCCTACGCTCAGAAACTAAGTCAGGAAGGTAAGGTCCTCATAATTTCACCGGATGATACCGAAGGGGTTCGCATGATTACCCGTAATTCTGAATCTCTGCAGCGACTCTATGAGCGTGGCCTCCGGGACGGCAAGGAGATTCGCAGCTTTATGCAGAATGTCTGAGGCCACGGCTGAATTTGATATGGAAAATAAGAAGAACATGACCGTTTTGCGTGAACATTACGATTCACAGAATAAAGACAGCGTTGCCTGCCGTCTGACTGTTCTCGCACAAAGTCAGGAGCTTGGCCGGCCTCTTCGCGCCTTTGTGCGTACTTTTGGCTGCCAGCAGAATGAAAATGACAGTGAAAAATTGCGCGGTATCCTGCACGATCTGGGCTACCTTGAAGCAGACGGTTACGAGGATGCTGATCTCGTTCTGATCAATACCTGCAGTATTCGTGAAAATGCGGATCAACGTCTTTTCGGACATCTTGGTGAATTAAAAGCGCTCAGGGAAAGCCGCCGAAAAAACTTGATCTGCGGCGTTTGTGGCTGCTTGCCCACTCAGAAGGAGCAGGCAGAAAAAATCCGTCGCAGCTTTGCTTTTGTTAATCTGCTCTTTGGACCGGCAGACATTCAAAAACTGCCCAGCCTGCTGCTCAGGGTCTATGCCGGTCAGAAGCGCATCAATGCTGTGAGCGAAGAGAACAGCATTTGCGAAGGTTTGCCTCTCAAGCGGGAGCGCAAATACAGAGGCCTGGTTTCCATCATGTATGGCTGCAATAATTTCTGTACCTATTGCGTCGTGCCGTATACGCGCGGAAGGGAGCGCAGCAGGGAAGCAGTCTCTATTTTGCAGGAATGTCAGCAGCTTGCAGGAGAGGGTATTCCAGAAGTCATGCTGTTGGGTCAGAATGTCAATGCCTGGGGCTTTGATCTTTTCCCCCGCAAAAAAGAGGCTGGAAATCTTCAGGGAAGCCCTGCGCTCACAGCCAGAATACGTGATCTCAGCGGGGGAATGATTGATGAACCCCGGAATTTTGCCGAACTTCTCGCAGTTCTGGGCGGCCAGAGCGGTCTTAGACGCCTGCGTTACATGAGCCCACATCCACGGGATTTCGATGCTTCGATGATCACCGCACTTGCCGAGATTCCACAAATTGAAAACCATATCCATCTGCCCCTGCAGTCCGGATCGGATCGTATCCTTAAGGCCATGAATCGCCACTACGACAGCGCTCGCTACAGGGAGCTTGTTCGTGCAATTCGGGAAGTGCGCCCGGATATCTCTCTGAGTACAGATATTATTGTAGGCTTTCCCGGTGAAAGCGATGAGGATTTTGAACAAACCCTCGAACTTGTGGAAGAATTACGCTTCGAATCGGCCTTTATGTTTATCTATTCTCCACGTCCAGGCACTGCTGCTGCCAAAATGGAGCAGGTACCGCCTGAACTACAGCACGAGCGTTTTGATCGTCTGGCGGCCCTGCAGGCGAAGCTTTCACTTGAAGCTCATGCGGCCTTAGTTGACAGCCGGCGTGAAGTTCTGGTGGAAGGTGTGAGCCATGGAGATCCACAGGTTCTGAGTGGAAGGGATTCTGAATTTCACCTGATCAATATTCACCTGAACGAAGAGATGAAGGCCAGCTTAAACCATAACAGAGAAGAAGGACTGCTTGCTGACTATGAAGGGCGCTTTGCCGAGGTTCTCATACGTCAGGCTAAGACCTATTCGCTCGAGGCAGACCTTCTCCGTTTTTTATGAGGTGAGGTAAAACTTTGGCTGATCGTAAGCAAACGACACTGCGCTACAGCGACATCCAGGGTGCAGAACTTTCCCCTATGATGCAGGAGTATCTGGAGGAAAGAAAAAAACGGCCGGATTGTCTGCTGCTTTACCGTTTGGGGGATTTTTTCGAACTCTTTTTTGATGATGCCATCACGGCCTCAAAGGAGTTGGGACTCACCCTGACCCAGCGAGATTGTGGCCTTCCTGAGCGGGCTCCCATGTGTGGGGTGCCACATCATGCCGCAGAATCGTATATTTCGCGACTGGTTGAAAATGGCCATAAAGTTGCGATTTGCGAACAGGTTGAAGATCCCGCCCTGGCCAAAGGCCTGGTTAAGCGCGAGGTCATCCGCGTGGTGACACCGGGCACACTTACCGACCCGAACGCTCTGGAGGCAACGCGCTATCGCTATATTGCCTCGATTTGTCTGATCGACGCACGATATATCGCCCTGGCTTTTGCAGATCTGTCGTCAACACGTTTTTTAGCCTCGGAAATTATCTATGGGAATAGCGAAAGAAAACTCAGCGATGAACTTGATCGCATGGAACCTGCAGAAATCATCTGCAACACGGCCTTTGCCGAGTCTGAATTATGTAAGGACTACTTAAAGACGCATAGTTGCAGCCTGTCCATACAAGCAGACAACTGCTTCTCAAACACTATGATAAGTCAATATTCGCCACTTACATCTTTTGAAGACAGGCTGTGGCCGAGGGCGATGGCCGCCTTACTTAATTATATTGAACAAAGTGCCTTCAGCCTGCCTGAGCCCATGCCGGAAATCCAGATTTACCAGGTGGAAGGGGCGATGATTCTGGATCAGACGGCCAGACGTCATCTGGAGATATTTGAAACTTTGCGTGAACGCAAGGTTCGTGGCAGCCTTTTCTGGGCTTTGAATTGCTGTCAGACCAGCATGGGCTCACGCTTGCTACGGCAGTGGCTTGAGCGCCCCTTACTCAATCCTGCAGATATTCTGGAACGTCAGGAGGCTATCGCCGCTTTTAAGGCTTCGTTCGTTCAGCGTTCCAAAATCCGTGAGCTTTTAGCCGGGGTTTATGACCTTGAGCGACTTGCAGGCAAGCTTTCTATGGGGTCAGCCAACCCCCGTGATCTGAGTTCCATGGCGCATATTCTTGAGCGGCTTCCCGAGCTTAAGAAACTTCTCGGAGAGATGGAGTATCCCAGCTTGCAGGCGCTTGCTGAGGAGATCAATCCCTTAACTGAGCTTTCTCAGAAGCTCTTAAACTCCCTGGTGGATGATCCGCCCACACAGCTTAAGGAAGGCGGCATCTTTCGAGACGGCGCCAGAAAAGAAATTGATGCTGTTCGTAAAGCAGCTCAACACGGGCAACAGTGGCTTCTGGAATACGAACAAGAGCAGAGAGAAGCGACGGGCATAAAGAACTTAAAGCTCAAGTACAATCGTGTATTCGGCTACAGTATTGAGATCAGCAAAGGCAGCACTGCCATGGCTCCTGAGAATTATCAGCGAAAACAGACTCTGGTCAATGCTGAACGTTACATTACGCCTGAGCTTAAGGAAATGGAAGAACGCATCCTTGGCGCAGAACAAAAGAGCCTTTCGCTCGAATATGCCTGTTTTGTGGAACTGCGAAGTGAAGCGGCCCAGGATTTACTGATTTTGCGCCGTGATGCGGCGCTGCTTGCCCGTATTGATCTTCTCAGTTCGATGGGAGATCTTGCCGAACGTGAAAACTATATCCCTCCTGAGATCACCGAAGAAGCTGTGCTGCAGATTGAAGAAGGCCGCCACCCTGTCATTGAGCGTATTCTTGATAAGGGGGCTTTTGTACCCAATGATCTTAAACTCGATACGCAGGATCGTCGCCTGATGATTCTCACAGGCCCTAATATGGCTGGGAAATCCACATATATGCGGCAGGCCGCGCTGATTGTGCTCATGGCACAGGCAGGCCTTTTCGTTCCTGCAAAACACGCCCTGATCGGTGTCTGCGATCAGATCTTTACCCGGGTCGGCGCCGCGGACGATCTCTTTTCCGGCCAGTCCACCTTTATGGTCGAAATGAGCGAAGTTGCTCATATCATGAGAGAAGCAAGCGTGCGCAGCCTGCTGATTCTTGATGAGATTGGACGCGGTACCAGCACCTGGGATGGCCTTTCCATTGCCTGGTCAGTCATCGAACACTGCGCCAATCGTGAGGCGCTCGGCTGCCGCTGTATTTTTGCGACACATTATCACGAGCTTACCGAGCTTGAAGGCAGTATTGAAGGGGTTTTTAATGCCCATGTCGACATCCTGCGAGAGAAGTCGGAACTTGTTTTCCTTCATAAAGTTCAGCCAGGAGGCAGCGATAACAGCTATGGCATTGATGTGGCAAGTCTTGCCGGTGTACCCGAAAGTATTACTCAACGGGCTGAAACGGTCATGCGCATGCTGGAAAAGGAAAATAAAGGCAAGCGCCTGCAGATCAAAAAAAGCAGCCAGCCCCTGGAAGGACAAATTGATCTCTTCACAGCTGCAAGTCAGTGGCAAAAAGGGGAGGATATCCTCAGTGAGCTGCGTGAGGTCGATATCAACTTGCTGCGCCCCGTTGACGCCCTCTCTTTGCTCGCTGAACTCAGAGAAAAAGCCTTAAAAGCAGAAACACAGAAGGAGAAACCATGAGCTTGATTCATCTGCTTGATCCACAGACCGCCAATGGTATTGCTGCTGGAGAAGTGATTGAGAGGCCTGCATCAGTGGTCAAAGAATTGATGGAAAATGCTCTGGATGCCGGTGCTGGCTCGATCCATTGCGATATCGAACAGGGCGGCATCCGTCTGATCCGGGTAAGCGATAATGGCAGGGGCATGAGCAAAGAAGATGTCGATCTTGCCTTTTTGCCTCATGCGACAAGCAAACTGAGCAGCCTCAGTGATTTGGAAGACCTTCGGTCTATGGGCTTTCGCGGCGAAGCTCTGGCAAGTATCGCTGCCGTTTCCAGGGTGCGCTTATGCAGTCGTGAAAAAGATGCCTCTGCGGCAAGCGAAAAACGCGTGGAAGGGGGAAAGCTTTTCCCTTCACAATCTTGCTCCTCAGCCGTCGGAACCAGTGTCGAGGTACGCGATCTGTTTTATAATACGCCGGCTCGCTTTAAATTTCTGAAAAGAGACGCCACAGAGGCGGCCTATATTCGCGACCTGGTTGAACGACTGGCTTTTACTAGACCTGACGTGAGTTTTCGCCTGGTGAAGGACGGCCAGGAACAGCTCATGACCCCTGGTGATCATCAATTGAACTCAGTGGTTTACCAGGTCTGGGGTGCCGCGAGCAGCGCTGCCATGCTTGAGATGGATGCAGCTTTCGGCGATATCCTTGTGCGCGGTCTCATTTCGCGGCCTGATCACAGCCGCAAAAACCGTGCGAGACAGATTTTTATTGTCAACGGCAGAGTGATTCAATCATCTTTGCTGCGTGCAGCTGTCGATCAGGCCATTGCCGGTCACTTTCTAAAAGGCAGCTATCCTGAACTTGTACTGATTTTTGACTTGCCGGGCAGGGAAGTGGACGTCAATGTTCACCCACAGAAGAGTGAGGTTCGCTTTGCCGATGAGCGCGCCATTTTCAGCGCAGCCTATCATTGTATTCAGGGTACGTTAAGTGAGGCTTCAGGATTCACCGAGGCTGCACTCTCTGCGGAAAAGACAGAGCCAGGAGAGAACGCTTTCAGAGAATTTCCCCATGCTGCAGGCAGCGGTCAGAGTAGCCAGCCGTCTGCAGGAGCTGCTGAATCCACCTATCCTTTTTCAGGTGAAAAAGCTTTCTCCCTTGCGGAGCCTCAGCAGAGACAAGTCAATTTTCTCCCGCAGCTTCAATCGCAAATGAATCAGCTGGGAGAAAACGCTCACGTGAACACCGGTGAACGGCTCCATCCTGAAGAGCAGGCTGCCAGTTTTTCAGCTCTTAAGCCTCCCGTGCGGCCTGAAGCAAGTTCACAGGAAGATCATTCCGAAGTTTCCCGACTTCTGAGAGCCCGCCTGATCGGTCAGGTTTTCAATACCTATCTGCTGCTCGAAGAAGGAGATGATTTTCTTCTGATCGACCAACATGCCGCCCATGAACGTATCCTTTACGAAAAATTACTGCGACATCAGGAGGACAGCAGAGGGAAAAAGAATCCCTCACAACCTTTGCTCACGCCCCTGCAGATTCGAACTTCGGCTCTGGAACGGGAAGCTCTGCTCGATCGCAAAGAGGAAATTGAGAGCATGGGCTTCGACTTTGAGGCTTTTTCAGACAGCAGTTTTGTGCTGCGGGCCGTGCCTCAGAGCCTTGGCAGAGAACCGGTTATTCAGGCAGAAGCTGCCTTCAGAACGATCATTGAACTGGCCCTTGACCCCAATTTTGACTTTTCCCGACAAGAGGCCGAGCTCATGCACAGCATGGCCTGCAAAGCAGCAGTCAAAGCTCATGATATTCTCAGTTATGATGAAATGTGTGAGCTGCTCAAACAACTTCAGGGACTGCGGGATCCTTACCACTGCCCCCACGGAAGACCGGTGATCCTGCGACTTTCCCGTAAGGATATTGAAAAGATGTTCCGGCGGATCGTTTAGAGTGCCGGAGCTGTTATCAGAGGAACTCTATGGCTCATTCGCTCAACCCATCGCCAGCAGGAACAGGAGAGGCTGTCAGCAGCCAGGATCAGGGCGCAGTACTCGTTTTAGGTGGTCCAACGGCCAGCGGCAAATCCTCTCTGGCTGTTGAGCTGGCCAGAAAGCTTGGAGGCGAAATCATTTCTGCCGACTCCATGCAGATTTACCGTGGCCTCGATATCGGCACAGCCAAAATACGACCAGAAGAGATGCAGGGAATCCCCCATTATCTGCTCAACATTCGCGAAGCAGGTGAAAACTACAGTGTCTCCGACTTCAGTCGTGATGCCCTGCAAAAGATTGCGGAAATCTTCCGGCGCGGACATCAGCCCATCATCTGTGGAGGTACGGGTCTTTATCTGAAAAGCCTGGTCGATGGAATTCAATACTTTGGCGAAGGGGGTCAAAACGAACGGCGCGAAAAAATCAGAGCGAAGATTCGTGAGCATGGTCTCCATGAAGCTCATCGTCAACTCGCTCATCTGGATCCGCTTGCGGCTGAGCGCATATCGCCTCAGGATGAAAAACGAATCTGCCGTTTTTTCGAAGTCTATGAAGAATGTGGTCTCACTCAGACCGAAGTATACCGTAAGTCCCGCGAAGCTGGTCCGGTTTATCGCTACCGCTGCTATGCCCTGATGCCTGAGCGCGAGAAACTCTACCAAAGGATCAACGAGCGCTGTGCCAGCATGTTTGACGAAGGTCTTGAAGAAGAAATCAAAGCCCTGATCAAGGATCCTGAAAAGCTGGAGTCTCAGGCTTTTCAAGCTATTGGTTACAAAGAAATTCTCCCCTGGATGAGGGGCGAAATGTCCCGTGAAGAGGCCATTGAAACCTTGTCTCGTCAGACCCGTCGCTATGCTAAACGCCAATACAGTCTGTTTCGAAGTCGTCCGGACTTTATCCCGATCAATGGGAGTGATCCGAATCTGGCTTTGATAGAAATACTTGAGGATTTCAAAGCCTATGCTGCTGAATAGAAGTTCTCGCATCTTATCCAGAAATAAAGTTTTTTTCACCACGAGTTCCGTGAAATGAAATATTTTTCACAAATGAACTCCAGAAAATGAAATCAGAAATCATTCATCACTTCCTGAATTAAATTAAAGATTAAAACTGCTGGTCAGAAAATTTGTCGCCTTATTCGTCAAAATACCTTTAAAGTCAGGGAATTTGTCGTTCGCTTTGCCTCTATAATGCTGACAGGATTTTGAAGTTTAATGAATTTTAAACGATGGAAATTATTACCATGGAGGTGGAAACATCATGGAAGGAAGAACTTATTCAACAGCACATGTTCCAATGCGCGAGACAGAAAAGAAAGACTATCGCCTCGCTGACAGCGGAAAAATTCAGGAGGTTTTTCTTAATCACTGCCGCCGAAACAGGCTTAATGTAAGGCTGAAAGGGAAGGACGGTCAATGTGAAGGGAAAATTATCGGCTATGACCGTCAGACCATTATTCTGGAAAAAGAACAGAAACAGATGCTCTTCTACAAAAGCAGCCTTCACAGTATTGAGCCCCTGAGCAAAGTCAATTTTATTTTTAATGAACCCTTTCAGCCTGATGCCGATAAGGACAGGCATTATGAAAGCTCACTCAAGCGTTCATATAGAAGAATATAAGATTCTGTAAACGTTTACGTTATCATTTCAATTCTGTTGCTCCTATTATAACGCTTATTGAAGAGTGCGATTGGATTTTGCGTGCTATTAGAACCTGCGATGGGCTTTATGCATGATCTTGTCCTGTGACAGTACAAGCCTGATTTTATGATATGAACTACATAGACTAAATAGATATTGTGTACAGGCGCTTGCTTCATAAACTGGCTGAAAACAAGTTATAATAAGAAAAAATGTTGACAGCCTTTCGGTTTTGCTGCAAGGCTTTACAGGTGAATTTTCGATGAATGAATTTCAGGATCAAAAAGCGGGCCGTCCCTCAGGCCATGCGAGCAACGCTCAGGACCGGCCTGAGACTGCGACCAAGATGAGGCCGCCCATTAATTCCCACGCGACCTCGCGTGATCAGCTTACAGCGGCTCCAGAAAGGATGTCCCGTAATTTCTCAAACGCTGCTCATGATCCCTTGCATCAGCCATTGTCTAAAAAGCCCTCAGCATTAGAGCAGAATAAAATAAAACCTGCACTTGATTTTCCCGAGAGCAGAAAAGCCGCTCAGCCTCCTGCCAGACCATCCATGAAGAATTCGCGCGTTGCCACAGGCGCAACGATGGGTGAAACACAAATTCGCATTCCGCTAAAGGGCTCAGGATCGAAAGGAAATCCTTTGCTCGAACGTACAGTCATTAAAAAGAAATCAGATCGAAGCCTGAAGCGTGAAAGCATAGCCCATACAGTGATCAAAAGAAAAGAACTCGGCAAAAACAGACGCAGTGAAAAAAAGCCCTGGGAAAGTGAAAAACAATACGGGGCCAAAATTTATAAATTAAGCGCCTATACAACGATCAGTAAAATTACGAAAAAATTCAAAGAAGAACAACGTCAGATTATACTGCGCAAAATTATCGTCACTCTGATTCTGATTATGCTTTTTGCGCTCTTGCTTGCCAAGTTCATTAACCTTGGCGACATGGGTGAAATCCAACGCATCACAGGAAGCGACGTTTATCAAAATGCCGGTGAAAGCCAGAGTTCAGATAACAGATAATGAGCTGAAACAACTGGAATAAGAACAGCAAAAACTAAAGAGATGTTTTATTTCGCCTGAAAAATGTTTTGGAATTAAGTTTTAATGTTTCGGACTATAAGTATTTGTTTGTCAAATTTCAGACTAAAGCTTACTAAAACATGAGCAGGCAAATTTTGAACTTAAACTTTAATTCTCGACATAAACTTTATCGAAAGGTCAATTTCTGTTTTCCCCTCTTTCCAACTTCGCAAAATTATTATTTTGCGAAGTTGGATATCCTAACCGAACTAAATGAAATCATGAAACTTTATTGTGGAAGCGTTTCCTGTGGCCTTCCCTGTTGATGTCAAAGCCATACTTGACCATCATGTCAACATCGCCTTTTTTAATAACATTTAACTAATATTGAACTTTTGCGCTGTCTGCTGCAATTTTTGACTGCCTTCAATATGGCTCGTGCAGCTCGATATGGTTGCTTTGGCCGGTTTTTTTATAGTCGCAGCGGTGTTTTGAATCTGCTTTAACAACAATTGTTCCTGGAGGCGCAACAGCGGTAATGAATACCTCCCGGTAAGCGCCTCGAGATACGGTGATTTCTTTAAGCTCACCGGCTCCAGAATTGCCATCAGGGCAAAAATAGCTTAAGGTCACTTCCGCATAGCAGTAGAAATCCGGCGTTGGGCCTACTGTTGAGGCTGAAACTTTGTTTTTATACTTGCTTAACTGGGCAATTCCCGTTCCCCCTGCAATATAAAAATTCTGATATGCTGCGTTAACCGTGACGGTCATGAGCATTAAGACTAAAAGCAAAGAAAATATTAATATTCGTTTTTTCATAGTCAGCCTCTTTTCACGCTATTTTATGTCTTCTCATCTGAATTTATCTTTGCATTTACGATAAATACAGCCTGGCGCTTAATGTCATAAAAATCTGCTTAAAGATCACCTTTCGACAGATTCAAAGTAATCTTCGGGAAGCAGTGGGATCGCTTCAATTTTCTCCGCTGTGACGTCAAGGAGATAAAAATTCGTATTCTGTTCTTGAGCAAAATGTCGGGTGAAAAAAATGTACGATCCCACACAGCCTTCACCATAACTATTCGGATCAGGGAGTGTAAAGGAAAAGTGCCTGACGTCTTTCCCACTGGAGTCAAGGATAGTATATTTATGCGTCTGTTCACTGGCATCAATGCTGAAATCTTTTATCTCTGAGACATAGGTAAAATTCTCCGAAGCACCATAGAACCAAGCCCCCCCTTTCCTTTGATCAACATCTGGCGCACAGATCGTGATACGCCGTAAATCATCGTAGCAATATTCAATTTCAGGCTGTCCTTCAAGACCTTTTCTTGCATCGCTGCTGACCAGGTGATCACCTTGGGGCCAAAAATCACTACTGCCTATCTTGATCTTTTCTTTTTTTATCTCTTTGCTATGAACATCCCAGGTATAGAGCATATACGGCTGAAAAAAGGTCGACAAATCTTCATCTTTGCTGAGTGCTGAAAAGAAACATTTTGCCTCATTACAGTAAAAACTATATGGAAATAAAGTTTCCGACAGTAAAGACGGAGCTTTCTCATCGCGCGACCAATAATAAAGACGGGACACATCAGCTGCATTTTTCTGATCATGCTGCTGGGGCCGCACTTGATAAAGAAGTGTCTTACCCCCATCCATCAGGAAAAACGTCGCGATTTCTTCGGGAAGCTCAAATTCGTTTTTTGCATCCTGACCCTGCAGATTCAGGCTCACAAGCTGATAAGATGTTTCACCGCTGCTGCTGCTGGTTTCCTGAGCGTAGTATAAGCGATCGTTATAAAGCACAAGAGAACTGGAAGGAAGGTATCTTTTCCACAGAACAGACTCCCCTGGCTTGCTTGACCTATTTGCATGATCCCAGAGAAAATAATATTGGCCATTTCGTGTATCGAGGTTCGCAAGCTCAAGAGATAGTTTTTGGGAATAATCCCAGAAAAACAACTTTCCACGGAGAATAAAATACAACCCGGCAGCGCTTCCAGCGGCATGTTTTCCCAAACTCCCGCAGAGCGAATACGCTCCACTTACCTCCAAATCGGTTCCCGGAATAAGTGAGGGAGCTGATGGCTCAAGCTCATCTTCTCCCTGAGATTTGGAAATCTCAGGGAGTTCAGCTTTCTTTATGTCATCCTGGGAACAGGCGCTCAAGAGGATTAAAACAAGAAGGACTATACAAAAAAAAGAAAAAAACAGTCGACATGGTCTTCGGCTTTTCATATCTAAGCGCCCTCCCCTCGCTCTTCCCTTTCTTGTCTCGAGGTCAGATTATTCACTCAGATTCACGCCATTGTTCTGTCCATTTGGTGCGTAGCAGCGGTGAGTAGAATGCGCCTGACGAGCTCCAGATGAGCAGGGTGCAACAGCTGTGACGAAAACTTCACGATAGTCTCCTCGGGATTCCGTTAAATCGTTATATTTCCCATTGCATACATAATACAGCTTCACTTCTGCATAACAATAGTAATCAGGAGTAGCCCCGATAGTCGAAGCCATGGCCTTACCAGGGTATTTGGTTAATTGGGCGATGCAATTGCCACCGGCAACATAAAAATTTTGATAAGCCGCGCAAACCGTAACGGTCAAAAGGAAAAACACTAATAGGCTAGAAATAACAATGATAAGTCTTTTCATAATAATCCTCACTTCCTCCTGTCTGAAATAACAGGCTTTCAAAGCAGTGTCCGTTTCTTCAAATAATAATTTTGACAACAAACTTGTTTTTCACAGGCTTCTGGAATACGTGAGAAAATCATTCCTCTAAGACCAATTAACTTCTGCATCTGTCTTACAGATGCGTCTTTAACCTCCTCGCAATCACCTCCTCTTCTATTAAGATTTATAATATATCATAAATAATAATAAGTCAATCATATCAAAAAGTATTCCAATTTTCTTTTTTTTATCATTGCTCTGATAAAACATATTTTTATTTAGCGGAGAGAAGATCAAGGTAAAGATCATCCAGTCCAGCTGGAACTCTATGAATATCCTGATCTGGCAGCAGGCGCTGTGAGTGTGAAATAAAGCGGCAGAGTCTCTGACCATTCTGGTAGGAGATGTTCACCAGCTTTAACTGAGGGTCCAGCCTGCGAAGTTCAGCTTCACTCCTTGAGGAGATAAAGCAGGGGCAGGATGAGAGCAGCTTGCCCTGTTCTCCTTCTGCTTTAATATCACCTTTTTCCATGAAAACAAGTCTTTGAGCAATAAATTCAATATCTGAGACGATATGGGTTGCCAGAATGCTGATTTTATCGGGAGCCAATTGAACCAGAGCTTCCCGGAGACTGGCTCGTTCAATAGGATCAAGACCAGCTGTCGGCTCATCAAGAATCAGGATCAGCGGGTCGTTGAGCAGGGCTGCTGCGAGCAGGAGGCGCTGGCGCATACCTCCGGAAAGGTCTTCACAGAATTTGTGCTGCTGCTCCTCAAGATGAAATTGCTGCAGCAATTCTTCAATACGGGCTAAGGCTTTTGAGCGCGACAGTTCCTTCAGGACTGAGATGTACTCCAAAAACTGATAAACACTCAAGCCTCGATAGGCCTGCTGTTGCTGGGGCATATAGCCGAGAAGGCGGCGGTACTTTTTTCCCATTTTGAAGATATCCTCACCGTTAAGATAAACCTTACCGGAAGTGGGCCTGAGCAGGCTTGCCAGCACACGAAGCAGCGTGGATTTTCCCGCTCCGTTGTTGCCCATCATACCGGTGATGCCGGGATGGAGTGTCAGCTGAATGGCGTTTAATGCTCTGACTGCACCGTAGCATTGCGTTAATTGAACGATTTTAAGTTCAGACATTTTTGTTTAGGAGCTTCACTCCGCCCTCCCTCCAGGAAATAATAAGCCAGCAGCGCAGAAGAATCATTATCAGAAGGAGAAGTGCAAGCATGATACCGGCCCTCTTCGGCTCTTCCATGGCGCTCCCGCAGAGCAGCGAAAACAGGGATATGTGCGTTGCCCCCAGACGATAGAGCAAGAATGGCGAAAGCATCAGGATAAAGCCAAACGCAAGGCTCATCAGCCGATTTCTCTGGAAGAACGTAAGCAGGATGAACAGTGAAAAAGTATAGCCCAGCAGACAGGAAAAAAGAGCCTGCAATATCAATGCGCAGCCTGTGCTGATGGGCAGGGTAAGATGATCAGATATGTTGATCAAATGGGGCGCAAGGGTCTGCATCGGGAATACACGCCTCAATTTGTAAAGGCGAGAAAGAAAAATAACCGCATTAAGAAAGACAATGATAGCGGCAAGGATGTGAAGTTTTGAGCGGATAAATTTTTCTCGGCCTCCACTCAGGCAGCGATACAATTCCAAGTGGGAACTTTCAAAATCAGGGGAAAAGGCGATCAGCAGAATCAGTACCAGAGCGGCTGTATAAAGAAGATAATCCTGGGCTTGCAGAGAACTGTTTTCCAGTCCAAGTAGAAGCTGATATGGTTTTTCATAGACTAAATATTCTCCCCCCTTATTCTTAAGTTGCCGATAGCGCTCAAGGATGGGATAGAAATCTGCCGAAGGCAGACTTTGATCGACCAGCGTCTCTATTTCAAGAAAAATTTCTTCCCGCTTTGTCATATCCTTTTCAGTCTCCTGCTTTGCTCGCAGAGCTTCAATCTCATCCTGCCTGCTGTCATATTCCCGGTCGATTTTTTCAAGCCGGGCTTTTCTTTCTCCAATAATATGACCTCCATATTCTGCATAGAGGCTTTCCAGACTCTTTTCCTGCGGCGAAGCCAGATGTGTGTAGCTCATCGACTGATAGGCAAAAACAGCTATAAAACAAATGATGAAACAGATCATCGAGGCGGAAAATGCGATCCTTCTCCCCTCGCCCATGCGCGGTAAAAGCTTTTTCCACCTCTTTCCTGCCTGAGTACAGCCGCTCGCTTTATAAAAAGATTTCCGGCTGTAAACGAGTGCCCGAAAAAATCGTCTTCTCTTATGAAGCGGATCTTTTTCATAACAACAGAAGATTCCCCAAAGCAACAGGATATCCATCCCGATCCAGAAAGCAAAGGCCAGAATTTCGGAAGGGATCACTCTGTCAAACATGCACAAGCGGACATTCTGAGGAAGCTCAGAGAAAAAGAAAAAAATCCAGGCCGGATTAAGGTAGCGCCAAATGAGATAACGCGAATTGAGGGAGATGCTGCGCAGTAAAATAAAGGAAGCGCTTCCGTAAAGGAAAAGCAGAAAGGCGGAAAGCAAAACATTGCGAGCGAAGATATTCACAAAGGTGAAGCTCAGCGCAAAGCCCAGCGAAGCAATGCTTCTGGTCCAGAAGAGCAGAGAAAACAGCTCGTTTTTACTCATATTCCGGTCTAAATCCATCAAAGCAGGCAGAGCTTGTGCCTTAATATTATTAAGTGGACCTCTCATCACTCTCTCGATCAATAATGGAAAGAGATAAGTGATGAGGCTCAGAAAAATGAACAGAAAGAATAAAAACACTGCACGCAGGACAAAGCGTTTAACAGGTCTGCAGGCACTGCTCCTGATCAGGCAAATAAAGCCATTTCCGCGTTCCCGTAAAAAAAGTCGTTCACAGAGAAAAAATGCCAGGAGTATTTGTAGAATAAAAGGAAAAGGACTGGCCAGGATACCCTGCCAGCGATAATCCGGATGTATTTCTGCAACATTTTCAAGAAGCGTTTTATAGGCTGCTTGCTCGTCTTGCAAACGTCTTCGCTCCATTGGAGTGTTCTGGAAAAGAACACTGTTCCCCTTCGCCCCTGCTTGTTTCTCACGATTAACCCACTGCTCTCTCAATCGGGAATAGCGCTCTTCAAGTTCTTTGTTACGGGATATCCCGCTGCGATAAGCTTTGTCCTGTGGGGTGAGGTAGAGGATTTCGCTCAGAAACCAGCAGGCAAGCAGGAGGCATATAAAGGTCAGGAATAAGATGTTCTTTCTGCCGAGTTTTTCCCATTCTGCGAAAATCACGAGCCTCACCTCACGACGGATTCGATGTTTAAATCGTACACTTATTTTTCCTGAACTTCTTTGCCGCTGAGTTGTTCGATATCTATTTCAAAGAGTTGGACTGCATTTCTCGACGCGTCTATTTCATCCATCACCATTTTCTCGTTCGGGTAATATTTCAGCGCGAATTGTTTCAAAACTTCCAGCGCTTGCTCCGTGTTTTCCATTAAATGACAGCGGCCAAAAATGACGGCGCTCTGCACAAAGGGCGCCCATGCTTCTTCTTTAACCATTTCCTGACCATATACACTAAAGCAAACTTTCTCAGATCGCTTTAAAGCATCATATTTATGTCCCCTCTTGGCTCCGTGAAAAAATATTTTTTGTCTGGCCTCATCATAAAGAAAATTTATGGGCAAGGCATAAGGATAGCCTTCATCTCCATTTACGGCGAGAATCCCTATCCTGGTTTCTTTGAGAAGTTTATTTGTGAGTTCTGCACTCATTTTATTTTTCTTTTTGCGTATGTCTCTAAACATATACGGTTCCCCCCTCCTCTGAATTTTTATGCTATTAAGCCAGATCGAGCTCAGCGGATTTTCTTGCTGTGTTCCCACTGACTGACATGCCGGTTTAATTTCATCACGAGTCGAAATATGGTGGAGGTCATCAGCATGCCAATGGCCAGCGTCGCCGTAATGGCCAGAGTCTGGCCTCCGATCCTGGCACCCAGGGAGTTGTTTCCGGTCACAAAAGCGACCATGGTTTCGTAGATGCCCTGTCCCGGGACCAGAGGCAGCATGGCGACAATCAAAAAGACAGTTGCGGGTTTTTTGAGCAGGCGGGCCATGACTTCAGCATAAATGGAGCTGAGGATGGTTCCAATCAAAAAGGGCAGCAAGTAGTGTACATCAGGTATGAGAAGGATGAGCTTATAGCCGACCCAGGAAATGGCTCCGCCGAGGCTGGTCAGAAATAAGGTCTTTCCGCGCAGTTCAAAAACCATGGCATAAGCGAGTGAAGCTATAAAGGCGGCGATGGCAGCTTGTAGGATAAACATGCTTCTTCCCTCCTCCCTGCCTTACATGCCGCCCCAGTGATTCAAGAGACTGAGGGCGAGACCGGATCCGATGGCGATACTCATGGCCACAAGAATTGTTTCGAGTAACTTGGTCAGTCCGGCGAGATAATCTGAAGCAATGATATCGCGTATGCTGTTCATGAGGGCGATGCCCGGGAAAAGATACATAAAAGAGCCGGCAACGATGTAATTCATTTCGTCTGCAAGCCCCAGATAACGGCAGGGCCAGGCCAGAAAGGTCACGATCATGCCGCCGATAATGTTCACAAAAATACGGTTGGTCTGCTCTTTGTAAAATAGCTCAAGAAGAAGGCGCAGAACGACATCAATGCCAAAGGCATAGGTACAGGCCGCCAGACTGCCTTTGAGCAGAAAGGTAAAACCGAAACCGACAAGACCACAGATCAGGACTTGCGCGGGAAAAGAGTAGGAAGGAAGAGCATCAATGGCTTCAATTTCTTTTAAGGCCTGTTCAGGGGAGGGCTTTAACTCACAAATTTGCCGGGTTTTTGCATTCAGAAGGTCAATTTTACGTAAATTATCACTCCTCATGTGCAAACGTTTCTGTGCCGAGAATTCTTTTCCGCTGGGTCCTGTGAAAGCCAGAGAAATATAATTGGCCACCGCAAAAACCTCAACATCCGTACAGCCGTACGCGTTAAGCAAATAACTGCAACTCTCCTCCACGCGATAGGTTTCCGCGGCACATTTTTGGAGACAATGACCCAGAGTAATGACGAGTTTCAAAAGTTGCTCATCAAAAAGTTCCGGACTGATCGAGTTCTCCTGTTCACGAGCTGCACTGATGCTCTCACTGTTTTGGCTCACTTCGCTCACGTCTTTCTGCCTTTTCCTTTGTGTGATCTATCAGCTGTCCCGTTGCATGAGCACCGGATCAATCAGGATATTCTCCATCTTTTGCTGCTTCTTCCCTTCACTTCCCTCTTCCTGCGCAGCTATGCCGGCATTCAGGAGTTCCACTGCCTTGCGTCCAAGCAGATCGCGCGGTTGACGCACTGTGGTGAGACGAATCATAGGCAGTGAGGCAAAATAGATGTCGTCGTAGCCAACAATACCGAATTTCTCCGGGCAATCGAGATGGTGCTCGCGCGCATATTCGAGGACACCTAAGGCGATGTAATCGTTGCCACAGAATACGGCGTCGGGCATACTCCCCTTTCGCGCGAGGGCTTCAATGCGCTCGTAACCGCTGCGGAAATCAAAGCCGCCCTGCGTGATATATTCAGGAAAAACCGGCAGATTATGTTTTTCCAGACATTCCTGCCAGCTCATCTGGCGAATCTGGTTGGCTGGAGAGGTGCCCTGGCCACCCAGGTAGGCAATGCGGCGAAAGCCCCTGGAAATCAGATGCTCGGTGGCCAGTGCCGCGCCTTTACGGTGATTGATCTCGATGTAACTGCATTTATCGTCTGTGGGATGCCAGAGGACGACCAGCGGGATGCGTATGCTCTCGAAGGTTCCTGGCTTGTAAAAGGCCGTTGGTTTGATGATGACCCCAGCCACCCGCTGCTCTTCCATCAGGTGAAGCATTTCCTGCTCTTTTTTGGGATCCCAGCCGGTATTGCAGACCATGGTGGTATAGCCGTCAACTTGGGCCGCTTCACTCACAGCTCGGGAAATATCGGCAAAATAAGGATTTGAGACGTCGGGAACGATCAAGGCAATAATATTTGTTTTACGGTTCACCAGTGAACGGGCAATCATATTAGGCTGATAGCCCATCTTTTCAGCCAGTTCCAGAATTCGCCTGCGTGTTTTTTCGTTGACATCGCTGCGCTGATTGAGCGCGCGGGAGACTGTGGCATAAGACACGCCGGCTTCTTTGGCAATATCTTTAATGGTAATCATGCAATCTTCTCTTTCCCGGCTTTCAAACGTAAAAAGCAGAGTTTATTTATGACTGATATAGCCGTCATGAACTAAAAGTTCTGCAGTGAGAATACTCCCACCGGCAGCTCCACGCAAAGTATTGTGTGAAAGGCAGGTGAATTTATAATCCAAAATCGCATCTTCCCGCAGATTACCGATGGTGATCCCCATGCCCCTGCGAGACAGCACATCCAATTTGGGCTGCGGACGGTCATCTTCTTCCAGATAGCGTAAAAAAGGCTTGGGTGCGGAAGGCAGATCGATTTTCTGGGGGTAAGGCAACCAGTTGCGCCAGCGTCGCAGTATTTCATTGGCATCGCAGTTCTTGCGGAAACGCACAAGAACCATGGCAAGATGTCCTTCCTGCACGGGAACTCGGGTACACTGTCCGGAAAAGAGCGGCTTTTCCGCCATACGAATTCCCTCTTCCGTAAGTTCTCCCCATATTTTCAGGGGCTCCAGCTCGGTCTTCTCCTCTTCACCACTGATATAGGGGATAACATTTCCCTGAATTTCCGGCCATTCCTCCAGTTTTCGCCCGGCTCCGGAAACAGCTTGAAAGGTCGTGACAAAAACCTGTTCAAGACCAAGGTCTCTGAGCGGCGTGAGGGCAGGCAGAAAACTTTGCACAGAACAGTTCGGCTTGGTGACAATGAAGCCACGATGGGTTCCCAGGCGCTTTTTTTGCTCTTCCAGAATTTGCAGATGTTCTGGATTGACCTCGGGGATGATCATGGGCACATCGCTTGTCCAGCGATGTGCTGAATTGTTTGAAATCACCGGAATCTCCTCAAGAGCAAGGCTTCTTTCCAGAGTGATCAGTTCTTCTTTCTCCATATCGACCGCACAGAAGGCAAAATCCAGCTCTTCACAAAATTCGTGCAGTCTCTCGCTCGGGAAAATACGTAAATCTCTGGCGTTAACCGGAATCGGTACAGGTAGCTTCCAGCGTCCCTCGACAGCTTCTGCGTAGGTCTTGTCTGCTGAATGAATACCCGCAGCCAACGCCCCAAGTTCAAACCAGGGATGATCTTCCAACAAGGCCACAAGACGCTGCCCAACATAGCCGGTCGCCCCGACAATTCCAACTCTGAACTTTCTTTTCAAGAGAAAACTCCTTTCACAGGGCTTGCAGTCCACATCACGAAACTGCGCTGACACTCGCAGATCCCTCAGGCCGATATAAAAGTTGAAGAATGCCTGCAGGGCTGCAGGGCGAAATAAAAAATCGACCGGTACCCGCAGATCTGCAGGCCGCTTTAACGAAAACAGCCTGTACTTCATTATTTTAACATAAAAGCCCCTTCGCCTCTGTTTTCTCTTCCTGTAAAGGGCTTGCAACATGCTCCAGTTATAATGAATTAAAAATGAGCGTTAATGGCTTGGCTGGCAAGAGCTGCAGCCAAATTGCGGACCATGAAAACCCGGCGATCAGGTCTCTGCTGCCGGGCAGAATCATGAAAGGTTAAGGATAAAAATTGAGCCAGGATCGGGAAAATACCAGACCTGTCAGCGATAGCTTCCATTGGCTGGATGAATTTCTCAGCTACTTTTCCGGCGTGCGCGAGCGCTCAGCAACCACCATGCGTGAATATCATTATGATCTTCGCCTCTTTTTCCGCTGGTATAAAAGGACAAAGGGCCTTTGTCCCGCCCACACAGAACTGGCGGACATCGACCTCGAAGATATCGACGAAAATCTGCTGCGCGAGGTTACACTCGGCGATATCTACCGTTTTATCTCCTGGCTCAGTCTGGAGCGAAATAATGGCCCAGCCGCAAGAGCCAGGCGGGTCTCTTCTCTGCGAGCTTTTTTCAACTTCCTCAGCAACAAGGTCCATGTGATTGACACGAACCCCACGGCCGAGCTGGAAGCGCCAAAACAGATGAAATCCCTCCCCAGATTTCTTGATCTGGAGGAAAGCACTGCTCTGCTTCGCTCAGCTGCCGACGAGGACACGCGCCTGGGAACCCGTGATTACTGCATTCTGACCCTCTTCTTAAACTGTGGCATGCGACTTTCTGAACTTGTTGGTATCGATGTCGATGATATTCGCGGCGAGCGCCTCAGTGTCATTGGCAAAGGCCACAAAGAGCGCACAGTTTACCTCAACGAGCTATGCATCGAAGCTCTGACAGAGTGGCTGGAAGAGAGAGTTCCCGGAAAAAAGCCGGACGAGAATGCTCTCTTTATCAGCCGGAATGGGCGGCGCATTTCCCAGAGGGCCGTCGAAAATGTCGTCAAAAAATATTTGCTGAAAGCCGGGCTTGATCCCAAACGCTATTCCGCACACAAACTACGTCATACTGCCGCAACGTTGATGTATCAGTACGGTCAGGTTGACCTGCGCAGCCTGCAGCAGATCCTGGGACACGAATCGGTCGCCACCACGGAGATTTATACCCATATTAACGATAAAATGCTGCAAAAAGCGGTCGCCCAAAACCCGCTGAATCAGCTGCGCAAGCAGGACTTATATCAGGAAACTGAAAAATCAATAGAATCTGTGCCATCTGACTGAATAATTTAAAGAAAAGCACGGGTCCTGATTGCTGCCCACTTCCTTCCCTGATTCCACAAAATATCTCGTTCCTGCTCCTATGTCATCGATTGACTTCACTTTTGCTGACGAGTTAATATTATTAGGAATTCTAATTATTCTTGCACCTTAAAATAATGAAAGGATATCTATCTTCTTTTTTATTTCGTGCAAAAATTCTGAGAAGCATCATCAAAGGAAAGAGGTTTGTAATGGACATGAAGACAAAGCGTTTTCTGGCACTTGTGATTGCCGCATTTTGCCTTTTCACTTTTCTGGCGGCCGCCTGGCCTGTCCAGGTAGAGGCAAAGGTCGAACTTCCGGACTGGAAGCCCTATGACGAACTCATTGATAAAATAAAAAACAAAGTGGATTTTGAAAAGCGTGAGGCCCTTCTGCATCAGGCGGAAGATATGCTGATGGATACCGGAGCCTGCATCCCCATCTACTATTACAACTCAACTTTTATGGCGAAAGAGGATTTGCAGGGCTATTACGTCAATCCATACAATATTCTTTATTTTGGCCAGGCTGAATGTGGTGATCGTAAAGAACTGAATCTTTTCCTCGCGGAAGAACCGGAAACCATCGATCCTTCTCTGAATACTGCGGTCGATGGGAACTGCCTGATTGTGAATTTGTTTGCAGGACTTTTCACCTACAATAAAGACAAAGAAATTGTCCCCGATCTGGTGGACAGCTATGAAGTCAGTGATGACGGTCTGGTCTACAGTTTCCATTTGCGTCCGGACTTAAAGTGGTCTGATGACAGCCCTCTGAACGCCAACGACTTTGTTTACACCTGGAAGCGTGCAGTAAACTTTTTGACGGCTGCGGATAAAGCTTATATCTTCAATATCATTGAAGGTTATCCCGAGCTTCCGCCAGAATACCTGCCTAAGGAAGATGGGACACCAGGCAAGGAAATCAGCCCTGAATTTGCCGATGAGATGGCGGACAAACTGAATGTTCATGCTTCGGAGGATGGACAGACGCTGACCGTCAAACTTAAAGTCCCATGCCCGTATTTCCTCGACCTATGTGCCTTCCCCAGCTTTTCCCCGTACAGAAGGCCAGTGTCGAAAATGGCAAAGGCTACCGGGATGAAAATGGGAAAATCATCAATCCCGGGAGTTGGTGCAGCGATGCAGGCTTTGTCAGCAACGGACCTTTTGTCATGAAGGAGTGGAAACACAAAGAATCCATGACATTCGAAAAAAATCCGAATTACCACCGTGCTGATGAAGTCAAAATAGAGACGCTCAATCAGATGCTCACAAACGATGTCGCCACGGCCTTCTCCGCCTACAAAGCCGGCGATCTGGACTTTAGCAATGGCATTCCCACTGACGAACTTCCGGCTCTGCTTAAAGAGAATAATCCTGAGGTGCACAAGGTTTCCCTTTTAGGCACCTATTACATCACCTTTAATGTGAAGTCCGATCTCTTTGACGGCAAAACCCTGGAGCAGGCCAAAGCCATGCGCAAAGCCATAGCCTGTCTGATTGACCGCGCATACATCGTGGACACCGTGACGCAGGCTGGACAGATTTTGGCCAACGCCTTTGTTCCCGAAGGGATGAGTGATGGCCACGGTGGAATTTTCCGTGAGAATGACGAGGATTACAGCTATCCCGTCGCCGACGAAAAAGGCTACTACAGTCTTGAAGTGGATAATGACAAAGCCATCGAACTACTTAAAGAGGCTGGCTTTGAATTCGACGGAGATAAGCTCTCCTCTGCCACCCCGCTTCACCTGGACTATCTGACGAACAAATCTGAATCCCATCAGAAAATCGCCGAGCTGATCCAGCAGGATCTTGCCGAAGTGGGCATTACGATGACCATTGATCAGATGGACTGGGCTACCTTCCTCAATGAACGCGCCGCTGGCCACTTCATGGTCGCTCGCGGAGGCCTTGTCGCAGACTACAACGACCCCGTCAATATGCTTGAGTGCTGGGGCAGCCAGAGCAACATGAATGACGCACAGCTGGGTAAATAAGCTGGAGAAGAGCATCTTCCCTGCTTAGCTTGTTTACAGTATCCGAAAATGCCTTGAGAAAATTCAATGTAAAAAGGGAGCTGACTCAAAACACGAAAGTGTAACGAGTCAGCTCCCTTTTTTGCTGAAAATTTTGAGATGATTAACCTAATTTACGCATTTAAAACATAAGTATATCATTTACACCATAAATATTATTTCAATCTAAATCAGCAAATATAGGGAAATAGCTTCAATGCTCAGAGCATGTTGTCCAGAGCCAGATCAGCGCAAATCCAAACTTAGACCCTCAGCAATGCGCATTGTTTCTTCTTCACCTAGTGTGCTGCTTACAGTGATCAAATAATCATTCAATGACCAAATGAGCGATATTTCACCTTTGTTCTCTGTCAGGTATGCAGGTACCCCTCCCTTGATCTCAACTTCCTTCAGAGCACTATTGTCAATTTGAATAGTACTGTTTTTTCTGAGTGCATTGATGGTAAAACGATGATTAATACTATCCCTCTCCTGGTACACCAAGGTTCGCGAAATCTCCGTCACTTCCTCATGATGCAAAGTAAGATCGTGAGGTACATAGGTCAAATAAATAGATGCCATACCTCGGATATACTGTTCTTCATTATTCTTTTCATTTATCGTTAATGGCTCTTTACTCTCCCGTAATTCAATGTGATCTGTTTGTGTACTGATAATCCAGTCATAAAACCTCTTGCGCAGTGCAGACACCTGTGTGACCAGCAGGACACAGATCAGAAATAAGGCAAGGAAGATAAGAGCAATTTTACTAATGGCCGGATAGAGCTTTCTGCCAAAAGTAAGGAAGTGTTTTTTCCTTAATTCGCACTTTAAGGCAGTATGTATCTTAGCATCTATATCTGGAGATACGGGACGCAGATCTTCGGGAAGTTCAGCCAGAAGCTCAGCGCTCTCGCGTTTTGCCTGTTCAAGCAGGGCATGTCTCAAGTCATACCAATCACAACTTGTATCTTTAGTCCTGGCCATTGTTTCTTCCCTCCTCCATCATCTTTCTTAGTTTACATCGGATCCTCATCAGATAAACACGCACGCTGGCGGCTTTTAGACCATATCTTTTGCCAATAGTGGCATCCGATTCTTCCAGCAAATATTTTGATCGCAGTATATCAAGTTCTTTATGATCCAAACGGTTCAAGGCGTCTCGTAACTCCTGATATTCAGTTTCCCGATTGAGACGTTCCTCAACGTTTTGAAGCACCTGCTCTGCTTTTTCTGTATTTTCAAGCAAATCATTTTCGCTGGTCAATATTTCATGTCCTGATTTCCGCAAAGCATCAATGGCAATATTTCTGATAATAGAAACGAATAAGGCTGGCCAGGTGTTACAAGGAAGCGAACGATATTTTTCCAGATTTTCAATGACACGCAACATCGTTTCCTGAACAATATCTTCTGCATTCATCATGGGTACATCATACTTTCTCGCTTGGAAGAAGAGAAAAATGGCATAATTCTGGTAAAGCCTATGAATAAATGCCCAATCATCTTCCGAACCAACGGCCTGTGTCACAATAGCTGGTAGAAAAAACATGACCATCGTACCTCTCAAAAACTTTTCGAAATTTTTCATAAATATTGTAACACCTTAACATCCTTGTACGTTTTTATTAATGAAAGGCTTAAGCGCCAAGGAGGTATGAAAATGAAAAAAAAGAAATGCCTTATTGTGTATATGACTACACTATTCCTGCTACTATTTGCATTTACCTTTCTCCAAAAGGTAGTAGCTACTTCAGACCTACACGTAAACGGAGGTGACAATAGCGTTTATTTTATTGGAACACAACTTGCTGCTGTAGATTGCCGCATTTCTGGAAGTAGTGCCATCTGTTCCGGAATGGTTTCCCTTTATCAAGGCTATAGCTGCCACCTTACTCTCATATGTGAAAAGCAAAACAGTTCTGGTTTCTGGTCAGAAGTTGATCGATGGACTGGCAATGGATTGACTATAGAAAGGACCCACTTCAATCTAACTTATGGGGAAACCTACCGAGCAAAGCTGATTGCAAAAGTTTACCAAGATTCCAACTTTATTGAAACTGTCACAGTTATTTCTAATTCAAGAAATTATCAATGATCTGATACAACACCTACCTATTACGATTTTTAAGCTGATGCAATTCAAGGATTTTCTCCTGACCTGGCCAGTATGGTGAAAAACAAATATGATTCCCGTCGCTCAAGGCAGATCATAACTGTCAGAGCACAGATCCAGTTTCCAAGGTTGCGCGTCTAGACAAATCCCCAAAAGGGCCTTAGCTCTGCTGAGAGTAGGAGGCCATCATTTCAGCGATTTTCTGATTAATTTGGAGGTAAATAACATCATGAGAAAAGCCAGTTTATTGCTCCTTGTGGCAATGCTAATCTTTTCAGTCCCGGTATTTGCGTATTCAGCGTTTAGCTTTACTTTGTACAATGGTCCTAATCCAATTTTATCTGGACCAGTAGAAAAGACTGAGAATCTGAACTACGCACGTGGTAAGGTCACCAACGCCACTTACTTTGATCCCAACACAGATGAGGTGTATTTCCGCGTTCGCAACGCAGATGATTTATCCTACGCTACACAGCTCAGGCAATTAAATGTAGATATTTTTGTTGGTTCACAGTATATGACTGTTTTTTCATATCTTGCAGGGCAAGGACAAACGGGCAGTTCATATCAGTTTGCATCCAACATGTACACAACTGTTCCCGGCGGCAAAATTGAAGTCAGTGGACTGTGGATTCCGTAAACTTATAACTCCGATCGGGCACTTTGGCTTTTCCCAGGTGCCCGATCCGGCAGTTGTGGACTATGACAACATCTTCTAGCACAAAATGGAGTATTGAATTATGAAAAAGAAAAATCTAACACATTTCGGACGCTGCATACTGCTAAGCGTGGTCTGTCTTGCCTTGTGTTTGTTCCTTGTTTCTTGTTCAGAGGAGATCCAGCCGATTGCCAATGAATCGCCGACCCGTCAGGCGGAACTAAAGGTTAGTGTCGAAGAAGTCCATACAGAGCAGGTTCCTCAATACGTAGAACCTTCAGGTTCTTCGGCTTCTGGTGCGCCGGATGTCAAGCAAGCGAATGCAGCAGATGCCCATCTGAGAATTACGCCGCAATCAGCCTATGAACAGCTTGTGCTGAGCCTTGATTATTTTGATGAAAGCAAAGCACAATCGGCTTTTCCGGATTACGTCTGGAAAAAGAGCCCGGAAAGTTCAGAAAACAGCTCCATTTTTTACGTTGAAGGCGGGAAGGACATCCGACTTAGCGTTGGGAAAAAAATGTCTATGCTAAGCTTCAGAGCCTTTCCAGAGGAAGTCGCCCCCTCCGATTTAACCATCAATTCCATTGATTCTATTCTTCTGCCCCGCAGTCCATACCGCCGCGGACAGGAGCAGTCGCCGGAAGAATGTGCCTTCCTTTCTGGGCCAGAACTCATCCACAGGACAGAAAAAATCTTAGACACGCTGGGCTATGAGGCTTATTATATTCGCAATATTGAAACGATCATAAAGGGATCTGCATTGCTTAATGTCCCGGGTGAAGTCGCTCCGGCAGATGCCTACGGTCTGGAAGCGATGCAAGTGATCAATGGTCTTCCCATTTATGATGAACTGTCCTTTGGCTCTCCTTCTGCCGTGATTCATTACCGCATAAGCGAAAAACAATCCGAACAGTTTGAAATATTTAACCGTTGGCAATTGATCCGCAAAGAAGGAACGCCACAAACCATCATGAGCGCAGAGGAGGCCAGAGCTAAAGCTGAAGAATACCTGAGTCATCTACCACTTGTTCGTGGCGCGAAGGCGCAGGAACTGTTTAATCTTGAACTGCTTTATGCACCAATACGTTATCTGAACGAAGAGGACAGCCAGTACGTCTTATTTACACCGGCCTATCTTCTTTGTATTCACTTCCTGCCGGAACAAGCCGGTGAATTTGGAGGAGATTCTTTCAAAGAAATTATTTTTGATGCGGTTAGTGGCGAACTGTTAACACTTCCGACTCCTCAATTTACGGGAAATGGCAAAGGTTAGTATGAATAAAAGTGCTGATCAAATGAAGAGAGAACCATTTGCGATTATACGACAACAACTTCAGCAAAGTATATTAAGTACTTCATTTGCTGTCGCCTGCGTTCTCTTTTTTCTCAGTCGTTTCGGCTTGTTCTTCAGTGAATTTATGATAACGCGAGGTCAGGCGATCGGCCTGAATTACTACTCAACATGTTTTTTACAAAATGCGGTATCCATAAGTAGTATAGCCATCAGCAGTCTGGCCTATTCCCTGTCATACCAGGAAGATAAGAAGAGTGGTTTGCTCCCTTATATTTTTGTGCGGATTAGGGCGGATGATTATATGCTGTCTAAATGTCTGGCCTGTTTTTGGAGCAGCTTTGCCGTGGCTTTTATCTCTTACAGTTTCTGTACCTTGACTGTATTCGCTTTGAATCAAGCTAACTTAGGTATGTTGCCAGAGCCGGAAATTTTTGCCCTGCTCAAGCCGTTTCGAAGATTGCAAATCGAATCCCCCTTTATTTATTACCTTTTAATCATTGCAAATAATTCCCTGCATTGTGCTGTCTGGTCGCTTTTTGCGCTGATGACGACTGTTTTCACTGATGACCTTTACATGACGGTCGGTGCGACTTATCTTGGCTATGTCTATCTGAGCCGCGTTTTATACTTTGCTTTCGGATTCAGGGCTTTTGCACCAGCTTTGGCATTTTCGGGAGGAGCACGGGTTTTAGAAGACATCCCTGCCGGGCTCGTTTTTACCCTGAATGTCATGGAAATATTGCTCGTAGCGACCTTTTTTTCAGCCATGGCTGTTTTACGCTTGCGCAAAATCCTAGAGAAAAGATAGAAAGGGACTCCCGTATGCTTTGTCAATCAGCCCAGCAATTTGTGCCCTCAACACCATCTCTGCTGTCTCCATCAAAGCAGACAAGTATGGCTTACAGAACTGTTTACCTTGTAAAAAATCAGTTTCTGGCTCTGAAAGGGAATCGACGAATCGCTCTGCTCATTATTTACCTCTGCCTTATTACCTGGTGGCCCTGTTATGAGAACATCCGCAAGGCTTGCGTGCTGATGAATTATCGAGTGACACCGTGGGTCTATCCCATCTTTTCTTCTGTCTATTATCGTCAGCTCCTTGCAGGCTCCATTCTGCTTTTTGCGGATGCGCCTTTTTTGAGCGGAAACTCTGTAGATGAGATTCTGCGTTGTGGCAAAAAGGCTTTTTTTGCCTCGCGGATGGTCTTCATCTTTGCTTGCTCTTTTCTCTATTTTATTTTTACAGTTCTGCTCAGTCTCATTTTTTGCGTCCCTAACCTGTATTTTAGTTTTGATTGGGGAAAGTTAATCCACCTGACAAGTACTGATTACATGATGGCGAATTCTGCAGGCGTTGGTTTTATGGCGTTTGCCCGCCCGATCGTGCAAAACTTAAGCCCTCTTCAGGCAATGAAAATCTGCACCGTCATTTCACTTCTGGAATATCTCATGGTGGCACTGCTGATTTTCCTTATTTCCCTACTGGTCGGGGAAAAAAACAAAGCTTATGGCGGTCTCATTGCATTCATTGTCGCCTTATCTCCGGAATTTTTACAGGCATTCGGCGATCCCCTGTGGGGAAAATATTTCCCTGCAAGCTGGATGTTGCTTTATAGCTTTAATCTGAGCCGTGATCCTGGAAATCCAATGATTACAGAGCACACGGCCATGATCGTCCTTTTCCTGCTCGTACTGATTCTGAGTTTTTTGTGCTATGTGCTATTCCGCAGGAAAGATTTTTTATCCATAGAATAAATGAAAGGGTTCGTTCATCATGGAAACCATCATCAAAATCACGGATGCGGTGAAAACCTATCGCAGGCAAATAGTTCTTGATCACGTCAACATGAGTCTGAAAGCAGGTGAAATTCACGGCATAGTGGGTGAAAATGGTTCTGGTAAAACGGTCTTGCTGCGAGCGATTTGCGGCTTAATTAAACTTGATTCCGGAAGTGTTGAGGTGCGAGGAAAGTTCGTGGGAAAAGATTTTGATTATCCCCCTGATATTGGCGTTATAATTGAGCATCCAGGATTCCTGCCTCGTTACAGTGCCGTCCAAAACCTGAAAATGCTGGCTGCTCTGCAAAATAAGGCAGGGCTAGAGGAGATCCGGCGTGCGATTACATGCGTTGGTCTGGATCCTGACGACAAAAAATACGTGGGTCATTTTTCACTCGGCATGAAGCAGCGCCTTGGCATTGCTCAAGCCATTATGGAGAACCCGGATTTACTTATTCTGGACGAACCCATGAGCGGTCTTGATCGACATTCTCAAAACGATATGCGACAGCTTTTTCTTCAATTAAAAGAGCAGGGAAAAACCCTGCTCATTGCGACGCATTCTAACGCCGATATCAGGCTCCTCTGTGATACGGTCCACGAGATGGACGCTGGTCGTCTCACCCGCATGGACCGTTAGATGAATTCAGCACTTATTTCATATTTTCCAGGAAAGCGACGTAGGCGCGGTAGGTGTTGTAGACATCCAGTTTGCTCGTCACCTCGAAGCAGGAGTGCATGGAAAGCACGGGCACGCCGCAGTCGAGAACCTGCATACCGGCATTAGCAAAGATATAGGCAATGGTGCCGCCGCCACCCTGGTCGACTTTGCCGAGTTCACCAATCTGCCAGGGAAGCTTTTTCTCGTCAAAAAGTCGGGTGACACTGTTCAGGTATTCTGCATTGGCATCGGTGGTGCCTCCCTTGCCCCTGGAACCGGTGTACTTGCAGACGCCGATACCACGGCCGCAGTATGCAGCATTGAGAGGTTCCATAACCTCCGGATAATTGGGATCAAAGGCTGCAGTGACATCCGTGGAGAGCATGCAGCTGTTTTCTATGCAGCGCTGTTCATCGAGACGGCTAAGCTCTTTGCCGCTGACTCTGGCCTGCAATTCGTTCATCGCGAAGAAATAGAGCTGAGAATGTGCGCCGGTGTTGCCGTTACTCCCCACTTCTTCTTTATCAGAGAGAATGACCGCCTGGGTTTTGTTCTGAACTTTGGCGTCGACAAGGGCTTTGAGAGCGGTGTAGGCACAAACGCGGTCATCCTGACCATAAGCGCCGATAAAAGCGCGGTCAAGGCCGACGTCACGGGCTTTGCTGGCCGGAACGATCTCCAGCTCAGCCGAAAGCAGGTCACGCTCCGTGATGCCGTACTGCTCGTTGAGAAGCTGCAAAACTCCAAGTTTAAAGCGCTTTTCGATATCCTTATCGGGATGAGGATATCCGCCGATGAGCACGTTGAGCTTCTCCCCTTCAATCACCTCAGAGGCCTTCTTCGCCATTTGGTCCTTGCCCAGATGCGGCAGCAGATCCGTGATGACAAAAACAGGATCCTTCTCATCTTCGCCAATGCTGAGTTCCAATTTTTCACCATTCTTCAGCATGACGACGCCATGGAGTGCCAGAGGAATCGCTACCCATTGATATTTCTTGATCCCGCCGTAGTAATGCGTTTTGAGTAAGGCCATCTCGTTGTCTTCATACAGGGGATTCGGCTTCAGGTCAAGTCTCGGAGAGTCAATATGAGCGCCTACAATGGCCAGACCATCCGTTAAAGGTCCGTGCCCGACGACAGCGGCAAAAAGACCTTTACCGTGAATGCTGCAGTAAACCTTGTCGCCGGCCTTAAGCCTGTTCTGCGAGGACAGCTCAACAAATCCGGCTTTTTTCAGCATCTCCACAGCAAAATGGTGAAACTCGCGCTCGGTTTTTCCGGCGTTCAGCGCTTTCATATAATCTCCGGAAAATCCTTCAGCCGCTCTGATACTGTGGGCATCGGCCAGTTCAGCCGCTTTTTTTGCCTCAAAGCAGAGCTTTTCGCAGATAGCGTTCTTTTTCTCTTTGCCACTTTCTTTTTTGGCTGTCATAAATAAAGTCCTCCTGCTGAAATGTGCTTTTATTTATTCTGCATCAGGTCTTTCTGCTCGTTCATGTATTCTGCGCGCTTGCTGCGGTAGACGGAACTTTCTTCTTCCTCTTCTTCATCAAGAATTTTGAACTGTGCCGCGCGTTCCGGCGTCATCATGTCGTGTTCTTCAAAGTACTTTTTAAGCGCCGTTTTGACAGCCTGTTCGGCCAGAATCGAGCAGTGCATCTTAATGGGCGGCAGGCCATCCAGAGCTTCCGCCACGGCCTTATTGGTCAGAACCAGAGCTTCATCGACAGTTTTTCCGATAATCATCTCAGTCGCCATGGAAGAGGTTGCAATGGCCGATCCACAACCAAAAGTCTTAAACTTGGCGTCTTTGATGATGCCATCCTCAATTTTGAGGTCCATCTTCATGATGTCGCCGCAGACTGGATTGCCCACGGTGCCGCTGGCATCTGCCTTTTCTATTTCTCCGACATTTCTCGGATGGAGAAAATGATCCATTACTTTTTCGCTGTATTCCAGTGCCATAATTTTGCTCCTTAATCTATTGTCCTGTTGAATCAGGGAATGAGACAGTTTTCAATTTCGCCTTTCTGAAAGGCTTCCCAGAGGGGCGACATCTGGCGCAGCCTCTCGATAATCTCGGGAAGGTCTTTTGCCAGAGCCTCAACGTCTTCTTTGGTATTATCCGAGCCAAGGGTGATGCGAATTGAGCCATGAGCTATTTCTGCCGGTAAACCGATGGCCAGAAGGACATGAGAGGGTTTAAGATCCGAAGAAGCGCAGGCCGAACCCGAGGAGGTATCATAGCCCAGAGCATCCAGCATGAGCAGAATGGACTCTCCTTCAATAAATTCAAAGGAAAAGTTCATGTTGTTGGGCAGGCGATGAACCGGGTCGCCATTGTAGCGGCTGTGTGAAATTTTGCTCAACAGTTCTTTGACAAGATACTCGCGCAGCTCCGTGAGCTTTGCCGTCTTCTCAGGCATCTCTGCCATAGCCAGTTCGGCGGCTTTAGCAAGACCGACAATATAGGGGACATTTTCTGTTCCCGCGCGTTTGCCGTATTCCTGAGCTCCACCATGAATTAAATTATCAATACGCACGCCACGGCGCATATACATAAGGCCGATGCCCTTGGGTGTGCCCAGCTTGTGGCCGGAGAAGGACATCATGTCGACGCCGAGCTTTTTCACATCGATGGGGATGGCTCCAAAAGCCTGCACCGCGTCACAGTGAAAGAGAACCTGCTTTTCGTGGCAAATCCTGGCAATCTCTTCAACGGGCTGAATCGTACCAACCTCATTATTAGCCATCATAATCGAAACGAGAATGGTATCCTCACGAATGGCTGCAGCAACATCCTGCGGATTCACCCGTCCCAGCTCATCAACATCGAGATAAGTAATGTCGAAGCCCTGAGTTTTCAGCCACTCCATGCTGTGCAAAATGGCATGATGCTCAATTTTTGAGGTAATCAGATGCTTGCCTTTGCCGGCGAGTTTGAAGGCCGTTCCCTTGATGGCCCAGTTATCTGACTCAGTGCCGCAGGAAGTGAAATAAAGCTCGTTCGGGGCACAATTCAGTATATCCGCCAGTCTGGCACGCGCGTCAGCGACAAGATGAGCCGCTTCGTGTCCTTCTTTGTACAGTGAGGAAGGATTGCCATAAACATGTTTCATGACATCGTAAATCACATCGGCGACTTCCGGACGAACGGCTGTTGTTGCAGCATGGTCAAAGTAAATTCTATGTTGAGTTCTGTTCATAAATCTATACTCCCGATGGAAAAGCCCGAGGGGCCTTATTAACTAACTCTATTTTAGGATTTAGCGGGTAAGCGTTGAGTAACACGTGTTACATCAAAACAGGGGCCTCTTCAGCCCTTCTTCAGCTTATCTTTTGCTTTCTCAAGCTCTTCCAGTCAGGTGGCAAGACGCTTTTCCGAACCGAGCTGTCCCGGATGATAGTATTTTTTTCCGCGTAAAGCATCGGGCAGGTATTCCTGAGCCGAAACGTGCAGAGGGAAATCGTGAGAATATTCATAGCCCCTGGCATAACCCAGCTCGGCCATGCCCTCGACGGGCGCATTCCTTAGATGATAGGGAATCTCACCAATGTCCTTTTTGCGCACATCTTCAAGGGCGGCATCAATGGCCAGGTAGGCACTGTTAGATTTAGGTGAGGTCGCGACCAGGAGAACAGCTTCAGCGAGGATAATCCGGGCTTCCGGCATGCCGATCTGGGTGACGGCCTGCCAGGCAGACATGCAGATGGAGAGTAGCTGGGGATTAGCAAGGCCGACGTCTTCCGCCGCGCAAATGACAATACGGCGGGCAATAAAGGCGGGATCCTCTCCACTCTCCAGCATACGGGCAAGGTAATGAATCGCTGCGTCGGGTGCAGAGCCGCGCATCGATTTAATAAAGGCGCTGATCGTGTCGTAATGTGCTTCACCTTCACGGTCATAGCGCAAAACCGGCTCCTGCAGACAGTCTGAAAGTGTCTCCAGATCCAGCCTGAGGCTGCCATCCTCAGCAGGTTTAGAGGAGAGCACGGCAAGTTCCAGAGCATTTAAGGCCACCCGGGCATCGCCGCGGGAGCCCCGGACAAGGAAGGTCTCGGCCTCAGGTGTCAGGCTGATCTGCAAATGTCCGTATCCCCGTTCCGGATCGCTCAGGGCTGCATGAAGAATCTCCCGAATATCTTCTTCTTCCAGAGCCTTGAGCTGAAAGACTGTGCTGCGGGAGAGCAGGGCCTTATTGACTTCAAAAAATGGATTTTCTGTGGTCGCCCCGATCAAAATGATCGTCCCATCTTCCACACTGGGCAGGAGAGCATCCTGTTGGGCTTTATTAAAACGATGAATTTCATCAATAAAGAGGAGAACTTTACCCTCAGGGGTGAGCAGTGGATTTCCGGCGTCTTCAATCACACGCCGTATATCAGCGATCCCTGAAGTGACGGCATTAAGACGCTTGAAGCTTCGTTCGGTTCCATTGGCAATGACCCGAGCCAGTGAACTTTTGCCGCTGCCCGGAGGGCCGAAAAGGATGATGGAACTGAGCTGATCGGCAAGAATCATGCGCCGCAGCATTTTTCCTTCCCCAAGCAATTGACGCTGGCCGAAAAATTCGGCCAGCGTCCTGGGTGCCATACGATAGGCAAGAGGTTCTTTTTTTCGGGAAACCTCAGTCATTGTGATTAAAGATTTTCGTAGAGCGGATGTTTTGCCAGAAGGTCGGCCACACGGCGGCTGATCTCATCTTTGTGAGCATCAAAATCTTTAATGGCCAGAGCGATGAAATCGGCAATTTCATCCATGTCAGCAACGCCAAGACCGCGGCTCGTCACGGCAGGAGTACCAATACGAAGACCCGAGGTGATGGTCGGTTTCAATTCATCGTAAGGAATGCCATTTTTATTCGTCGTGATATTGACTTCATCCAGACGCTCCTGCAGATCCTTGCCGGTGACGCCGGTTTCGCGCAGGTCAAGCAGAATCAGATGGTTGTCCGTGCCGCCGGAGCACATGTGGACGCCGCGCTTGTTGAGTCCCTCTGCCAGAGCTTTGGCATTTTCGACAACGTGCTGCTGATAGACTTTGAACTCGGGTTTAAGAGCTTCGCCAAAGGCCACGGCCTTAGCTGCGATAATGTGCATGAGCGGGCCGCCCTGCATGCCAGGGAAGACGGCCGAGTTAATCTTTTTAGCATAATCTTCCTTGCACATAATCATGCCGCCACGGGTGCCGCGAAGCGTTTTATGTGTGGTTGTGGTGACCACGTCGGCATAAGGCACAGGGCTGGGATGCAGACCTGCAGCCACGAGACCTGCGATGTGGGCCATATCAACCATAAGAAGGGCGCCGCAGGCATCGGCCACTTCGCGGAACTTCTTAAAGTCAATGATGCGGGGATAGGCAGACGCACCAGCGATGATGAGCTTGGGTTTGACTTCCATAGCCTGCTCCATCAGGGCATCGTAATCGATCTGCATGGTGTCGCGGCGGACCTTATAGCCGTGTGCTTCAAAGTATTTTCCGGAGAAGTTAATCTTCATGCCGTGCGTGAGATGGCCGCCGTGCGCCAGATCCATGCCGAGGATTTTATCGCCGGGGTTGAGCAGGGCAAAGAACACAGCCGTGTTCGCCTGTGCGCCAGAATGAGGCTGAACGTTGACATGTTCGGCTCCATAGAGCTTTTTCGCGCGTTCAATAGCCAGGTTTTCAACGACGTCCACGTATTCACAACCGCCGTAGTAGCGTTTTCCAGGGTAACCTTCGGCATATTTATTGGTAAGCACTGAGCCGGCAGCTTCCATAACAGCGGGGCTGACAAAGTTCTCAGATGCGATCAGTTCAATTTTATTCTGCTGACGGTGAAGTTCGTTCATCATCGCTTCATAGACTTCAGCGTCTTGCTGTTTGATGTGTTCGTAAAGCATGAATTTTCCTCCTGTGGCCTTTATTCGGAACATTTTGTCTTCCTTATGGGAACTGACCTTCAATGTGAGGTCGCCGAAAAAGGTTTGTTTAATGATATTAATATTGCTTTTTACGCAAATTTTAACGATGTTTAGTATATCAGAAAATAAAAACAAGCAAAAGGAGCCGAAGAGTTTCTCTGATTAATGTCAAGTTAAACTGAGATCTTTTCCCATCATATTCTCTCAGGGTCAGCCTGAGGGGGCGCTGTATGAGTGGAAGCTTGAAAGAACTAAATTAGCGTACCGCTTCCGTGAATTTTCCATTCAGCCTCTAGGCTTCCAGGTTTTTCAGCTGAATCTGCAAGGCTTCGCTCTGGCTTACGGCAAGACGGGTGAGCGCCTCTACATCCAGTTTAGCTTCAGCTTTTTCGGCATTTTCAAGACTGGGATGAGTTTTCGGATGTTTGGCCACAAAAACCGTGCAGCAGTCCTCATAGGGCAGAATGGAGGTTTCAAAACTGCCGATATCCTGGGCAAGAGCCACAGTCTCATCTTTGTCGCAGCCAATAAGCGGTCGAAAGATAGGCAAACCTGCAACTGCATCCGTACATACCAGTGCCTCCAGCGTCTGGCTGGCAACCTGGCCAAGACTTTCCCCTGTAATAAGAGCTTTAAGTCCTCGCTCCCTGGAGATAGCCTCAGCGATACGCAGCATCATTCGGCGCATCACAATGGTCATCATATCTTCGGGAACCAGTTTGTTCATCGTGAGCTGCACCTCAGTGAAATTCACAATGTGCAAAGTCAGAGTTCCCGCATAGCGCGCGAGAATGTGGGCAAGATCGATCACCTTTATCTTTGCATCCTCACCGGTGTAAGGCGGCGTATGAAAATAAATGGCTTCCAGTCGCATGCCGCGGGAAGCCATGCGATAGCCTGCTACAGGACTGTCTATACCTCCTGAGAGGAGCAGCATGCCCTTCCCTCCCATGCCCACCGGAAGGCCTTTACGCGCCGGATAAATCTCATGATAGAGATAAATCGACTCACGAATTTCCACATAGATTGTGACGTCAGGCTGATGCACATCCACCCGGGTCGTTTCAGGCCAGCGTTCGGTGATCAGATCTCCCAAAGAGCAGCAGACATCGTAGGAGCGCAGAGGAAAGGATTTTTCAATACGTTTGCATTCAATCTTGAAACTTATCGGCAAAGAAGTGGTCCGGACGTGGTCGCTCTTCTTTGCAGCGTTAATGCGAATGGCCTCCTCAGAGAACAAGCTTTCTCCAAGCTTTGCCACCGTATTCCGTAGGACTTCCATATCCTGGGGAATACGTCGGACCGGGCTCGCCGAAACATAACCGAAAACATCGTGAATGGCATGAATAACTGCCTTCGTATCGGTCGGTCCATCTTTGCGTTCAATCCAAATGCGTGAATCACTCTGTGTAATCTTATATTTACCAAGGCCGCGCAGGCGATATTGCATATTGTGGAAGAGCTGAGACTCAAAGCGGTTGCGGTTCAGACCTTTGAGTGCTATTTCACCCAGGCGCGCAAGGACAATTTCATCTCCGGGAAGAGCTGTGGGAGCATTCCCCTGAACAGGATCCGCAGAACCTTGCGAGGCTTTTCCCTGAGTGTCCACCCCGAGGAAAGGAGTCGAAGACTCATGACTATCAGATGCTGAAGCATCTGATGTCGATATGATGGAATCTCTTTTGTTTTCGCCAGCGTGCATATTTTTCTTTCCTTCATTGAGCGCTGTATTTTTTACAGAGCTTCTTCTACAGGTCTTTTAGCGCATTTTTTTGCGACTTTTTTAATGTTTTTTTATTGTACTTTATTAGTTTTGCTGTTTTCGTCTTGTGTGTGGATTTAGCCGTGCTCAAGTAGTTGTTTTTTCAGTGCTCCGCGCCGCCAAACCGTGTTAGTAAATCAGCGATCTCGTGGACAAGTCGCTCAATATCTTCTTCCCTCGTCTGGGCAGAGAGGCTGATGCGCACAGCGTGGCGACTCTCATCAGCACTCAGGCCGAGGGCGATGAGTGCTGGGTCAGCATCTTTGGTAGAAGCGCAGGCTGAACCGATAGAGAGGTCAAAGCCACGTTCGGATAAGCCATTTTGCAAGGTCTGAGCACGCAGTCCTGGAAAAAGCAGAAGAACAATATGAGGCACGCTCCTGGCATCACTCACTTCTCTGAAAGGCTGAGAAGAGGCTCTGAGGCGCTCCAGCAGCAGAGTTTTGAGAGCACTGACTCTGGTCCAGTTCTGTTCGACCGTTTTTGCTGATTTTTCCATGGCCAGAGCAGACGCGAGAATCAATGGTGGATTTTCTGTGCCAGATCGGCGTCCTCCCTGCTGGCCACCCCCATGAATCAACGGACATAGCCTGAGATTTCGGCGGGCCAGAAGCAAGCCAATGCCCTTAGGTGCTCCAATCTTGTGAAGACTGAAGGACATAAAATCAGCCCCGATGTTTTTGAAAGAAATGGACAATTTTCCCAGAGCCTGAACAGCGTCGACATGCCACTTCGCCGAAGGACTGAGTTCATCACGCAGGGCTTTTATCTCAGCAAGAGGATAAATCATGCCGTTCTCATTGTGCACATAAAGCGAGCTGATCAGGTCGGCTGCTGAACCTTCAAGGGAAGCCCGCAAAGCTGAGAGATCATAGCGGCCATTTTTCAAAGGCAAAAAGTCCACTTCCCTTTTCTCAGCTGTTTCCAGAAAACGCAGGGTTTCCATAGTTGCAGGATGCTCAGCGGCATCACTCACCAGCTTGCGTCCACGCCTGCGGCTTTCGATGGTCACACTTTTGAGTGCTGTGTTGATTGACTCACTGCCCCCGGAGGTAAAGATAATTTCTTCAGCTTCACAGTCGAGAACGGTAGCCATGCGGCAGCGAGCCTCTTCTATTGCCAGGCGACATTCCCTGCCATCATGATGGAGCGAAGCAGGATTATAGTTAAACTTTTTCAGAGCCTCGACATAAAGATCAAGGACCTCCGGATCTAGGAGACCGCTGGCTGTAGAATCGAAATAGATACCCATTTTTTACAAATTCCTTCTGGCCTTTTTATTAATAAGAAAGACCAGATCCGAGAAAACTGCGAACAGAAAAACTTGCAGGCGAATAGCTGCAAGATCTAAAGACGAAAAGAGGCGCAAGCAGCGTCAATTAATTTCCACTTTAATCAGGTCAGGGCGCAGAATAATGCGCAAAACCTCACAGATATAGCCGTTGCGGGCAAAGAGGGGACCTTCCATGGCGATGATAAAACTGCGGCGTGGAATATCCAGAGCTTCCGCTTCACGATTTTTGGCCGGGCGACAAGTCAGGGAAAGACTGCCTTTCTGCGGCAGATAGGCGTATTTATTGGACTTGATATCGACCATTCGTTTACCGGCCGCAAGGCTTTGACCAAGTTCAGGGAAAAGCTGTACAGGAATATAGGAATAGCAGTGCCCAAGAATCTGCTCTCCGGCATTGACCGGCCACTCAGCCAGCCAGTAACCCGGATGAGTCTGCTTCTCTGCTATTTTAAAGAGACGGTCGATTTCGGCATCGGGTTCAATCAGTTTGATTGGTTTGAGACCGATGTTATCGACATTATTCATGTTGAGAAAGGAAAAGCTCAGCGCCGTAAAATGAGGAATTTCAAGGCGCTCGACCTCTTCGGCCACATAGGTTCCTTTCCCTTTATGAATCTCCAGCACGCCATCGGAGACCAACTCTGCAATCGCCTGGCGCACTGTCGGGCGACTCAGATCCAATTCTCTGCAAAATTCCATCTCTGAAGGGATCTGCGCACCACGGGCATAGGCGCCACTGCTGATTCGTTCTACAATTAATTCGCGCAGCTGCGCATAAAGCGGAATACTGCTGTGTTTATCCAGCTTCATAACTGCACCTCCGAAAGCTAAGCTGTCTTAACATCGTAGCATAAGAAAGCTTTAGAGAAAAGAACCTTTCTTGTCCTGACACCCTGACCATGTGCGAAACAGCTTGCAATGGCGGCTATTCCAAAACAGAAGCCAGCTTACCACCTGTAGTTTCGTCCTGCATGCGGCGTGAGGCTCTTTCTACTTGTCTGCTGATTTCATTCTCATCCTG
Organism: Clostridiales bacterium; assembly: GCA_004556455.1. Taxonomy (GTDB): domain Bacteria; phylum Bacillota; class Clostridia; order Saccharofermentanales; family DTU023; genus SFGY01. The sequence goes on along the minus strand of SFGY01000001.1, from coordinate 192,870 downwards.
GACTTTACCATTAAGATCGAGTAGCTTTCCCTGCTTGTAAAGAATTTTTCCGTTCACTACAGTAAAATCAACCGGAGCCTTGATCCCAATGGTGGCCAGCATGTTTTCAGGATCAAAGCTGGCGCCGGCAAGTTCCAGTCGGTATTTCTGTATCGCAAAAAAATCTGCTGCTTTTCCGACTGCAAGCTGACCAAGCTCGGGACGGCCAAGGAGTGCGGCTCCACCTCTTGTCGCCATTTTCAGAAGCTCATAGCCGGAAGGAGCTTTTTCTCCCCAGGAGAGGCGATGGAGCAGATATGCGATACGCATTTCTTCCAGCAGGCTGGAACCATCGTTGCTGGCGCTGCCGTCAACAGCCAGACCTACATGAACGCCTCTTTGAAGTAGCTCAGGAACGCGGCAGATCCCCGAGGAAAGTTTCATGTTCGAGGCCGGGCAATGAGCGACGCCCGTTCCTGTCTCCGCTAAGAGATCGAGTTCAGCATCATTAAAATGAACGCCATGGGCAAACCAGACATCTTTGCCCAGCCAGCCAAGTCGGGCCATATACTCCAGAGGACGAATACCATAATGTTCTTGCGTGTAGACCTCCTCATCTCTAGTTTCCGCCAGATGCGTGTGCAGGCGAACCCCTTTGCTTCGAGCCAGTTTGGCTGATTCACGCAGCAGCTCTTCACTGACACTGAAAGGTGAACATGGAGCCAGCACCACCTGTCGCATGGAGAAAGGCCTTTCATCATGATAACGGTCAATGAGAGCTTCACTATCCTCAAGGATTTCTTTGATACTCTGTACGACTGAATCAGGGGGAAGACCTCCATCTTTTTGGCTGAGATCCATGCTGCCCCGGGACAGGACAAGGCGGATGCCCATGAGATCGGCCGCTTCAACTTCTGAAGCGAGCAGATCACCGCTGTTTTCCGGGAAAACGTAATGATGATCAAAAACCGTTGTGCAGCCGAATTTAATCAGTTCACCCATACCGGCGCGGCAGGCTGCAAAAAAGCCCTCAGCATTAAGTTTGGCCCAGATCTCATAAAGTTTTGTCAGCCAGTCAAAAAGCTCCAGATTTTGCACCTGCGGCAAATTCCGTGTGAGAATCTGATAAAGATGGTGATGTGTGTTAATCAGTCCGGGATAGACGATGAAGCCACGGCCATCAATTTCATCGTCAGCCCTTTGCTTTACCTCTCCAATCTGTGAAATTCTACCGTTTTCAACGAAAAGATCGCAATGCTCATACACCCTGTCGCTGTCATCACAGCTGACCAGACGATCAAGATTGCGAAAACAGAGACTTTGTTTATCCTGCTGGCTCTTAAGTTCTGGCATTTTTTCCTCCATCGCTAAACCTACTTTTCCCCTTTGCCCGTTTCAATGTCTGTCTGTCCTCTGCTGCTCACTAAAGAAAAAAGGTATGGATGAATTGAAAAGGCTGAGATATACCAGTTCTTCCCATATCCTGATGGCAGTGCTCAGAACCAGATTGCTAATAGCGCTCAGAATCAGGCTGTTTTTATTGTAACAGATGAAAGAGACTGATACTCTGAGGCTCGATCAACAGATTTCCGTCAACCGTACTTTCCTTAGCCAGGTCTTCGTCTCTCCGTTCTTTTCTTTCAAACCGGGTGTAATTCAAGTAGTTTTCTCCATTAAGATAATTTTCCGAACCATTTGCAGAAAAGGAAAAGATGAGTTTGGCCGAACGAAGTTCCATAAATTCCTGAGCCGGAAGATTCAGGCGTTCAGGTTTTAAGCCGGGATTCAGACAGACAAAAAGACTTTCCTTGAGAGGCCTGGCAACTTGACTGTTTGCTTCTTCCTTTTCCTGGCCCTGATCCTGCCAATCTTTTAGATCGGGGTTTACTGCCCTGGCCTCTCCACGGTGGCCGGAGATCGTGGAGACATGGCAATATCTTTTGTAGAGCAGCGCTTTGCCCTCTTCATTGCAAGCGATCGGGGACCAGTCCGAAGTCGCCAGCAGCGAGGGGTATTGCCTGCGCAGGGCAATGAGTTGTTTCAGGATACAAAAGAGAGAACGCGGATCTCTGATGTTTTCTTCTACTGTTGGCGCATGGACGTCTGGATCTACCGGCAGATAAAGCTGCTCAGGCGCTGCGTTGGAAAAGCCGAAATTCCGCCCCTGCTTCCATTGCATGGGCGTGCGCGAACCCGTTCGGTGATAGCCCCCCTCCTTGCTGGGAAGCGGCAGATAACGCTGCCCGATTTCATCGCCATAGTAAATAAAAGGGTTGCCGGGCAGGGTCAGAAGGCAGCAATAGGCCAGAGCAATTTCATCTCGACTCAAACGGGGGGCCAGCCGAGGCGTATCATGATTGCACGTGATAAAGCAAAAGCTGGCTTTCGAGCGAGAAGCTTCATATTCCCGTCTATATTCCACCAGCCACGACAGCGCTGAGGTCGAACTCCCGGCGTTAAAATAGCTTCGATCTCCTTCGCGTGAGTCTGTGCTTTTCGTGTCACGGGTAAAGCGCAGCATATGATGATAGCCATTGCCTTCGCCCCAGCCCCAGTCCAGCCAGAAGTCCATATCAAAACCGGCTTGGGAGCTGAGACCAGGTCGCCCCCACTCCGAAACAAAAGCTGCCTGGGGAAAATCTGGCCGCAGCTGATCGAAGATGAACTGCCAGGTTTTGATGGTTGCCGTTTTTTCGTCACCGTCACCCTTGACAAGGCTGTCCGCCATGTCGACGCGGAAACCATCGGCTCCGCGCTCCAGCCAGAAGCGCATGACGTCCACCATGGCCGCGCAGGTTTCACAGGCCTCTTTTCCCAGAGCCTCACTCTGCCAGGGTTTTCGGACTTCAGCCCAGCCGTAATTCAGCGCGGGCTGACATTTGAAAAAATTGAGAATATAAGCGCCATCCCGCTCCGATTCTCCGCTGATGAAAGGCCGGCCCTCTGCTCCTTCAAAGGCACTGTTGGTCCAGATATAGCGCTTAGTGAAGGCGTTTGCTTCACTTTTACTGCTCTCGATAAACCAGGGGTGTTCCTCACTTGTATGTCCGGGAACCAGGTCCAGTAAGACCTTCATGCCTCGCCGATGCGCTTCATTAAAAAGAGCAATAAGATCATCATTTGTCCCATAGCGCGCGGCAACTCTTTTATAGTCGCGAACATCATAACCCGCGTCTTTGAAAGGCGAATCGAAACAGGGACTCAGCCAGATCGCGTTCGCACCAAGATCAGCAATGTAATCCAGTTTGCTGATAATTCCCGGAATATCGCCAATACCGTCCCCGTTGGCATCATAAAAACTCTGAGGGTAGATTTCATAGAAAACTGCGCGTTCCAGCCACTCAGGGCGGGGATAACGGCTTTCCGGAACCACAGCGTCTGTTTTTTTAAGAGGACTATTGCCCGGCAATCGAACGGAAATCCCCTGCCTTCCTCCTTCAGCACAAAGTTGCTTCGTGGCCTCCTCCCCCGCCAGGCAGGCTTCCTCATCCAGCAGTGGCAGAAGCTCCGTCAGCTGCTTCAGACAAAGAATATTTTCCAGCTCCGAGTCTTCAGCAGGAAGAGCTTCTTGATCTGAGCGACTGTGCACACAGTACCAGATGGCAGGCAGGCCGACTCTGCGTGCGCCCAGGATATCTGCTGTCCAGCTGTCCCCGATAAAGAGAACTTCGTCGGCAGAATAACGGCTGCGTTGGAGACAAAGTTCAAAATAGCGCGGATCGGGCTTATCAAAGCCGATGTCATCAGAAACAAAAAGGTCTTTAAAATAGGCTGTCCAACCGGCAAGTTCGATGCGACTGCGTTTTTCTGCCAGCCGGCCGTTCGAGCAAATAAAGAGCTCATATTGGCGTGAGAGCCTGTCCAGAACCTCATCTGCTCCCGGTTCTTTGGACACACAGCGGCTCAGCTCTGAGATATAGCGTTGATTGAAAACTTCAGCCAGCTGAGCTTGCCCGTAATCCTTAAGAAAGAGCTGAAAACGTCTCTCCATGACGTCCTCGACACTCAGTTCGCCTGCTTTCTGCCGCCTCCATAGCCCGTGATTCAGCTGGCGGTAATGCTGATAGACCTGCTCATTAAAAGGCAGCGAAAAGGCCTGGCAGCTACTTTCCAGAGCCTGGCGGCTGCAGGGATCAAAGGGCTGGAGAGTATCGTCAAAATCAAAAAAGAGTGCTTTGGGTTTTGGTTCAATCTTACTGTTTTTCATTTTCATGCTTTGCTTTGTCACCTTTCAGCATTTTCATGAATCGCCTGGTCACGTTTCTCTATTCTGATTATGCTTTTGTTCATTTTCCTGCGTTCAGGGGAAAAATTCCCGATAGCAGATGTGCAGCACTTCATCATGCTCGCCAAGCTCGCAGCCCGCTGCCAGAAAACGAAGATTATGATTTTCAAAATGCCGGCTCTGCTGATAATATGCGGCGACAAGACGAAGTTTACTCGCCTTACGGTGGTCGATGGCCTCAAGACAGCGGCCTTTGCTGAGAGATTCATGTCGGGCTTTGACCTCGACAATAAAAAGGACTTTATTTTTCGCCGCAATTAAATCGATTTCTCCGAAAGGAGGCAGACGGAAGTTGCGCTCAAGGATATGATAGCCCTGTGAGGCCAGATGTTCAGCGACACGTCTTTCAGCCTGTTGTCCCCGGGCAAGGCAGCCCTGCTGAAAACGTGTAGCGTCTTTGTCCTGGCTATGAGCAGCAGTGGCCTCTTCCTCTGCCACACTCTTCCCCAGTTTCAGTTTACCCAGAAAGCTCAGCCGGTGCTCCGGACAGGGGCCGAGACGTCTGAGAGCTTCGTAATGTGCGGCCGTGCCGTAGCCTTTATGTGAGGCAAAAGCATAACCAGGATAAGCCTGATCCAGTTCGATCATATAGCGATCGCGGCTCACTTTGGCCAGGATGGAAGCTGCAGCAATGGCGTTGACGTGCGCGTCGCCTTTAATCAAAGCACGTTGGGGAAAACGCAGATCCTTAATGCGCAGGGCATCCAGAAGACAGATCGAGGGACTTGGACTGAGCGCCTCAAGGGCCTCTCGGGTAGCTTCCTTCGTGGCTTCAAGAATATTGATGCGATCAATACATGTTGACGGGCGTGAAGTAACAGCATAAGCCAGAGCTTTCTCCTGGATCTGATCAAAAAGAGCCTCACGGCGCTGGGCGCTGATTTTTTTAGAATCATTGAGTCCGGGAATGGGCCGTTCAGGATCGAGAATACAGGCTGCTGCAAAGACAGGGCCAGCCAATGGTCCTCGACCCGCCTCATCGGCACCGGCGACGAGGGCATAGCCTTCAGCGTGAAAATTTTTCTCTAGCTCCGCCATTTCCTCATAGCGGTCCAGATCAGCCTGGCGCAGGCGAAAAACGTAAGGTTTGGTCAAAGCATTATCCCTTTATTCAAAAGTTTAGCCCTTGTATGAAGGCCAGATAGACCTATTCCTGCTCCGGACTTTCAAGGCTCAAATGGCCCAGACTGCCACTGCGGAATGCGGTAAGAATATGACGCGCGGCACGCTGGAGATCCGCTTCTCCTCCCTGTCGCAGGAGGCCACGATTACGGGCCAGGGCTTCGAGGAGCAGCTCACCCTGCTCAGCTTCTGTATAATCAGCGTCTGTAAGCACGAGGCCGTACTCTCGTTCCATCATGCCCGCATAGCGCTGACAGAGCAAGAGCAGAAATTCGCCGGCAAGTTCCGTCAGAGGCATCACATCGTCTTTGATCGCCGCACAGGCGCCGAGAACAATGGCGGCCTGGCGTTCTTCCACTTTTGGCCAGAGCAGGCCGGGTGTGTCAAGCACGCTGAGATGAGTTCCGGCTTTGAGCCAGGAAAGGCTGCGCGTCACTCCCGGTTTGTTGGAAGTAGCTGCCGCTTTGCGCCCCACGAGACTGTTGACCAGCGTGGACTTTCCGCAGTTGGGAATGCCCGCGACGAAGCAGCGGATAGGCCGGTTAATGCGTCCGCGCGACCTGGCGCGGGCGATTTTCTCTTCATTCAGTTCAAGAATTTTGCGAGCCACCGCTTTGGCAGAACCCTGTCGCTGAGCCTGAGTCGCCATGGCCGCCTGGCCTTTTGCAGCATAAAACTTCAGCCACTCTTCCGTCGTGGCTGCATCCGCCAGGTCTTCTTTGTTGAGCAAAAGCAGGCGGGTTTTTCCCTCCGCGATTCGTAAAAGCTCCGGATTGCGGCTGGAGCGAGGTATGCGCGCATCACAGACCTCGACGATGCAGTCACAGAGGCCCATCTCTTCGCGAAGTTCCCGCAGAGTTTTGGCCATATGACCGGGAAACCACTGAATTTGCTGTGCCATCGCTGTACCTCTCTTTCCAGCCTGGCGCTATCTTTAGCTAACACCATTCTAAACGCTTATTGAAGCCAGTTTGGCCAGCGTTGCATGTCTCGACTTCGCAGCTCTTACAGAGGTGATGAAAAGGTGAACATGATTCACTTGAGCTTTCTTATTTTTTTATCATAGCATAAGGTAATAAAATACTCAGCCATTTCCACGGATCTTTACTCACGCCTTTTGATGTTTATTTTAAATATAAAATAAGAGCTGCCAGATTTAATTTATCCCACTTTCTTTTCCATGCAGACTTTTACAAACACTGGGATACCAAATGTTTGGCAGTATGTCATAAGTCGGGTTTAATTCGTTCCTATGCGCGGCTTTTAATTGGATGAAACATACTTTTTAATGCCTTTATTCCAAAGTGCATTGGCAAGCATAAGTCCCAGCACATCCCAGAGCGCAAGAAAAATAAAGGCGGTTACGGGCACACCTCGTATGAGTATCTGCCAGCTCATGTTGGTGACAAAGCCATAGGGAACGACATACATGAGAACCTTTATGATGGCTTTGGGATAGATCGCTATGGGCCTGGTCGCCACATCGTAGAGATATTCACTTAGACCGAGCAGCCGTGTCGAGTTTTCAAAGAAGAAAACCAGAGTAACGAAGAGCTGATTAACGATGTAAACACAAAGGACAGCCAGGATGATAAAGAGCAAAAATACGATGATATTAAATATCGAAAAGACATTGTATTGGATATATAAACCAACAATGAAGGGTATAACAACGAGGACATTGATTATGCAGGAATAATCCTGGCGGAAACAACTGTAGTAATAAAGCGAGTTCACCGGACGAAGGAGAACGGTATCCAACTCGCCTTCCAGAATGACCTCAGCTAAATTCTCATGGGCGGAAGCAAAAAAGAATTGATACAGATAAGTGATCAGCGAGGCCACTGAGATCATCAGCAAATAATCCTGAAAAGAATAGCCGACAATATCATCTGTAAGTGAAAACAAAACCATACCCAGGATGCACTCAACGGTAAAGAAGAGCACGCCAAAAGTGGCCGTAATCACTGCTGTTGCCCGATATATCGCAAATGACTTCAAACTCTGACGTGAGAAAACAGAGAATAAAGAGAAATACTTTTTCATGCCCTGACCCCCTCATAACGATAGATCAGTTTTCTGAATCCATGTTGAAAGAAGATAAAGAAAAGCAAGAAATAGACGCCATTGATACAGCTGTATAAGAAAATGGCCTCTAACTCGAAACTGCCGATAAGGGTCTTCGAAAAAACATAGCCGACGAGCGAGAAAGGATTAAAAACAAGAGTTTTATAGATGCCTTCCGGCAAAATATCAAGGGGAAAAAGTTGACCGCTCAAAAGCATAAACAAGGCAGATAAGACAGGACGAAGAGGCCAGGTGTTTTCCAGGATGAAGCCAACGAGTGAAAGTACCGCCATAAAAGCGTAAAACATGCTAAAGGCACTGAGGATGTAAACGATCAGGCTCAGCGGGTACTTCGCCTTTAACAAGATAAGCGGCACAAGCAAGAGTATATAGAATAACTTGCTACCAAGCTGTCTTGCATAATCCATAAAAAAATAATTGACCGGTCGCAGCAGAGTGACAGACAAGGACCCGTTCTGTATCGCATTCCCAAGGGTAAAACACGGTTCAAAAGAAAAAAGTATTCCCGAAAATATGGTAAAGAGAAAGTAGGTCGACAATTGGTTCTTATCATATCCAGCTAAATCTGCTCCGCTATTTAAGACACTTGTCCATAAGCAGATGGTTGTGAAGTAGATGATACCGTTCGTGAATAATTCAAGGACAATCTGTGAGCGATAAATCATTTTTCTTTTGAACGCATTGCGCATCAAAACAAGATATTTCATGAATCTTGTCCCCTCGCTTGATTCTGTGCCCTGTAAAAAGCTTTCAGCGTCTCATCAAGATCTGATTCTTCCTCCTGTATGGAAGTGATATCAGAAAAATCCAGGCAAGATAAATCTCCGGGAGTTTGAACACTAATATGATAGGAGGCGGTGTCTATTTTTTCACAGCGCATCCTGGATGCATCGAAACCGGCAGGAAGTGAATCTGTTTTTGTCCTCAGCACATAAGAATGCTGTGGATTATCGCTGAAGCGAAATTGACTCAGGGGGCCATCATAGAGAACCTGTCCCTTATCTAAAAACAGAATGCGTTTTGCCACAGCCCTTATATCCTTCGTATTGTGACTGGAAAGCAAAATGGTCGCCCCATAGATCTGATTGTAGCTCAGAAGAAAATCATGGATATTGCTCTGGCTGAGAATATCGACACCAATGGTAGGTTCATCCAGCATTAAAAGCTTAGGTCGATGAATCACCGTCGCAATCAAATTGAACTTGACAATTTGACCGAGAGAAAGTTTTCGGACAGGTACAAACAGCTTATCTTTAAGACTTAATTTTTCCAGTAGAAAATCTAAATCTTTTTTAAATGCAGCTTCTTCAATTCCATAGATCACTTTAAGCGAATGAAAAGTATCGATGGCTGGCAAGTCCCATATAAGCTGAGTCTTTTGTCCAAACATGACACCGATATCTTGGAGAAAAGCGTGTTCACGCCGTTGCGGAGCATAACCCAATACAGAAACTTCACCGCCCTGCGGGGTCAAAATACCCGAAAGCAATTTCATTAAAGTCGTTTTACCCGCTCCATTTTCGCCCAGAAGGCCAATCAACTCCCCTTGCCCAATCTGACAATTAACACCGTCAATGGCTTTAACATAGCTTATTTCCCGGTGGAAAAAATCCTTCAGCCCATTCAGAAATCCAGGCTCCTTATTAAAAACAGGGTAACTGTATTTCAAATCCTTACAAGCAATCATTTCCATATCCCGGATCAACCCGCCCTTCACATAAGCAATCAATTAAATTATATGCCATCATTACGAAGCCAACTCTATGGCCTGGTATCTTTTTAAGATGTACGATCCACCAGTAATCAAAAAGATCGAAAGAGCCATGAGGATGAGCAGACTGCTCCAATAACCATATCCTAAGTTCCCGCTTAGCAGTTCCGGGATTCGGATATAAGAGAAGGGATTGAATGGAGCAGAAACAATGAGCAGACAAGATAAGAAGCAGACGGAGATTACAACCCCGCCGGAATCTTTCAGGACGAGAGATAAAATGTTTGTCAACGAAAAAATAAACACAGCAACAGAAATAAAGAGAAGATAATAATATTTGATGTAAGTCCATATAGAAGTGCTGATAAGGCTGAAAAAGACTGTTTCAGGCGAAAATTGAACGAACAGTTGATCAAATATTCGGGGATTGATCAGTACGGATATGTCAGAACCAGTTCCACCTATAAAAAAAGATACTATGCTGGGAAGAAACAGTAAGATACTAAGGGATATAAGGGTGATAAAAAGCTTCACGATCACTTTGGAATAATAACTTTTTCTCCGTGAGAATGGTTGAGTGAGTAAAAGTCGAATGCCACCTGACGTAAATTCAACAGACCAGTTGTTTGCATTCATGATGACCACAAAAAACATGGCGGCCAGTGAAAGCATAGGAAAACTAATCATATAATGTAAGAGTGAACTTGCCCGAATTTTATCACTGAAAGTCTCTCCCAGAGCGATGCTTCCTTTATTCTTTACTAACCTTGCGTATAAACTGTGAATGTCTTCATTATAAATATATTCTTCATGAATCAGATGAATGTTCTTTTTATATATTTTTTCAAAAGCATAGCTGTCCATGTCCAGAATGGTTTTCTTTATTTCATTGAAGTTCTTCGCTCTTTGCTGATTGAGCGTTTCCAGTTTTTCCTGAAATAAAATATATTTCAGTAAGACATCACCTTCAAACTTATAAAGTTTTGTTTGCGCTAGCAATTCATCAGAAGGATTTTGCAAATTCGCTTTTTGAGCTAAAGCATAGAGATTTTGTGTGAATTCGTATGCTAACAGAAGCTTTTCTTTTTCGGCTGCCGCTAGAGCTTCGCTTCTCCTGGGGAAGTCATTTTGATTTTGTTTGAAAAAGTACAGAATTGCTATGCAGGACAGCAGGAATACTAAGATTATTGAAAGCAGGAACCTTTTACTAATACTCTTTTTAAAATCTGCAAAAATCAAATTTTTCATATCAATTGGCAACAATCACTTCTTGATATATGTCTTCAAGGGATTTGTATGCTTTCTTTAAGTCAGATAGTCTGATCCCTTCGTTAACAATGACCATTAGCAAGTCATTGAGCTCGCCCTCAGGGGCAACACAATGTAAGCATTTTGTTCTCTGCGAATCTGTCTTTGCTGCGCAGATGTACCCTCTTTCTTTGAGAATCGCTTCGAGTCTTGGTAGTTCATTTGTATAAATATCGTATCCACTACTCATTTGTTTGTCAGAAATAGCTCCATCGAATATAACTGCTCCGTGATTAATCATAAGTACTCGATCACAGATCTTCTCTAATTCAGACAACAAATGTGAGGAGAGCAGAATCCCTGTTCCCTGATCTTTTAAGTGACATAGTTCTTCGCGAAGCTGAATGACGCCCTCTGGATCCAGACCATTCATTGGTTCGTCTAAAATAATCAAATGCGGTTTGGGCATCAGAACCATTGTTAAAATCAATCGCATTTTCATGCCCGTGGAATAAGAGGAAGCTCTCCTGCGTAGAGCTTCGCCTAATTTTGAGAAAGCTTCGGCCTCAGCAATTTCGGTTTTGGGCAAATCCCTCCACTGCGCCATCAGTCTGATATGCTCCGCACCCGTCAGTTCGGGATACAGTGCCGGACTCTCGATACTTGCACCCAGAAGCTTTAATGCACTCACTCGGTCGGCCTTGATATCATGACCCTCGATGGATATGTCACCAGAATCATAATGAACTAATCCACAGATACACTTCATCGCAGTAGACTTACCTGCGCCGTTTGGTCCAAGCAGCCCAACAATTTCAGATTGATTGACCTGAAAACAAAGATTCTTAAGGACTGACTTCTGTCCAAAATGTTTATTGAGCTTACGAACTGAAAGAAGTGGCATTTTCCCCTCTATGATTTTTTACTAATACACTTAAGATGATTTATTCCATGTCTTTGAAATGGAAGCAGCGACTTTTCTATTATTTCTTACTTCTGCTCATCACAGGTTAGTCTTCTTCTCTCGTTGCCTTGATGGAGAGTGACTCCAGAAACTTAGCTAATGCATTGCTAAGCACAAGATAAAAAAAGTTTTTTCCGTTCCTTTGAAGGTGTGATTCATTCCAGATTATTTCATGCCTTGCCTCACATTCCTATCCATGGTTAATTTGGCTAATAGAATGATGCCCAATATAGAGATTGTCAATAATATTATGGCGTGGAGCCAAGTATACGGCTCTGTTCCCAAGGCAATATTCCACCCATTAGTAAGCGCAAATGGGTTGATATAGTCAAATCTGGATCGCATGTTTCTTTGTTCAAAAAAATAAATAAAAAATGACAGAGCAGCTATCACAAACATTCGGCATCGGTACTTCATAACAGCCAGGATAATGTATGTGGATAGCGCGACAATAAACGTAATTTTAAGGAAATCAACAACTGCGGCTCTAAGAAAGAATTCAGCAAATCTTACCGACATAAAATCATGATAATTTAAAGCTGAAATAGCATTTTGCTCGCCGTATGGCACGTAAGGTAATTGAGATAAACCAATGAATCTGCTGGGCAATATATTGTTAGTCAGATTGACTGATTGAAACGTATTACATCCGTGTCGAATAACCACCATATCCGTGTTCCAGTTATAGGTTTTTCCGACCAGTGCTGCCACTGAACAGCTCATGATTTGAGGAACGGTATAAAAAAATAATACTAAAATATATGTTAAAGAAAAAAGATGAAGAAAAACACAAAATCTTTTTCTGGGTAACATATAGATATTTTTGATATAACCTGAGCTGAAAATCTTAAACAGATAATACGCGATCAGAATAGGGCTAGTCGCTAAAAGAATGAGCCTTGGCTGAAAAATGCCCCGATCAGAACTTTTGGACATGAATTTCATAAGGAAGTAATAAAGATTAAAACCGGCCATTGGTTCCAGGCGATCAGAAAAATAATTATCAATCGCTCTTTCAGCTTCTAAGGCAAAATGAGCATATTCAACATCAGATTTCTTAGCATCAAGACTTGAGATTTTATCAAAGTCATCAATCTTGTAAGGATAATGAATATCTGCCAAAAACGCTTTTATTTTTTCAGGATACAGGGTGTAAACACTTGGTTTTGTGTCTGTATTGTCGGTAAAAAATTGAGCAGCCGTAAGAAACACCAAAGCAGTTGTAGAATTCGCGTCACTGAGCTTTTGCTCAAAACTTTGCTCCTTACCCAGGTTATCAAGTATTGCAATCATTTTATTAATTTGATAATCATAACTTCCTTCAAATCTTTCTACGAATTCATCGCCCAAATCCTTAGCTAAGAGCCTCACCTGACTGAGCCAATAGCCTTTAGACTTGATATTTGAACTAATATAATGACGATAAATATCCCTCTGTTGTTCAAAAATAGATGGTGACTGTACTTGCAGATACAGGGACCAAACAAGAAAAAACAAAAGAAGGACAGAAAGTAAACGCCGAAGCGTTTTATCTCGAAAAAGTGCTAAAACTTCAAGGCGCTTAACAGTGAAAATATTCGATCCTCCTATTCTAATTTATATATAATAGAATTTATGAAATAAGTATACTACTATTAGTTTGTTGATTAAACACAGAGATAAAGAAGAACGTCGAACTCTAAAAAGACCCAGGCGCTTATTCTTGGGAGCTAAGTAATAGTGAGAAAATTCAAGTGATCAACGTGATAAATGGGTAACATAAAAGGAGAGCCGAAGCTCTCCTTTCTTTTTGATCCGAAACAGTCTGCTCTCAGTCTTTTTTGGCAGCCAGTTTTTCGCGCACTTTGGCGCTCTTCCCCACACGATCGCGCAGATAATAAAGTTTGGCACGACGCACACGACCTTTGCGCACGATCTCGATTTTGTCGATACGGGGCGAATGGACGGGCAGTACACGTTCGACACCGACGCCATAGCTCAGACGACGAATCGTGATCGATTCATTGAGTCCGGCTCCGCGACGGCCGATTACGGTCCCTTCAAAAACCTGAATACGGCTGCGGTCGCCTTCTTTTATCATCAGATGGGCGCGCACATAATCGCCGATATCCACATTTTTATAATCGTTCTTCAGGTATTCCTGTTCAACGGCTTTAACAATGTCCATATTGCGTATCCTCCTTCCCTTGACAGGTGTTCATACACGCAATTGCAGCGGACCACCCCTTTTTGACCTAACAATCATATCTGTACCTTAAGATTTTGTCAAGAAAACAGGTCAATTCTCTTGTTAATTGGCTTTTTCTCCCTTTTTCATCTGCTCTCCGGGCAGCAGAGGCAGAGAAGCCTTCGTTTTCTGCTCTCTGGCCTCCAACCAGGCTTTGATCTCTTCATGGGTCATGGGAAGCTTCGTCAGCAGCTCAGGACGCCTTTCCAACGTGAGATCAAGGGCAGCGTGCTGGCGCCAGGCTTCGATGCGGGCGGCGTGGCCGGACAGGAGCAGCTCAGGAACGGCTCTGCCCCTCCACTCAGCGGGGCGGGTGTACTGAGGCTCTTCCAGCAGGCCGGAAGCAATGCTTTCCTTCTGCCAGGCTTCGTCTGAAGGCAGCACTCCGGGAAGCATGCGGGAGATGACATCGATGAGGACGGCCGCGGCCAGTTCCCCGCCAGTCAGCACATAGTCTCCGATGGAAAGCTCTTCCGCCTCACATTCATCCAGCACGCGCTGATCGACGCCCTCATAATGGCCGCAGAGCAAGATCAGATGGTCAAGTTCCGAGAGTTCCCTGGCCTTCTGCTGATCCAGTACGCGTCCGCGCGGGGAGAGATAAATCAGCTTTTCACGGCCTTCACCATGGATCTGACGGAAATCATCCTTTGCTTTGGTCACGCTCTGAAAAACAGGTTCAGCCATCATTAGCATGCCGACACCACCCCCATAGAGGGCATCGTCGACTTTTCCATACTCGTTCACCGCAAAGTCACGGATCTGAATAAACTCGAGCTCATAAAGCCCGCGTTCGACTGCTCTGCCGCCGATTGAAGAAAGAGCGGAAGCTCTAATGATTTCCGGGAATAAGCTAAGACAGGTGAAGCGTTTCAATGAGCAGACCTCTTTAGAAAAACAATGAAACATTAAGTGCTAAATTAAAACGGCTCTGCTGCGCTGTTATTCATCCACCGTTTACCGGTCATTTAACGTCTGTAAAACCATGTCGTTCAGATGAAAAAGCGAGTTTTTAAGTAGAGTGACAAACACAGAAAACAGAGCTGTCATGGACTATGAGCCTGAAAGGAAGACAAGAAAGCCTGAGCAGTCAGACTTCACGCGCTGTTTTTTCTTCTTGAACTTCACGATAAACTTCGTAGAGACCATCCGGTAATTCCAGCTCCAGCGTACCTGCAGCGATATCCACACGCTTCAGAATCCTGCGGAGGACGGGGATATAAATATCCGGCTCACCATTTTTGCAGACACGCAGCAAATCCTGCACACCGTTGGAACTAATCTCAGCCACTGTGCCAAGCAGGCCACGTTGTCGATCGACCACGCGGCTGCCCTCAAGATCACAGCTATACCAGCTGTTTTCCCCTAAGGGAAGGGCAAGTTCACGGGGGATTGACAGGTAGAGTCCTGTCAGCTTTTCCGCTTCTTCCCGACTGTTGATTCCGTCAAAGCGCAAAAAAACCTGATTGCCGCTGAGTGAGGCGTGAACGATACGAAGTTCACGCACACATTCACCCTCTTCGGTTTCAGCACGGCAGGTACGCAGAGAAAGAAAGCGTTCAGGCTCATCTGCAGAGGCGCGGACTGCGATTTCACCTTTAAGTCCGCGGGCTTTGAGAAGTTTACCGCAGATGAGTCTTTCACGCATAAGTTAAAGTCTCCCCAAGTGCTCTTGTTATTCGACGATATCGACTAAAATGCGTTCGCCAAGAGTGTTGCCTTTGGCCTTCATGATGGACCTTATGGCCTGTGCACGGCGTCCGCCGCGGCCAATGACACGGCCCATATCCTCGGGATTAACGCGAAGCTCGAGGACTGTAGCGGAACGGCTCTGGCTGCAGTTGATCTCGATATCCTCAGGATGTTCAACCAGAGGCTCGACCAGGGTTTTTAAGAGTTCTTCCATACCCGGGCCTCTTATTCAAGAGCGCCGGCTTTTTTAAGCAGGGCACGCACGGTTTCGGTGGGCTGAGCGCCTTTCTTCATCCATTCTTTGGCTTTTTCAATGTCGATATTGATGCTTGCGGGATCGGTACCAGGGGTGTAATTGCCGATTTCTTCAATGTTGCGACCATCTCTGGGATAGCGGGAGTCGGCGACGACCACGCGGTAATAGGGCTGTTTCTTCATTCCCACACGTTTTAAACGAATTTTGACTGCCATTTTTCAGTTCCTCCTGAATGTGTTATTAATATTAATATATTTGTGAACAGGTCTAGAAAGGAAGTTTTCCGCCAAACAGGCGGTTGAACGAACCTTTCTTTCCCCTGAACATCCCACCAAATTTTTTCATCATCTTTTGCATGTCTTCATATTGCCGGACGACCCGATTGACTTCCTGGACCGTAGTTCCGGAACCTTGAGCGATGCGTTTTCGCCTTGAAGCATCGAGCACTTTATAGTGATCGCGTTCGTAAGGTGTCATGGAGCGTATGATGGCGGCAAAACGATCAAACTGTTTAGGATCGAGCTGTGAAGTATCGATTTTATTAGCTCCCGGGACCATGGAGAGCATGTCCTCCATCGACCCCATTTTTTTCATCTGCTCAAACTGATCCAGCAGGTCCTGCAGGGTGAACTGATTTTTCTGCAGGCGACGCATGGTTTTTTCAGCTTTTTCCTGATCCAGGTTCTGCTGGGCTTTTTCGATCAGACTGAGGACATCGCCCATGCCCAGAATACGCGAGGCCATACGCTCCGGCTTAAAGCTCTCAAAAGCATCAAGCTTCTCACCTGTCGCAATCATTTTAATGGGCTTGCCCGTCATCTGCCGGATAGAGAGCGCCGCGCCGCCGCGGGCATCACCGTCTAATTTGGTCATGATAAAACCATCGAGGCCGATGCGCTTATCAAATTCCAGGGCCACATTGACGGCTTCCTGACCGATCATGGCGTCGACAACCAGAAGCTTCTCTGTAGGCTTGACCGCCTCAGCAATTTCTTCCAGCTCAGTCATGAGTTCATCATCAATGGTCATGCGGCCGGCGGTATCGACGATTAAGGTATCAAGCAAAAGATAGCGGGCACGGGCTTCGCCGTCCCGGGCTATTTTGGCGGCCGATTTTTCTTCTGGATCGATATAAACGGGAACATCAATCTGCTCCGCCAGAACCTTGAGCTGTTCCTGAGCGGCCGGGCGATGAACGTCCACCGAAACGAGCATGGGTTTTTTGCCCTTTTCTTTGAGACTGCGGGCCAGTTTTGCCGCCGTCGTGGTTTTACCGGCGCCCTGTAGGCCATAGAGCATAATCACCGTGAAACCGCTGGGAGAAACAGCAATTTTACTTTCGCCGCCACCCAGAATATTGATGAGTTCCTCATTGACGATTTTGACCACCTGCTGGCCAGGGGTCAGACTTTGCATAACCTTAGAGCCTTTGCAGCGCTCGCTGATGGACGAGGTGAAGCTCTTGACCACCTGATAGTTGACATCCGCTTCCAACAGAGCCAGTCGGATTTCACGCATCATCTCTTTGAGATCTTTTTCGCCGATGCGGGCTTTGCCCTTCATACGGTCGGTGATCGCCTGAAGCTTATCGCTCAGGGCAGAAAACATCGCCATACAGGCTCCTTTCATCATCAGTCTGAGTCTCTTCAGCCCGCAGGCCGAGAGCTTAGTCGCAATTTATTCAATCTCTGGAAGCTTGCTTTTTCATCAGCTTTTGTGCTTCGACTGAAGCGCGACTGGCTGTGAACAATGGTGCAAGAACCGCCTGTCCAAAGACTTTCAGGCCTCCAGCATGGTCAGAAGTTCAGAGATAATCCTTTTATTCTCTTCCGGAGCTGCCTCCCGGGCTTCTCTCAACTTCTGAACCAGCAGTTTATTTCTGCTTATCAGCTCTAACTTACGATCTATTTCTTCGAGGCGCTCATAGCCTTTGCGCAGATTTTCATGAACCGCCTGACGGCTGATCCCCAGAGTTTCGGCCACTTCAGCCAAAGTAAAGTCTTCATCAAAGCTCAGATGAAAAATGGCCTGCTGACGTTCCGTGAGCAGTTTGCCATAGCTGTCAAAAAGGCATGCAGCCTCTGTATGTGTCGCTAGCTGTCTGAGATCAATCGCCATCTCAGGAAGAATAACAGCTGCCCTGAAGCCTGTCAAGCATTTTACTTTACAGCGTTGACTTGGTTCCCGCCATGATTCCTAAATCTGTACTTTTCAATCCTCAAGGCGTCAGAGTTTCTTCGGGACGTTCCTCCTTACGCCTCTTCTTCGAGATTTTCCGGGAGAAGAGAGTTCACGTAAAAATTCGGGTCGAAATCCTGGAGATCGTCTATGCCCTCACCCAGTCCCACGAAATAAAGGGGCAGAGACGATTCTCTGACGACGGCGAGCGCCACGCCTCCTTTGGCATTGCCGTCGAGCTTGGTCAGGATTAAGCCGTCAACCGGGGTCGCTTCGTTAAAGGCTTTAGCCTGGACAAGCGCGTTCTGACCGGTCGTTGCATCAATCACAAGCAGGGTTTCCAGATGTGCTTCGGGAGCTTCTCTGAGGAGAATACGACGAATTTTAGAAAGTTCATCCATGAGGTTCTGCTTGTTGTGCAGGCGGCCGGCTGTATCCACGAGAAGTACATCAGCCTGACGTGAAAGCGCGGCATGGACAGCATCATAGACCACGGCGGCGGGATCTCCCCCCTCCTTGTTGGCAATGACCGGGCAGGAGGAGCGCTCGCCCCAAACCTGGAGCTGTTCTATTGCAGCAGCGCGGAAGGTGTCAGCAGCTGCAATGACAGGAGACTTCCCTTCTTCCTGATAGCGTTTGGCAAGCTTGCCGCAGGTCGTGGTCTTTCCTGTTCCGTTGACCCCCACCATGAGGAGTATATTGAGCTTGCCTTCTTCAAGTTCAAAATTTTTGCGAGGGCCAAGAATCTCCAGCATTTTCTCTCTGAGCGTCTTAAAAACGTGTTCGCTGCTGTTATCCCCGCTCTTCCTGATTTCGTCTTTCAGGCCGTCGATGAGAAAGCTTGTCGCATCCATGCCGACATCAGCCTGAATCAGAGTCATTTCAAGCTCATCCAGCATGTCTTCATCAAAACGACCCATCCCAGCTGCCATGCTGGTCATTTTGCGGCTGACAAAGTCACGGGTTTTTTTCAGTCCATCTTTAAATTTGGAAAATATTCCCATATATCCTCCTGAACATCCTGATCATCGGCAGTTCTCTTAGTCCCGCACAGGGAGTGTGTCTGGCCAATCTGTTCTCAGTTTTTTTCCTGCAGAGAGGCATCTTCCAGGCTGATTGACAGCAGGCTGGAGACACCGCGTTCTTTCATGGTGACGCCATAGAGGCGTTCGGCAGCTTCCATCGTCCCCTTGCGATGAGTCACAAGGATGAACTGGGTATCCTCGCTGTAATGGCGAATGTAATCTGTAAAGCGAATGACATTGCTGTCATCCAGGGCTGATTCCACCTCATCCAGTATACAGAAAGGCGCCGGACGCAGGGCGAAAATAGCAAAAAGCAGAGCGATGGCCGTGAGAGCCCTTTCGCCGCCGGATAAAAGGGTGAGGTTCTGAAGGCGCTTGCCCGGAGGCTGTGCCTTAATCTCTATGGGACAGTCGAGCAGATCGCCTTCACCGATGAGAAGTTCTGCGCTTCCACCCTCAAAAAGGGCGGCAAAACTCTTTTGAAACTCCCGGTTGATGGACTCAAACTTTTGCGAGAACTGACTGCGCATGGCTTCTTCCAGCTCTTGAATGACTAGGGTCAGTTGTTTCCTGCTCTTTTCGATATCGGCGCGCTGAGCCTGCATAAAGTCATAGCGGGCTTTTTCCCGTTCGTAATCTTCCGGCGCAGAGTGGTTGATGGCCGGAAGAGCGCGGATTTTATTGCGCAGGCCTTTCAGTTCGCGAGCCGCCCTGGCACTGTCCTCCAACTCCATGGCCGTCGCTTCGACCTGATGGTAACTGAGTCCATAGCTTTCCCAGAGCCGATTTTTTTCTTCTCGCAGTTTTTCATCGAGCTGTTCGGCTTCCAGAAGACTGTGTTCACGTCTGCTGCTTCGATCGGCCTCGCGGGAGGCAAGATCCTCCAGGCGAGTAAAAAGCTCTGATTCCTGATCACGCCGGGAGAGGCGTTCATCCATCAGAGTTTGGCGATCATTTTCCAGAGCTGCTACCGCTTCACGCAGATTCTTTTCCCGGGACTGTCGCTCTTTTTCAGCTTCACGGGAATCAAGAAGTTCCTTTTCCAGACGCTCTTTTTCCTCCGCTCTGGCGCTCCGTTCAGCTTCACGTCTGGCCACATCGGATTCCAGCTGTTCTTTTAAGCGCACGACCCCATTTAAAGATTCTTCGATGGCGCCCAGACTGACGCGAAGATCGGCAACATTTTCACGCAGCTGATCGCGTTCTCTGCGATAGACGCCGCGTTCATCCTCATTACGCTCAAGCTCTGCCTGCAGTGCACTTTGCCGCTCCTGAGCTTCCGCGATCAAAGAGAGGAGTTCGTTTTTTCTTAAGGCTCTGTCCTTTCTGTGGACAGCATACTCTTCCAGGCGGCTGTGCAGAGCCTCTGCTGCAGGCGTCTGCTCTTCCACTTTAAGCCTTAGCTGGCTCAGACGCTCTTTAAGGACAGAGAGTTCCTGCTCGGCTGCACGAAGCCTGACCTGCAAATCTTCCTGTTTCTGTCCTTCATTCAGAAGCAGCGCTGTCGTCTCTTCTTTTTGCTGCTGACAGGCCTTGAGCTTAAGCTCCAAATCGGCCAAATCCCTGCTCGTCTGATCAATTTCCCGAGAACGGCTGAGCAGGCCGGAAAGTCCTTTTTTATTTCTGCCGCCGGTCATTGAGCCGCCGGGATTAACAAGATCGCCCTCCAGTGTGACTACGCGCAGGCGTTTCTGACAGAGCTGTGAAATTGCCAGGGCATTTTGCAGATGATCGGCAAGGACAATGCGGCCGCCAAGAAAGGCCAGCAGTTCAGTAAGCTCAGCGGGAGCCTCAATAAATTCATCCAGCGTGCCCATATATCCACGGTTATGTGAAATGGCTCCGACTTCTCCTGGATTGAGCTGACGCTTTTCAATTTTATCCAGAGGCAGGAAGGTTTCCCGACCCGAGCGGGTTTCTTTCAGCCAGGCGATAAAGCGCGAGGCCTGTTCGGCTGTTTCGACGACGAGATTGTGCAAAGCGGGTCCTAAAGCCGTTTCCACAGCGGTTTCATAGCGGCTTTCTACACGAATAAGCTCGGCGACAGGTCCCAGCAGTCCCTGAGCAAAATCAGGCTTTTTCTCAGCTTCAAGGCTGATCGCTCGAACCGCCTGGTGGTAGCCTTCACGATTTTCTTCGAGTTGCTTTAAAGTATCCAGGAGAAACTGTTTTTGCCGGATCTCACTCTCAAAACGACGCAGGTCCGTTTCCACTTCCAGCAGATCTGACTTTGCTTTATCAACGCTGCTTCTGGCAGCTTTCTCAGCTTCCCTCAGAAGACTACAGGCTTCCGCCTTCTGCTTCTCCTCCGCTTCAACCTCATTAACTTGTGCCAGAGCCCTTGCTTTGGCTTCTTCCAGCTGTTCAGCCTGCAGCTTATCATCCTGCTCGCGAACACTTTCCTGCTCTGCTTCGCCATCCAGACGGAAGAGCTGGCTGTTCGCCTCGAAAAGTTTTTCGCGAACAGCATCCAGAGCTTTTTTCTGCTCCTCTTCCTTGAGTTCGCGGCTGTCCAACTGTTTCTCCTGCTCCTGCAGCTCTTTTTCCTTTGTGTTCAGGTTCGCGGAAATGCGGTCCCGTTTTTCACGCAGCTCGGCAGCATGACGTTCCCGATCGGCAATTTTTTCGCTCAGTTCGCTGTAACTGTCCTCTTCATCTGCCTTGTGCTGAGCCATTTCCTGCAAGCGCTGCCGGCGCGCACGATCGCGTTCACCCGCCAGGGCCGTTTCCTCATTAAGTTCCGAAAGGGCTGCACTTTTTTCCAGAAAAGCGAGGCGCAGCTCTTCCTCACGCTTTTCGTCAGCATGATGCCGTTGTTCCTGGGCCTCTCTCTCTGCATATAAGGCTGCCTTATCTTTTTCAATCTGGGCCAGTTCAGCATCAAAATCTTCTGTCGTGGCCTTCAGGGTTTCGAGTTTTTTCTCCGCCTGATGAATGCCCTCGGCGCTAAGGGCCAGATCAAGGTCACGGACACGGGTCGAGAGTTCGACGTAAACCCTGGCCTCTTCCGCTTGTTTTTTAAGGGGTTCGAGACGACCTTCAAGTTCGCCGATAATATCATCAATGCGCAGCAGATTTTGTCCGGTGCGCTCGAGTTTTCGCTCAGAATCGGCTTTGCGCATCTTAAACTTGACAATACCCGCAGCTTCATCAAAAATGCGGCGGCGGTCTTCAGAGCGCTCACTGAGAATGTCATCGACTTTTCCCTGGCCAATGATGGAATAGCCATCCTTGCCAATTCCCGTATCTGCCAGAAGCTCAGTGATATCTTTCAGGCGGCAGGGCAGCTTGTTGATAAGGTATTCACTTTCACCGGAGCGGAAATAGCGTCTTGTGATGACCACTTCATCGTAGGCGAGAGGCAGACTGTGATCGCGATTATCAAAATGGATGCTGACTTCCGCGCCGGAGAGGCGACGACGTGCCGAGCTGCCATTAAAAATGACATCTTCCATTTTGCTGCCGCGCAGATTACGTGCACTCTGTTCACCAAGAACCCAGCGCACCGCCTCGGTCACATTGCTTTTGCCGCTCCCATTGGGGCCGACAATCGCTGTGATACCGGGATGAAATTCCACGACAATATGATCGGGAAAGGACTTAAACCCCTGGATTTCAAGTGACTTCAAGTACATGGCCGCTCAAGACTCCATCGTACCTGAAAGTTGTTCCAGGACGAAACGGGAAGCTTTTTGTTCTGCTTCTTTTTTACTTCGGCCACTCCCCCGTCCAAGAGGGCGGTCATCAAACTTCACTTCAGTGGTAAAGATGCGATCGTGTACAGGACCTTCTTCTCTGACAATTTCAAAACGAACCTGCGGTCGTGTACTCAGAGTCTGAGCAAATTCAAGTAAAGCGCTCTTATAGTCATAGCGCAGTTGCCCGTGCAGCACCAGTTCCAGATAAGGTTGAAGTTCGCGCAGCACCCAGGCAGAGGCCAGATCAAAGCCTTTTTCCAGATAGAGGGCGCCCATCACGGCTTCCATGGCATTGGCAAGGTTTGAATCTTTCTCTCGACCGCCAGTGATCTCTTCACCATGCCCAAGGAGCAAAACAGCGCCAAGATCAAGCTTTCGCGCCAGGTTGGCGAGAGTTTCCTCACACACTAAAAGGGAGCGCATCTTACTCATGCGCCCCTCAGCCATAGATGGACTCAAAGAGAAAAGTGCAGTACTGACGCTAAGCTGCAAGACCGCATCGCCAAGAAATTCCAGGCGTTCATTATCTGCCCGTCTTTCCGGAGCGTGCTCATAGGCCCAACTTGAATGTGTCAGCGCTGTTTCGAGTACATCGTCTTTGTCAAAAGGCAACTCAGCCCTCTGAATAAATTGACTGACCTCTTCCCTCATGCCCACGCATCAGAGATTATTTTGAATATATTCGACAGCATCTCCGACCGTCTTGATACGTTCGGCTTCTTCGTCAGGAATAGAGAGGTTAAATTCGTGTTCCAACTCCACCACCAGATCGACAATATCGAGTGAATCTGCATTAAGGTCATCAATAAAATCAGAGTCCATCGTGATGATCTCTTCTTCAATGCCCAGACCTTCCGCAAGAATATTTCTTACTTTTTCAAAAATTTCATCTTGATTCATGAAAGTTCCTCCTCTTGCATTTCATCATTTTTAGTTAAGCCTGGCAGATTGTCAAGCTCAGCTTTTATGATCTGCAGCAAAAAGTTATAAACAGTTCAACCTCTTCAGGAAAAAATAATATCTTTGTTCTTCATCCAGTAATCAAGTCCGGAAAGCAGCGTCATGATAAGGGCAAAAGCACACCAGGAATGTCCAATCTGCATCACCCGGGCAATACCGAAATGAGGCTGGATGACAGGTTCTAAAATCAGCCATATCAGGCAGAGCATCTGACTGAAAGTTTTCCACTTGCCAAATTTGCTCGCTGCAATAACTTTGCCGTGAGCAGCTGCGATCTGTCTGATTCCTGTGACAATGAACTCTCTCGCCATAATTAAAGCAAGAAAGAGCGTGCCGATACGGCCTCTCTGCACAAAAGCCATGAAAATGACCAGCACCAGCAGCTTGTCTGCAATAGGGTCCATGAGTTTACCAAAATTGCTCACCAGATTACGGGAGCGGGCAATCCGTCCGTCAAGGAAATCGCTGAGGCAGGCCAGGATAAAAATCAGAAGGGCAATCACATGAGCGCCGGGTCCGGCAATAAAGTTATTCCAGCCCTGTGCCCAGGCGAAAGGCAGTGGCAGCAAAAAGAGCAGGATAAAGGGAATGAGCACGATGCGCAGGATCGTGATCTTATTCGCTAAGTTCATATGCACCCTCCAAACTCACCGCGGTGAGCTCATAATCCCCGGCTGTTACAATCCTGCAGCGGAGCAGATCTCCTGTTTCATGCCCAGGGGCCTGCGCTGCAATCCTGATAACGGGATCAATATCCGGGGCTTCTCCATAAGAACGGCCTGTAAAGAAAATGCCATCTTCGCTGATCCCTTCTAAGAGAATATCACAAATTTGGCCGATTCGCGCCTCATTGGCCTTGCGGCTTATGCCCTGCTGCTGACTCATAATGGCCTCATAGCGAGCCTGGGCGACAGCCGGATCGACCTGATCCTTCATGCCTGCAGCAAGGGTTCCTTCTTCCGGGCAGAAGGTAAAGCAGCCGAGACGATCAAAAGCCATTTTTTTCGTAAACTCGAGGAGCTCCTGAAAATCTTCGTCAGTCTCACCTGGAAAGCCCACCATGACGGTTGTTCGGAGAATCAATCCGGGCAGAGCTGAGCGAAGTTTGGTGATGAGAGCTTCAAGGGAACTGCGCGTTTCACGTCGACGCATGGCCGTGAGAATGCGGTCAGAAGCGTGTTGAACAGGGAGATCAATATAGCGCAGAATCTTAGGTTCCTGCTGCATGAGTTCGATGAGCTCGTCAGAAAAGCTATCGCCATAAACATACATGAGGCGAAGGCGCTCAATTCCGGGAACTTTAACCAGCTCCCGCAGAAGTTTGGGCAGGGAGGGTTCCCCATAGAGATCCTGCCCATAGCGGCTGCTATCCTGAGCAATGAGAATCTGTTCTTTAAAACCTGCCTCAGCAAAGCTCCGCGCTTCCTCAACAAGCTCTTCGATCGGGCGCGATTTCATACCACCGCGAATGGAAGGAATCGCACAGAAAGCACAGGCATTACTGCAGCCTTCGGCGATCTTCAAATAGGCGTAAGGTCTGTCTGGTGAAGCTTTATGTGGTTTTTTCAGATGCGCCAGACTGTCACCTTTGGCAGGCAGGGTACAAATGCGCTCCGCCCTTTGCTTCAACGCTTTGCAGCGCTCCACGATTTTACCGTATTCACGAGTTCCCAGAACACTGTCAACTTCAGGAAATTCATGATAAATCTCCTCAGCATAGCGCTGAGCAAGGCAGCCGGTTACCAGCAGATAAACTTCTCTTCCCCGGGCTTTCTGTTCTTCTTTAATGGCAGCCAGATCGAGGATAGCCTCAATTGCTTCTTTTTTAGCCGCATCGATAAAAGCACAGGTGTTAACAATGAGAAAATCTGCCTGGGAGGGATGGGGTGTAAATTGGAAAGTGCTTTCCTCAAGACGCGTAGTCATAACCTCAGCGTCGACCTCATTTTTGGGACACCCCAGAGAAAGAAGATAATATCGTTCCTGCATCAGTTTTCCGCTTCCATTCTAACTTGCTCCATGGTGCGGGTAATCAGTGAAGGGGCATAGCCCCGACCTGCCAGACGCCGCATCAGGCGCGTCCGCTCTTTTTCATCACCCCGCGCCAGACTTAAATCAAGTTCACGTATACTCTCCCCATCATCGGGAAGTTGAGCCAGATAGGCTTCTGCAACATCCGGGCTCACGCCCTGTTCTATAAACAGGCGAAGCATATAGCGTTTCGATTTGGATTGGCGACCGCGGTGACGCAGAGCAATGCGTGCACAGGCACGCTTGTCATCTAAATAACCATCCTGTCTGAGGCTCTCCAGCACTTCTTCAACCAGATCAGGCTCAAGTCCGCGGGAGCGCAAACGCTCACGCACACGGCCACTGCTCTTACTTTTGTCCACTCCAATGTAGCGCAGGGCAATTTCCCGGCCTTTTTGCCAGGCTGCAGCCCTTTCGCGTTTCTCGTCCTGAAGACCTGAAGCAAAAGCCTCTTCTATTTTTGCCAGAGCCGCTTCAGCTTTCTTTTTTCTCAAATCACTCTGTTCTTTTTGCTGCATTAGAGTTCAAGGTTCAGGAGTTCGTCCACGTCGTCTTCTTTTTTCGCAGCTTTTTTAGAATCTTTGCTGCCTGCAGCAGGAGCAGGATCCTCTTCTTCCTCATCCTCTTCTTCCGGCTCGTAGTAATTAAGAATACGGGCACGCACCACCTGCGCTTCTTCCGGATGTTCTTTCAGCCACTGTCTTGCATTTTCCCGACCCTGACCGATTCGTTCCCCTTCGTAGGAATACCAGGAACCGCTCTTTTCGATAAAGTTGAGATCGGCGCCCATATCAAGAATACAGCCGGCATCAGAGATTCCTTCATCATAGAGAATGTCAAATTCAGCTTCGCGGAAAGGTGGTGCAACCTTGTTCTTGACCACACGAACTCTCGTATGTGAACCGATCACCTTATCCGCATTTTTCAGGGTCTCTATGCGACGCACATCAAGACGTACGGAAGAGTAAAATTTCAGAGCACGACCACCGGTTGTCGTTTCCGGGCTGCCAAACATGACGCCGATCTTCTCACGCAACTGATTGATAAAGATGACCGCTGTCTGGGATTTATTAAGAACACCAACTAACTTACGCAGAGCCTGGGACATCAGACGGGCCTGCTGTCCGGGAAGCGACTCGCCCATTTCGCCGTCAATTTCTGCTTTGGGTACCAGCGCCGCCACAGAGTCGACGACGATAAGATCAACAGCTCCGCTGCGCGCCAGAGCTTCTGTAATCTCCAGCGCCTGCTCGCCATTATCCGGCTGAGAAATAATGAGGTTGTCGATATCAACGCCGATTTTCTCTGCATAGGCCGGTTCCAGGGCGTGTTCTGCATCAATGAATGCCGCGATGCCATTGGCTTTCTGAGCCTGAGCAATACAATGCAGAGCCAGAGTGGTTTTGCCCGAAGACTCGGGTCCGTAGATTTCGGTGACCCGGCCGCGAGGAAAACCGCCAATTCCAAGAGCTACATCCAGTGAAAGCGCGCCGGTGGAAATCGATTCAATATAGCGGGGCTGGGTATCATCACCCAGGATCTGAACCGCTCCCTTGCCGAATTGTTTTTCAATCTGTTCAAGGGCGATGTCCAGAGCGGCCTTGCGGTCCTCAACACTAACGGGTTCGACACGCTGTTTGGATTTACCATTTTTATTTCTAGCCATCTAAAGATCCTCCAACTAACTATTTACGCATATTTAAATTATACGAAAAGGCCCTCTGGCCTGCAACGAAAGTCCACGACAAATGGCGACAAAGGCACCCGGGTTTCATTAAAATCCCTCAGGCCTCTTCGCCGCAGAGAGGCTCATCAAGCAAGCGGCAATGCAAAAGTTCAAATGCAGAAACGACAGAAGCTCTGCGGATTATATTTCGCTCTCCCTTAAAGAGAAAGCGCCGCACCACGCTTGAGCGGGCGTCATGCAAGGCGATATAGACAAGACCGACGGGCTTTCCTGGCTCTGCGCCACCCGGGCCGGCCAAGCCGGTGACAGAGAGGGTAAAGTCGCTGTGCGTTCGATGACTGAGGCCCTCTGCCATCGCTACTGCGCAACGTGGACTCACCGCTCCATCCCGCTCGAGAATCTCTGCCGAAACGCCAAGGAATTCCCTTTTCATTTCATTGCTGTAGCTGACCACTCCCCCATCTAAAACTTCAGAGGCTCCAGCTATCTCCGCCAGGGTCGCAGATACCAGCCCTGCTGTGCAGGACTCTGCAAAAGCTACAGTCTGCCCGCGCTGACGCAGCAGAGTAAAGACTCTGAGAGTCAGATCACCAAGTTCCTTGTTGCTGCTCATTGATCGAGCTTCATGTGTCTGCGGTAGGCTTTGAGGGTATTCTTCAGCAGCATGCCGATGGTCATGGGACCCACTCCACCAGGTACGGGAGTAATGGCAGCCACTTTATCGGCGACTTTTTCGTAATCCACATCGCCGCAGAGCTTGCCGTTTTCGTCACTGTTGATGGCGACGTCAATCACAATCTGATCAGGGTTGACGTAGGTTTCATCAATCATTTTGGCACGTCCCATGGCACTCACAAGAATATCCGCCTTACGGCATATCCCCGGAAGATCACGTGTTTTTGAATGGCAGATCGTGACCGTGGCATTTTCGCGCAGGAGCAGAAGCGCCTGTGGTTTACCCACGATATTGCTGCGTCCGAGCACCACGGCATTTTTACCTTTCAGCTCGATATTACAGCGTTTAAGCAGCTCCATAACCCCATAAGGCGTGCAGGGCAGGAAGCCATCCAAACCCATAAGCAGTCTGCCGGTGTTCACCGGGTTAAAGGCATCCACATCTTTCCAGGGGTCAAGAGCTGCCGCGACTTTCTGTTCATCAATCTGTTTGGGCAGGGGCACCTGCACTAAAATGCCGTCAATTTTTTCGTCGTGATTGAGCTTGTCAATCAGCTCCAGGAATTCCCTTTCACTGACATTTTCATCCAGTTCAAATTTAAAGGATGCAAAGCTCGCTTTGGCACAGGCCTTTTCCTTGTTTCGAACATAGACAGCGGATGCTGGGTCAAGACCCGCCTGCACAACAGCAAGGCCCGGTGCACGAAGACCCTTCGCCACATAACTGGCGCACTCATCGCGAGCTTCATCGCGGAGACTCTGAGAAATTTCTTTTCCATTCAGTACTTTCATTTTTTCCTCCATGCTGAATCTGAATCAGCTATTTTTAATTATTTCAGAAGCTTATGTTTCGTGCCTTTGCAGGCTTCATTTTTCAGAATCAGTGTTTTCCAGGTTCCAGTAAAATCCGGAAAGCAGTAGCTTTCAGAAATCATGAATTTTCTTTAAGCGCTTCAAACTCTTCAGCTGTCATGAGAACTTTACGCGGCTTACTGCCCTCGAAAGGACCCACCCAGCCATTTTCATGCAGAGCATCAATCAGTCTTGCGGCCCGCGGATAACCGATCGTGAGTCGGCGCTGAAGTAAAGAAACTGAGGCATAGCCCGTTTCAATACAGGTTTGCAGGGCATCCATAAGAAGCTCATCTTCTTCGCTATCACCCGAATTCTTTGCTTTTTTACCATCAGCACCCTCACTGAGTTCCAAAGCACGCTGGACCTTTTCATCATAATTCGTCGTATAACGGTTTTTTAACCAGGCAATCACGCGTTCAACTTCCGCATCACTGACAAAAGAACCCTGGCCGCGCAGGGGCTTGGACGCGCTTTGCGGATAGTAGAGCATGTCGCCCTTGCCCAAAAGTTTTTCCGCTCCGCCCATATCAATAATGGTACGGGAGTCAACCTGAGAGGCCACAGCAAAAGCAATACGGGAAGGGATGTTGGCCTTGATCACGCCTGTGATGACATCGACCGAAGGCCGCTGTGTCGCAATAATCAGGTGAATACCCGCCGCACGGGCCATCGCCGTCAAGCGGGAAATCGCATTTTCCACCTCCGTTGGCGTTGTCGCCATGAGGTCTGAGAGTTCATCAATGACGACAAGAATCAGGGGCAGGTGCTCCCCTCCTTCGATTTGTCCATAGCGGACGAGTTCATTATAGGCACGGAAATCACGCACACTGTTTTCTGCAAAAAGACTATAGCGATGGGTCATTTCATTGACAGCATATTCCAGCACGCCATACGCTTTTTTGGGATCAGTCACGACCGGTGCGAGAAGGTGGGGAATGCCATTATAGACGCTAAGCTCCACAACTTTCGGGTCAATCATGAGAAGCTTGAGATCTTCCGGTGAGCTGCGGAAGAGAAGCGAGATTAAAATGGAGTTAATGCAAACCGATTTCCCCGATCCGGTGGCTCCTGCAATGAGAAGATGGGGCATTTTACTCAGATCACAGAGAATCTCACTTCCCTGGATATCACGGCCAAGGGCCGCACAGAGCGGAGCTTTTTCATTGCGAAAGGCCTTTGATTCAACCAGGCCCCGCAATAAAACCGGGGAGGTTTTTTTGTTGGGAATTTCTATGCCGATAGCCGATTTTCCAGGTATAGGAGCCTCTATGCGGACACCAGTAGCAGCTAAAGCCAGGGCAATATCATCAGCAAGGTTGACAATTTTTGACACCTTAACACCGGGTCCCGGGCTTAGTTCAAAGCGAGAAATGGTCGGGCCTGTGATGAAATTGATGACACGGGCATCCACCCCGAAGTCCCTGAGCGTTTTTTCAAGTTTGGCTCCAAGCAGTCTGATTTCCTCTTTGTCTTCCGGACTTCGTTCCTGCCCTTTGTCTTCATTAAGCAGACTGGTAGGAGGCTTTTCATAATGGGCAAAGAGAGAAAGCTGCTCACCGGCGTGGCGATGTTTTTGTGTTTTATCCTCGCTGCGATCCTTCCAGAGATCACGTGCACTTTCTTTTTGCAGAGAAGCCTGATCCTCCTTAATATCCTGGGCAATTTGATCAAGTTCCCTGCTTTCGTCCGTGACTTGACTTCTTCTTTTTTCTTCACCACCCGAAGCTGCTGCGGACGAAGACTGAGTGAGACTCCCCTGACTTTTTTGAACAGTCTCATGAATTGAACGGCTGTGTTCTGCCGTGTCTACAAGATAAGCTTCTTTTACGGGAATATAGACAGGGCGAACCGCAGGCTCTGCAATAGGGTCGGAGATAGTAGCGTGACCCTCCTGGGAAATGGATTCAGTCCCCTGTTCCCTCTGTGCAGAAAGATTTATGTTATTTCTGTCCGCTGCATCACTGCCCTCAACCGGCGCGTTCATAGGATGATCTGTTCTGGTGAAATGCACATCCCGGCTGTAGCCCTCTTCGCCACTCTCCAGCTGAGGCTTACCACGCCAGTCTCCGTGTGGAAGTCCATAGGCCACAGGTTCAGATGTT
The DNA here is from genome assembly GCA_004556455.1 of Clostridiales bacterium. Taxonomy (GTDB): domain Bacteria; phylum Bacillota; class Clostridia; order Saccharofermentanales; family DTU023; genus SFGY01. The sequence goes on along the minus strand of SFGY01000001.1, from coordinate 162,087 downwards.
TCGGGAATTTCTGCCTGGCAGATCAGTGAGTTTACGGACGGAAAATCTTGCCTTGCTTCTCCCTCACCCTTTGTCTGTGCCCTGGCAGCTGAAAGACCAAAGCCACCGTCCTCTGCCATTGGCGGAAGATCCGGGCCCAAACCATCATCGGCGCAGGGTATCGAACCCACCCCAAGCGGAGCCTGGGCGTTTGGGAAATGTAGTTCTGCTGAATAAGTAGGCCGATGATCCCGTGGTTTCGTCCAGTCGAAATTGGGCAGGGGATTTTCCTCAGGTATTTCCTCTTCAGGCAGATCCTCCTGAGCTCTCAGTTTTTCATCATCCTGCTGTTGAAGCATATTTTCCCTCCGTTGACGTGAACGATAAATAAAATATTTGCGACTCTCTTCGCCCACTTTTCTGGCCCCTGAGTTCACAGCCACCGCCGTGCGTTTAAGGAACGCTTTCCAGGACAAATCAAAGGCCAGCGCTGAGAGCGCAAGAACCTGGGTAATGAGGATAATCAGGCTGCCTGCATAACCGCTCAGTCGAATGAGACTAAGGGCAGCAAGAGATCCGACCAGGCCTCCATTCCAGAAAGGTCCATGCGAGATAAGCTCAGGCTGGCTACCGCCCCTGTAAAAAAGCTCAAGCGCCCGGCTTGCAAGAACTTTGTCTTCAGTCGAAGCTGCGAGATATATTTTTTCCGGATCAAGGCTGAAGGCCGCAATCAAACTGACAATAGTGATAAAGAGCAGAAAAACGCATAGTCTGCGACCCATTGAAAGCTGTTCAGCTTTTTCAAGAAAGAGTTCGGTCGCCAGGTAGAAGAATAAAAGCGGAAGCAGGAGAGCAAGACTCCCAAATAGCCCCATGCTGAGTGATCTGACCGCAGCTCCGAGGGCGCCGCTGAGTCCTCCGGGAGCCCAGAGAAAAAAAGCCAGCAGAAGGCCACCAGCGCCAAAAAGAATGGCCGCAAGTTCGCTATTGGGCCTGGAGTCACTCCGCTTTTCTTCATCCTCAGGGTGAAGCCTTTCAGGCTCCTGCGCCTCCGCGCCTTTATTTTTTTTCTTTTCTTCAGCCTTCGTCATCACTCTTGTTTCATTTACCGTATCTTCAGGGTTTCCTGACGTTTTTGCAGAATCATGGCCGTCTGCAGGAGAGCGAGGGCAGATTTAGCGTCACAAATGCGGCCGTCCTCCACCCATTTCAGAGCCTCACGGAAAGGCAGTCTGAACGCATGGAGAAATTCACCTTGATCCAGATGCTGTTCTCCCGGGCTTAGTTCTTCGGCGAGGTAAAGATGCAATCGCTCTGAGGTATAACCTGGCGAGGGGAACATTGTCGAAAGTTTTTGCCACTTTCTGGCATGATATCCCGTTTCTTCAGCCAGTTCTCTTTGGGCACAGAGCAAAGGATCCTCATTCAGCTCCAACTTCCCCGCAGGAATTTCACAGAGAATCTCTCCTGTAGCCGCACGAAACTGGCGCACCAGGAGCACCTCTGACTCAGCGTTCAGCGCCAGTATAGCGGCTCCGCCATGATGCCGCACAACTTCACGTGTTTGCACAGAGCCATCCGGCAAACTGACCTGCAGCCGCTCAAGATCCAAAACGCGGCCATGATAGAGTCTTTCACTCCCGACAATATTCTCCTGCAGATCCTCATCACAGAACCCATCGGAAGGAATACTGTTAAGATCATTTTTCTGCTCATTCATATCTTTTTCTTGTTCCAACTCATGCCCTTCATTCGCTGTCCATTTTATGACGGCTCGCTTGCTCATTCTTTCTCAGCCTTCACGTTTCGGGCAATCTCGCCCACAGCAAGAGCATCGCAGCGATTGTTATATTCATTATCCGCATGACCTTTGACTTTAATCCAGCGAATATTGTGCAGTCGATCCTGCTCCAGCAGGGCCTGCCAGAGGTCGGGATTGCTCACAGGATTGCCTGCGGCATTCTTCCAGGAGTTGCGCTGCCATTTTATCAGCCAGTGTTGATTAAAAGCAGAAATTAAATAGGCGCTGTCACTGTGCAGCGAGACGTCGCAAGGCTCTTTCAGGGCCTTAAGAGCTTCCAGAGCTGCCGTCAGCTCCATACGATTATTCGTCGTATCTGAAACAAAACCACTCAATTCTTTTTCAAAACGTCCGGAGATCAGGATTGCCGCCCAGGCGCCAGGACCGGGATTGCCGGAACAGGCACCATCTGTATAAATCACAACTGCTGGTCTTTTGTCCTCCATGGCACCTCCTACACCTGCTCGCAATTTGGCCTGTCCTCTTAAACAAAGTCTGCGGATTTCCCTTCAGACTCGGCAAGCCATCGAACTCATCTGAAAATTATAGCATAGACACAGCTCAAACTCACTTGACACACGCTGTCACTTCGCTATAATGATGAAGCGCTTCGGGGTGTAGCTCAGGTGGCTAGAGTGCTTGCTTGGGGTGCAAGAGGTCGCTGGTTCAAGTCCAGTCACTCCGACCAGATTAAAGCTCCTTTACAGGAGCTTTTTTTGTGAGCAAATCTAAAAAGGAAAAGAGCAGCCGCAAAGGCTGCTCTAACTGGCAGGGGAGACGCGATTCGAACACGCAACCGACGGTTTTGGAGACCGTTGCTCTACCGTTGAGCCACTCCCCTAAGAACCTGCTCATCTTAGCAAAGGCATCTGTGCCTGTCAAGAAAGAAGATTTCCAGACTAAGGCACTAGGGCTTCATGACAAAGGGCAGAAGTTCAAGATAGCCTTCGGCTTCCATCTGCTCGCGGGGAATAAAGCGCAGGCTGACACTGTTGATACAGTAGCGCAGCACACCCAGATCCTTTGGTCCATCCGGAAAAACATGTCCCAGATGATTGCCGTTGCCGCGGCTCTCCACTTCAATGCGTGACATCCCGTGAGAATAGTCCTCAGCGTAATCACTTGCATCGGTGGTTACCGTCATGCTGAATGAGGGCCAGCCACAGCCGGCATCGAATTGATCGTCAGAAGAAAAGAGTGGTTTTCCGCTGACTTTGTCGACATAGAGGCCAGGCTCTGAGGGAACAATAAAATCTCCTGAATGAGGCGGCTCAGTTCCCTTCTGCCGCAGGACCTGATAGGATTCCTCATCAAGCATCTTTTTCAAATCGTTGTCAGAAGGAAGATCTTTTCCATGAAATAGCTCTTCCTCAGCCTGCTTGAGATTGATATGACAGTAGCCCCCGGGATTTTTATCAAGATAGTCCTGATGATATTCTTCTGCCGGGATAAAGTTTCTGAGATCTTCTAAGATGACTGCGGACTTCTTCCCCAGTTTTTTCTCCAGAACAGCCAGCGTGGCTTCAGCAACTTTTCGGCTTTCCTCATCTGTACTGAAAATAGCCGCCCGATATTGAGCGCCTATATCATTGCCCTGGCGATTGACTGCAAGTGGATTGATGATTCGCGTAAAGCGCAGCAGGAGCTCAGCCAGATGCACCCGGGAAGGATCGTACATGATTCTGACACTTTCCGCATGACCCGTGTTCGGGATATCGTAATAAGTCACATGATCCCCTTCACCATTGGCATAGCCGACTTCCGTATCAAGAACCCCCGGGACTTTCTTAAAATACGCTTCTGACCCCCAGAAGCAGCCTGCCGCAAGAACAATTTCCTTCTGTTTCTGAGTTCCTTGTGCATAGACGTGTTTTTGGATTTGAGCTGCCATTTCTGCCTCACTTCCCTGCTCCTCAGGCTCTGGATAATGACCTGCATTAAGCTTCTCCGCAACTGAGAAACCATCATCGTTTTGCAAAATCGACCCGACATCGAATTTTTTCTGAATTTTACTGACCTGAGGATATTTTATGGCATCACTGGTCTCAGTTGCTGTGCCGGAAGATACGGGGAAATCAGTTTTTGAGCTTGCTGAGCCGTTCTCTTCGGGCACGCTCTTCCCAGGATTTGTCAAGATCAGGGAGTTTTTCTCCATCGGGGTATCTCCGATAATAGGCGAGCTCGATGAGGGTGTCCGTGAGGTCCGGATTTTTGGGTAAAAGACTACCGTGCATATAAGTAGCAAAAAGATGATGCACCACAGCGCCTTCACTTTGATCTTCTCCATTGTTGCCCATTCCCTTAATGACTTTGCCCAGCGGCTGAACGCCAGGGCCTAAACGGGTTCTTCCCGCATGATTTTCAAAACCGATCAGCATGGGATCAAGCCCCTTTTCTCTGAGCAGCGGCGACTCACAGAAAAGGTCACCAGTAAAGCGGTATGACCCGGCTTCGGTGACGGCATCAATCACACCAAGCCCTTCGATCCATTCTCCCGAGGAGCTTTTATAGCCCTTGCCAAGAAGCTGATAACCGCCACAAATGGCGAGGCCCGGTAAACCTGTGAGGATGGCTTCTTTAAGCTGAGGACCTTTGTCATGAAGAAAATCCTCAATCAGAACCTTCTGAGCACTGTCCTGACCCCCTCCAATAAAAAACAGGTCAAAGTCATCAGGATCAAAGTGCTCGCCCAAACCGACAGGCACGGTCTCAAAACCAAGTCCCCGTCCTACTGACCGGTGTTTCAGAGCCAGAACATTACCTCTATCCCCATAAAGATTGAGGTAATCCGGATAAAGATGTGCCAGACGCAGCGTCACTTTATTCATCTTCCTCTCCCTTCGCACGAGCAGCCATGCCCTTACTTTCCGTTTGAGCGCCAAGAGCCAAAAGCCTGTTTCTCAGATGGAGCATGGCAGTATAGTTGGGCAGTATGGCCACTTTTTCATCCGCCTCAAGACCATTTACAGCCGTCAGGAGAGCTTCATCAACTGTGTCGAATACACGGAGTTTATTTTCATCAACACCTGCATAGATGAGCCGCAGAGCCATATCTGCAGCACGGCTGCCGCTGAACAGAATCAGCTTGACTTGTTGTAAGAGTTCCGAGGCGAGATCTTCAAAGTCAATGTCCCAAATCCAGGAAACATCACAGCCATCCTGCTCGCGGTCATTGAGCAGGAAATAAAGGGTTTTGATCTGCTTGTCCGACTTAATATAAGAAATGGCCTGTTCAGCACCTACAGGGTTTTTAATCAGAATAATTGAGAGGTCGCGGCCCTTAAGCTTTTGCTTCTCCATACGGCCGCTGACGGGCCTGACTTCAGGCAGGACCTGCTTCCAGCTGGCCTGCTTCAGGCCAAGCTGCAAAGCGCCCAGCACAGCAGCCGCGGCATTGTAGAGATTGTGCAGTCCGGGGATACCAAAGCGCAGTGTGCAGCCCTCCTCACCCGACGAATGGAAACGGGCAAGACCTTCCGCACCTTCTTCTGCATCCGGAAAAAAGCTGAAGTCAGGCACAGGGCGGGTGAAGCCACAGTGTACGCAATGGTATTCTCCCAAATGAGCATAGGCTGTCGCACTGTGTGTCAGATCATCGCCGCAGATTGGGCAGCGGCGACTTTCCAGGAGAAGATCGTCCTGAAAAGGCTGCATGGCCTGCACGTCCATGCCAAAGAAGCGGCTGCGGGCTTTACCTGCTTCACTTAAAGAAGCGCAGAGGGGATCATCTGCACAGAGCACAAATTTTGTATGTTCCGGGCACTGCTCTAAGGCCTTGCGAATAAGCTCACGCGTGTGATCCAGCTCTCCATAACGGTCGAGCTGATCGCGGAAAAAGTTGCTGACAATACAAACCTGCGGTTTCAGGTAACGGGTCAGACGCGGGAACCAGGCCTCATCCACTTCAAAAATGAAAAGGGGCTTTTTTGCCGCTTTTATTTCCCCGCGCCGGGCAAGCAGGCTGGAAGCCAGGCCATCCTGCATGTTGGCTCCGCTGTCGTTGGCAAAAACTTCCCGTCCCTCAGCCCGCATAAGTTCGGACAGGGTATGAACGATCGTAGTTTTACCATTTGTACCTGAAACCATGACGAGCTCTCGCCCGTCGCAGATATCCTGCAGAAAGTCACGGTAGATCATGAGGGCAACGCCGCCCGGTAAGGCGCTTGCCGAGCGCCCGGATTTCAGGCTGATAAAACGCAGTATGCGGCCTGCACAGAGTGCAAGCCAACGGCGGAAACGCCCCAGCAGGCCGGGATTTCGTGTAAAAAAACGTGAAGACATAGAGAGCCAGCACCTGTCCAAAGTCATTTTTTTCATCTTAGCAAGGGTGAAATAAGCTGTCAATTTAAGCCAAAGGCCCCGACCTCCGTTCGAGATCAGGGCCTTAAGCCAGTTTAATCTGCCTTTAACTTGTGAATGCTCAGCCCAACAGACGGACTAAGCTCTGAACTCAGGCGTTGACTTTGGCCTTGAGTTCCTTGCTTTTGTCATCGTTATCTTTGCGCATTTGTTTGCGCGAATCAGCAAGATCACGGTTACGTGCCCAGGAGTGCATGATCAGAGCCAGAGCAACGACGCCGTAAGAGATAAAGGAACGGAAGTATTCACCGATCATGGCGTTGCCCGTAAGGGTTTTACCGGCTACAGGCATGACAATAAACATCATGTGGAAGAGCAGGACACCGATGAAGACGTTCGGCAAACTTGCACGGCTGACCGAAGCGCCGCCGACAAGCAGAGCTGCGGCTGCAAATAGCGAAACCTGATCAGCACCGTAAGTTGTGTTCATGGTACCGATGTTCTGCAAATAGATGATTTGTCCATAGCAGGCCATAACAGTAGAAATTACGATGGACTGCACGCGGATATGATCCACGGCCATGCCCGCATCATTGGATACGCGCTGATCCTGACCCACAGAACTCATGTCATGACCAAGTTTTGTCTTGCGGAACCATACGGTAAACAGGCAGGCAAGAAAAATCAGGAAAATCGTAAAGACCGGAACGTAGATTCCTGTTCCAGGCCAGAGTTCAAATTTGATAAAGTCATCAAAAGCTCGTCCAGCCTTAAGCGTAACGGTACTGATCACGCCGTAGCCACGGGACAGGATGAGGTTCGGGTCATGAAATTTAATGACGCCGCCACAGAAGAAGAGCATGAAGAACTGATAAAAGCCGGAGATCAGGAAGGAGAGAATCATTGAAGTGATCATCTCACGTCCCCTGGCCTTATTCAGGACATGCCCGGCAAAGGCGCCGAGTAAGATGGCAATGGGCGTCGCCAGCGCCATGGCAACAAAGAGGCCACCGACCCCGGTAAGTCCCCAGTCCTGAGAGAAGATGATGCCGATCTGACCCGCCATGGCCCCCAGGGTAATGGCAAAGTTAATCCCCATACCAGCCATGACAGGTATGAGCAGACTTATCACCAGAAAGCTGTTGCGTACCAGACGTGTGAGGCCTTCGCGAAGGAGATAGACCCCGGTATACTTGGAAAGGGGAATACCCACACTGATAATGACAATAAAGAGCAGCGGCACAGACATGTTCCGCAAAAATTGTTTTTTATCCTTCAGTAGATCCATTATTTTTTACCTCTCTTTCTGGTCAGAGCGTAAACAATCAGACCATTGGTCACGATCATGCGGATAACTTCTGAAATATCCAGCTGAATCGCGCTGTTGATCACCGAAGGAGTCAGCGAGATGACACCCTGAAAAAGGAAGGCGCCAAGCAGCACATTGAGCATGTTGGCCTTCGTAATCGAGGCGCCGCCCAGCAGAATGGCCGCAACCGTCGGGAAAGTAAAACCGTTCGGCGCGGTGTAATACTGAGCATAGCCAAAACTCTGGGCATAGACAATGATTCCGATAGCCGCAAGTGCGCTGGACATGACGACGGAATAGGTCCGCATACGATTGATGTTGATCCCGGCAGCCTTAGCATAATCAGGATTGCTGCCCACAGCCGTCATGGCCGTTCCTGTTTTACTGCGGAAGAAAATCCACACCAGCAGGCAGAAAAATAAGGTGAAGAGAATTGTTCCCACGGGGATTTCAATACTTTCCTCATTACCGAAGTAATCCAGACCCATAGGGATACTGATATGAAGAAAATCGTCGAGAATATGTTTCCAATATTTCGCCAGACTGATGGTGACACGCAGGCCGGAGCCTTTATAACCCTGAACACTGGCAGGATTATGGAAAGGCAGGCCAACCCACATCATCTGGAAGAAGTAAATAAAGGAAAAGCCAACGTACGTGGCGATCATCATTTCATCGCCCTTGACGCGATTCAAAAGGAGCGAGTAGAACCAGCCAAAAATACCTCCGAAAAACACCCCGAGGAGGCAAGCCGTAAAAAAGCCGGCCGCCCCGGTGAGATAGTATTCCATGGTGATCGCTTCGGCGAGCAGGCCGCCGACGATGCCGATCGGAACACCGAAGTTAAGGCCGGTACCCGATTGAATCATCGGAACCATGGACAGGACAAGGATGCCGTTCATGGCAAAGCGCGCAATCATGTCGTTTAAAGTTGCAATACGACTGACCTTAAAAAATCCGGCGATGAGGTAAAGGAAGAGCAAAAAGAGGGCGATGATGATACGCGCCCAGCCAAAATCATTGATCCACCTTTTAAAACGTTCACCCATACCCGGTCGTTCGCAATTATTCTTGCTCATGCACTGACCTCCCCCATTTTTTCTCCGGACATCAGCAAGGCAAAGTCCTCAGGCTTGGCTTGTGGAGGCAGAACACCAAAGATTTCACCTTCACAGGTCACAGCTATGCGGTCGGAAATGGAGCGGAGTTCTTCGAGTTCAGAAGAAACAATGACAATGGTGGTTCCATTCTCCGAATTGTATTTGCGGAGAGCTTCCAAAACGAGTTCTTTGGCTCCGACATCAATGCCGCGGGTCGGTTCAGAGATCAGAAGAATTTCCGGATCCAGGCAGAAAGCTTTGGAAAGGCAGATTTTCTGCTGATTACCGCCGGAAAGATTACGCACTTTCTGACCTGGCCCCGTGCAGCGAATTTTCAGCTTTTCAATATAGTCTCTGGCAATTTTGTCCATGGCCTTATCGTCGCGGAATTTGAAAAGGCCGCCCAAAACCGAGCGGATACCCAAATCTTTGATTTGCAGCGCATTAAAAAGGATATTCCAGGAGATCGGCTCGTCCAAGAGAAGGCCAACGCCGCGCCGGTCTTCAGAAACGAAGGCAAAGCCATGCTCGAGGGCATACTTGGTATTATTCAGAGAGAAAGGCTGTCCTTTATAAAGGACTTCTCCACCAGCCTCATAGATACCCATAAGGCCATTGGGTATGCCCAGCTTGCCCTGACCTGCGAGACCGGCAATTCCGAGGATTTCGCCTTTATGGACATCAAGGTTAACGTTTCTCACAGCTTCACCCGGCATATCGACCCAGAAGTTTTTCATGCTGAGAATCACTTCATCGGAGATTTGACGTTTAGACTTATTATTCGAGAAGTCCTCCATACTCTCGACGTTTCGACCCACCATCTTTCTGGCGATCTCCAGGATATTGGTTTCTTCTTTATCTTTTTCATCAACTACGAGACCATCTCGCATGACCAGAACCTTATCGCAGACCTCCAGGATCTCTCTCAGACGGTGTGAAATAAAGATGATCGCGATACCATTTTCCGAAAGTTTTTTCATGCTCTGGAGAAGGATATCAGCTTCCGATTCAGTGAGCACCGCCGTAGGTTCATCTAAAATTAAAAGGCGTGTTTTTATTTTGCTGATTTCACGGGCAATTTCAATAAATTGCTTATGGCCAACCGGCATTTCCGAAACCGGGCTCTCAACTTCCAATTCCACGCCCATTTTGGAAAGAGCAGACTCCGCTGTACTTCGGATTTGCTCCATATCTACGGTTTCCAGCTTTTTACCGTGTTTGCCAAAAATTTTGGATATGACGTTTCCCTTCGAAGGTTCACGGTTCAGCATAATATTTTCCGCTACCGAAAAACCGGGAATCAGGGAAAACTCCTGGTGCACCATACCGATTCCGGCATAGAGAGCATCTAAGGGTTTTTTAAATTCAACTTTTTCGCCATCAATCAGGACTTCACCCGTATAACCGCCGGTTTCCCGGATGACGTCCATACCGAAGAGAATATTCATCAGGGTAGATTTCCCTGCTCCATTTTCTCCGCACAGTCCCAGGATCTGACCCTTCCTGAGGGTAAAGGAGATGTCCTTTAATACCACATTGCCGTCAAAATCTTTGCCGACATTGCGCATCTCCAGTAAAGGTTCATCATTCATGAGCTACCTCAAAAGTGATCCAAAGTCCATCTAAAACTCAGATCAAATAAGTAGGGACGGCGGGAAAACGCTGTTGCGATATTCCCGCCGCCCAAATCAAATCATCATAAAAAGCCATGCAACACTTTTCCGATTATTCTCAGAGAAAACGCGGCATTTGGCTTATTCACCCTTGGTCTCTTCGGTGCTTTCGTCGACCGGCTCGTTCTTAATATGACGGTACTTCTCAGGGACTTCGAGATCCGTCATGTGCATGTAGCCCTTGCCAAAGACATAGGTGTCCTGATAGACGAGCAGGTAGTTGGGAATTTCTTTGCCATCCACCTGGTTGACAAAGAGTGAGCCGTTCCATTTCACCCCAGGTGTATAGACCTGATAAGCTTCGAGCACATCTTCTGTATTGCCGAGCTTCATTTTGCCTTCGATACACTGTTTGGCATATTCGCCCAGACCGGCCGTGGTAGTAAAACCAAGGGAGTAGGCCCAGGTGCCCATGCGGCCGGAACCGCCGGCTTCGTCAACAGCCTCTTCAACCTTTTTAAGGATGGCGGGCCAATCGCCGGCCTGATCTTTGAGGTCGATGCCGAAAGCGCCAGGATAACCCATCAGGGGGCTGGGCAGGTCGGCTTCGATAAAGTAGGCGCCGAGTTCGGCTACTTTCTGGAGCAACGGCTCCGTGTGAGCGTCGTTCGTGCAGAAGAAAGCGGTTTTGTCGCCGTATTTCTTGACCCAGTCATCCATGTGCTCGAGAATGAACATCTGAGCGCCGGCCTGGCCAACATCAGAAGTCGGATCCGGAGCGGTCTCGTCAACGAACTTCAAGCCGAGGTCTTCGCAGGCCTGTTTCATGATGGCACGACGGAGAGAAAGCAGCTCAATACCCATGTGACGGGGGAAGCTGATGTGAACGAAGGTTTCGCAGCCGAGTTCCTTGGCGCATTTGATAATCAGGTAGCCACGGTTGATGTTATCCGCGTCAACAACGATATCAGCCACAGGAGAGATCGTTCTCGGATCTTCCTGCGAGCAGCCGGAAAGCAGAATAATATCCGGATGGGCGGCGCGAATGTCTTTGAAAGCAGCAGCCGTTCCGGGAACAGACTGGTTCACGACGATGGCCTTCATCATGGGGTCATCAGCGAGACCCTTAATCTGAGCGATCGTGGTTTCCATTTCGGAAGAGAAGTTGTCGGGGTAGGTCAGGTGTTTGATCATACCGCCATCGTCGGCGTTACCGTAGCGGCGGATCAGTTCTTCCGCGCCACGCAGATCGTCTTCGCTCTGAGAAACGGTACCCGTGACTACGCCGATATGATACTCAGCTTTTGTCCCATCCCAATCCGGAACTTTCTCAACCTCAGTCTCTTCGGCTTCTTTATCTTCTTTGGGATCTTCGGCCTTGCTCTCAGCTTCACCAAAGACGGTCACCGCGGAGAGGCTGATGATCATCACGAGCGCGAGCAAAATGGATAGAAACTTTTTCATAAATTTTCCTCCTGTGTCTTCCAGTTACCCCCTGCTCAGCTCATCCTCTTCTTGTTCATAAGCCACAAAGATTCAGGCTGAAATCTTTTCGTTAAAAGGATAGATGAACAAAGCATCAGGGCTTCTGCCTATTGAAATTCTAGCACAGGATACTCATCTGTCAATTATTTTTATGAGATAGCATGCAGAATCATAGGATGGAAAGCTCCAAACCAGTCGTTTTGCTCTCCTAAAAAGCACAAAGCAACAGGCTTAGCGAATGAAGCACAGAGCTTCAATAAAGAGCCGGTCAATACTTGAGCGTGCTAAAAAGTCAGCCATTAGTACTAAAACAACAAGAGTAAGACAGGATAGATAGATAGATAGATAGACAGACAGAAAATGCTGAAAGAGAAAGTGAAAAAGAGAATTCATCAATCTAAGAAATGCAAAGGAGCTATCTCGCGACACTTTCGTGTTTTGAGATAGCTCCCGTTGTTCAATCTTACAAAGGTGAACTTTGATTAAAACTGATTAAAACTGATTAAAACTCACGGGTGTTTTTGCCCCAGTCCTCACGCTCGTCGCGTCTGCCGCCACGATCATCACGCCCATAGCGATCATTGCGGCGATCATCCCGGCGGGGTCTTCTCTCACGACCACCACGGTCTCCGCGGAAATTATCACGGCGCTCTCTTCTCTCACCATAGCTGCCGTTCTGGTCTCGACTTTCACGGCGCTCCTCGGTCCACCCTTTCGGCTTTTCCGTAAGGTCACGCATGGAGAGATTCACCCGGCCCTGAGAGTCAATCTCGGTCACAATGACACGAACATTCTGTCCGGGTTCGACCACATCTTCGACACGGTCGACACGATCCCAGGACATCTTCGAGATATGGACAAGGCCTTCTTTACCCGGAGCAAATTCGACAAAAGCCCCAAAGTTCATAAGGCGGGTTACCACACCGTCAAACACGCTCCCCGGTTCGGGATCATAGGCGATCGCCCGGATCATGGCAATGGCCTTTTCTGCGGCCTCAGAATCAGGAGAGGCAATAAAGACATGTCCAGTGGAACCGTCTTCGACGATATCAATATCACATTTGCTTTCATCTGTGATCCGCTTGATATTTTTTCCTCCTGAGCCAATAACCTCACGGATCTTATCTGCGGGGATATCAATCTGTTCGATCTTAGGTGCCCAGGGTGAGAGTTCCTTGCGCGGCTCAGCAATCACCGGCTTAATGACTTCGTTGAGGATCTGCATACGGCCTTTATGGGTCATGGCAAAGGCATCGCGGATAATATCATAAGTAAGGCCGTCGACTTTGATATCGACCTGAATGGCCGTGATACCGTTGCGGGTACCGCCAACCTTGAAGTCCATATCACCGAAAAAGTCTTCAATACCCTGAATATCCATAAAGACTTCGTACTGACTCGTATCACCATCAGCGGTGATCAGGCCGGAAGAAATACCGGCAACCGGTTCCTTAATGGGAACGCCGGCTGCCATAAGGGCGAGAGTGCTGCCGCAGATGGAACCCTGTGAAGTTGAGCCATTGGACATGGTGACTTCGGAGACCACACGGATCGCATAGGGGAATTCCTCAGGGGAAGGAAGAACCGGGAGCAAAGCTCTTTCCGCCAGAGCGCCATGACCGATTTCACGGCGTCCCGGTGAACGGCTGGGTTTCGCTTCTCCGACACTGTAGCCCGGGAAATTGTACTGATGCATATAGCGTTTTTCAACAACTGGGTCGATACTATCCAGTTTCTGGGCATTCGCCAGTGTACCAAGAGTTGCAATCGAGACAACCTGAGTTGAACCGCGCTGGAAAAAGGCTGAACCGTGGACTCTGGGGATGATATCAACAGCCGCAGAGAGGGGACGTATTTCATCCATGGCTCGACCATCCACCCGCTTATGCTCTTTGAGCAACGCACGGACGACTTTCTTCTCGAGAAGATCTACCGCTTCGCCTGTGTAAGCCGCCCACTCAGGATTCTTTTCACTAAGCATGGCGCGTACCTTGTCTCTGAGTGCAGAAACATTTTGATCACGGGTGGCTTTATCGGCCTCAAGGACAGCCTGCCACATCTCATCATAGGCAAAGTCTTTCACTGCCGCGAAAACTTCTTCAGGGAGAGCGAAGGAGGTATAGCTAAACTTGGGTTTGCCAATTTCGGCTACCATTTCTTTGATGAAGCGGCAGAGTTTCTGAATTTCTTTATGGCCGGTGATGATCGCTTCGAGCATCTGCTCGTCAGGGATCTCATTGGCACCGGCTTCTATCATGCAGACTTTTTGTTCACTGCCGGCAACCGTAAGTTGCAGATCGCTCTTCTCAGACTGTTCCAGATTGGGGCAGACAATAATTTCACCGTCTACAATGCCCACCTGAACAGCGGCCACAGGGCCATTCCAGGGAATATCCGAAATGGCGACAGCTACGGAGGAGCCAATCATGGCCGCAATCTCCGGCGCATTATCCTGGTCCACAGCCATAACGAGGTTGTTGATGTACACGTCATTACGCATGTCTTTAGGGAAAAGCGGACGCAGCGGGCGATCAATGGAACGGGAAACCAGAATGGCCTTTTCTGAAGGCTTGCCTTCCCGTCTTAGAAAGCCACCGGGAATTTTGCCAATGGCGTACATTTTTTCTTCATAATCCACGCTCAGAGGGAAGAAATCTATCCCCTCACGAGGTTCAGCGGCAGTTGCCGTGGAGAGCACAGTTGTATCGCCATAGCGTACCAGCACTGAGCCGTTGGCAAACTGCGCAAGCTCTCCAGTTTCCAGGACCAGTTTGCGGCCCATCAGTTCGGTTTCAAAAATTCGTTTACTCATTTTTCCTCCAGATTACGGTACAGACGGTAGCTTGTAGATTCCGGCTCTCCTCTCTGCAAAAATGCTGAATGGGCATGAGGACCGCAATCTACGACCCACAGCCTGTACCGATAAAAAAAGGCGAATGAATTCTCATCCGCCTTTTTTGTTTTACTTTCTCAGATTCAGGCGGGAAATCAAACTACGATAGCGTTCGATGTCAACTCTTGAAAGGTAGTCCAGCAGCCCGCGTCTCTTACCTACCATCATCAGAAGCCCACGTCTGGAATGGTGATCGTTATTATGGCTCTGCAGATGTTCAGTCAGGTGGTTAATTCGTTCAGTCAGCAGTGCGATCTGAACTTCCGGCGAACCAGTGTCGCCTTCCCTGGTGGCATACTCCTGAATGATGCTTTGTTTCTTCTCTTTGTCCATGATAAATCTCCTTAAGAATCCGATAGCTAAGGCAGGGCGCTTGTCCACAGGCTGAGCAATCGGTCAATCCAGAGAATTTTATCACCTATGGAGGGGTTAAGCAAGTTCTCTTGCCTCAGTCCATTCTTTGACCAGCTGATAGAGAATGGAAACGAGAGGGACAGCAAAAAGAGCGCCATTGACCCCACCAAAACCGCCTCCCAAAAGCACGGCCAAAATCACCAGAAGGCCCGGAAGACCGATGCGCGTGCCCACCCGTTTTGGATAAATCACATTGCCCTCAATCTGCTGCGTGAGGATATAGGCAACGAGAAATAGCAGTAATTTCCCCGGACTGACCAGAAAAATAAGGGCAGCCCCGACAAATGCCGCCAGCCAGGCGCCAACAACAGGAACCATGCCCATAAACATGATAATAACGCTCAGGACAACGGTATAGGGGATCTGCAGAATATGGAAGACAATAAAACAAAGCAGGCTGAGCAGAATGGCTTCAGTGAGCTGAACATAAAAGTAGGCGTAAAATGTTTCATCGGCCAGACGGGCAACGTGCATTGTCCAACTTTCAGAACTGCCGCTCAGCGCTGTGAGAAGGCGTTTTACACGACTGCGTATACTCTCGTCACCAATGATCAGGTAGACACTGAGTATCAGAGCCAGGAAGAAATTGCCAATCAGCGAGGCAAGATTGCTGACAAGGCCGCGGGCAAAATTGAGGCCAAAACTCGTGATGGTTCCACCGATTTCTGAAAAGCGCTGCTGTAAGTTATTAATAAAAGCCGGATCGATTTTCTTTTCCTGCAGAAGCTCCGTCAAATTACTGGTCAGGCGATTCAGACTGTTGACATAGTACTGAAAGTTGATGAAAAAATCGGTCAGATTGCGCTGAAAGCTCGGCACGACAAGCAGAACAACCATGGCGACAAAGCCGATGAAGAGGCCATAAGTAATGAGAACAGCTGGAATTTTCGCCCTCTGTCCCTTCGCAAATAAAGGCAGTTTATGGAAGCTTTTGGTCAAAAATCTTATAGGCCTGGCGAAGACGTAATAGAGAATCAGGGCATACCAGAAAGGCAGAAGCAAAGTGAAGAGACGATCCATAAAAGCCCAGATACTGTCAATTTTGACCAGGACAAGAATGGCCAGAAAAATCACGGCAATCAGGGGAAAATACTCACTTAACGCACTTTTTTTCATGCTCTTACTCCTTGAATCCAATTGGTAAAGAAACTAACTCTGCCATTGCATTCAGATTCACTCCTTCAGATGCCTTCTCACCTCTGCCTTAAAAACCTCTCCCCGTTCATTGAAGTTAGCAAAACGGTCAAAAGAGGTTCCGGCCGGTGACAGCAAAATGGCATCTCCCGGCTGAGCTATACCGTCCGCCAGCTTAAGTGCTTCCTTATAGTCAGCTGCAGCGGCCATGGGGAAGTCTGTCTGGGACCTTTCCCGGAGAGCCTTTTCAATGTCGGCACGAATCAAAGGCGCATTGGCCCCACAGAATATGATCCCCCGGCAGCTGTCCAGTATGGCCGGACCGAGACCGTCATAGAGGCAGTTTTTGTCCTTGCCTCCGCAGATCATGACCACAGGAACTCCCTGTTCGCGAAAGGCCGAGAGCGTATGCAGACTGCGGTTAGGTGAACTGTCGATAGAGCTGTCGTAATAGCGAAGCCCGCGGGCTTCCGCAATCAGTTCGACCCTGTGTTCGACACCCTTAAAATCTTTTACAGCCTGCCGCAGTTCCGAACTGCTGACAAGCCCATCAACAGCGGCAAAAGCCGCCAGCACATTAACGGCATTGTAGCGGCCGGGCAAGAGCAAATCTCTGCGCTGGAGCAAGTCCTCTTTGGGAGCTGTGGGCTCCGCCTGAAAATACAGCGTATCCCCTTCCAAACCGTAAAGCGGGGCTGTGCCAAAGGGCCGGTGTTCAGCCCAAACGAGACGGCCGCGAGCTTCTGCTGCCATCTCTGCGCAAAAATCAGATGTGCCATTCAGCACCAGTCGATCATTAAGATGCTGGTGAAGATAAATATTTTTTTTGGCATGAACGTATTCCGCGTAGCTCTTATGCATATCGAGATGATTGGGGCTGATATTGGTCACAACGGAACGCTGCGGACTCTGGCTCATGCTGAGGAGTTGAAACGAACTCAGCTCAAGAACCACTTTATCCTCGGCTCTGATGGATGCCAGCTGGTCGAGCAGCGGTGTCCCGATATTTCCTCCAAGAAAAGTGGTGTAGCCTCCCGCCTTCAACATTCTGGCCATGAGTGTCGCCGTGGTGCTTTTGCCATCACTCCCGGTGACTGCACAAACTTCTGCAGGGCAATAGCTCAAAAAGGCTTCCATCTCGGAGCTGATGATGGCTCCGCGTTTCTTCTCGGCCAGAAGTTCCGGCGTATCAGGACGAAGAAAGGGGGTGCGGAAAATCAGGTCAAAATTTTTAAGCTCCGAAAGATAATCGGTGCCAAAATGAGCAGGAGGCTCATGATCCTCCTCTTTCAGCTCATCCAGGAAGCTCTTGAAGTTGACGGCTTCCTTGCGGTCAAAGAGTTCAGTCTCCAGCCCAGCATGAAGCAGCAGACGCACAAGAGGGCGATTACTGATACCCATTCCGAGAACAGCAATACGCTTATTTTTACAAAAATTCAGAAAAGACTGGAGAGGATTTTCTTGCATATCTGCCTCCGGGAACGTACTTTGCTTATTATACAATAAAAAAAGACGGATCCGGAGATCCGTCCTCTGCTGGTGCGGAAAACAGGACTTGAACCTGCACGACATTGCTGCCACTAGCACCTGAAGCTAGCGCGTCTGCCAATTCCGCCATTTCCGCGTCGCTTTGATACTATAATGGAGCAAAATAAAAAAAGCAAGACCCCATTGAAAAAATCTTTGCAGAGAAAACAGCAGGAGCCAGTCATGACAGAAAAAAACCTGGAGCAAGCCAATAAGACCAGCGAGCAAAAAACATCCGGCCAAAAGCCGGAGCTTAGTATTTCTGTACGCCGCCTGGCTGAACTGCTCTATCGCCGGGGAGGTCTGGCTCCGGCCATCTATGGCGGGGTCGAAGGTATTGAAGGCATACGTGCCCATCAAAAAGCTTTGCGACTTCTGGCTGCCTCTGAAACCTGGGGCAGTTATGACTTTAGTCCTGAATACAGCCTTTCCACAATGATCGAAGGTGAAAATTACCACTTATTGCTGCGCGGTCGGGCCGATCTCATCCTACACCGGGGGGACGAAACGGTCATCGCAGAAATTAAATCTTTCCGCGGTAAAGCAGATTTTATTCCAGAAGAGGGTGTGGAGGTTCATTGGGCACAGGCTGAACTCTATGCCGGCCTCCTGGCCGCAGGCACTGTTCAAATAGATGACAGTAAGCCACGCGAGCAAGGTTACAACGAGCTGCTGGCCGCAGGTGCAGGTACTGTTGCGGATAATGACCACAGGCAAGGCGGACAGAATCACCATGAGCTGCTGGATGCAGACACCAATGAGGCAGGATCTTCGGCGCACACGGAGCCTGGGCAGTTCAAACTTCTTCTTGTCTATGTTTCTGTCGATGAAGAATTTTATCTTGAAAAAACAAAGATCCTGGCCGCAGAAGATGCCCTGAAATTTTGCCACCACGCTGCCACAACCTATCTTGAACGTATTTCCAACCTCATTCTCTGGCAGCAGCGCCGGGACGCCTCCCTGAGATCACTGCGCTTTCCTTATGAAAAGCTGCGCAGCGGACAGGAAAATATGATGAGGGAGAGTTTGGCCTGTCTCCGCGACAAAGGCGTCCTCTTCGTACAGGCCCCCACGGGCATCGGCAAAACCATGGCCGTCCTCTATGCTGCCCTCAAAGGTCTGTCCGCAGGTTATGTTAAAAGGCTCTTCTATGCCACAGCCATGCGTTCGACGCGTCTGGTCGTCGAAGCAGCTCTGCGTGATCTGCGCGAAGCCGGAGCCCTGATCCGCAGCCTGACCCTCAAGCCTAAGGAAGACCTGTGTCTGGCTCCTCAGCTTTTCTGTGATCAATCGCTTTGCCCCTACGCTCTTAATTACTACGACCGGCTGCCTGACGCCATCTCCGAACTGCTTAAAGTTGAAGAGCTAAGCCCGGAGCGCATCAGCGAAACGGCCCGTCGCCATGAACTTTGTCCCTTTGAGCTCTCTTTGGACATGGCCTTTACCTGCGACATAATCATCGGTGATTATAATCATGTTTTTGATCCCCGCATTCGGCTTCGCCGCTTTTTTGATGAGGAAAGCGAAGCGCCTGTTGCTATTCTCATTGATGAAGCCCACAATCTGCCGCGCCGCAGCCGCAGCATGTATTCGGCTTCGCTCAGCAGCAAAAGTCTCGAAAAACTGCTCGCTCTTTTCTGGGGCGAAAGCGCGCCTTTCCGCGGTTTTTTCACAAAGCTCAGCGATCAAACCCAAGTTCTCTTAGCCCGGATGAAAAGCACAGAGGAGCTCATGGCCAGGGGCGACGAAAACGGAGCCCCGCTCTTCCCTCTGGATGAAAATCCACTGGTGACGGAGAGCGAGCGAAAAAACTGGTTCGTCCGCCCGGACTTTCTGGGTCTGCAAAAGAAGCCGGATCGTTTGATCCTCGAGCTTGGCCGCGAAATCTTTCTTCTTAGAAATTTTCTCGACGAGCAACGCAGCTTCGAGGGACGTCAGGAGATTCTGCTCATTTTCTTTGAACTGCTGCACTTTCACCGCATCGCCGAAGATAAGTTCAACGACGCTTATATCTGCGCGGGGCGGATCATCGATGGCAAACTTCAGCTCTGGCTGCTCTGTCTTGAAGCCTCGGGTTTTATCACAGAAATTTATCGGGACCTCCACCCTATCATATTCTTTTCGGCTACCCTCTCACCTTTTCCCTATTATGAAGCTCTGCTCTGTGCGGATCGCCGTGAAAACCCTCCCCTTAAGCTTTTTCTGCCCTCACCTTTTCCTGCAGAAAACCGTCTGCTGCTGATTTCCACAGCAGTCTCTCTGAAATATGAAGAGCGGGATCGCAGTATCGGCAAAGTCTGCCGCATGATCCTTGATGCCTGTTCCAAAAAAACCGGAAACTACCTGATCTTTTGCCCTTCTTTTGCCTATCTGAATAAGCTGCGCCAGGAACTTAAAGCTCAGATTCGACCGGAAAAGACCGATTTTCTGCTCCAGGCAAGAGGCATGAGTGAACGCCAGAAACAGGCTTTTCTCAATCGTTTTGAGCACTATGGTGAGCGCAGTCTGCTCGCTTTTGCCGTTCTGGGCAGTCTGTTTAACGAGGGCATAGACCTCGTGGGGGAGCGCCTGTCCGGCCTGATCATCCTGGGTGTAGGTCTGCCGGGCCTCAGCCCTGAACGCAATCTCATGGCCGGCTATTGTGAGGAAAAGTTTGGCAGCGGTTTCCTTTTTTCCTATGTCTTTCCGGCTTTTAACCGCATTGAACAGGCTATGGGCCGCCTTATTCGCAGCGAGAGCGATCGGGGCTTTGTTCTGCTCATCGACAAGCGCTGGAACCAAAGCCCCTACGCCCAGCTCATCCCGGAAGACTGGAAACCGCGCTTTCTCGATGAAAATGAGAACCCTGCCGCGGATATAGCAGCCTTCTGGGAGGACTGTAAAGATCTCTAAACTCAATTTGCCTCGCTGGCGTCAGAACCACCCTCTCCTGGGACCAGCATCTGTTCTTCACTCAGATATTTTTTCTTGCTCTTTTTCAGCGCTTTAGCATAGCGTTTCGCCGTTTTGGTGGCTGCGATGCCGCCCTGGGCGGTTTCACGCAGAGCTGAGGGCAGCATGTGACCGACACGACCCATGGCTTCAATCACTTCGTCTGCAGGTATTTCGCTGGCAGATCCGGCGAGCGCCATCTCTGCTGCGGCAAGGGCATTGGCAGCACCCATGGCATTGCGCTTGATGCAGGGGATTTCGACAAGGCCGGCCACGGGATCACAGACCAGGCCAAGAACATTCATTAAAGCCATGGCCAGGGCTGAGGCCTGCTGCTCTAAACTGCCTCCGGCAGCCCAGGTCAGGGCTGCTGCGGCCATAGCCGAGGCAGCTCCAACTTCAGCCTGGCAACCCCCTTCAGCTCCCGCGATTGAAGTCTGATTGCCGATGGCCAGACCATAAGCAGCGGCAGTGAGCAGATAGTGAATCTGATCTTCGCGGCTGAGTTCAAGTTGATCACGTACCGCCATGAGTATGGCCGGAACAACCCCCGCAGATCCGGCCGTTGGTGTGGCGCAGATGATGCCCATCGCGGCGTTCACCTCGTTTACAGCCAGGGCGTAGCTGATAGCCTTAAGAAAGAGGTCACCGCTGAGGCCCCGCCCACTTTGTCGATAATCCTCCATGAGTTTGGCGGCCCCTCCGGAGAGACCGGAATACGAGCGTACTCCCTCAAGGCCACGTTCAACTGCTGCCGCCATGACATCGAGTTTCTGGCTCATATCCTGAAGAATTTCTTCACGGCTGTGCTCGCCTTCTTCAACTTCTCTGCGCAGGGCAAGCTCCCACACCGGGATATTATCTGCCTGGCAGGCATGAATCATTTCTTTGACAGAGCTAAACATCTTAAACTCTCCGAACTTTTTACTTTTCCATTTTTTCTGACTTGTCCAGCTTGACCAGCTACCGGTTCAACTCGCGCGGCTTGCAGCATCAGACCTGAATCTGCACGACTTTTTGGATGTAAGGCAGGCTGCGAATTTTTAGTAGCAGCTCCGTGGAAATTTTTCCGTCAGCCTCAAGAGTCAGAAGTGCGGATTTCCCCTTAGCTTTGCGTGAAAGTTCCATGTGGGCGATGTTAATTTGTTCACTGCCGAGCATCTGGGTAATACTGGCAACGACACCGACTGTATCCTGGTGCATAATGAGCAGGGAGGGTACGTCGCCCATGAGGCGGACGCGATAGCCATCAATATTCATAATCTGAACCGCACCTCCGCCCACTGATACTCCAATGATCTCAAGTTTTCCTGCCTTGCCATTGAGTTGGATACGGGCGGTGTTAGGATGCTGTACTCGCTCATCGCTGGTACGAATGGTCACTTTCATGCCGGCCTCAAGGGCAAGCTTCAGGGCCTCCGGGATGCGCCGGTCAAAAGTACTCATGCCGAGCAAACCTGCAACTACAGCGACATCTGTGCCATGGCCACGAAAGGTATGAGCAAAGGAACCGTAGAAGGTGATGGCAGCCGTTTCCGGCTGTTCGCCATAAATCTCCCTGGCAATCTGTCCTATACGCACGGCACCAGCGGTATGTGAACTCGACGGCCCCACCATGACGGGGCCGATAATATCGGCGACACTGTTATATTTCATGCCCTTTCATCCCCTTTCCCTTTCCAGGGTTTTGACTGCAGTCTGAAAACTGAAGGTTTCTAAATCTTCGGCGATTTTAAGTCGCTCATACTTTTTTTCCATGACTTCCTCACACCAGCGATCAGAAAAAGCAATCACTTCTTTTTTAAGAGCGTCTTCTGCCTTAAAGGCAAAGAGCTGCTCAACCCGGCAATCCGCCAGGTATAGAAGACAGGCCCTCAGACCAGAAGATACGCGCAGCCTGCTCCCACTGTCCGCATCAAGCGGATGGCGCGGGCAGATCAGTCCTCCTGTGTGGGTTTGAAACACAAAACCAGGCTCATAAGCCGCATGACAGATAGAACAATCTCTGAGCCAGGGACTGAACCCCAGGAGGCAAAGGAAGCGGTACTGAGCGACGCGCACATCAAAAAGCGGCTCGCTGGACTGACTGAGGCGCTGGCTCGCATATGCCCAGAGCTCATAAGCTCCGGAAACCGTCTGACCTGAACGCAGGGCATCGCAGAACAGTTCCGCAAGATGGGCCGCCGCAGTGAGACGCTTGAAGTCCTCACTCAGAGGCAGAAAAGCATGCAAGAGCTCTCCCTGATTAAAGCGGAAGCGCCCCTGTGTTTCAAAGAGTTCAAACTCACCAAAAACGAAGGCCTGCGAGAGAGCTGCTGCTCCGCTGCGGCCCCTGCCTGCAGCGGCAGAAATACTGATCAGGCGGTCATTTTCCCCCAGCAGATCCAGCATACGCCGGTTTTCGCCATAGCGCACCGAGCGCAGCACAAAAGCCTTGCAGCGCAGACGGGACATCCTTTAATCTCCACCGTAGCCAAGTTCTTTAAGCGCTGCCGGATTTTCACGCCAGCGCTCTTTCACTTTGACAAAGAGATGAAGGTCGCAGGGACAGTCCAGCAGATACTCCATGCGCTCCCGGGCACGGCTGCCAATCTCCTTAATCCGCTCGCCGCCCTTACCAAGGAGCATGGCCTTGTGCTGGCTGCGCTCGCAGTAAATGATCGCTGAAATTTTAACGCGCACACGTTTTTCTTCACCCGTCTCCGTATCCATGCGCAGATCCTCATCGAACGATTCAAGAACAACCGCCACCTGATGGGGAATTTCTTCCTGCATCTGGCGCAGGATCTCTGAACGAACAAGTTCACGCACCAAAGAGCCTTCTGTCTGATCGGTCATGACTTCTTCGGAAAAAACAGCGGGGCCTTCCGGCAGAACCCGTTTGATCTCTTCAAGCAGCTCATCCAGTCCTTCACCCGTTTTCGCAGAGATTGGCACGATTGCCGCCGGTTGCAGAGCCTCGTTAAAAGCAGCCATGAGCGGTAAAATCGCGGCTTTGTGAGCAATATCGCATTTATTCAGGACAAGAATGAGCGCTTTGTTTCGATCATGAGCCCGCCTCGCCACGCGCTTTTCAATTTCTTCCACCCGTGGCTTAAAACCAGCTTCAATGAGCAAAAGCAAGACATCCGCTTCATCCATGGCGACGCTTATGGATTTGCTCATGGCTCGATCCAAAGCATGTTTCTCGACATGAATGCCAGGCGAATCGATAAAGATCATCTGAGCATCAGCCTCATTGATAACCGCACGGATTAAACTTCGTGTTGTCTGAGCTTTGGGTGAAGTGATGGCCAGTTCACTGCCAGCAAGCTCATTTAATAGCGTAGATTTGCCAACATTAGGGCGGCCAAGCAGGGCAATACGCCCACAGCGGCTGATTCCGCTGAGATCTGTATTTTCATTTTCTGATCTCTGAGCTGCCTCGGGTGGTCTACATCCGTCACCTGACGACTGAACATCCTTGCTGCAGCTTTCGCCAGCTTCGTTTCTTTTCTCCGGCTCAGGCCTCAATCTGATAGCAGCCTCGGCCACCTCTGCCGCTTCAATCCTGACCTGAACCTCTCCTTCCTGCTCTAAGCCCAGCCCCACAGCCTCCATAATTTCACGCTGTTTCTCACGCATACGTTGTTCTTCAGCGACTTCCATATGATCGTAACCGAGGCAGTGAAGCAGACCATGGATGGCCAGAAAGACCAGTTCGCGTTCAAAGCTGTGGCCATATTCATCGGCCTGTTTTACCGCTTTTCCGGGTGAAATCACAATTTCTCCGAGCAGGACTTCACCACTCTCAGCCTCCGGATCTTGCCAGTCATAGCGCTGCAGTTCCTGCTGCAACTTTCCTTCATAAAAGTCAAAGCCGGGAAAAGAGAGCACATCCGTCTCGCGGTCAACTTCCCGCTGTTCACGGTTTAGCTTGCGCATGGCTGCAGCTGAGCAAAAAGTCAATTCCAGAAGAGCATGAGGCACTTCCTCCGGCCAGCCAGAATCCTGTGGCAATGCCAGCGTAAAAGCCAGAGGGAGAGCTTTTTGCAAAAGCGGCAGTTGACTTTCGAGGGCAATTTTCCTTTGCTTATTACTGATTGTCACGTGAAGAGTCGGCATCCGGATACTTTATCCTTTCATGAAAATGACCGGCATAAACCTGCAGGAAAGCCTGCATGATTTTTTCTACATCAGCGTAGGACAGGCCGGAATTCTTGAATTGATTCTGCTCATTTTTAATCTTGAGCACATTGCGCATAACCTCTTCCGCTTCTTTTAAATTGGTACTGCCAGAAGATTTGACGGCAGCCTCCGTCGAGTCGGCCAGCATGACGATAGCAGACTCACGGCTGGATGGCAGAGGGGTGTGATAGCGGTAAAGATCAGGATTGGGATCAGGGCGCCCCTCCCGCTCAGCTTCGGCTTTCGCTTTATGGTAGAAATACTGCAGTACCGTACTGCCATGATGCTCGAGGGCAATGCGCAGTACCGGCATGGGCAGGTTCAGACGCTTGCCCAGCTTGTAGCTGTCTTCGGGATGACGGGTGATAATGCGGGTAGATTCTTCCGGCGTCAGATAATCATGAGGGTTATAGCCCTGCTGGTTTTCCGTAAACATGAGCGGATTTTCTAATTTTCCGATGTCATGGTAATAGGCTCCGACACGGCAAATCATGGCATTTGCGCCCACGGCTTCGGCTGCTGTATCCGCCAGATTGGCCACCATCATCGAGTGTTGCGAGGTACCCGGAGCTTCTACGAAAAGACGCCGCATGAGAGGTTGCCCCGGCTGTGAAAGCTCAATCAAACGCAGCGGTGATACGGTATTGAAGATCATTTCAAAAAGTGGCATGAGGCCTATGGCGGCAATGACTGAAGAAGCCCCGGAAAGGACACTCGAGGCCACGGCAACCCCAAAGCTTGCTGCTGTTGTGCGTTGCATAAAAGAGTAAGCTGTCGAGCTCATAAAGTTGACACAGGAAATGGCCAGGATCAGCTTGGCAAAGTTATCCTGACGTGTGATGTTCTGAGTAAAGAGAGCCGCCACAGCACAGCCGAGTATTGCGACGAGCAGAAAGGCCGGGTTAAAGTTGACCATGGGCATGACCGCGACAATGAGAAGGGCGCTCATGACAAGCGAGGTTTCAAAGCCAAAATAGGCACTGATCAGCACGGAAGAAAAATAAACCGGTGGCGAAAGCTGCATGCTCTGTCCCAGATAAGCCGAAAAGGCCATGGGGATGAGAAGCGATATCACCAGGGTCAGCATCTCCCGGTTAAAACCAAGCAGCTGTGGCTGCGCAAAACGCAGGTAGATAATGGCAAGAGAATAGAGAATCAGGAGGAGCAGCGCCTGTCCGCCGAGAATCTGGTAATCAATGTTCTCCGCATCAATGAGGTTCAGTCCCATGAGCAGCGCATAGGTTTCGTCAGTGATGATATCTCCTTCGCTGACGATACGCGTGCCGCGGTTAATCATGATGGGATTTTGCTGAACATTATTGAAGGCATCCTGGCGGGCATTTTCCGTGGCGTCCTGGTTGAAGATAACATTGGGCTCCAGGAGCACGCCAAGCAGCTGTACCGCAAGATTTTTGTCATTGCGGTAAAAGGATTCGTTCTTGTAGATTGTCTCTACTTCTTCCCTGATGTTCTCCCCGATTGAGAGCTCGTCCAGAGGCTGTCTCATGATCACGTCAGCACTGGAACGTACATTATTGCTGAAAACAGCAAAACGGTCATTGGACATTTGAAGAATGTCCAGGATCAGCTGAAGATCAGCTTCTTTCTCAAGTTTTTCGCTGATTTCCGCAAGTAAGCCCGTGGTCGCTGCCATCACTTCGCTGTTACTGGGGCGATAATCCCCTTCTTCCGGTCCATCGTTCTGCAGACGGTAGAGCTGTTTGCGTCTGGCTGAGACAATTTCCAGAAAGCTGCGGGTTCGGCCCAGCGAGCGGTCTGAAACTTCCTGGGACTGTGTCATCTTATTCGGAACCAGGGCTGCAGCTTCAGTGGCACGTCGATGGGTTTCCGCATAGTTGACGATACTTCGCGGAGCCTCAATATCATAAGGACTGGCATCACTGACATGCAAATTATAGGTTTTGGGGCGTGAACCAACATAGACCAGGAGGGTCATGAGAGCAAAACTCAGGATCAGGAGGAGTGGTCCGGACCACTTAAACAGACCTTTTTTGTCTTTTAGCGAACGTGTGGTCTGCTTTTCCTCGGGAGAACCTGAGTCCGTTTTTATATCGCGCAGAGGCTGTGGATTTTCCTTCATGCTTGTCGTCTCCGAACTTCTGCCGCCGTCAGCGGGCGACGATATTTTTCACTTTTCTCATAAGCGGCGATAATACGCTGAACCAGGGCATTTCGCACGACATCTTCTTTCTTTAAACGTACAAAACTGACGCCCTCAACAGAGCCAAGAATGCGTTCGATATCCTTGAGGCCACTGCGCCGTTCTGGTGGCAGGTCGATCTGAGTGATATCACCCGTCACGACCGCCCTGGAGCGGAAACCAATGCGCGTGAGAAACATCTTCATCTGCTCCGCCGAGGTATTCTGAGCTTCATCCAGAATAATAAAAGCATCGTCAAGCGTGCGCCCGCGCATGTAAGCCAAAGGCGAAATCTCTATTGCCCCACGTTCCAGATGGCGTGCAAATTGATCCTGTCCCATAAGTTCGTAAAGAGCATCATAGAGAGGACGCATATAGGGGTCGACCTTCGTTTGAAGATCTCCAGGCAAAAAGCCCAGCTTTTCACCGGCTTCAACAGCTGGCCGGGTCAGGATGATACGTGAGATCTGATGAGCTTTAAAGGCTGTCACTGCCATGGCCACAGCCAAAAAAGTTTTACCCGTACCTGCCGGCCCGATGGCAAAGGTCAGTTCATGCTCGCGCATGGCTTTAATATAGCGCGACTGTCCTCTGGTTTTAGCCCGCACCGGACGGCCTTTAGCGCTCACACAGATCAGCTCGGGAGAAATGCCATCCGGCAGCAGGGCTTCGGTACCCGCCTCGGAGGAAGCCACCGCGAGGAGATAATTGAGCTGCTGTTCGCTTACCTCGCCTTCCCGCCTGTAGGCAGCCTGGAGATTTTTCCAGATGGCTTCCGCCTGCTGAACCGGCAGATCTTCGCCTTCAATCAGCAATCCTTCGCCGTCCTGAGAGGTCGATACCGCGAAGCAACGGTCAATGATCGCCGCATTGTGGTTAAGCACGCCCAACAGAGCAAGCCTCTCTTCGTTATTTGCAACTTCCAGAATTTTTTGCATATTACTTCGTATTATATCAAGTTTTCAGCTGAGCATGAGAACCGATGTCACCGTTTAAGCCCGCTGCCTCCTGTAAAAATAAAGCTTAAAGCTGGCTTAATTTTTCTCTGAGAAGCAAATAGTCAGCGGGCAGTGGCGCCTCAAAAACTTTCTCAAGACCATCTCTGGGATCTGTGAAACGCAGGCGAAAGGCATGCAGGGCCTGCCCCTTCATGCCAAAAGTTTCGCGTTTGGGAATATAGAGAGGATCTCCGACGATAGGATGACCGATGTAGAGCAGGTGTACGCGGATCTGGTGGGTGCGGCCGGTTTCAAGTCTGAGCTCCAGCTCGCTATGCTGGGAAAAATTTTCCAGAACATTAAAGTGTGTGCGCGCTTCCCTGCCGCCAGCCACTACGGCATAGCGCTGTCGATGACGGGGATCGCGACCCAGGGGAGCATCTATGAGTCCGGAGCGCACAGGCGGCAGTCCCCAGACAAGTGCACGATAATCTCGCTCAACCTTATGCTCCTTGATTAGAGCGGCCATCTGGCGGTGGAATTTTTCATTTTTAACGACCAGCAGCAGGCCGGAGGTGTCTTTATCAATACGGTGAACAATCCCCGGTCTCCCACTTTCACCCCCTGTATCCAGATCCTGACCAAGGTAATTTAAAAGTCCGTTGACGAGTGTCCCGCCGTGATGTCCCGGGGCCGGATGAACAACCAATCCTCGTTCTTTGTTGAGGATGAGACAGTCTTCATCTTCATAAAGGATATGCAGCGGAATGTCCTCCGCCTGCGGTCTGCCCACAGGGGCAGACTCCTCGGGCAGAAAAAGAATCGTATCTCCGGGCACAAGGGCTGTCCCCGCCTTGACGATCTTTCCATTGAGCAAAATGCGCTTCTCCCTGAAAGCCTTGCTGATCTGACTGCGCGACAGCCCCGGCAGCTGGCCCGTCAGCCAGACATCAAGGCGTCTGGCGGCTTCATTGGAGTGGATTACCATGCGTTTTTCGTTCATTATTTTTCGCCTCGAAATCAATATTACTCTTTCTCCTGCTTCTGCTCCTGACTCGACTTTTCACCGCTTTTTGAGGGAGAAGCGGGAAAGAGCTGATCCAGAATTTCACTTTGTCGCAGCAAGAGGATGAAAAGAAACACAGTGCCGAGAACGATACAGGAATCCGCGACATTAAAACTCGGAAATTCATAGCTGCCAAAATGGAAGCTCAGAAAATCCACAACAGAGCCGCGGAAGAGGCGATCGATAAGGTTTCCCAGGTTTCCAGCGAGTATCATGGTGAGAAGAAACTGAGCAGGGCGATGCCTGAGCCTGAGGATGCCCCAGATCAAAAAAATAGCGGCGAGCAGAGCGATTAGAGTAAAAAAGGCAGATCCGCAAGCATGCTCAGCCAAAAAGCCCCAGGCTGCCCCCTTATTGCGAATATGACTGAAACCAAAGAAACGGCCCAGGACAGGGACATAGCCGCCAGGGGGGATCATCCTGATCACCAGAGCTTTACTGACTTGATCGAGGGCGAGGAGAATAAATCCGAAAATGACTACAGGTCTGAGAGACGCTTCTCTTATTTTCAATCGTGAACCTCCAATGCGTATTGCTCTTAAATCTCAGCGCTGAACGCTGAGATTTTCTATGCCCTCGTAAGGTCTGTCTTCTGATGAACTGAGACCGCCCTCAAGATCCGGGGAAAAAAGCAGACAGCTCTCAGAAAAACCGACTTCAAAAAGCCCCGCTTTCAGAAGAGCCTTCTGCAGTGCTTTCATTTCTGCCTGAAACACTTCCGGGGCTGCATCATTTGGCCCGGGTTCAAAGCGATAAAAAAGATCCCGCGGCAACCCTCCCTGCTCGTGATCGGTGGGCAGAGAGAGGATGGTACGCCCCAGACTTTCATTTAATTCATTGCTCATGGCACGCAGATCGAGGGGATATGAAAGTGGCACGGTTACCAGTGCAAGAGCATATTCACCTTGTGCCAGATAGGCCGGATAATCTTCAGGAGGAATGTACTTTAGTTCAAGCTGGCAGGAGAGTTGAGAGAGCTGTTCAGCCAGTCGATTGAGAAGGGTTCTGCCAAAAGCCGAGGCTGGAGCGGCAAGGACAAGCTTCATTTTTCCCAAAAGCAGGTCCAGCTGAGTCAGAGGATCCTGCTGCAGCGGGAGCGGCGCTTCACTTAAGGAGAGGCGGCGCCAATCACGGCGGTGGTAGCAAAAGGCTGCATCACCTTTTACTGGGCTTCCCTGCGGCCGCGAAGTCAGAAACGCACGAAAAGCCAGCATAGTCTGTGGATCAGCCAAGGGACTGTAAGCGCCTTTACCACAAACCATCAGAGAATAATCAAGTCCCTGCAGGAGTGAGCGATTCAAGTGGTGGCGCGGCAGCATTTCCTGTGAAGCCTGCTCATCAAGATAAAGCAGATCAAGTTTTCCCTCTTCGAAAGCGGAGAGTGCCAACTCTTCTGAATCGTAAGGAAGAAAGAGCAGGTCCTCCACTTTATCTTTAAGCTCCCCCTGCGCTACAGCCCGTCCCATGCCGGTTTTTTCATCTAAGCTCAGGTGGTAGCGACCAATACCGGGAACTTCTTCCAGACTATCGCTCAGAGCAAAAGTTTCCGGTACGATAGGAAAAGTAAGTACCCAGGGGAGATTTTCCGCCCAGTTTTTGAGTTCAACACGAAAGCTGTTTGGACTTAAAATCAGAACCCTTTCAATCGAAGCCAGAGCACGCCGCCCATCCGGATCGGGACGAATGGCTGAAAAATCCGCACGCAGCTCATCAAAAGGATTGCTCTTCTCCTCATCATCGGCTTCTGCATTCTCAGTATCTTCTGCCTTTTCCTCAGTTCCCTGCTCAGCTTGTTCCGATTGCCCGGGCTTCGCCTGATAGGCCGGTATGCGAACAGGCGACTCGCCCTCTTCAGCATTTTCTGCTTCTTCCAGGAGTTCCAGAGGCTGGCTGAGGCCTGGAAGATGCGCATAAGGATTAACGGACGCAGGCCCTGCCTCCTCGTCTCCCTGAGGCAGATCTGCCCGCTGACCCTTGCCGGAAAGCTCTTTGTTTTCAGCTTGAGAGAGTAAAGCAGAACGATAAGCCAGCAGTGATACCGCCGCATCCCTGGCGCGTAAAGGCGTGCCATCCGAAAAACTCTCGTCACGCCTCAAATTTAAGATCAGCGAAAGATGATCATCAGACCATTCAGCCGATTCCAGCAGATCAAGGCGCAGCCTTTCCTGTTCATCCATACGGAAAAGACCCCGGTAGGCCAGCGACATGGCTGCCTTGCCGCTCGCGTCAAAGGTGTGCAGAGGATTCATCGTCGTCCGGGTTTTCCACCAGAGTCGCAGACTTTTGTCCTGAGGGTCCAGCTGAACAGGCGCCAAAGCCTCATGCCGGTTTACAGAGAAATCTTCCTGCGCCTCTTCGTCTTCCTCTGTCCTTGTCGCATTACCCGAGTTTTCGTCCCCCTGCAAAGTTTTTTCATGACCTGTCTGAGGGTGGGTTTCCTCTGCCCTGACACTGCCGTGAAATAAGGTGCATGTCCCGGAAAAACAAAAGCTGAGGATCAGAAGAAGGATAAAAGCGTCCTTCGCTAAGCGCCGCGGAAGCTGCGTCCACTTGAATTGATTTAAGGCTGCCTGAGTTTTCTTCATGAACCAGATTGTAACATGCGCTGGCGATCAGATAAGCAACAAAATTAAAATCACCTTGTTCGCACTTTTCCTTGAAGTGATACCCCAAAAGTCTTTCAACACTGGAAGGTGGCCTTTGAAACTAAAAAAGAGCTGTTTCACGACACTTCCGTGTTGTGAAACAGCCCCTCTTTTGTTCATTTGGCATAGTCGACGACGCGACTTTCACGAATCATCTGGACCTTGATCTGTCCGGGATAGCTCAGTTCATCTTCAATCTTCTTGCTGACTTCGTGAGCT
Source organism: Clostridiales bacterium (assembly GCA_004556455.1). Lineage (GTDB taxonomy): Bacteria > Bacillota > Clostridia > Saccharofermentanales > DTU023 > SFGY01. The sequence goes on along the minus strand of SFGY01000001.1, from coordinate 130,406 downwards.
TTGAGAATCATCTCATCGTCTTTGACCACATCAGGTTTGACCATGACGCGAATTTCGCGTCCGGCCTGGACGGCATAAACTTTTTCGACTCCTGTAAAGGAGCTGGCAATTTCTTCCAGTTTTTCTATCCGCTTGATATAGGTCTCAACATTCTCGCGGCGGGCGCCCGGTCGCGCGGCCGAGATGGCATCCGCGGCAGCAACCAGAGCAGCAATCGGATGGATGACTTCGACATCCCCATGGTGAGATTCAATCGCATTGACGACAATCTCCTGCTCATGATATTTTCTCGCCATATCTGCGCCGAGTTCAATGTGGGAACCTTCAAGCTCAAAATCGATTGATTTGCCAAGGTCATGCAGCAAACCTGCACGTTTGGCAAGCGCTACATCGAGTCCCAACTCCGCAGCCATAGCTCCGGTCAGCCAGCACACTTCAATCGAGTGTTGAAGGACATTTTGTCCATAACTGGTACGGTATTTCATGCGGCCGAGAAGTTTGACAATCTCGGGATGCAGTCCCACCACACCCGTCTCGAAAACAGCCTGTTCACCGGCTTCTTTCATAGTCTGATCCACCTCACGGCGGGCTTTTTCGACCATTTCCTCGATTCTTGCCGGGTGAATGCGCCCATCAAAGACGAGTTTTTCAATGGCAAGTCGCGCAATTTCACGACGAATCGGATCAAAACTGGAGAGAATGACAGCCTCCGGAGTGTCATCGATAATCAAGTCAACCCCGGTAAGATTTTCAAGTGTGCGGATATTCCGCCCTTCACGCCCGATGATACGTCCTTTCATCTCTTCATTCGGCAGGTTAACCACAGAAACTGTGGCATCACTGACGTAATCAGAGGCATAACGTTGAATCGAGCCGACGATAATTTCTTTCGCCCTGGCATCAGCTGTTTCTTTAGCTTCTTCTTCCATCTGGCGGAGCATTATCGCCATGTCGTGACGATATTCCAATCGGGCCTGATCCAGTACCTGCTTTTGAGCTTCCTGCGGGCTTAAGCCTGAAATGCGTTCAAGCTCTGCCTGCTTCTCCTCTTCTGCCTGTTTGACCGAGAGTTCACGGTCTTCCAGGGAACGGGCACGCCCATCCAACTCTTTCTCTCTGCGTTCAACAGCACTTAACTTGCGTCCAAGCTGTTCTTCGCGCTGTTCCATACGATTGAAATCTTTGCTCAATTCTGCACGTCTGTCACGCACTGATTGATCCAAATCAAGCTTTGCTTTGTGGACTTCTTCCTTTGCCTGCAGGAGCAGTTCCCGTTTACGATTTTCGGCTGCTTTTTCATTGGCAGCCAGAGTCTTCTCAGATTCTTCACGAAAACGAACTCTATCTTGCTCAAGTTCTCGACGTCCTTTGTCAAGACCTTTTTTGTAATAGGAAGAGGTCAGCCAGAAAAGCAGCATGGCACCGAGAACAAACCCCAGTAACATCCATAACCAATAAATGGCAATCACCTCCCAATATTTAGTTTTCAAGTTGCAAGTAAAAAACTTCCGCTAGTATTGTATGATTTAAGCACTTTGATGTCAACGAAAGAGGTCTGCTCATGATTTTTCGTTATACTGCAGATTCTGTCGATGCAGGCACGAGCGCGGGAACTGGTCTGAAACGACATTGTGGCCTCTCCCCCACGCTCGTGAAAGCGATTCGTCTGCATGGAAATCTCGAAATAAACGGTCACTTTGCGCGTATGAAAACTCTCTTGCAGGAGGGTGATAGTGTTGTCGCCGAAAGTCCGCAAGCGGATTCACCAGCATTACACCTGCCTGCCGATCTGCCTCTGCTCTATCAAAGTCCCTGGTTGCTTGCTCTCTCGAAACCGGCAGGAATGGTGGTTCATCCCAGTCTCAATAAAAATCTTCCTGATCTCTGCAGCCTTCTTTCCGATCAAGCGCTGCATCCAGTCAATCGACTGGACCGTGATACCACAGGGATCGTACTGCTAGCCTTAAATGGGCATGCTCACTGGCTGCTCACGCAGTCACCGATGGAAAAACGCTATTTAGCCATCGTTCATGGCCGTTTCGATGAAAAAGAAGGTCGTATTCAGGCCTCAATTCGCCGGGCGAGTGACAGTATCATTCTCCGTGAAGCAGGTGAAGACGGCAAAAGGGCAGAAACCTTGTGGCAGGAACTGGATTATTTTCCCAGCAGCGATCTCTCACTCGTGAGCTTTGTATTGAAGAGTGGCCGCACTCATCAGATTCGCGTGCATGCACGCTATGCCGGTTGCCCCCTTCTGGGCGATAGTCTCTACGGGCTCAGCAGTCTGAATGCAGCCATCGAAAAATCGCAAGCTCCTGAAGCCTCTTCTCGCCTTCTCTCTTCAGGACATATTAAACTGGACCGTCTCATGGATCGTCAGGCCCTGCACGCTGAAACTCTGAATTTTACAGATCCCCAGAGCAAAAAGCGGATCCATCTAAAGGATCCGCTTCCTGAAGATATTTTGGCTGTTTTGAGGCACTGTGGCCTGCCGGAAAAGAGTCTTTCAGGTCAGATACGGCTGTAGACGGTCTTGCAGATTGAAGCGTTGAGCTTATCTATTTCCTTTAAGGCTTTGTCGCAACGCTCTCCGGCCTCTTTGACAAAGGCTTCGTCCTTCACTGAGGGCAGATTGATCTTGACATTGAAAATGGCGGATTCACAGGCCGCGCGGCACATAAGAGAGGCCACACCGGCGTCCGTAACTGCATTCTTATTGCCAAATTCTGCAATCTGAGGGAGCAGGCGGGCACATTCCACACAGCTTTCAACGGTTTCCAGCGGAGCCCTTGTCGAAGCCAGAGCAGCCGCGGCCAGCGCCGCACTGCGGGCTGCTTTTTCGTCGTCTGTGGCTTTGGGCATTTTCAACGCTTTCATATAACCCATGAAGGCCTCGGTATCCTTATCAATCAAGCCGAGAAAGCGGTTGCGAAGTTCAATGAGATCCTTCTCTGCAGCTTCCAGATTTTTCCGTGTTTCATCGGGAAGGGCCTCGTAAGATTTTTTTCCATAGGAAAGACAGAGAACCATTCTGCCCAGGGCTGCGCCAAGTCCTGCGGCCAGGGCTGCCACAGAGCCGCCTCCAGGCGCGGGGGCATCAGAGGCTGTGAGCTCAAGAAAATCGACTAAAGTCATTTGGGTCATGGAATCCTTGTTCATTATTTTTTCCTTTCTTAGGGCCCGGCAAAGCTATAAGGCAGGGCCCCTGCCCCTCAGTTTAAGGCTCTTTGTCCTGAGGGCTTAAATCAATATTGTTTCAGACATGACTTCAAGGCTGCTGAAAACCTCATCGCTTCCTGCGTAAGTCGGAACGTTTTCAGTCCAGAAGAAAGCTTACTGCTCAGCCCCTCTTCTGGAGGCCAGAAGCGATGCCACAGCTGCGGTTGAGATACATCCATTCCGGACAACATGCTCACCACTCTTGAACACATCACAGACCGAGTTAATGCCGAAATGATAGAGTAGATAAGCAGGACTGGGAGCATCGAAAACGGTGATGTCCGCCAAAAAGCCTTTTTTGAGCTGGCCGATCTCGTCTTCACGGGAGATCGCTCTGGCGGCTTCACGAGTAACCGCCCGGAGAATTTCTTCGGGTGTGAGCTTCATCTCGTAGCAGGCCATAAACATGGCCATCTGGAGGTTTTCGCAGGGCGAACTTCCAGGATTAAAGTCCGAGGCCAGAGCAACGTGGACACCGGCTTCAAGCATTTTACGCGCAGGAGCAAAGTCCTTCACCATAAGAAAATAGCTGGTCGCCGGGAGCAGCACCGCCACAGTACCCGAAGCAGCCATTTTATGGATGTCCTGATCGGAGATGGACATGAGGTGTTCGGCGGAGGTCGCGTGCAGATCGGCCGCTAATCCCGCCCCGCCAAGGGGGGCGATTTCATCGGCATGGATTTTCAGCTTGAAGCCTTCGGCTTTAGCTGCTTCTGCAATCCGCCTGCTCGTCTCAAGTTCAAAAATACCCTTTTCACAGAAGATATCGACAAATTGCGCCAGATCTTCTTTTTTGACGAGAGGCAGCATTTCTTCAATGATAAAATCTGCATACTGTTCAGCTGAATCAAATTCAGGAGGGACATCATGCGCCCCGAGATAGGTTGGGATCAAGTCGAGTGCCTGAAGCTGCGGCAGTTCACGGATCAGGCGCAGCGAACGAAGTTCCGTTTCCTTGTCCAGACCGTAACCACTTTTTGCCTCGACGGTTGTCGTTCCGTGCAAAAGCATACTTTCCAGACTTTTCAGCGCTTTATGCCGGAGTTCATCAAGACTCGCTTCGCGGGTCTTTCTGACCGTAGACTTAATGCCACCTTCTTTGTGAATTTCCATGTAGGAAGCACCGGCAAGCTTGAGCGCCAGCTCATTTTCACGCGAGCCCCCGAAGATGAGATGCGTATGAGGGTCAATCAGTCCGGGACAAACGGTTTTGTTTCGGAAGTCCAACATTTCATCAACTGATTTTAAAACTTCCTCTGAGGGTGTTCCCGGCTTAACGTCAAGCAGACGCTGGCCTTCCATCAGCAGATAGCCATCGACTTTTTCCTGCTGTGGATCAGCTGTAAAAATAGAGTGGCTCAGGATCAGGCTGCGTTTATTTTTCATCATCATCCTCCAATAAACGAGCCTCGATCACCTGAGAGGTCTCAAACCCTTCCAGCTGCAGGTAATACATCGCTGTGTCCACAAGCGCTTCCATGGGCAGAAGGCCAATCACTTCAGATCCGATCACCGGGACCCCATAGCGTGCGGCCTCGGTTTTAACTGCTGAAAAGACTTGATAAAGATGCGTTTTCTTATAATTAGTCATGTTGATGGAAACCTGAACAATGCCCCGATCTGCAAGATCCACACCCATCGCTTTACAGTAACGGAAGCCTCCGCCGATGAAGCGGATTTTTTTGGCGATGGCCGTCGCGATGTCCAGATTGTCTGTACCCAGGTTAATGTTGTAGGCAATCAAAGGTTCGCGGGCGCCCACAGCTGTGACGCCAGCTGAGGGATGAACTTCGGCCTGTCCAAAATCAGGCGCCCAGGCGGGATCTTTGATTTTTTCGGCAAAGCCCTCAAACTGGCCTTTGCGAATGTTGGCCAGATTCTGTCTTTCCGGCCGCGTCGCAGACTCTTCATAAAGATAAACGGGAATGCCGTATTTTTCAGCAATCGATTGGCCAACACGCCTGGCAAGGGCATCGCAGTCTTCTACGGTAGCGTTTCGAATGGGGATAAAAGGAACCACATCGGTTGCGCCCATACGGGGGTGTGCTCCTTCATGCTTTCTCAGGTCGATCAATTCAGCCGCAAGACCGGCCGCCCTGACCATGGACCTTTCCAGTCCTGCAGCAGTGCCGATCACGGTGACAACTGCGCGGTTATGATCTTCATCCTGGCTATAATCCAAAACTTTGACTTCTTTTTCTGCATAAAAGGGAGCCATAATTTTCTGCAGGACTTCAGGGTCTCTGCCATTACTAAAATTAGGCACACACTCAATGACTTGGCTAAACATCATCAATCTCCATTTCTTTATATAGCTATAAGCTGGTTTTCAGGCTCGCTTCAATCTTATCGATCATTTTTCCTTCGCGAATCGCATGATCCATGGCATGCATATCCGGATAGAGGATGCGGTCATCTTCCAGATGGGGAACAATCTTACGGATTTCTTTCATCATTTGGGCCGTGCCCCGGCCAAAATGCTCCACTTTACGGAACTCACAGGCCTGAGCCGAAACAATCCACTCAACAGCAACAACCTGACGCACATTATTCACAATTTCGAGAGCCTTGCGAGCGGATATCGTTCCCATGGAAACGTGGTCCTCTTTGTTCGCTGAGGATGGGATTGAGTCCACGCTGGCAGGATGGGCAAGCACCTTGTTTTCGGAAACCAGCGCCGCTGCGGTGTACTGAGGAATCATAAAGCCAGAATTCACGCCGCCATTGGCCACGAGGAAGGCCGGCAGACCGCCATTGAGCTGAGGGTTGACCATGCGTTCAATACGGCGCTCGGCGATATCCGCGAGTTCAGCAGCCGCCATTCCCAGGAAATCCATGTTCAGAGCCATAGGTTCTCCGTGAAAGTTACCCCCTGAAATGACATCGCCTTTATCCGGGAAAACCAGAGGATTATCGGTCACACTGTTAATTTCAATTTCCAGTTCTTGTCTCACATGTCTGAGCACATCTGAGACAGCTCCGTGAACCTGAGGCACACAGCGCAGGGTGTACGGATCCTGCACATCACCTTTGCGGGTATTGATAGATGAGCTTCCTTCCAGCATGTTTAAAATAAAACTGGCCACTTCCAGCTGACCGGGGTGCGGACGAAGCTTGTGAACCCGGGGATCCAGGGCCGCTGTGATGCCGCGGAAAGCTTCAAAAGTTAGAGCTGCTCCCATATTGGCCGCCTTCAGGCAGATTTCAGCATCATGGAAGGCGAGGCAGCCAACCCCCGTCATCACAGGCGTGCCGTTAGTAATGCCGAGAGCGTCCTTGCCCTTGAGAACCACAGGCGTTAGCCCTTCCCGCTTTAAAACTTCGGCTGCAGGTTTACGTTTACCATCTTCTATGACCTCACCCAGTCCAATCATGACCAGGGCGATATGTGCAAGGTTGGCAAGATCGCCCGAAGCGCCAAGCGAACCTTTTTCAGGGACATAAGGTGTAATGTGATGATTCAGCATGTCGCAGAGAATCTGCGGTACCTCGGGTGACACCCCTGAAAAGCCGCTGCAATGTGTGTTCAGGCGCAGGAGCATGATGGCCCGTACGATTTCTTCTGAAAAAGCCGGACCGACACCACAGGCATGGCTCATGACCAGATTTTTCTGGAGGGCGCCATTTTCCTCCCGGCTGATACATACCTTAGAAAATTCACCGAAGCCTGTGTTAATCCCATAAGTGGGGACTCCGGAATCTTCGATCCCCGCTACAATTCTGTAAGCAGCATCAATGCGCTTTTTGGCCGCCTTATCAATCTCGACAGGGCGATAATGGCGGCTTACCTCAAGAACATTTTCGATACTAAGGTCATGTCCGGTAAGGACAAGTTTTTTCTGATTCATCTTAAGCTCCTTTGCTTTATACCTCCAGCTCCCTGGCTTCACTGCGCAAGTTAGCAGCAAGTTCGAGAGCCTGTTGATCATCTTTTCGGCCGGTCAGAAGGCGGGCGAGTTCGTGTCTGCGTTCAGCTTCATCCAGAACATCCAGTCGCGTTTCTGTCCTTTCTCTGTGCATTTCTTTATGGACAAAAAGGTGGTGATCGGCCAGGGATACAATCTGAGCCATATGACTCACGGCAAAAACCTGACGACCATGCGCCAGCTCTTTCAGGCTCAGACCAACTTTTCCTGCGCTGACCCCGCTTATCCCACTGTCAATTTCATCAAAGATAAGGACAGGAATCCCTTCACTGTCAGCGAGTATACTTTTTATGGCAAGCAGAACACGTGAGCTCTCCCCGCCCGAAGCGATTTTGGCCAGAGGCAGCAGATCTTCTCCCCGGTTTGCTGCAATCAAAAAGGAAATCCGGTCACGACCATTTTCACTCCAATAGGCCGGTGTTCCACGAAGAACGGGCTGAATATCAATGGTAAAGCGAACTTCCGGCATATTGAGTTCGCGTAATTTTACTGAGATTTTTTCCGAGAGCTCTTCTGCTGCTTTGCGGCGCAGTTTCGTAAGCTCAGCCGCGCAGCTTTCAGCTTCTTTTTCCTTTTCCAGCAATTCCCCGCGCAAACTGATAAAACGGCTTTCGCCGGCTTCCAGATCCGCCAGGCGTTGCTCAGCTTTCACACGAAATTCTGCAATTTCTTCTTCGCTTTCCCCGTACTTTGCCCGCAGCTTATCCCAGACATCAAGTCGGGCGTTGACGACTTCACTTTCCTGCCTTTTTTCCATCAGGCTCAGGCCCAGATCCCGCAGTTCACCGGCCAGACTTCCCGTTTCTTCCGCCATCGTCTGGAGGCGCAGTTGGATTTCAGCAAGTCTGTGGCTGGCCGCCGCACTTTGTTTCAAAGTACCTGCAGCTTTACCCAGAAGATGCCGCACGGCGGGCTGTCCCTCTTCTTCGCTGTTCAGCAGAGCTGCAGACTCCAAAACTTCTTCCTGTACACGTTCCGCGGCACTGAGCAGGCGGAAACGTTCACTGAGCATTTCAACTTCGCCCGGCTTAAAGTCAGCACTGTGAATTTCCTCAAGCTGGTAGCGCAAGAGTTCCGTCTGGCGCTTTCTCTCTTCCGGATTCATACCCAGATCCTTGAGTTCCTTCATGCCCTCCAGCCTGAAGCGTCGCAGATCTTTCCAGCGCTCCAGCACAGGGGCTACGCGCTCGCCCAGATAACGGTCCAGTACGCGAGCCTGCTCCTGCGGATCGTAAAGACGAAGCTGTTCATGCTGGGCATGGATGGCCAGGAGCGGTGCAGCCACTTCGCGCAGGAGGCTCAAACTCACCATGCGGCCGTTAATTCTGGCCGTACTATGGCCATTTCTATCGACCTCGCGAGAGAGGATCAGCCGCTCTTCAGATAATTCTTCTTCTGACAAAGCCAGGCTCGCCAGAAGCTCAGGCGCCAGCAAAGCAGTGGCCTCGCTGAACTCAGCCTCAACAAGGGCGCGCGAAGAACCCTTCCTTACCACTTCCCGATTTGCACGTAAGCCGGAAAGATAAGAAAGGGCGCCCAAAAAAATGCTCTTACCTGCACCAGTTTCTCCGCTGATCACTGTGAGGCCCATCTCCGTGTGCAGATCAAGCTGCCGGATTAAGGCGAAATCTTGAATTGAGAGCCTTTCCAGCATGCCTTTTACTCGAGCTTGGAACGATGCAGGGCCGGGTCAAGGTGCGAAAGTTCCACCAGGGTCTCACGCATCTCTTCGGCATGCTTCGGAGTATGGGTGGCAATGAAAATGGTATCGTCTCCCGCAATACTGCCAATGAGATCATCGAGACGCATCGAATCAAGAGCGGAAGCTGCTGCCTGCGCCATGCCCGGAAGGGTCTTAATGACCACAAAAGAGCTTGCCGTATCAATAGAGGTCACCGCTTCCGAGAACACCTTCATCAGGCGTCCTGAGGCTCCTTCGCCGCTCCGGTTCATGGTGACATACTTCTGATCTCCATTGGCCGTTGCAACCTTGATGATACCGAGTTCTTTGATGTCCCGGGAAACTGTGGCCTGAGTAACATCCATGCCCACTTCCTGCAGGGCAGCTACCAGCTCTTCCTGAGTCCCGATGTTTCTGGTTCTGACAATCTGCAGGATACGCGATTGTCTCGGATTCTTTGAAGGTCTCATTGAATCATCCCCCTTTGCTGTATTTTTTTCGCCAGAGTGACGTAAAACTGTTCTTCACCCAGGCGAAGCAGACGAAATCTTCTTTTGGCCTTCCGCACACGCACGGAGCCGAGTGACATCATCACGCTGTGTTTTCCGTCAGCATTGGCCACAGCTGAGGCTTCCGGATCAGGCAGACAAACCTTGATCTCCGAATCTGCCGGCGCCAGATAGCTGCGATTATGAAGGCTGTGGGGGCAGATGGGAGTAATCAGCATCAGATCCATATCCGGATAAACGATAGGTCCACCGGCAGCCAGAGAATAGGCTGTTGAACCTGTGGGCGTCGCAATAATCAGACCATCACCGGGGATGCGTTCAACGAAGAGATCGTTAATGTAGAGATCTACGGTGATGATGCGTGAGCTTCCTTCCCGACTGATGACCAGGTCATTCAGAGCTTCTGTCCGGCACAGCAGGCTTCCCTGTTCGTCGCTTGCCTCTATTTCCAGCATCATGCGTGAATCTTCCTGAACATTTCCGTCCATAATCTGATCCACGGCCTCTGCCATTTTGTTTCGATCTATTTCTGTTAGGAAACCAACACTACCCAGGTTAATACCAATACAGGGCAAATCTCTGGCTTCGGAAAGATGCGCGGTCGTAAGAAAGGTTCCGTCACCCCCCAGGGAAATAAGCAGGTCACAGGAAGGAAAATCTTTTGTCTGCAAAGAAAACTCTGCTCCACGGGAGCGGAGAATCGAAATAAGTTCATCCCTCACCAGAAAGCCGGGATCGCGCTGCTCGTTTGCCCAAATTGCAAATCGCATAATTATTCCGACTCAGGGAGCTGCTCCGGCAACCAGTCCAGAACCTTTCGGGCGATACCGGCAGCACTGAGCGACTCCCTCTCAAGCAATTCCTTTCTGCTCCCCTGAGGGGCCAGACAATCTTCCACTGCAATGAGCTTCAGCCTAAGTTCTGGCGTTTCGTGAAGATATTCATCGACTAGCGTCAAGCTTGGGGACTGCACTCTGACCCCTTCTGTCACAAGGATAAGCGGGCGGCTCTGAAACTCTTCACCTATCATATCACGCAGATGAATGTTTTTTCCACTAATGTATGAATAGACAGACGAACTGTAAGAAGAGTTAAGCAGAATCTCTGCAGCTTCCAGGCACGCCTCAGCGGTAGCGCCATAAGCAAGGATGTTCAGATCCTTACCTTCACGGAGTTTGCGCAGGCCAAATAAGGAGCGCTGGCCGATAAATGGCAGAGCTTCTGGAGCGCTATCTTTTGGATAACGAAGAACCGTAGGGCCATTCCGGCTCAGGGCATAATCAAGACAAGCTTCAACATCAGCAGCATCAGCAGGAGCAAGCAATTCCAAATTGGGTAAAGATCCCAAAAGGGCCAGATCGTAGATGCCCTGGTGGGTCTCACCGTCATGACTCACCAGGCCTGCGTGATCCAGCAAAATGGTCACAGGAAGATTTTGCAGGCAGATATCATGCAAAACCTGATCAACAGCACGTTGTAAAAAGGTACTGTAAAGCGCGAGCACAGGTCGCAGTCCACCTGCAGCCAGACCTGCAGCCAGAGTGGCTGCATGTTGTTCCGAAATACCGACATCAAAAAAGCGCTCGGGTAATTTTTGAGCAAAAGCGCTAAGACCACAACCTGAGGTCATCGCAGCAGAAATGGCAACAATCCGTTGATCCGCCTCAGCTTTTTCAAGCAGATACCGGCCTGCCAGCTGAGTGAAGGAGCTTGTTCCACCGGACTTGGGCTGCACTCCTTTGCTGATGAGAAAGGGCGCTACACCGTGATATTTGCTGGGTTCATCTTCGGCCTGTCGATAGCCCAGGCCTTTACAGGTCAGGACATGCAAAAGCACAGGGTCTTCTCTTTCTCTGCAAGCTCTGAGATGCCGTATCAGAGAATCAAGGTCGTGACCGTCAACTGGTCCATAATAGCGAAAACCAAGTTCTTCAAAAAACGCTCCGCTCTGCCTGCCCACAAGGCGAGCTCTGCCCTTTATATTCTCGAGCCAGCGCATAAGTTTCGCGGATTTCTGCGGATGCCGATCCATCCTCGCTTTAACCGCTTTCTTAAAATGGCGGTAGCCATTGGAAATCCTCAGATCTTCAAGATATCTGGATAGACCGCCGACATTGCCGTCAATCGACATCTCATTGTCATTGAGAATGACAAGAATAGGATCTCCCCGCTGGCCGGCATCATTCAGAGCCTCGAAAGCCATACCTCCGGTCATGGCTCCATCGCCAATCAGAGCAATATTCTTACGTCCGCTCTGCTGGCGGATCCTATCCGCACGAGCATAGCCCAGAGCGGCTGATATAGAGGTACTGCTGTGGCCGGTATTAAAAAAATCATAGGGGGATTCTTCACGTTTGGGAAAGCCGGAAATGCCATTTTCCTGACGCAGTCCGGCAAAAGCTTCGCGGCGCCCTGTGATCAGCTTCCAGGTATAGCATTGATGGCCGACATCAAAAATCAGACGATCTCTTCCTTCTTCAAAATCAAAGACCTTAGCCAAAGCCAGCGTCAGCTCAACTACGCCAAGATTAGAAGCAAGATGGCCGCCATTTTTAGAAACGGTAGCGATAATATCCTGCCTGCACTGAGCCGAAAGCTCTTTGATTTCCTGCACACTCAGCTTTTTAACATCAGCCGGGCAGTTGATGGTATGTAGAATATCCTGACTCAATTTAAACCTCAGTTTCTGCGACTGGAAAGCCAGCGCTGCATACCGTACAGCCAGTCAATGTGCAGCCCTTTTCCCTCCAGTGATGCCAGTATTTTGACATTAGTCTCTTCAAGCTCGGCCAGCCTCTGTTCAGCAGCTTTACGGCCGAAGACGGTAACAAAGGTTATTTTACTGTCCCTTCTGTCCTTTCCTGCGGTTTTACCCAGTTCTGCCGTCCCAGCTTCTTCGTCGAGCAGGTCATCGCGAATTTGAAAGCACAGGCCGCTGTTTTCAGCCAGATCCTGCAGGTCGTGAACGATATTCTTGTCAGCGCCGGCACGGAGTGCCGGACAGACATAAGCCGCCTGCAGTAATTTGCCGGTTTTAAGTTTTTGCAAATCAGTAAGTTCTTCAAGCGAAAAGCTTTCCGGCTCTTTCCCAACTGCCAGAAGGTCGAGACTTTGCCCTCCGAGCATACCCTTTTGGCCAGCTGCACCCGCCATATAGGCCGACGCAGCCGAAGCCTGCTCACTCTTATGACACTCCGCAATCAGCAACTCCATGGCCATGTTCAGGAGAGCATCACCAGCCAGTATGGCCTGACCTTCACCAAAAGCTTTATGACAGGAGGCTTGTCCCCGACGAAAATCATCGTTATCCAGAGCGGGAAGATCATCATGAACTAGCGACGACGCATGAATCATCTCGAGAGCCGCAGCATAAGGTAGACTTTCGCTTTCTGAAAGTTCAAAAATCTTTCCTACTTGCAGAAGAATCAGGCCACGGACTCGCTTGCCTCCCCCCAGCAGGGCATAGCGCATCGCCCCCCGCAAAGTTGTAAAAGGACCATCTTCAGCCATCGGAAGCAGGGACTCGAGTTTTGCATTAAATCCAGCCCGGTCTTTCTCCAGCGCTTCTGCAAAGGTTTTTTCAGACATTCTGCTCATGATTGATTGAGGGGAAACTCCGTCAGGCCACCCTCGTCATCGACACGAAGCTCCGTGATTTTTTCTTCCATCTCATTGAGGATACGTGAACAATAGCGCGAGAGAAAGACGCCACGTTCGTAAAGTTTGCCCGATTCCTCCAGCTTAGCTTCACCACGCTCAAGCGATTGGACAATTGTTTCAAGCTCTGCCACGGCCTCTTCATAGCTCAGGTTTTTTTCACTTTCAGGATCAGACTGCCCTGCAGACGTGGTCTGTTTCTCTATTTCAGATTTTTCCATGAATTAAGTCTCTCCTTCAATTATTTTTTCAGTTCGCAGCAGAACTCGGCCATCCTGCATTCTCAAACAGAGCTTCATAGGAACATGCATGTCGTGAACGGAGCTGAGCAACCGACCGTCTTCCGTTTCAACAGCCGCATAACCACGGGCCAGTAGTTTCCAGGGAGAAAGATGCTCGAGGCTCTGCTCACGAAAGCTCGAACGCTGCTTTTCCCGCAGCAGCAGGCTGGATACACACTGTTCAAGACGCTGCCGCAGATGCGTGATTTCCGTTCGTCGGGGTGTGAGGAAGGCCAGGGGCTGGGTGAGCACGGAACGGCGCGAGAGGGCATCGAGAGCCAGGCTCTCTTCACGAAAGCGTTTCTCCAAGGCAAAGACCAACGCCCGCCTGAGGCTGCTCTGCCTTTGCCCTGCCAGCATCAGACGTTGCAACATCGACTTTTTAAGTTTTTGCTCATCACCTTTCAGACCTTCTATGAGCACGCTCTTTTCGGGCAAGACCAATTCGGCAGCCGCCGAAGGAGTCGGAGCCCTGAGATCTGCACAAAAATCACAGATGGAAAAATCACTTTCGTGACCCACAGCTGAAATGATGGGAATTTTGCTCTCGTGGACTGCCTCTGCCACAATACGCTCATTAAAGCACCAGAGATCCTCCAGAGAACCTCCGCCACGTCCGACGATCAGGACATCGGCCGCTTGAAGGATATTGAACAGTTTTATTCCCCGGGAAATTTCTTCCGCAGCACCGGCGCCCTGCACTTTTGTATTGATGAGGCGCAGAGAAAAACCAGGAAAGCGCCTCCTCAGAACATTGACAATGTCGTGAATAACAGCACCGGAGGAAGACGTGACCACACCGATCGTCCGGGGAAGCCGAGGCAGCTTTTTTTTGAGCTTCTGATCAAACCAGCCCAGGCCCTCAAGCTCCTTTTTCAAAGCCTCAAAGCGCTGCCACAGATCCCCCACTCCAAGGGGCTGAAAGCGCTTCACGTAGAGCTGAAAACGGCCATCACGCTCGTAGATCCCTGCCCTGCCAAGACAGAGGACATGAGCACCTTCCTGCGGCAGTTTCTGCTGTGCCTGGACATCACCTCGCCACATGACACAGGAGACCGAGGCTTTCTCGTCTTTCAGCGTAAAATAAAAATGGCCTGAAGGATAGCGTTTAGCCGCAGAGATTTCACCCTCGACACGACAATTCTGCAGAGGAGACGCATCAATACAGGCTGAAGCCAGACGGTTAAAATCAGAAACGCTCAGATCCCCGAGCATGTCTCATTCCCTTCAACACTGTCCTGCAACGGTTCTTCAGAAGCTGCGCCAGGGTTTTCGTCACTGTGAAGAACTGCGGCTGTTCTGGACTGAGGGTTCTCAGTTTCACTTTCCGCGGCCTCTCTCTGGCGCATAAAAGATGCCAAAACGCCGTTAATATAAGATCTGGCCTCATCATCGCTGTAGATTTTAGCCAGGCGTACCGCTTCGGCTATAGCCACATTATGGGGTAAATCCTCGCAATAAAGGATTTCATAAACAGCCAGCCGCAGGATACAGAGATCGACCAGGGGCAGACGCTGCAATGTCCAGCGTTTGAGCAGAGGCTCGATGGTCGCATCAAGCTCCTCTAACTTAGTACTGACTCCCTCGCAGCGCTCTAAAAAGAAGGCCCGCTCTTCTTCGGAGTAGGCCCGGTCTGCCAGAAAACGTTCTTCCTGCTCACTGCGACTGTCTTTTTGTATGCAGAGCTGATAAAGAAAACAGAAAACAGCTTCGCGGATTTCACCGGGTTTGAACGTGGAATTCAATGGAAGCCCCCCTTAGCGAAAAAATCCCGGAGGAAAAATTTTGTCCAGGAATTTGCGAAAACTTTCTTTATCCGAAAAATGGCGGACAGCCAGAAAGTAGCCTGCAAAAGTCATAAGCAGAATAAATAGCGTCTTCCACAGTCCCAGGACCATCCAGAGCAGACCGATGAGAAAGCCGACAAGTGCCCCCGTGGCGCCCGGACCAAAGTTTTTTGCACCTTCAAGCAGCTGCTTCAGCCACGATTTATATTCCGGCATAGGCCCTCCTTTTCAAGCTTCAATCAAGACCCTTGGACTGCTGGAGCCATCAGTGATCAATTCTGGCCGTGATAGCGTCGACCCGGGATACGCGAACATGAACTTCGCCAACTTCGATTCCGGTATAGCGTTCAATATCTTTTTTAACTCGCTCCTGAACTCGGGACATCATCGTCGGAAGCTCGACATCAGAATAGCAGGAAACAATCATGGTCACCGCAAGCTTATCCCCTTTGAAGGGAGCTACCCGGGCTTTTGCGCTTCTGACACCAGACTGTGACCCCTTGGCCGCATTGAGAGCAATACTTTCAATCGCATCGACCCCGATATCCACTGAACCCAGAGTTGACTCTCGCACGCGCGCACGACGCAGGCGTCCACTCATCACGGCAAGCAGCAGAGAAATCACAGAAGTGACAAGCAGGACGATCGCCGACAAAATAATCAGCACACGCCAGCTGCCGATTTTCTGCAGGCGCAGGAAAAAGGCCACCATAGCGCTCATGATCGTCTCAGAGAGGAACATCAGCAAAGTAATCAGGGACAAAACCGCCAGGATAAAAGAAAAAATAACAATAATCACACGTGACCAGCGGCTCATTTTTCTTCCTCCTCTCTGACGATGCCCATCACCTGGACATTGACTTCATTGACAGGCAGGCCGGTAAAGCGTTCAACTTCTTCCTTAACCTGCTCCTGAACCTGCCAGGCCACATCAGGCAGCCTGTAACCGTAGAACATCAGAGGAAAAACATCAATCTGCACAAAGTCGGCATTTTCGCCCTGAAAACGGACTCGCACACCTTTGCCATTGTGTTCTCCACCGAGAACTTCCTTAAGAGAAACGATAACTCCTGTCTCCAGGCCAGCCACACCAGGCACCTGCATCGCAGCCTCTGCCGAATACTGGGCAATAAACCCCTGAGACAAACTGCGTTCGCCCTTTACGGATATTTTATCTCCATTCTCCGGCATCATCGACAGCTCAGTTAGTTCTTCACACGATCCATATAGTCGCCAGTACGGGTATCAATACGGATAATATCGCCTTCATTGATAAAGAGGGGAACGCGAACCTCATAGCCACTTTCCACTTTGGCTGTCTTGGTCGCATTCGTCGCGGTATCACCACGAACACCCGGCTCACACTCCGTGACCAGCAGCTCTACGAACGTTGGAGGCTCAATGCCGAAGATCGTGCCCTTATAAGAAACAATGCGGCAAACCATACCCTCTTTAATGTAGTTCAGGTTATCACCAAGGAGCTCTTTGCTGACAGGAATCTGTTCAAACGTTTCTGTATCCATAAAATAATAAAGGTTGCCATCAGCGTAGAGATAAGACATATCTGCACGGTCCAGCTGGGCCTGCTCAAATTTTTCTGTCGGGTTAAAGCTGCGCTCCACCACCGCACCGGTTTTGACATTTTTATATTTGGTACGCACGAACGCCGCACCTTTACCAGGCTTCACATGCTGAAATTCCACGACCTGATAAACCTGACCATCCATCTCAAATGTCATTCCGTTGCGAAAATCACCCGCACTAATCATAAGTACCTCCTACAGGGCACAGGTTGCTCCCGCGACCCTCAATCATGTTTATAAGCTTGGTCTATTATAAAGTTAGCAAGGCCCTCACTGCAAGCGCTTACACTTTGGCAATGAGGGGATGTCATGGAGATCAAGGCCATGTCGAAAAAAATAGTTTTCAAGTTTTCTTTTCCAGCGCACAAAACTGGACAGATCCTCCGCCAGCGGAGGCACAAGAAGAGTCTTGCAGCCGCTTCTGCGTCCGGCCATCACATCGGTAAAGAGCTGATCGCCAACCATGAGGCAACGAGCGGGCTTCAAGCCCTGTTGACGCAAATATGATTTTATCTTGAAAGTAAGAGGTTTCATGGCCAGTCCCAGATAGGGTATCCCCAGATTCTTCGTGAATTCTGCACCCCGTTCCGCTTTGGCGTTGGATAGGACACAGAGAGACAAGCCAGCTTTTTCCATCTCCCTGAGGAGATTTATCGTCGCATGATCAGCCTGGCGAGATCCATCTGCGGCCAGTGTGTTGTCAATATCTAAAAAGAGCAGTTCTATACCCAGGGCGGGAATTTTCTGCCAATCAATTTCGGCGAGACTCTGATTGTAAAAATCGGGGGTGATAATGCGCATAGCTTTCCTCCAGGTTCTCATTATACCCCAGGCCAGCCGGAGAAATGCAGAAAGAGCTGTGGCCCCTCGAAAGACGGGGGCATCTGTGTTAGGGTAAGCAAGCAGGGTCTTAAGGATCAGGTTGAACTTCTCTGTTCGCAGTTCACAGAAAGCGAGGGAAAACATGCAGTGTCTTAAATTCGGAGGCAGTTCGCTTGCCACGGCAGAGCTCTTTCAGAATGCCGCTCAAATCGTTGCCTTAAAGCCCGTCAACAGGGTCTGTGTTTGTTCAGCACCCGGAAAGTTGCACCAGGGCGAACAAAAAATAACGGATCTTTTGATACGCGTAGCCCGGGCCAGGAACAAGGAAGACGGCAAAGCTGCCATGAAAGAAATCCTGCTCCGCTGCCGAAAGATTGAAAAAGAACTCAGTATTCCTGAAGAAAACCTGCCTTCAGAGAAGCTGGCGGAAGAGATGAATGTAGCTCCCCTGGCACAGACGCCGGAAGAACAAAAGCTGCGAGAAGATTTTCTGCTCCCGCTGGGTGAAATTTTTTCTGCCCACATCATGCTTTACTGCCTGCAGCAGGAAGGTCTGGAATCGCGTTTTGTTGATCCTGCTCGCGCAGGGCTGCTCCTTTCAGACGATAAAGATGGCCGCACCGTGGATCCGGCCTGCCGCGAATCCCTCCGCAATTCTCTCAGCGTCGCTCTGCGTGAGGCCGATGTGCTTGTTATTCCCGGTTTCTACGGTGCCGATAAAGAAGGACGGCGTCGTGTCATGCCCCGTGGCGGCTCCGATTTAACAGCAGCCTGGGCAGCCGCTTCTCTGCATATCGCCTGTGACATTTACAGCGATGTCTCCGGTGTCTATGAGGCTGATCCAGCCGCCATCCCGGCAGCCAGACCCATTCTTTCACTCTCCTATGCGGAGATGCAGGCTATGGCAGAATATGGAGCCAGGGTTCTGCATAAAGACGCTGTATTCCCCCTGGAGGAAGCTAAATTAAAACTAAGGATATTGAACAGTTTCGAACCCGCAGCAAAGGGCAGCCTGATCAGCGTGGAGGCAGCGGAAAGATCAAAGCCCATTGCCGTCTCCTGGCGCCCTGGGGAAAGCACAGAGGACGCCTTTATCGCTCTCATCGGCAGCGGGCTTGAAAAAAATCCGGAAATCCAGGAAAAAGCTCTCAGTCTTCTCCATTTACTGGATCAAAAGGCCTCCAAATCAGAGGCTTTCGACCAGCTTCCCGCTCTGGTTTTCCAAGTTGAAAAAAAGTACGCAAAGAAGGCTGCTGCTCTCTTCTACGAAAAACTTGTCGGGCTGGAAAAACCGCTACCGTAATCACTTTCTCAGCGACAAGTCCAGGATAGCTTGCGGATCAAGAATACGTTCCAGTTTCCAGGAGGGCGTTGTAAGCGTGTTAGCGCTGACCATCGTGCGATCAAAGTGCACAAATTTTTTTTCGAAGAAATAATAAGGCTTCGGCCCTTCACCAAAGAAAACATGGAAGCCTGAATCCAGAACTTTGTTCAGACTCTCTGCATCTGCGTAAACATTGCTCCCATTGGGAAAAACAAAAGAATAGGACTCAATGCCCAGGGGAACTGTACTCTCACGCCATCCGGCCAGTTCAGAAGACAGCTCTTCCTGACTTAAGCTCCCCGTATCCAGACCCCTGTCACCCACTGAAGCAAAATCCCAGCCCTCAGTTTTAAGCAAAGTTAAGACCTTCAGGAGCTCATTTTTCTGTTTCTCCAGACCCTCCTGATCCAATTCAGGATATTCCTGAGAAAATTTCTCCCAGGCCTTCTGACTTGCTTTCATCTGAGCCTCATTGCAGACATAACCCAAAATACTTTCATCCGTGCGAAGAGCAATTAAAGCTTTTGCGCCATCGAAGGAAAAGTCCGGATACTCCAGAAGATAACTGTCAAGAATGGGAATGGCGTCAAGTTCAGGACCGGTTTTGAGGCCAGCACGGGCAGAAAGATGTCCTTCTTTATCGATAAAAAGCTGAGCTGCCGTGCCACAGAGTTGATTGAGAGCAGAATAGCTCCATTGATCGAAAATCAGCATGAGTGGTTTTTTGCCCGAGGGGACAAGCAATTCGACCTCAGCATTGGGCCAGGCCTGAACTTCTCTGGGAGAAATCAAAACATAGTTTTTTTCTCTGAGCTGATCCAGTATTTTTTTAAATTCATCGGCCGTAAGTAAATTGTTCAGCGCGTAGCCCGGATCTTCCGCAGAAGCAAAAGCCAGCTCTTTCTGGACCGTCAAAGGAAAGATGGAAAGGACTTCAACCTCCCCTTTCCAACTTTCGATAGAAGAGGGTTTATTTTTCTCGCAAATCTTCAGCAAGTCATCTATCTCCTGCCGTCCCGGGAAAACTTTCTGCATACGCGAGAGCAAGTCATAGCCACTGACATAACGGGAAGCCTGAACCATCGTGCCAGCCAGATCCAGGAGATGTGAGTATTCACGTTCCTGATAAGCGCGCAGGTGATAGCCGGCATACTCGCGCACAAAACGACAATTTTCTTTATTGTCGGAAATTCTCTGCCAGGAAGACCAGGCAAGCTGCCAGTCGCCGCATTTTTCAATATCGGCAGCCTCGGCAAAGACTGCAATCGAGGCATAGAGGCAGTCTTTTTGTTCCAAAAGGCCCTCTGTCATGGAGCGCAGATTTGAAGGTTTGGAGAAAGTACAGAGTAAAGCTTCCCAGCGTTCAGGGGAAAGTTTGCCATCCAGGAGCTCTTCGCTTTTTTGTCTGAGCAGGGGCAATATTCTTGCCGCAGAAAGTTCCGCCATCCCTTCCAGCAAGTCTTCTTCATCCGCACTGAGGTCAGCACCGGAAAGAACGCTCTCGCTGATCTGGTCAATCAGGCTGAAAGCATAAGACTCCATCTGATCCTGAAGAAGCTTTTTTCTGGCTCGCTCATCATCGCTGAGGGAAATATCAGTTGCCCCCATCTGTACCGCGTGATAACGCTGCATGGCTAAGCTGTATTGTTTTTCACCTACTGCAGTCGCGAACCCCCGCTCAATGTCACTGCGTTCTTTGCGGCCCAGGAGGAAAAGCAATGAAGTCACGATCACCAGCAGAGCAAGTCCGCTCAGTAGAATATACAGACCCTTGCGCCAATTGATCTGAGGCTTTTCCTCTTCATAAATATTGAGTTCTTTTTGCCGTTTAAGCCTCATCTTGACATTTAAGCCTCATCGAAACTCAACTGCTGACTTCCCGGCAAATCGTTCCGGATAAAACGCCCGGCCGCAGGCAAAGAACGGACGCGATAATAGCTGTAAGACTCTTTTTCATCTGCTTTGACTGAAATAAGTTCCCGAAGTTCATAGCCCTTACGTAAATTCATGACTTGAACCCCCTGAGAATTTTTAGTCTTTTTTAGAGGGATAAGAGCACTGTCCAGCAGAACCATGCGCTCCTGAGTAGAGCACAGAAGGATATCGCCAAAAGCATTTTCATCTTCCGCCCAGAGTAAGCCGCGCAATTCTGACCCTGCATAGATGCCGTTCAGCAATTTGCGGCGGCGGTTTTTAGTTTCGTAACTGCTGACCTCGACTTTAACGGCACGGCCGTTGGCAAATGCCAGCAGGAGAACACCGCTGAAAGCTTCATCGCAGACGTGGACAAAGAGAATGCGCTCATCCTCTTCCATCTCGAGAATATTGGGCGTGTATTCTCCAAAATCAGAAGGTTTGTGATCCGGTATCTCAAAAATCCTGAGTTTATAGACATTCCCCTTTGTGCTGAAAAAGAGCACTTCTCCGCGGTTGCTGCCTTCCATTTCCTGAATAATCTGGTCGTTTTCTTTAAGCTTTAAGTCACCGGCGCTGCGCAGTGAAGTCAGCGGCATTTTTTTGATATAACCTTCCCGGGTGAAAAAGATCTTGAGATTATAGTCTTCGATAACTTCGTCAAAATTGGCCGTATCAACGGCCTGTTCAGAACTGAGCAAAGTCTTGCGTTCACGCCCGTATTGATCCGCATAGGCTTTGAGTTGAGCCTTAATGGCTTTATTGAGCAGCGCTCTGCTTTGCAGAGTACGCTCCAGATCGCGGATTTGATCTTCAAGATCGTGAATCTCTTCTGTACGTCGGAGCAGATATTCCCTGTTCAAATGCCGCAGCTTAATTTCCGCCACAAATTCAGCCTGAATCTGATCCAGTGAAAAAGCCGCCATAAGGTGAGGAATGACCTCCTCCTCATGTTCTGTACGGCGGATAATGCGAATGGCCCGATCGATATCCAAAAGAATATTTTCCAGAGCTTTAAGGAGATGCAGCCGCTGCTGCAGCTTATCGCGGTCAAAAGTCAGCTCCCGCGACAGACACACACGCCGCCACTCAATCCACTCATTCAAAATTTCCCGCACGCCCATAACTCGAGGGCTGTTTTTAATCAAAATATTAAAATTACAGGGAAAGCTGGACTCCATGCCGGAGAAGCGATAAAGCTTTTGCAGGAGAAGGTCCAGATCAACATTCTTTTTGCAATCAATGGTGATGCGCAGGCCATTCAGGTCTGTTTCATCACGAATATCATTGATTTCCCGAATTTTACCCGCTTTGGCCTGCTTGGTGATATCGTCAATAATTCCCTCCACTGTCGTGTTATAGGGAATTTCTGTGACCTCAATGCGGTTTTCCTTCGGGCATAAAGTCGCTTTGGCGCGCATCCGGAAGCTGCCACGTCCGCTCTCGTAAATCTCTCCCATTTGCTCTTTATTATAAAGTATGCTGCAGGCGGTAGAAAAGTCCGGAGCCGGCATATAAGTGAGAATATCCGCCTGCGGATCATCAATAAGAGCAGCCGTCGCGGTACAGCATTCTCTCAGATTAAAAGAGGCGATATTGGAGGCCATACCGACAGCAATCCCCTGATTGGCATTGATTAGAACCGTCGGGATAGCAGCAGGCAGGAGCACAGGTTCCTGTGTCGTCCCTGAATAATTGTCCACAAAATCGACCGCATTTTTCTCGAGGCCGCTGAAAAGACATTCGCAGCTCGGATCAAGGCGTGCCTCTGTATAACGATAGGCGGCATATTGCATGTCGCGGGAATAGACTTTGCCAAAGTTTCCTTTGGAGTCCACCCAGGGATTGAGCAGAGCGCCGTTGCCACGGGTCATACGAACCATGGTCTCATAAATCGGCACATCCCCGTGGGGATTCAGCGCCATGGTTTGACCGACGATATCCGCAGACTTGCTGCGGGGGCCCTTCATCAATCCCATGCGATACATGGTATAGAGGAGCTTGCGCTGAGAAGGCTTAAATCCATCGATTTCAGGAATAGCCCGGGACACGATAACGCTCATCGCATAGGGCATATAGTTGTCCTTCAACGTATCCGTGATCGGAGAAAGCTCAATTTCAGCGGCATTCTTCTCAGTCACGGGGGCTTTTCCGCCCGCTGGTCTTATCTTTCCATTTTCCTGTTTTTTTCTGCTCATCTGCTCCGCTCTCTTCTGCTCTTTTTAAAGATCATTGTGACTTATTTGTACTCTGACCCGTAAAAGGCTGGCCAGACCCGCTTTCTCCTGCTCTTTCCGAAGTCCTGCGCAAACCAGCTTTTGCTCCCTTTAACCCACATCCAACATCTCCATATAATCTCCGCCGAAGTCTTCAATGTACTGCTTACGGCCGGCAAGATTGTCACCCAGCAGAAGATCGAAAGTTTCCTGCATACGCTCAGGAGACTCCGGCATGACCTGAATCAGACGTCTGGTCTCAGGATTCATCGTGGTCTGCCACATCATCTCAGGATCATTTTCACCCAGGCCTTTGGAACGTTGAATGTGAATTTTCCCTCCCTGGAGCCGATCGAGGATTTCTTTTTTCTCTTTTTCGGTATAGGCAAAATAATTTTGTTCGATTCCCTTATATACATGATTAATCTCGAAGAGCGGGGTCTCCGCGATATAGACCTTTCCCGCTTCGATAAGTTTAGGGGTCAGGCGGTAGAGCATGGCCAGAATCAGGGTTCTTATCTGATAACCGTCAACATCTGCGTCGGTACAGATAATAATCTTGCTCCAGCGCAGAGCATCCAGGTCAAAGGGTGCAATATTATGGCTTTTCATCTTCCCTTCAATATGAATGCCGCAGCCCAGTATCTTGAGCAGATCCATGATGATGTCATTTTTGAAAATCTGTCCATAGCTTGCCTTCAGGCAGTTGAGAATTTTACCGCGCAGGGGAATCACGGCCTGAAATTCAGCATCACGTGCCATCTTCACAGAACCCAGGGCAGAGTTTCCCTCGACAATATAGAGTTCGCGTTCTTCAACATTACGGCTGCGGCAATCGACAAAGTTTTTGATGCGGTTATACATATTGTCGATTTGACCGAGCAACTTTTTCTTGAGGGAGAGGCGCTGCTTTTCTGCATTTTCCCGGCTGCGCTTATTGATCAGAAGCTGATCGATGACCTGCCCGGCAGCAGCCTGATTTTCAATAAACCACACACGCAGATTTTCACGAATGAGATCATTGAGGAAAGTCTGTATAAATCGGTTGTTGATGGCCTTCTTCGTTTGGTTCTCGTAAGAACTGAAGCTTGAAAAAGAGGAAATGACCAGAATAAGACTGTCTTCTATGTCATTGAAACTAATTTTACTCTCACCAGCTTTGTATTTGTTTCCTGCTTTAATCTCGCGGTCAAATTCAGCCACAAAGGCTGAGCGCGCAGCTCGGTCCGGGGATCCACCATACTCCAGCCATGAAGAATTATGATAATATTCAATGCACGATTTGCTGCGGTTAAAGGCAAAGGCGACTTCGGCCGTCACTTTATATTCGCTCTTATCTTCACGGTCCTTACCCCTTCCCTTACCAGAAAAAGAAAAGGTTTCAGTTATCGCATTTTCTGTATTCAGCTCTGAAACATGAGCCTTTATGCCCTCAGGATAATAAAACTCTTCAGTACTTCCACTGGCCTCATCCTTCAGCACAAAACGCACACCTGCATTGACAATGGCCTGTTTTTTCAAAACATCACGGAAAAAGTCCAGGGGCAGATCGATATCTGTAAAAACATGACGGTCCGGTTTCCAATGCTGTGTTGTGCCTGTTTTTCGCCCTTTATATTCTTCTTTCTGAAGGCCCCCGATATTCTCGCCCTTCTCAAAGTGCAAACTGTAAGCATAGCCATCCCGGCGTACCTGGACATCAAAAAATTCCGAGGCATACTGGGTCGCACAGGCCCCGAGACCGTTCAGACCAAGGCTGAATTCATAGTTACTGTCGCCCTGATTATTGTATTTACCACCGGCATAAAGCTCACAATAGATCAGCTCCCAGTTATAACGCTTTTCATTTTTATTGTAATCCAGAGGAATACCGCGGCCTTCATCCTCCACCTGGATGGAATGATCTTTATAGCGGCTGACAGTAATCAGACTGCCGAAACCCTCACGGGCCTCATCGATTGAATTGGAGAGAATCTCGAAAAAAGAGTGTTTGCAACCTTCCAGATCATCCGAGCCGAAGATAACGCTCGGGCGCAACCTTACACGTTCCGCTCCTTTTAGAGCGCTGATGCTCTCATTCGTATATTCTCTTCCGCTCATACGTCCCCCTGAACTTATAATCACTGTTAAACCTTAAGGGCTAATGCTTGAATTAGAGACCATTTTAACAAAAAGGAAGCCCGCAACTCAAAAGAGTTCGGGCTTTAATGGTGAGCGTAGAAGGACTCGAACCTTCGGCCCACAGCTTAGAAGGCTGTTGCTCTATCCAACTGAGCTATACGCCCAAAAGGCCGTTTCGACCTGGAGCGGGTGAAGGGAATCGAACCCTCACGATCAGCTTGGAAGGCTGATGTTCTACCACTAAACTACACCCGCATCATTGCTCTTCACCTCGGGCAAAGTGCTCGATCATAATAACTCAAGCTTCATTTCTTGTAAAGTTTTCTTATTCTCTAAGATAATCGGCATAGACCCAGCCTTCCACACCTCGCTGATCGCGCACGTAGATCCAGCCCTTTTCTTCGGGAGCGAGCTGCAGCAGCGCTTCGCCGCGCTGAATCGTGCCGATCAGAGCTGAGGCCGCATCAGGGGCACTGCGCAGCTGTAAATTATTAGCCTGGACAAGATGGCTGATTTCCAAAGTGGTTTCTTTGGGAGCCACGGCACTCACTCCTATCTGAACCGTCTCTGCCTGAGTGGCTTGTGTGATCTCTTCGCTCCTGGGCGGGGGCAGTTCTCCGCGCCGTGCCAGGGAGCGGAAGATGAAGAGCAAGAGCAAAAGCGCCAGTATCAGGGAGGCTGTAGCAAAGAACTTCGAAAGCACAGGCTGGTCGGGCCAGAGCGAGAAAAATTTTTTGAGGAAGCTTTTGACTCTTTTCCTGAACGGCTCAAGGGAAAATTCACGAAGCTGTTCGCTGATTTCATCCCAACGGCTCTTTTTACGACGTCCGGCCAGGGCTTCAAGATTGGCCGCTCGCTGTGCACGGGCCTCAGCGTCCAGAATTTCGATTCTCGGCGGTGGGCTGGACGTCGTGCTGCCAAGGCGTGGCCGATCCTGCGGGGGCTGCTGTTGTGGCAAGGCTGAAACGCCATCATGACGGTGTTCCCGCTGGTGAAAGAACGTATTCACTGCAGGAACGAGTGCCTGCCCAAAGCGCACACGCGACACGCGGGAACGTCCGACAAGCTTGGAAAAACGACGGGCACGCGTAATTCGCCGTTGTTCTTCACCCACGGTCATTTCATTCGGGGCGCCCTGCTGAATGGAATTGACCTCAACACGCTGAACCTGCAGAGCAAACCAACTTTGTTCAAAATTATAGCCATAGGTTTTGCCCAGTTCGCTGAGGTTATTCATGCAGGCATGAAGCTGTTGCCGTGAAGAAAAAACCTCTTCCAGCTCCTCCGCCTTAAAGTAATCCACAAAGGCAGGCGTCAGAAGAATCAGCAAATCATCTGCTCTTGGCGTCAGGGTGTAGAAATCGCAGCCCAGCATAAAATCCCTGGGGAAAACTCCCTGGGGAGGCAGTATGGGTTGGAGACGAAATAGGGCTCCGTCACGCAGCAGATAGACGCCTTTCTGCCTGTCCTGCCAAAGTAAAATGAGATCAGCAGAAGCCGCCATCAAAAATGATGCATCCGCCTGATAACGTGAAAGCAAATCCGGCAGGGCCGCCAGCCCAAGATTCTGCATTTCCTTAAAAATGCTCTCAAAACGCTTCATCTCTTCAAGCAGATGATTGCGTTCGAGTGAGCTGTTTTCTAAAGAATAGTAAGCGCTACAGAGATGAACCTCACGATTTCCTGACAACACAACATTAACAGACTTCTCGGAAGTGAGATGCCCGATAGCCTTGTTGTTCATCTGCAAGGTCAGAAGTGAAAGATCCTGTTCACTGATGTGGGCTGTCAGCAATGCGCGCAGCATGGTCACCCTCAGTTCTGAAGTATTCCTCTTCAAGTAAGCTCATGATGTGCATATCTAGCCACGAATTCCCACGTCTTGTCAAATCACGGCGGCAGCCTTCATCGATAAAGCCAAGGCTATTGAAGAGTGCTCTTGAGGCATCGTTACCCTCCATGTAGGAAATCTCTACGCGGTGAAGATTAAGTTCCCCGAAAGCATAGGCCAGCATGAGTTTAACCCCTTCTTTGGCGAAGCCCTGGCCGCGAGCCGATGGATCCGTTATGGCAATGCCCAGAACAGCATGCCGCGAACGCAGATCAATATCATCGAGGTTGACGAGGCCGACGGTTTTTCCCCCTGCTTTCTCCACGAGGGAAAAGGCCAGGTATTTATCCCCCTCATTCATGCCGCTCACATAAGTTCTGAGCTGGGCTTCATTCAGAGGCAAGAGAGCTTCTTCAAGATAGTAAGCACGTTCTGATACTTCCGCAAAAAAATGACGGTAGGCCTTAAAATCAGCTTCTTCCGGGGCACGGAGGCAGAGCCTCTGCCCTTCCGGAAAAAGCTGTGCTTTTCGCCCGAAACTCATGCTTAAGCTCTCCCGGCCTGAACAAACTTAAGTTGGGCAAAGCGAGGCAAAGAATTTTCCAGAATCAATTTTGGGCTCCCCTGAATAAGCGGCATGGCATAATCAAAATAGTCCTGTTCCATATTGTTACCATCATGGGAGATCCAGGCTTCCGGAACCTTTTTTTCCGTATTGGCTACCTCACACAGAGGAATTTTTACCATTTCACATTGATAAGGATCAGACTGCGGGCGGGCAAAACCAATCATCACATCGCTTTCGCCATTCATGGCTGTTTTCACAGCAGTTTTGCCGGCTGCAAAGCTTTCCTCAACATCCCGCTCGGAGGCCAGGTGAGCCGCACAGCGCTGCATCAGAGAAAGTTCAATATTTCTTATTTTTGTGGAGATATGATCACCTACAATGCTGCCAAGAACTTCTGCTGTGCCGCCAAGCTGCTTATGTCCGAAAGCATCCGTGCGCACTGCGCCTCGCATTTCAGGGATGAGCTTACCATCACTCGTTCTCACCCCTTCAGAGACACAGACGACAACTTGTTTTTTCTTCTCATAGACGCGTTTCACATCATCGATAAACTCATCGAGATCGAAAACATGCTCAGGCAGATAAAGCAGATCCGGACCATAACCCATGACCGCTGCCAGAGATGAAGCAGCGGTCAGCCAGCCGGCATTACGTCCCATGATTTCGATAATGGTAATCTGAGGGATATTGTACACCGTAGCATCTTTGTAGATTTCCATCACAGTTGTGGCAATATAGCGTGCGGCCGAGCCGTAACCAGGACAATGATCTGTAATGGCCAGATCGTTATCAATGGTCTTGGGCACGCCAATAACACGGCATTCAAAATTCTGCGACTTCAGGAACTTGCTGATTTTATTGCAGGTATCCATGGAGTCATTGCCCCCGTTATACAGGAAGGTGTGAATATCGTATTTTTTAAAAACTTCGAGCACTTTGTGGTAATCTGTATCATCTTCTTCAATATTCGCCAGCTTATAGCGGCAGGAACCGAGAATCGAAGAGGGCGTCTGTTTAAGCAGGACAAGCTCAGCAGGGTCTTCCTGACCGATATCAAAGAAATCTTCTTCAAGAATGCCGACGATACCGTGATGAGCGCCATAAACTTTGCCGAAAGTTTCCGGATGAGCCAGAGCTTCAGTAAAAACTCCGGCAGCACTACTGTTGATCACTGCCGTCGGTCCACCAGATTGAGCAAAAATCAAATTACCAGGATGTGACATATAACCTCCATACGGGCCTTCGTTCTGGCGGAAGCTCCGCCTTCAGGCTCTTTAATCCAACTTCGAAAAAACCTTGAATCTTTAATATTATAAAGAAAGAGAAAGAGAAAAACACCAGTTATGAGAGGATTGAGGGAATCGTACAATTAGTACAAAAAAAAAGATTAAAAATCAGTCAAGTACATGAAGATAAAAAGCATTTAGAATATCTGTATCTGATGAAGCGGGTGAATTCAGGGCTGTGTCAATCCAAGATAATCAAGCATCTTAGATGAAAAATCTCAATTAAAAAATTCGCAGCAGAAATTGCGGCCCAAAATTGCACCCGAAATTGCTACCAAAAATGCACCCAAAAACAAATTTATTCAGAATCCGTATAAAAGCAAAAATCCCGTAACGCTTTCGTTACGGGATTCCTGACTGGTGACCCACGAGGGATTCGAACCCTCGACCCCCTGATTAAAAGTCAGATGCTCTACCGACTGAGCTAGTGGATCAAATATGGCTGGGGTGGTAGGATTTGAACCTGCGAATGCGGGAGTCAAAGTCCCGTGCCTTACCCCTTGGCTACACCCCAATGTATTAACTTGCGCCACGGCGCAAAAGTGGGGTGGAATATGGGATTCGAACCCATGACCTCCAGGGCCACAACCTGGCACTCTAACCAACTGAGCTAATCCCACCATTCATGCCTTTTTGCGGCACGCTGATTATTATAGGGGCTGTTTTCAGGTCTTGTCAAGCGAAAAAATATCATATGACTCAGTTCTTCTTTTGATACGATAGATCTGTTTTTTCACTCTTAATTAAAAGTGAAGAAGCTATAACTCATTCCTTCGCCTTGCGAAAATTAAAGAGCTCCAAATTGAGCAGAGCCGATTTGACATCTACTCCTCCGGAAAAACCCACCAAATGTCCCGAACTTCCGATCACTCGATGACAGGGTATAAAGAGAGCGATGGGATTGGCCGCACACGCTGCACCTGTAGCTCTGGCGTAGGCGCGACCTTTTTTTCTACTGCCGAGAGCCTGTGCTGCCAGATCCTCATAACTCAATGTCACACCATAAGGAATATCTGCCAGAGTCTTCCAGATTTTACGCTGGAAGACACTGCCTGTTTCTATTTCCAGCGGCA
This sequence comes from Clostridiales bacterium, assembly GCA_004556455.1. Taxonomy (GTDB): domain Bacteria; phylum Bacillota; class Clostridia; order Saccharofermentanales; family DTU023; genus SFGY01. Next base: position 100,608 of record SFGY01000001.1, on the reverse strand, counting down.
GATCAAACAGACGGCGTTCGCCGCGGACATATTCTTCAATCTCCCCGGCTGCCCGATGGAGAATCTCCGGCACGCGCTCTGGCCTTGGATCTTTGATCTCCCATTCTGCGTGGTAGTCGCCCTGCTCATCCAACTGCCCGAGCATAAGCAAAAGGTTTTCCTCGCGCCTGCTGCCTGGCTTTGCCTTATCCATCAAAAATTGCAGGGAACTGATGGCATTTCCTTTCTGATTGGCGAAAAGAAGTGCCGAGGCAAAAGGTAGTTTGACAAGCAGGCCTGCTTCTTTTGCTGTCTCCGCTCGGAAAACATGCAGGCACAAGGCTTGTTGCGGCTGTCCCCGGCTGTTTTCAGCATAAATGATGGTCCGGGCAGACTCCTTTTGTTTTTCACTTAAGTCTGCAACTGCCTCCTGACTCAGACAGAGCTGTAAATCGAAAGCTTCTTTTTCACGTTCAAAGATAGCCTCGATCACTTCCTCTATTTCCCCCGCTGCAAAAGCACCGGTTTTATCTGGCCAAAGGCGCGCACGCAAGCCACAGCGACCGAAAAGAGCGGGTTCAATCATCAGGAGTGCCCGTTTCTGTCGGCCTTTTTTACAGAGAAGAACTTTTTCCCGGCCGAGACGTTCCTCCATTTTTCGCAAAAAATCGACACGCTCTTTTTTCGTTCCTTCCAGGTTTAAGGGAAGAGCCCATTCAGAGAGTTCATCGGCATCTTTGAGAAAAAGGGGCTGCAGCACCAGTTTTACTTTTGCGGATGTCATCGCTTTTCTTCCTCTCGACGCCAGAACTCATAATGGTAGCTAAGTTCTCCGTCCATTCGGCTTTCGGATTTTTCAACGAGCACAAAAGACTTTTCCTCTAAGTTGGGAAAATAAGCATCCGCAGGCAGTTCAGTTTCCAGACGAGTCAGCATAACTTCGTTCGTATAGGGTAAAAGGAGCCTGTAAACAGCAGCACCACCAACGACAATAAAGTCCTCTTCTTTCCTTCCGGCTTTTTTTTCAGCTTCACAGGCAGCAAGTAAGTCCTCAAGCGAAGTAAAAATCCTCAGGTCATGGTCATAAGTCTGATCCGTAACCGTCCTGCTCAACATAAAATTCTCCCGTCCAGGCAGGGGCTTCTGCCCAGGATAGGTGGCCAGCGTCTTGCGGCCATAAATAATCACTTTGCCGAGCGTCAGAGCTTTGAAGCGTTTCAAGTCCTCGGAAATCGGACGCTGCAGCTGTCCTGCCCTGCCAATGCCCCATTGTTCATCTGCGGCAACAATCGCAATCATTTCGTCCCTCCCAGTTTACCGACCGTAAATCCATTCATACCGCTACCGGAATGTGCTGGATGGCTTCACCATGCTGATAATGCTCAAATCTGAAACTATCGATCGTAAAATCATCAAAACTCCTGACAGAGGGATCGATCCACAAATCAGGCGCCGGGTAAACCGGCCTCTGTATCAGCTCCTCGACAATGGGGATGTGCCTGTCATAGATATGGGCATCCGCGATCACATGTACGAGTTCTCCCACTTTAAGACCTGCATCAATCGCAAACATGTGCAAAAGCAGCGCGTATTGACAAACATTCCAGGCGTTGGCGACAAGGACATCCTGGCTGCGCTGATTTAAAATTCCATTCAAAACACCCTGATCGACGTGCAGGGTAAGACTGTAGGCACAGGGGTACAGAGCCATTTCCGGCAAATCATCGGGATTATACATCGTACAGATAAGGCGACGACTTTCCGGATTTTCTTTTAAATCTTTGCGCAGACGTTCAACCTGATCGTATTGACCGTCGGGATACTGTGTTTTTTTAGCCAGCTGATAGCCGTAGGCTTTGCCGATGGTGCCATCCTGCAGAGCCCAGGCATCCCAGATATGTGAGCGCAATTCAGACACGCGGGTGCTCTTTTTCTGCCAGATCCAGAGAATTTCATCAAGGCAGTTTTTAAGAGGAACCGGTCTCAGGGTGAGAGCCGGGAACTCTTTGTCCAGCTGATAGCGGTTAACAATAGCGAAGCGTTTTTTGGTTGGAGCCGGGCTCCCGTCATCCGGCCAGTGCGGACGCACTTGACCTGTCTGCCAGACTCCGTGATCAAGAATTTCTTTACATGTGGCAATAAAACGTTCATCAGCCTGACTCATGACTTCCCTCCGCACGCACTCCATTCGCCTGGCACGATTTCTCGCGCCCTGAGCTGCCTTTATTTTAACAGCTTGACAGTCGGAACGCATCCCGATAAAATGCAAGTTGCCTTTCGGGGTGTGGCTCAGGTGGTAGAGCGCTTGGTTCGGGACCAAGAGGCCGCTGGTTCAAGTCCAGTCACTCCGACCAACAGACGCAGATTCATCCTGCGTCTTTTTTTATTTCAGGGTCGAAAATAGGCTTTGAAACGCGCAAACTTTTTTTCTTTAATCCCGGGGACAGACAGTAGATCTTCGACGCACATTTTACCCCCCAGCTCCTCACGACGTCTGAGAATGGCGCGGGCCGTCACAGGTCCAATCCCGGGAACCGTGCAGAGCAGTTGCTCGTCAGCTGAACTGAGGGATATTTGTGTTGTAGCGGGATCTGATGACAGCTCTTCCTGCACTTTGCCTGAGGATTGCGCGTCTGGAGAAGTACTGGTGTAGGCCTTACCCCGAGGCTCTGAGGGCTGAACTTTTGTACGGAGCATTTGAATATTGTCGTTTTGAGCTTTTGGACTTGTTTCCTGAATAGTATTGTTCTGATCTTTTGTATGGGTCGCTTGTGAAGCTTCGCCTGGCTCTAAAGAAAAAACAGATTGAATAGCGTCACTCTGATCTAAGGGGCGGCTCACACTCTCACTCAGCAGAGAAAATTCATCTCCGACTTTCTCCTGCGGGAAAAGTTCCGAGTGTAAACGATCAGAAGTCCATAAGGAAAGCAAAAAAGAAAGCAGAAGCAGCGCTCCCAGAAGCAGAACATAGGGGAGCTGAAGCTTCTTCGGGGGCTGGCTCCTTCCCCTCACGTTCTGCGCGCAGGCTCGATCATTTCGCTTATGAGGCAGGCGCCTTGGGATAGATCTGTAGTCACTGTTTCGTACTCTGCGCTTCATACGCAGAGTGTACACAAGAAGAAACGAGGCTGTCGCGCCATCCGTTCGACAAATGCGCTTAAAAAGCGACAGAGTTAACTAGGCATTTTCTCCAGACTCAGGCAGAGAAATGTCGCTGTGCTTACTCTTCCAAAACTGCTCTAAATCGTAAAATTGACGCTCGCTTGTCTTGAAAATATGAACAACCACAGAACCATAGTCAATGAGAACCCACTTGCCGCTGCTCTCCCCTTCTTCTGATTCGGGCAAAATCTGAGCATCCTCTTTAAGACGGTAAGTTAACTCATCTTCCAGCGCTTTAACCTGGGTCACGCTACTGCCATCGGCAACCACAAAATATTCAGCCAGCGTGGTTTTATCACCGACATGAAGGATCTGAACATCGTGAGCCTTTTTACTTTCAAGAATATTGCGAATCAATTCACTGAGCTTTTGAGGATCCAAGGCTTTCTCCTTTCACTGAGACAGAACATTCAAGTTTTTGTTTAGTTTAACATTTTTTACCTGCTCCAGCAGAAAGTGCGAAGACAGCCCGGCCTTATCCCTCTCAGGGCAGGCGCAGAAAGGACTGAGGATCGATACCATAATCTTTTGCTGCACTCAATGTCTGAGGATGAATTTTTTTGTGCTGACGGACAAGGGCAAGTAAAACTTCACGCAGGCAAAGCTTCATGGCCAGATTCAGGTCAAGCTCAGCAGCTTCGCGGATCTCGTCGAGATAATTAAAATCCCGTCCCCATTCAATTTTATCTGAAAGATAGATAATCTTGTCCAGATCATTCATGCCGGGAACCGTCGTTGTGTGCCGTGCTATTGCATTGAGCAAAAGGGGGTCCTTCATTCCAAAAACATCGCGGGCATAGACCGCCCCGGCAGGTCCATGGGCAATGTTGGGGTTAAGCGGGTAAATACTGCCTTCTGCCTCTGCCAGTTTCATCTGCCTGGCGACCGGCATGTATTTGCAAACATCATGCAAGAGCCCTGCCAGCGCAGCCTTGTCAGCATCCTGGCCGTGGCGCAGAGCCAGGTGTACCGCATACTGACAGACATTGGCCGTGTGGACCAGACGCCGGAGGGGCATGAACTCCCAGATTTCCTGTTCCAGAACCGCAAGCCTCGTGTAAGCTTCATCGCTGATCTGATTCATGTCTTCGGCAAAAAGATACGGTTTGTTTTTTACGAGGAAGGCTGCAACCGCAGGATTAAAGTTTTCGTTCGGATTTTCGCCGCGTGCCAGCCGTTCCCGCCATTCCGTGGATGAGAGTTCGATCGGCTCCATTGGGAAAAAGCGGATTTCTCCACCGTAGCGATCCATCAGAGCACGCGCTCTGGACTCATAAAACTCCCGTTTTTCGCTGTCGTTCCCGCGCAGGGCAATAAGCATGGGCGCCTGTTTCAGAATCTTTCGCGGCTTGTGCCAGCTGTCCATCGTCTCCAGAGCATCGGAACCATAGATCAGGGAAAGGCTGATTTTTTCGCCCTTCTCCCTGGCCTCCCGGCGCAGCGCCTTGAGGGTTTCCGAGGTATAGGAATATTGCCCGGGGCGCTGCAGTTCATAGCGGCTGAGCTCAACCTCACTGCGCCCCTGGAGCGCTGCCTCGAGCATACTGTAGCGATAAGCCGCCAGGCTCAAACGGCGTGTCTTATGCGGCGGCAATCCACAGGGCATGACCAGCACCCGTGAGACTTCGCCTGAAGCCAGAGCTGCATCAATCATTCGTTCATGGCCAAGGTGAAAGGGATCAAAGGATCCACCGAAGAGTCCAATTTTTTTCTTCATGCCATCCTCAGCCAATATTCTTGTCGTTACTGCTCACTCGCTGAGCAAGCCAGGCGCGTATAAAAGGATCCAGCTCACCATCCATCACAGCTCCGACATCAGAATTCTCCACACCCGTTCGATTGTCTTTAACCAGGGTATAAGGGCAGAAAACATAGGAACGGATCTGACTTCCCCAGCCGATGTCCATCTGTTCGCCTTTAAGATCCTCAACACGATCGAGCTGAGCCTGGCGAGCCATTGTATAGAGTTTGGCTTTGAGCATCTGCATGGCCACTTCACGGTTTTGAATCTGGGAACGCTCATTCTGGCAGGCCACCACAACGCCCGTGGGAAGGTGGGTCAAACGCACAGCCGAAGAAGTCTTGTTGACATGCTGTCCTCCTTTGCCTGAGGAACGATACGTGTCGACGCGCAGATCTTCAGGTCTTACTTCAATGTTGATGCTGTCATCGAGTTCCGGCAGGACTTCCACTGAGGCGAAGGAAGTATGCCGGCGGCCGGAACTATCGAAAGGAGAAATGCGCACGAGCCGGTGAACTCCCATTTCAGAAGACAGAAGGCCGTAGGCATTCTCCCCTTCCATCTTGAAGCTGATGCTCTTGATTCCCGCCTCTTCGCCGTCCACTGAATCAAGTACGCTTAGCTTAAAATCATGATCCTCGGCCCAGCGGGAATACATGCGGAAAAGCATACCTGTCCAGTCACAGGCCTCAGTACCACCAGCTCCTGCATGTAGCGTGAGAATGGCGTTATTGGCATCAAGCTCTCCGGTGAAATAGGTTTCCATGGACAGGGCTTCCGCTTCATTGGCAAAGACTTTCAGTTTTTTGCGGACTTCATCAGCGACCTGTTGATCGTCTTCTTCTTCTCCAAGCTCTATAAGAACTTCCGCATCATCAAGAAGCATGCTGAGTCTGAAAAAGTTGTCCCGCTTATTTTTCAGGTGAGTGAGTTCCTTTTGAACTTTTTTGGCTTCTTCAAGATCATTCCAAAATTCCGGCTCAGCTGAGCGATGTTCCAGCTCTTCCATACGCAGCTCTGTTTTTTCCATGTGCAGAGCCTGACGCAACTCAGCCAACTTTTCGCGGCCTTCTCTGATTTTTTCTTTATCTTCTTCAAATTCAATAATCATGTGGCATCTCCATTCATTATCAGGCAGAAGCGCTAGCACATAAGGACACACGGAGCTGCTGCCTCTCTTCTTCATCAGGTAAAAAGCTGAATGCCGTCACAAATGAGCCGTGGAATAAGCTTCTTTAACTTCATTCCCGGCACAGAAAATCAAATAAAATATGGCCCAGAGCCGCGCCACAATGAAGGTGCGACAGGCAAAGAAAAAACTCTGAATCAGAAAAAAACCAACCAGCGAGCGCTCACATAAAAGCAGAAAGAGATTTTCTACCAGGAAAAGCAGCATATAGAGGCTCACAAACTGCATGACCATGAAAGCTTTGGCGCCGTATGCGGCAGCCCGGCTTTCTCTCATGGCCTCACGCAGTGGCAGATTATAGCTCATCATGAGGAAAAAAGTAAAAAGAAAAGCCGAAGCAAAAGCCATAAAAGGCAGGGCAAAAAAAGCCATGGAAAGCAGGAAGAGTAAAAGCAGAAAAATAAAGCTCAGAAAGAAAAAGGGCAGGCACGGAAGAAAACGGGACAGGGTGATTTTTATTGCTCCTTTAGCCAGATCCTCCTGACTGTCACCCTTGTCATTGTTCCTGCTGCAAGAAATCTCTGTTTCTCTCTGCAGACTTGCCAGAGCAGTGATCAACTCAAGGAGAGAGCGGTTCATCTGTTTATTTTCCAGATCTTCTGGAAAAAGAGAAGTCTGAATAATAAGGGCCTGAGCATAAAAAACTGCGGCCAGAAAGGCTATAAAAAAAACACCCAGATCCGCTAAAAGAAGCAGCCATTGCGCCCTGGAAAGCTGAAGGACAGAAAGAAGCTGAGACGAGTCTCTGATCGTGGCCAGGCGCTCAGCCATTGCCTCAAAATCAATCTGTCCCTGAGGCCATATCAAGGTAAGAAAGCGCAGAGCAAGTAAAGTCACGAAGGCAAAATTCAGCGTTTTATGCGCTTTAACACGATAAAAAGGCAAGGATTCAAGATTAAGTCTAAAGCCTGGACCCATGAACGTCCTCCGTCTGATGCCTGAGCAGCTTCGTAAGTGTTAAGAATAACACAGGCGTCGGGCTTTGTCACAAGACTGGCAACTCTCAGGAAGCCCGCCCAGCTCACCCCGGAATGCTCACTTCAGCTTAAGTCTATTCCGGCCAGCCACAAACTCTGTCTTTGAGGGGCAGCAGAATACTTTCCCTCTCGGCAGGATATTGTACGGCAAGTTCTCCCAAAGCCAGACGCGCTCCTGCATCCATCCCCTGACAGCCGGCCAGCAGCAGAACATCACCCTTTTTGCAGGAGGCCAACGCCTCTTTTACCGCCTCCTCTAACTGATCCATAAGAATGTAAGACTGTCCTCGTTCCGCCATCTTCCTTTTGAAAACAGTTATTTCTTCATCGCTGACTTTATCGTAGTGGCCAGTCGTATCGCGGGACAAAGTAGCAATAAACTTTTTCAGTCGCAGCCTTGGCAAATAATCCGCCAGAGCGTCGACGTTTTCTGCATTGACTGTAACGCCGCGGTTGCCACGTATCGCATAGAGCAGCACGAGTTCTCCATAAGTCATATGACAGAGAGTTTCCAAAGTCATCCGGATATTTCCGGCATTGGCAAAGTGATCGTCAAAGATACGGAATTTTCCATCATAGATCTGCTGGAATCTCCGTTCCACGCCGTGAAAACTTTCGATGCCACGTACACAAGTGGAAAGGGGCACGCCTGCAGCAAGAGCCAGGCCAATGGCGGCAAGGGCATTCATGAGCGAATGTATTCCCGGTACAGCCAGGACCAGCGTCGCTCTTTCCTCTCTTTCACGTCCAGACGAAGAAGCTGATTTTTGCAAAGGTTTGTACACCAGTTCTGTATGGGCGTAACCGCTGCTTAAGTCCGGCTCAATTGCGCGCAGATCAGCCTCTTCTTTCAGGCCAAAGGTCAGAACCTTCGCCTCTGTTTCATGCGCAAGAGAATAACTCCAGGGATCATCCGCATTCAAAACAGCCGTGGCCTCAGCTTTCAAGCCCATAATCAAAGGCTTTTTTGCAGCAAAATAATTCTCCATGCTGCCGTGAAAATCAAGATGTTCCCGCCCAAGGTTGAGCAAACTCGCCTCGCAATAAAGACAGCCTGCATTGCGGAATTCACTCTGACCAATGGATGAGACCTCCATCACGGCATCCTTATAACCGGAGTCCACCATTTCCCGCAGGTAACGCTGGAGATCGAGGCTGTCCGGGGTCGTCAGTTTGGAGCTGACAAACGATTTTCCCGTATGATAAGCCACCGTTCCTACCAGACCGCAGGCTCTTCCGGCTGCTTCGAGAATACTTCTATACATCAGGGAGGTGCTCGTTTTACCATTTGAACCGGTGATCCCACAGAGATTCAGTTCATGGCTGGGATGTGCGTAGTAGTGACAGGCCAGGTGACTTAAGGCCTGACGGCTGTTGCTGACCACAATCTGGGGCAAACTGCAGTCCTCGCGAGGCGTTTCCACAAGCGCACAAATCGCCCCTTTTTGGGCTGCTGCCGCCAGATAGAGATGCCCGTCTGTCTCATATCCGGGAACAGCAACAAACACGTCCCCGGCTTCAATAAGACGAGAGTCGCGCTGAACAGCATGCACTTTTAACGTTCTGAGTTCCTCCCAGTTTTCAGGTCGGCGCACTAAAATCAGCCCCTGAAGAAGCTCTTCCAGAGTCCAATAATTCACATATGTATCTCTACCTGTTTGCATTGTTTTACCTTTTCATAAATTTCAGTCCTAAAGAAACTCCCTGATCTGAATAAGCGTTCCCTGTTTCTGCCAGGAATCAAAACAAGCTTTGAGGTATCAGGTCAATTGTTTCTGCAAGCCTCTGAAAAAACAGTCTACGAAAGCCGGAATGGCTTATCCAGCCTGTTTACATGGGTTTAAAGCGTCATATCCTGTTCCCAATCCGGAAAAATGCGAACCTCTTTTGCTCCAGGGAGTTTCCGCAAATCTTTCAGGATACGTAACGCCTGTTTTTTACTGGCCACCTTGAGCGAAAGATGGAGAATGACCTGACCCGCTTCATAGAGCGACTGTCCAGCCTGGCAGAGGCTCACATTTTCCTTTTCAAGAATGCTGATGAGGCGTGGAAAAATCAGGCCGCGCTGTTCCAGAAGAAGCTGGTAGACCACCTGGGTCACTTCATCCTCGCTATGGTAAGGATGCACGGTTTCACGATATTTATAAAAGGTGCTGCGGCTGAGCTTTTCCTCGCGACACGCTTCATTCACCGAAAGTGAAGACTCTTCCTCCAGACGAAGTTTGACGCGCAGAACCTTGCGGTAAACCTCCGGAATAGCTTTTTCTTCAATCAAAAGCCAGCGTTTTTTTTCCATTCCCTTAGCTTTTCGTCTTTCATCTGCCGGCATGAGTTTATTCCTCCTGGTCCGAACTGAGTTCCTGCTCAATATCCCGGTACCAATCCAGAAGAGCAAGGCCTCTGTGGCTGCGCGCATTTTTCTCCGCTGAGGGAAGTTCGGCATTGGTAAGGCCCCGATCTTCCAGATAAAAAATCGGATCATAACCGAAACCGTTTTCTCCGCGTCTTTCCCGGATGATCCGACCCGGAACCTGCCGTTCATAATGATGGAGCCTTCCGCTCGAATCAATATAACAAAGGGCGCAATGAAAAGCGGCTGTCCAGTTTTCCTCAGGGACATTACTGAGCAAAGCCCATAGCCGCTCACACTTTTCCCTGTAAGCCGTATGTTCCCCGGCAAAACGAGCCGAGTAAATGCCGGGATACCCTCCCAGAGCATCGACAGACAAGCCGGAATCATCAGCCAGAACTCTTCCTCCCAGGGCTTCAAAAACGGTTCTCGCCTTTATCTCAGCATTTTCTGCATAGCTGTGTCCTGGCTCCGGAATTACTTCTGTAAAACCGGCTTCACGCATGGAGATCAATTGGATTCGAGGATCTCCGATGATTTCACGAAACTCACGTATCTTATCTTTATTATGGCTGGCAATAATAATTTTCATCGTTTCATCCTCAGAGTGCCAGGCGATCACAAAGTGAAAAAGCTGCACGCTGCATACATGCCTTGTCCCAGGGTACGCTCAGATCTGCCAATTTAAAGCGCTCAAAAACAGGGCTGCCCGGATTGCTGAGCAACAGGCCGTTGAGTGAGGCAGCAAGATGTCGCTGTTTCTGACGAAAAGGATGCTCAGCCAGCACGGTCACCAGCGCCATGGGCAGAGCCAGCGAGCGATAGACACCTCCGGTCAGAGGCAACAAAATTTCCCAGGCCTCATTTTGCAGTAAAAAGTCTCCTTCTGCTTCTTCTAAATCCGGAAACCAGCGTTGCCACAGTTCCGCCCACTCGCGGGAAAGATCTTTCGCAGAAAGAATGGCACCTGCTGTATAGATTCGTTCTTCCATTTCAAAAAGAGCGAGGTACAGTGGTAAAATCAGAAAAAGGCGGCTCAGGAAGAGATCTTCGGCAAGTTCAGCCCTGGGGCCATAGGCTTCAACAAGGCGATCCGCCGAAAGGAAAAAGAAAAAACAGGCTGAAATCTTACGTGTTAATTCATCCTGGCGGCTCGCACCCAGGACGTGATAATTGAGCATAGCTGAAACATCCGCTAAACCTTCACCAAGTCGAAAAATAGTTCGGCTCAGTGGGGCAAAGGGCTCTTCAGCCGGCAGCAGGAAAAAAGCGGAGGGTTCCGAGGGAAAAAGAACCGTAGCTTCGCTGAAAGCTGCGGCTGTTTTCGGGCTAAAGGAAACATAGCCTTCATCCAGCAGACCGGCTATAAATTTTTGTGCCTCGCCACTCATGATTTCCAAACATCTGCCCAGATAAGGAGCCAGCTGAGAGTTTTCGAGTGAGATCGGGGGATCTGCCTCCTCTATAAGGGTCAGGAGATCACTGGCTCGGCAGACCTCAGTACCCAGACGAAGATTTCTCTGGCGTCTGAGTTCTCGGTAAATGGGCAGAAAGTGATGCTGAAAAGACTGAACAAAGCCCCGCATTTCCCGGCGACTGAAATCCCGGCGGCCACGCAAGGCCGCATGATAGGCCGAATAATGGGCATAAGAGCAGCGCCCGGCCAGCTCACGACGCAAAGCGATGAGTTCCAGAAAAAGCGCTTCTCTTTCACACTTTTTCTCATGCAGATCATCACAGAGTTCACGGCTCAGCTGTTTTCGGAAAGCTAACTCCGGAAGGCTGAAAAAGGCATTTCCGCCCTGAACTGACTGGTGCAGGCATTCAGGGCATAAGTCTCTCAGCCTGCGCTCCAGAGCCGCCTCACGCGCCCATGTGTCGGGAGAGACAGCATCGCGAAAACGACTCCAACGCCAGGCTTCAGACCAGAGATCACGATCTTCTCCGCTATGCTCCACATGTTCGTAACGAGAATTGAGCAGGGCTCTGTAAAAGATGGCCCTGGCTTGTTCCGGTACGGTAGCTTCATGGACAAATAAGCTCTCTTCCTGAGGGTCAATCTGTCCCTCTGCACTTTTAAGCCGACTTAAGCTGGAAGCACTTTCCCAGGCCAGAAGCTCCTGTTGAAAGGCCAGGATGCGCAGTTTTATTTCATCCGGATCGTTGGCATGGCGCAGGGCAGCTGCAGCCTCTTCTGCTGAGGCTAAAAGCTCCTCCGGCTTCGGATATTTAATACGAAGCTCAGAGAAGGCTCGAATGCCGGGCAGATGCTGACTTCCTTCACCCACGGTCGCCCTACATTCTTTCGACAGTTTTAAGCCCAAGAAGGCCAAGGGCAAGGCTTAAGACTTCTGAAAAACGGCTGCAGAGGGCAAGTCTGGCTTCTCTGAGCTCGGGGTTTTCGGCTTTCAAAATGGATATATTGTGATAAAACTTGTTAAAGTCACGACAGGCCAGATTGATCTGTCGCGTCAGTATGCAGGGTTCATACGCTTTCGCTGCAGCCAGCACCGCATCTTCCATAGCAGCCATATCCTTGATAAGAGTAAATTCGTCTTCCGTGATGAGCAGGCGGCTATTTGCCTGACAGAGATCAGCGGCAGAGACAGCGGCTTTTCTCAGGATACTGCGACTCCTGGCATAAGTGTAAAGCATATAAGGAGCCGTATCCCCCTCAAAGTCAAGCATCTCATCCCAGCTGAAAATGATGTTCTTTTCCCGACCATTGCGGAGATAAGCATGTTTCACCGCTGCGATTCCGACAATTTCTGCGGCCTCATCAAGTTCCTGTTCACTCATCTCAGGATTGTTTTGTGCCATGATGGAACGAACTTTGGCGACACTTTGATCGAGCAGGTCTTCGAGCAAAATCACCTTACCTTTGCGGGTTGAAAAATCTTCCCCTCCGGCGATACTGAGACGGCCAAAAGCGACATGAACACAATCATGGGCTTTCTCAAAGCCCATGCGTTCGAGAACAGCAAAAACCTGTTTGAAGTGGTTCTTTTGCTCTGATCCGACGACATATATGTTCTTTGAGAAATTCCATGTTTTATCGCGATAGAAAATCGCTGCGATGTCTCGCGAGGCATAAATCGTTGTGCCATCCGATTTCAGGATAAGGCAGGGGTTGAGATTAAACTCATCCAGGCGCACAACCTGAGCACCCTGGCTTTCCTCCAGCAGGCCCTTCTGTTTCAGCTCTTCAACCACAGCGGGAATTTTATCGGAGTAAAAGCTCTCTCCGTTATAGTTATCGAAGCTAATCCCCATGCGATCATAAATTACAGAGAACTTTTTCAGGCTGAGATCGCGGAAATCCTGCCAGAGTTTCAGTTCTTCCGGCTTTTTCTCCTCGAGATTCTTAAAAGCCTGGCGGGCCTCGTCATCGAGTCCGGGTTCATTTTCCACTTCCTGATGAAACTTGACATAAACCCGTGTAAGTTCCTTTATGGCATCCTCTTCAAGCGCTTCACGCTGACCCCAGCGCTTCCAGGCGACGATCAGCTTGCCAAATTGCGTACCATAATCCCCCAGGTGATTCAAGCGTACAACTTTGTATCCCAGATAGGTATAGATTCTGGAAATGGCTTCACCAAGGCACGTGGAAAAGGCATGGCCGACATGGAAAGGTTTGGCAATGTTGGGTGAAGAATATTCGACAATAATGGTTGTTCCCTGTCCTTCATCCTGATGAGCGAAAAAATGCCCCGGCTGCTCTTCGCGGAAAAAAGCTTCGGCGTAGGCTGCACGGTCAAAGAAAAAATTAAGATAGGGACCCAGAGCCTTGATCTCACGTACCATGGGGATTTTTGCCTGAAGTTCAGAAGCCAGATCAGAAGCAATTTTCTGCGGGGCCTTTTGCAGGCTCCGTGCAAGACTGAAACACGGCATGGCCAGGTCGCCCATTTCCGACTGCGGGGGAATTTCCAGCATATTTTCAATATCAGCTACGGGCAGTTCAAGAATCCTGGCCAGGCTGCGTGCACATTCTGTACGTAAATCCATCATACCCTCCATAGTTCAGCAGGATATACTCCTGCCGTTATTTTTTCCCGCAAGGCCTGCATGACACTCTCTTTGTCCTCGTGATAAGTGACACCGAACCAATGGTCACGGCTGATATGAACACGCACGCGTATTTTTTCCGCAGCCAGAAGCTCGCCAATCAGTGAAGGCAGAAGATACTCGGATTTGAGAGGATTGGCTGGCACAGCCTCACGGAAAAATTTCGGCCAGTAAGCTTCAACCGTCTGCATAAACTCCGGTGAAAATCCCCAGAAGTTCATGGATACAGGGGAATCCAGCGCAACCTTTTCCCAGCTTCTGCCACCATCTTCGGAAAAGAGAGCCGTGCCCTCACCTTCTTTAACCATGCGGCGTTCAACAATTTCCCTGAGATAGCCATTTTCAACTCGACAAAGCCCACGCGCCACATGTCCGTTGGGTGAAAGGGTATGACCAAGAACATAGGTTATAATATCGGCCGAATCTTTTTCATGCTCCTCACAGAGCAGGTGATAGATTAAGCGGTAAGCTTCCGGCCCGTAGTAGTCATCAGCATTGATCACCGCAAAAGGGGCGTCGATGAGATCACGGGCCGCCAGGAGCGCATGAGCTGTTCCCCAGGGTTTTACCCGGCCTTCCGGAATCGTTTCTCCCTCCGGGATATCCTTTAAAGACTGGAAGGCATACTGCACCTCAAAGAACTTTTTAATGCGGCTGCCGATAGCTGCATCAAAAGCCGCTTCATCCTCTTTCTTGATGATGAAGACAACCCGCTTAAAACCCGCTTCTCTGGCATCATAGAGCGAGTAGTCCATAAGGATTTCACCGTTTGGACCCAGGGCATCAATTTGTTTCAGGCCTCCATAGCGGGACCCCATTCCTGCGGCTAGTATCAGTAATATCGGCTCTTTTTGCATCATCATTTCTCCCTCTTCTGCCGCGTTCCTTTGCGGCCAAAAAGTTTTTCTCCTGAGAGAAAAGCCTGATCTATCTTAGCACAGAATAACGCCAACATTCTGCCCTGAAACGTGGTTCTTTAACCACTGGAGAGCCTCAGACATTAAGCTGTCATTTGAGGACAGAGGTCGTTCTCTGAACGCCAAATGCGAGATCGCAAGCTCAGTGTCGCCCTGCATCATAAGAAGTCGCGGGTTCATAATGCTCTTCTCGTTCTGCTCGCTCCCGGAAAACCTCCGCAGCCTGAATGGCCGCTCTGCTGAGTTCGATCTGAGAGTCCAGAATTTCCCGACCACGGCGGTCTACCGCATGATAGAGACCGTCAGCCTGACAGATGTGGGCCCGTTCAGTATCACGCAGTTCCAGATCAAGGACCTGAAAAATACGTTCACGACAGACGGGGTCATGCACTGGCATCATCAGCTCTATGCGTCGGTCGAGATTTCTGGGCATCCAATCCGCACTGCCGATGAGAAGATCCTCTGCCCCGCTGTTATAGTAATAAAAAATCCGGGAATGCTCGAGAAAGCGCCCCACCACACTGCGCACTTCAATGTTTTCTGAAAGTCCCTTCACCCCTGGTCTGAGGCAGCAGATCCCACGAACGATAAGGCGGATAAGCACTCCGGCCTGAGAGGCCGCATAAAGAGCCTCAATGATTTCCGGATCCACGAGGGAGTTTGTCTTCCCTAAAATCATGGCCTTCTGCCCATTTTCAGCATGCCTTTTTTCACGCTCAATGCGAAAAAGAGTGTCCGCTTTCAACCAGCGCGGCGCAGGGATCAGGAGATTCCAGCTGTGCGGAAGGGAAAAGCCTGAAATCATATTAAAGAAATTCGTTGCATCTTCTCCCAGTCGTTCGGAGCAGGACCAGATCCCCAGATCGGTGTAAATTCTGGCCGTCTTGTCGTTATAGTTTCCTGTCCCGATGTGCACGTAACGGCGCAGGCCATCTTCCTCCTCGCGCACGATCAAAGTAATTTTACTGTGAGTTTTCAGCCCGCGGATGCCATAGAGGACATGGCAGCCGGCCCTTTCAAGTTCACGCGCCCAGTGAATATTGTTTTCCTCATCAAAACGAGCCTTGAGTTCGACAAGCACAAGCACCTGCTTCCCGGCCTCAGCAGCCCGGGCCAGCGAAGCAATGATTGGCGAATCTGAGCTCACACGGTAAAGGGTCTGCTTAATGGCCAGAACCTGAGGATCCTCAGCAGCCTCACTGATGACGCGAATCACCGGGTCAAAACTTTCATAGGGGTGATGCAGCAGAATATCGTGCTCACGGATACAGGCAAACACATTTTTGTCTTTTGGAAAGGCCGGCGAAGGCTGAGGACTGAAAGGGGGATAATGCAAGTCCGGACGCGGGGGCAGGAGTCCGGGAATCTTCGAGACAAAGGTCAGATCTATAGGACCCCGAATGCGAAAAATCTGCTCCTCCGGGACTTTCATTTCCTCCTGGAGAATGGCTAATTCTTCCGGCTGGGCAGCATGCTCCAATTCCAGGCGAATCACTTCGCCGCGCTTGCGTAATTTGAGTTTGTCCTCTATCTCTGAAAGAAGATCCGAGGTTTCCTCCTCATCGACCACAAAGTCAGCATTGCGCATAATACGAAAGGTATGTGCAGACTGTATTTCCGCATTGTCAAAAAGTTTTTCGATAAAGAGGCGAACGAGATCTTCCAGGAGAATAAAGCCATGGGCTTCCCTCCCCTCGCTCTGTGAATGATCTTCGAGTGTGAGAGGAATCAGGCGCGGCAGATTGGACGGAATCTGCACAATGGCGTAAGGCGCCGTATTTTTGCTTTTCGCCTCAGTTTCGAGCTTGCTTTTAGGCTTTTTTTCCTGGCTGGCATACTGGCTGACATTTTCAGGCAGCCTGGCGGGGATAACCAGGAGGTTGAGGCTTTTGCTGCTGATCAGTGGAAACGGCCTTGCCGCATCGACAGCGATGGGTGAAAGAACGGGAAAGATCTGCTTGTCGAAATAGCTTTCCAGCTCGTCTTTCTGCTCCTCGCTCAGTTCGGAAGGCTGAATAATTTCAATACCTTCGTTTTTTAATTGAGGCAAAATCTGCCGATTCCAGGTGCTGTATTGTTTCTTAAAAAAGCGTTTATTGCGCTTGAGCAGGAGCTCCAGTTGTTTTGCAGGAGGCAGACCTGCAGGGTCAGGCTTGCTGCCTCCTGCCTGGACCAGGTCAATCAGGGAGGCCACACGAATCATGAAAAATTCATCCAGATTACTGCCGGTGATGGCCAGGAAATTAAGGCGCTCGAAGAGCGGATTGTTTTTATCCCGCGCTTCCTCCAGAACACGTTCATTAAACTCCATCCAGGACAACTCGCGATTCACGAAACGGCTTTCGCCCTCAGAAAGAACCGCAGGTATTTCAGAACGATACATCGTCTCCAGAGCTGATTCATAGATGCTCATCACATTCCCCTTTTTCTAAGCCAATCAGGCCTTTATCTCACGGTATTTTGCCTGCAGTGAAACACCAAAAACATTTTGAAAAAGCGCTTTATGCCGCTCAAGAGTCCACATTTCCAGCATAATGTCCTCGCTGCTGTAAATATTCAGAACGTAGGAACCATCCTCATCCCGACTCAGACGACACTTTTGAATTTTCTGGCTGTGGCTGGCGTCAAGCGCATTGGCCATACTCAGCAGGGCAAGTAATTTCATGAGATCCAGTCTGTCCTCTTCATGCAGGTATTTCTGCAGGTTGGGTTTACGCGTAAAATTGCCATTGTGGTAGTAAATCAGATTGGCCAGAAATTCCAGCTTGCGGTCACTGACCCCGGGGATCACCGCTGATTTAATGATTTGATAGCTGAAGATATCATCGTCCTGCATACTGATATATTTGCCGACGTTGTGGAGCAGAGAGCCGATCTGCAGCATGACGCGATCTTCTTCCTTCAGCCGGTGCAGCCGCTGCGTCTGGTCAAAGAGTTCCAGACTGATGCGCGCAACCTGTTCGGAATGCAGGCGGTCGGTCTGATAACGGCGGGCCAGTTCGACAGAAGCTGAGTAGAGATCCTCTCTGGGGTCACGCAGATAACGCCTGCCGGACAGCTGCTGAGCAGCCTCCATCAGAAGGCCATTTTCCAGGCTGACATCAGGCAACAGAGCCTCGTCAAGATCGCAGAGATCAAAGACCTCATCGATCAGCAGAGCCATGGGAAGAAGCAGACTGGCATTTTCATCGGATATTCCTTCCTCCATCACCAGGCTCTGCTCAGAGCGGCTTCGCAGCATGGCGAGGACACGGGAAAAATCCCTGCGGCTCAGTCGGCACTCCCCTGTCGGGGGCAGTCCTGAAAGCTTGCGCAAATGGGTCAGACCAGCTCCGGAACCATGAATGATAAAGTTCTCGACTTCCGCCGCTCGAGGCTCAAACTTGCGATAATTGGCCAGATCTCCGGAAACATACTCGCGGATAAGCTGATTAAAATCACGGCTGTGTATAGCCAGTTCAGAAAGGAGCGCGCGTATGCGCAGCGAACCCATGCGTAAATTCTGTGAAGTCAGCAGGTGGGAATCCTCAAAGATGCTCAGCTGAATGGAGCCAGCTGCCAGACCAAGCACCAGCGAAGGCTTTTTGATGGCCTCACGAAAAGACTCAGAACATTCCCCCAGAGCCAGAAGCTGATAACCTACTTCCTCATTATTACTGAGAATGCGGACTTTAATCCCGCTGGCCCTTTCAATCTGGTCAAGAATAAAGGCCCGATTTTGAGCTTCACGAATCGCTGAAGTCGCCGTCGCCAGAATCTGACAATCCGGATACTCCTGCACTTTAAGCCGAAAAAGGCTCAGCGTTTCTACAATCTGCCGGAGGACCGCTTCTGAAATAAAACCATCACGATAGGTATCCGACCCTGCAGGTACGGTACGCTGAACACGTTCCAGAAGCTTCGGGGGCTTGCGCTGGCGCAGCTGCGCGATACTCATGGAAATCTCATGGGAACCTACGTCTATCACTGCCTGATACTTCATATCATAAGCCTCCTATTCTGATCTTTGCGGTTATCCCCGAATGCTGTTTTTCCTTCACCGCCCTTCAAAGATAACCCGGTCGCTCACAAGGGTTCTAATCTTCATCCCCAAAAGATATTCCCGTAAGACGGGCCGCTTCGATAATCGGGCTGTCCAGGGGTACTTTTTTCAGATTAAAGGCCGCCGTCTTAATCTCCGTGCGATCAATCCTGCCGTTAATCACAACGGGCATACGTCCAAAATCTTTTTCCCAGATCATTTTAGCTGCCTCCACACCAAGCTCTGTGCTCAGCAGGCGGTCATAAGCCGAGGGACTGCCTCCGCGCACAAAATGACCGGGAACAGCAACACGGACTTCCTGAAGCGCCAAACCTTCCATGGCGTCCTCCAGATCATAACAGGCTCCACGGAAACCTCGCGCGGCACGGCTGGCTTCGAGTTCTTTATTCGAAAGCTGAGCTTCTTCCACCGTCATCGCTCCCTCGGCAATGACAATGATGGAAAAACGCTTTTTGTGCTTCTCGCGGGTGTTGATAGCTTTGAGGACAGAATTGAGTTTATAGGGAATCTCCGGCAGGAGAATGATATCCGCTCCACCGGCAATACCCGAATAAAGAGCAAGCCAGCCGACCTTGTGACCCATAATTTCAATGATGAATACGCGGCCATGAGAGGTCGCCGTCGTGTGAATGCCGTCAATGACCTGGGTGGCCAAAGTAAAGGCCGAATTAAAGCCAAAAGTTTCTTCCGTAAGACCGAGGTCATTATCAATGGTTTTAGGTAAACCAATGACATTAAGACCCTGATCCGCGAGCAAAGAAGCGCTTTTCAGCGAACCGTTGCCACCCAGAACCACCAGCGCATCCAGTCGCATCTCCTTATAGCTGTTGACCATGGCCTCCAGCTTTGTCGGCCCGTCAGGCTTTCCCGGATAGAGCCGTTCATCCATCTGTTTATAGGGCTGACGGGAGGTTCCAAGAATCGTCCCTCCCAGAGTCAATATCCCCGAAAACTCCTGTGAGCGCATTTTGCGATAGTGGCAATGCATAAGACCGGCATAGCCATCCAGAAAACCGAGAATTTCTGTTCCCGGATCTTTTTCGAACAAAGCCTTGGCCACGCCTCGCATGGTCGGATTTAAACCCTGGCAGTCTCCCCCACTGGTCAACATTCCAATTCTCAGACTCATGGTTTCGCCCTCTTTTCAAAATTTCTTTTATTATAACGGTTTTCAGGACTGAAAAAGGGACATAAAACCGTTATAATTTCATAAACTAAAGAAAGGCCAGCTTTGCATGGATGAAATTGAATCAAAAGAAGTTCGTCTGGCAGTTCTCATCGACGCCGACAACATCAGCTACCATTATATCGAACCGATGATGCAGGAGATTGCCCGTTACGGCACCCCTACGATCAAAAGGATTTATGGTGACTGGACCAAACCCAATCTCAACGGTTGGAAAAGTCTCCTGCTCGATTATGCCATCAGTCCGGTTCAGCAGTTTGCCTATACCACAGGTAAAAATTCTACGGACTCGGCATTGATTATCGATGCGATGGATATCCTTTATGCGGAAAAAGCCGATGCCTTCTGCCTTGTGTCCTCGGACAGCGACTTTACGCGCCTTGCCGGCCGCCTCAGGGAAGCAGGAAAAACCGTTTATGGCATTGGTGAACAGAAAACCCCCAATGCTTTTATTGCAGCCTGTGATCGCTTCATCTATCTGGAAATTCTCGATCAGGAAGAAGACGATGAGGACAACGAGGAAAGCAGCGATGAGAAAGCCAACAGTGATCGCGGCGAAAAAGTCAGCAGTAAAGCCCGGAGCAACAGTCGGAGTAAGAGCAGCAAGGAAAGCAAGGAAAAAACGAACAATAAAGGACGTCAGAAGCGCGTACTGAAGAAAATCGATCACCGTCTTCTGAATCTCATCGATCAAAGTATTCTCGATATCGAAGATGACGACGGCTGGGCCTATCTGGGCGACCTCGGTCAGCTGATCGGCAAGAAACAGCCGGCCTTTGATTCGCGTAACTATGGCTTCGCCAAACTCTCTACCCTGATCGGCTCCCTGGAGCAATATGAGATGCAGTACCGGGAAATGCCGCGGGGCGGTGGACAGGAAAAACAGCTTTTCGTCCGCGTTAAAGACGACCCCACCCGCATTAAGAAAAATGAACGCGCTTTTTAGAAGCTAAGCCGCTCAGACCGGAAGTGAAAGATCCAGTAGATAATCGGCCTTCTCCCGCAAAGAGAAGGCTTTTTCAAAGGCACGCTCCATGGGCAGCCAGCGCTCCTGAAAATCATTAAGCCACTCCGGGGCTCCCTCGCAGCGGCGCTTAAGCCTCGCCCACTGAATCTCCGGACTGACCACGGCAAAAGCTGTGAGATCCCAGTGGTCCACAAGCTGAGGGTGCAAAGCGTACGAGCCTTCAATGATGTACAAATCAGATTCTGGAATACTGCGTTCTTCTGCCAGAGTTTGCAGGCGACAATCGAAGCGTTGAAAGCAAAATGCCTGCCCTTTTTCAAGCAAAAGCAGGACTTCCTCCTCGAAGCGCCTGATATCAATGTTGACGCCAGGTATGTGCTCACTTCCCTGTGAACGCCTGGCAGCAGGGAGGAAAAAGTCATCCATATGGATGAGTGGAGCGGATAAGGTCACAGCTAATTGGCCCGCCAGCGTAGATTTACCCGAGGCGGCCATACCATCCAGGGCAAATAGCAGGGGTCTTGGCTTTTCACCGGCAAAAGTCCCTTGAGCACGTGCTGTCCACAGTTCCTGCAGCTTCTCAATTAAAGCGACGCGGGCAGCAGCCCGCGTCGCAATGAACTTAGTCATAAGCTTTTCTCTTTTTGTCTGAGATCTACAAGATCCTCTCAATTTTAGAGGAAGACGTACTTCAAAATGAAGAGGACAAAGAGAATGTACATAAGGGGGCTGATTTTTTTCGCTTTGCCGCAGGCCAGATTGATCACAACGTAGAAGATAACCCCCCAGGAGATACCTTCAGCAATGCTGTAGAAGAAAGGCATCGCCAGAAGAGCAATATATGCCGGCACCGCTTCCGTCGCATCTTCAAAATTCACTTTGAGAATAGAGGTAAACATCAGGAAGCCGACAAAAATCAGGGCTGCAGCTGTAGCAAACGCCGGAATGCTCAGGAAGAGCGGGGCAAAGAGCAGGGAGAGCAGGAAGAGTACGCCTGTGGTCAGTGCTGTGAGACCTGTGCGTCCACCTTCAGCAACGCCAGCAGAGGATTCAACGAAAGTTGTTACCGTAGAGGTACCCAGGGCTGCACCGACGGTCGTACCGATAGCATCGGAGAGCAGAGCTCCTTTGATGCCGGGCAGACGACCTTCCTTATCCAGCATATCCGCCTTGGAAGCCACCCCGATCAGGGTGCCCAGGGTATCAAAAATATCTACATAGAGGAAGGAGAGTATGACCGTGATAAAACTCAAAACAGTCACTCCTTCAAGATTTGGCCGGAAAACCGCAAAGGCAATGTCCTTGAAACCGCCCAGAGCAGCGAAGGAGAAAGACGGATAGAGCGAATAGAACCCATTTTCAAAATCCGGGACATAGAGACCAAGCGCCTGGCACAACATACCCAGTATCCAGGTACCGATAATGCCGTAAAGAATAGCGCCACGAATTTTTTTGTGCGAGAGAATAGCGATAATCGCAACACCGATAAGGCAGAGAATTGCAGAAATACCAGAGGTATGGAAACCCTCTCCAACAAATTTGGTGATGCCGACCTTGGTGGAAGGATTAGCCACAACGAGATTACCGTTATTCAGACCGATAAAGGCAATGAAGAGGCCGATGCCCGCGCTGATAGCATGTTTCAGGGAGATCGGTATGGCATTGAAGATGGCTTCGCGAACATTGGTCACACTCAGCAAAATGAAAATGAGACCTTCAAAGAGAACTGCCAGCAAGGCGACACTCCAGTGGTACCCCATGCCCAGACATACCGTATAGGCAAAGTAGGCATTGAGACCCATACCAGGGGCCAGTGCAAAAGGCAGATTCGAGAAAAAAGCCATGCAGAAACAGGCAATGGCAGAGGAAACCGCCGTCGCCACAAGGACCCCGCCAACCGGCATGCCGGCATCCTTAAGGATGTTTGGATTCACGGCTAAAATATAGGCCATGGTCATAAAGGTCGTCAGACCAGCCATGATCTCATTTCCGGCAGTGACGCCGTGATCCTTGAGTTTGAATACTTTTCCAAACATACAATCACCTCCAAAACAAGCTGGCATAAATCATCTGATTCATGCATCCTTAGTATTATCCTAACATATGAAGAGCGAAGAAAATACTGAAAATGCCACAAAGCGAAGGGAAAAATCGCTAAAAAAATATATAAATTGTCATAAATGGACTTTTTTATATCCTGACTTTGAAAAACACAAGCAAACACAAACAAATAAGTACCTATGTTTCATCCTGATTCCTGGCTCTGTGCTACACTGAATAAAGAGTAATGGTTTATGGTTTCACCCCATGTTCGGGGGTGTACTGGTTTCGACGGGATGGTTGAAATCGGGAAAGCGGGCAGAGGGTCCCGTTGGCCTCTTTAAAAAACGGGAACAAACTTAAACGCCAATAAACCGGCACTCGCAGCTGCGTAAACACGCCTGCCGTGGAACCAATCGATCTGCCGAAAGGAATTTCCACGTTAACGCGCAGACCTTGTCCAGGGGAGGTTAAAGGGAAAAACGAAATGGCCTAAGCTTTGCCGCCATTTTGTAGAATGAAGCTAGTGGACACCTTGACCCTGCCGGTCGGGAAAGGCAAATACGAATAATCCAAGGATCGGATGCGCCCGGAGATGTCCCGATGGACGCGGTTTCGGACAGGGGTTCAATTCCCCTCACCTCCACCAAAAATCCGCCGTTATTTTTAGTAGATTAACGGCGGACTTTTTTTTGTCAAAATGGGGGTTAATTCTGTAGTAACGGCTTTCTCCGCTGCCTTGCTGAACCGGGCCAGATTTTTATATCCTCATCGTCGCAGCTCTCAAACGGATCGGCAAAAACCCGGCGACTTTCTACATGCAGACCCAGAATCGTCTGATCCTCGCTGGCATCATAACGGCGTGCGGTCTGAAAGAGATTGGCTACCAGATCCGCCCAGCGGGAAGGACGTTCCATAACATGCTGGATATCCTGAGCTTCCATGGCCCTGGTAAAACCATCACTGACAATCAGAAACTGATCTCCTGCCTGCACAGTCATCTCGGTGAGATTATGAGCACGCAGATGCTGACTGCCAGGATGATTGCCAAAAAAGAGCAATGGACGCTCATCCCGCTCTTCATTGAGGCGCAGATCTCTGGTCATGACATAGAGCTTTTGTTGCCTGTAAAGATAACAGCGGCAATTGCCAATGCTCATCGTATATGCAGTATCTCCGGCAAACATAATCAACGCCAGCGAACACCCTACCGGAAGCCCGGCAAAGCGCGAGAGGCGCCCCCGCAGGGCCGCATCAGCCTGATCGACAAAAGCCTGAATATATCTGGCGAAATCAAAATTCATGGGATCCAAAAGCGGAAAACCCCTGCGCAATTCACAGATAGCACCTTGAATCACACGACCGGCGATGTCGCCAATGCCGGCTCCACCAAGTCCATCACAGACTGAATAGATCTGCCAGAAGTCCTCGCAGTTGCTGATTTTTTCCTCACGCGAATCCAATGTGTCCGGATAAATTCGCCCGACACATTGAAAGCTGTCTTCGTTCACCGTCTTACGGCTGCCAGCCTGCGTAATCCCGCAGGAAATAACTCTGGGAATAGAAGTCCCCTCCCCTCTCCTCTGAGCCCTAGTGTCGGAAACTTTGCCGAACTTGTCGATCGGCTTCTCTTTTTTTCAAATTTTCACGCTTATCGTAGAGCTTTCTGCCTCTGGCGAGACCAAGACTGCACTTGCAGAGTCCACGCTTGAAATAAAGTTTGAGAGGAACCAGGGTAAGACCATCCTGAGCAACTTTAGCACTCAGTTTGCGAATCTCACTGCGATGAAGGAGCAGTTTTCGGGGACGGAGAGGATCCGGATTGTAGCGGTTTCCCTCTTTATAGGGAGAAATATGCATGCCAATGAGCCAGATTTCCCCATTTTTTACTCGGGCGAAAGATTCCTTCAGGTTTGCTTTTCCCTGCCGGAGTGACTTCACTTCTGTGCCCGTCAAAACGATACCCGCCTCAAAATCCTCAAGAATTTCGTATTCATGTCTCGCCTTGCGGTTTTCCACGATAACTTTTGTGCCTTCAGCTTTCATCCGTCAGCTTTCACGGCTCCTTTCGGCCACTGATTTTCCTCAGGTGTTCAGTGTTCAAATGAGATCTTACGATCACAAATCTCAATCCGGGCTATTCTGTCCGGCCATTCTTTAAGTATTATAGAGTAAGATGCACCAGCTTTCGAGCTTCTTCAAGCTTCTGCTCTCATATGTTACAATTCTCTTTCAAATGCTTGACATATGGTTTGCAAGAGCTGGCGCTATTCACTTTATTCACATTCTTTTTAACATTCCCACGGGAATGAAAAGCTGATTCTTCAGGCCTTCACCTTTTTATTCACAGTTTTGACCATGGCTTCAGCTGAGTAACGCCGTCCCCAGCTCCCACTGAGAACGTGGATTGAGCCGTAAATCTGCCCGCGTCCCGGCCAGATATTCATAGTATCCCTGAGCTCCGATCATGGCGGCGTTATCAGTACAAAGTTCAATGGGAGGGAGATATAACTCCAGCTTCTTTTCTTTGCAAAGCTGCCCGGCCAGTTCCCGCAGGCGCGAATTGGCGGAAACTCCACCGGCAAGGACAATCTGCTTTTCCTCACACTGTTCGGCAATTTGCCCAAGATGATCGATCAGCACACGACAGACTGCTTCCTGAAAACTGGCTGCAATATCCGCCGTGCTGAGAATATCTTCGCGCTGCCGTCCTTCTCTTCTGGCCTGCTGCTCAGCCTGGTGAACTTTATTAAGAACAGCCGTCTTAAGGCCTGAAAAAGAAAAATCCAGGCTATCTTTAAAGTGTGTACGGGGAAGATCCAGAGCATCCGGCTGTCCCGTTTTACTTACGCGGTCGATTTTTGGCCCTCCGGGATAACCCAGCCCGATTTCACGGGCGATTTTATCAAAGGCTTCACCCGCCGCATCATCTCTGGTACGGGCCAGAATGCAATATTCCGTATACGTTTTGACATGGATGATGTGGCTGTGGGCTCCGGAGCAGAGAAGCGCCAGAAAGGGCGGCTTCAGCTCGGGGTGAGCCAGGTAGTTGGCCGCCACATGCCCGGCCAGATGATGTACCGGGACGAGCGCTTTCCCACTCGCAGCAGCCAGGGCTTTGGCTGCAGACACCCCCACCAGCAGGGAGCCGATTAAGCCCGGGCCGGCTGTAACGGCAATGGCCTCCACATCAGAAAGCTGGCACTGTGCAGCATTCAGAGCCTCTTCAATAACCGGAACGACCGCAAGAAGATGTTCCCGCGAGGCGATCTCCGGGACAACCCCTCCGTATTTTTCGTGAATGGCAGCCGACGAGCGGATACCATTCGAACGTATGTGACGGCCATCTTCAATAACGGCCGCACAGCACTCATCACAGGATGACTCTATTCCTAAAATAAGCATAAATTCCCTTTCACTGAATTTTGATTGTAACACATATAAACGCGGACTTGAGTTATACTCAAACTTAGTCTTTCCAGGCGTGAATGCTAAAGCGGGAGGTTCAGATGAGCTTAAAAGGTGAACTCAGAACAAAAGCCGAGCCTTCGAAAAAAGGAGGCCGCTGGCTGCTGCTCATCCTTATCCTCATCATTGTGATTCTGGGACTTGCGCTCACCGCTCTCTTCTCTGTTTTTCAGACGGCGCACCTCCTGATGAGCCTACCTGCAAAACCCTTTAATCACATCGGTGCACATCTCATGCCACCCTGTGATGAAATCAGCTTTCGCTCTCAGCGCTCAGATATCCTGCTGAGCGGCTGGTTTTTTAAATCTCGCGCAGCCTCGCGCGGGAACGTGATTCTTATCCACAATAACGGAGATAACCGTCTGCAATTTGATCTGCAGACAGCTGAACTTTACCGTTTCCTGAACGAAGAGGATTTTAACGTTCTCTCCTTTGATCTACGCCATTCCGGTAAATCCGACGGCCTGCAGTCCGCCTATGGACTTTCCGAATATAAAGATGTGCTCGCAGCGATGATGGCTGCAGAGCGGCTCAGTGGCGACAAACGCATGTTGCTTTATGGCTTTGGCAGCGGTGTCACCGCTGCGCTTCTTGCCTGGAATGAGCTCCCCATTGAAGCTCCGGACGAAAAGGCGCTGGCGGCTGATCCGGAACTGCCAAATCTCTGCAGAAAAGATGTACAGGCCCTGCTTCTGGATACGCCGGCCGCTTCAGTTTTTGATTATATCCGTGTGGATATGAACCCCGAAGGCTTCATGAACCAACATCTCTACTGGCCATTTTTACCTGAAGCCGTACGCCTGGCCTCAGGAGCAGGTCAGCTCACCAATCTCATCCCGTTGGCAAGTCAGATTCAATCACCTATGTTTATCATAAGAAATTTGCCGGAGCAGCGAATTCCACAGCATTCCATCGATGCATTTATCAATGAACGTCTGCGCTTAAATGGTGAAATGACTCTCGTAAGTGAAATTGCAAAAGCCGGACACATCAGTGCCTTTACGGAGGATCAGGAGAGCTATCTCCAAAGTTTAAAAAGCTTTCTGGATCGTTGGATAGAATATACGCCTGCTTCTGAATAAGCTCATGGCCTATATCCCGCTGTGGCCAAACCCGCCGCCACGATCCTCACCAAAAGCAGATATATCCTCGCTGTCCTTAAACTCCGCCTGAGCTACCGGTTTGAGCAGGGCCTGGGCGAGTCGTTCACCCCTTTTGATGCGCAGACTTCCCCAAAGCTCGCCAGCCTCGTCAAGATAAACGGGAAGCTCCGCCATTTTCCCAGGCAGGGAGTGGACCGCCTCACTTTGTCCGCGCTGCTCGAGATATTCTCTTAAGGGCAGGCACTCCGCAATTTTGCCGAAACTTTGCAACAATGCAGATTGTGCAGCCAGCAAGGCCGGTATCTCGGCTTGCGAGAAGCTGTTATAGGCGAGAATCTTAACTTCATCACGATAATCTGAGTCAATCGTTCCAGGCGTGTTGGGAAGACGAAGTCGGCTGCGCAGTGAAAGACCGCTGCGGGGACGAATCTCCAGTTCATAACCCTCAGGGATGGCCATCCTCAAACCAGTGGGCACAAGAACCGTTGCTCCCGGTGCGATGAGCAGGTCAGCCGCAGCTTTTAAATCAAAGCCTGCTGAAGCGGGACTTGCATAAAATGGCCGAAGCTCATCCTGGTCAGTTTCCGGATGGAGCCACTCAAGATAAAGGGGAATTTTCATGTGGATTCTCAATTTCTTCAAAGCTGCGTTGCATGCGATCCAGGGGTTTGGCTTCATCCCCGCCTTTCGCTTTAGCGCTTTTGCGACTGCTGCCGGCCGGTGCCATCTGCGAGATCCTTTCCTCATAAATCTCACAGAGATTGCGATAATAAAGGAGGTCTTTTTTAATTTCCCAGCACTGCTCGCGCATGCGCAAAAGGTTGGCCTGACTTTCTTCAAGCTCCTTTTGCAGGCGATCCTGCGCTCCCGCTACCTGACTTCCGGATTCCTTCATTTTTTCGATCTGATCCAGAAGGTTCACCAGGGCAAGAACAGAAGCTGCCTGATCTCCCATCCCTGTATTCTGACTTTTCAGGGTACAAATCAGCTCATCCGCCATTTTGGCAATCGCGCGCATATATTCAGCATTCTCATTGGCCAGGACACGATACGTCATGGACCCTATGCGCACTGAAATCCGCTCCTCCACAGCGCTCACCTCTTTCTCTCGCAACATTTTATCATGAATACAACGCTGCTTCAGGCCGCAGCTTTGAAAATAAACTCAGATACTCTTCCGGGCTCAGGTTTTCAGCTCTTTGCGACAGGAACTTTTGCTCCGCTGCGTCAAGCTGCTCCAGAGGCAGAGATTTCAGTGTATTTTTCAGTGTTTTTCGGCGCTGGGCGAAAGCAAGTTTAAGAAAGCGCTCAAAACTCGACCAGCTCGAGCTCTTGAGCCGTTGCTGAGCGTGTGGATAAAGGCTGAGGACAACGCTGTCAACTTCAGGCTGAGGATAAAAACACCCCGGGCCAAGCGTTTTACTGATTTTTTTCGAACCATATACGGCCGCCAGTACAGCCGAAGGTCCATAGGCTTTGCCACCCGGATCAGCCGTCAGACGAAGCGCCGTTTCCTTTTGCAGGAGAAAACAAAAGCCGCTGGCATAAGGGACTTCCACCAGGGCTTTGTTAAAAAGTTCAGTACTAAGATAATAGGGTAGATTGCCGAAGAGATAGGCTTTTTTATTGCTATCGAGCAAATCAGCAAAATGTATCGCGCGGGCATCCGCGAAAATAAGTCTCAGTTTTTCCTGCGGAAGTTCTCGTTTCAAAACCTCCTCAAAACGGCGATCGAGTTCGATGCAGGAGAGATCTGCACCTCTGGAAAGCAGTTCATAACTTAGGTTCCCGAGACCCGGACCAATCTCCAAAACGACAGAGTGCTTATCCAGAGGGAAGAGGAATGACATCTCCCGACAAAGCTCGGGACGACAAAGAAAATTCTGTCCCAGAGATTTTTTAGGTCTCAGGTCATAAGCAAGCAGAAGCTCACGAACGTCAGGATAAGTTGCGGATGAAGTTTCCATCAGGGGATTGAAATGAGATAGACATTGCGCCTTGCCGTGGCCAGACCTATGCCGTTCTCTATTTCGTGTGCATCATAAGAAAGATCAATGAAGCCGGAACCCATGCCGTGGCGGTCAGCTACAACAGCCAGACCGTAATCTTCCACAAAAACAACCGCTCCCATCGGGAGATCATTACAGGCAATAAGGCCGCGCTGAGCGAGAATCCCGCTCGCTGTGGGGTTGCAGTCGCCATAAGCAAAGTCCGACAGCTTGGCGCACTCATAACCATCATAACAGGTACTGTTCCAGTTATAGACCTGACTTACGGCTAAAACACTGCCGTCTACTGTAATCGTACCATCTCCATTGTCATTAAAACTGAGATAATTAGCATTGCCGTTACGTTGGAGAAGGCTGGCAACAATCTGAAAATTGGCCTCCGCTACAGCTGTACTTCCCGGAGTACTGAAAGAAGAATTGATAACATTAGCCAAATAGGCATTGCCCTGCCCCTGGTTTTGCCAATCTGCCGGGTCCTGCCCTAAAGGCTGCTGCGCAGCAAAAGGAGATGGCTGGACAGATTCAGGAAGCTGCGCCTCCGGCGTCGGTGCCGGAGTCGGTTCAGGCGTCGGCTCCGGTGCAGGTTCGGGCGTTGGCACGGGAGCCAGCTCAACATTATCGGCTGCCGCTGCAGCCAGGCCCGTCTGAGGAGTGGGTATTTCCGCTTCGGTATACTGAAGAACGGCGAGATCCAGTGCTCGCTGCAGAATCTCTTCGTCCGCCTCATCAATCTGTCTGCGGACATCTGCAGGCAGAGTTAAACGTACCGCTTCTTTTTTCTTTGATTCGGAAGCGGAGCGTTTATTTTGCCGCAGGCCACTGGCTAAACTCAAATCAAATTGATGGGATAGATTTCCTGAATATTTTGTTGCTTTAATCGTTCCGGCGGCTCGTTCTGTTCTGCTGATTGCAGGAGCGCTGCTCTCACGACGATGATTTTGTGCACTCTCCTTTTCCTGTCTGGCAGCTGACAAAAAATCAAAAGGAGCAGATGGATTGCCTGTATTCACAGAAAGAGCGCGCATGCTGACGGATTGTTTTTCCTGCAGGCGAATAACCGCAGCGGTTAAAAAAACCGCAGTAAAAAGCACGATTGCGGAAAATATAAGAATAGTAAGTGTTTTTCGTTCTTGCATAAGTTAACCTTGCATCAGGCGAGGCTGCAGTGGGATTAACGAAATTCTCCCTCACAAAAAAGTCAGAAGAAAAAGAACTCTGACCTCACCAAACGCAAGTGAATTATACTTCGCTAGATCTTTCCTGTCAAATCTCAAAGTCTTGAACGGGAGGGTTCCAAATCGCGTAGTTTTAAGATTTTGACGACAAATTGTCGCCAGAGTGGTGATGAACGCAGATAGCAGGTGAATCTATTTTCATATTTGCAATGCTATACATGGCTTATTACGTTGCGAAACATAATAAACAAAAGTTCTTTATTTTTAATACCTCCGGATGTCGGACAGACTCTTACCTGCCTCAGGAGGATTGGACACAAAGCTCCGCTTATCGTTTTGAGGGGCGGGTACAAGCCCTTTGCCCTGCTCAGCCTTTCAACGCCTCTTCCGCAAAATTCTGGCACTTGCTGAGGAAATGCTTAAGCTCATCCCCTTTTAGCTCACCACGGGCCAGTTTGGCGAGATCAAGAAGATAGGCGGCAAGCTTCTCACTCTCTTCTTTTTTGCCCTCTTGCAGGGTCTTCTGCAAAACAGTGACGAGCGGATTATCTTTGTTTAAAATCACCCGCATGTCCTCTCCGCGCTCTGCGATCAGCTGGTCAAGGTCTATATGTGTCGGGCTGTGCTCCGTCTGACCGAGAAGCTCTTTCACTTCTTTAAGCCTGCGGGTTTCTTCATCCTGGGTAAGCAATAGCGGCAACTTATCGGCCCCAAGAGAACGGAGGCTGAGCGTTAAGGAAGGCCGCTGCATAAGCTCAGCAAAGAGTGAGGCTGCCATTTCGTCCTGCTCATCTCCAGATTGATCCAGAGCTGCATCAAGGCGACGGAAATGGATTTCCCCCTCTTTGAGGTATTCCACAAGAGCCATGAACTGGAGATCAGCTTCATGATCCATGATGAGAACTGGAGTTTCAGCAGGCAGTAATTCTGCGTAACTGCCAAGAGCGCCCTGCCGGTCACTATAGGTCAAAGTTTTTCCGGGCAGTTCCGCGAGAGTTCTCAGCTGGCCTTCTTTATCTTCAAAAAGGAAAATGTCCAAGAGCTTGCGTGCAAATTTTTCATCCTGGAGACTGCCAATTTTAATAAAACGCTCCAACTTCGGCCAAATCTCTTCGTAGCGCCCGCGGTCATCATGGAAAAGCTGGACTAACTCATCGGCCACTTTTTTGACGATATGCGCAGAAAGTCTTTTGACGGTTGCATCATTCTGCAAATAGGAGCGTGAAACATTGAGCGGGAGATCCGGGCAATCCAGGAAGCCCTGAAGGAGAAAGAGAAAATCCGGAATCATCTCATGCAGGTGATCTGAGACAAAGACCTGGCGGCTGTACACGCGAATACGGCCTTCCGCACTCACGAAATGATTGCTGTCAGACGGAAAGTAGAGAATGCCCTGAAGGCGCAGAGGATAATCCATGTTCAAATGAATATGGAATAAAGGCTCCCCTTCGAGCGGGAAATTCTTCTGATAAAAATCAAGGTAGTCCTTGTCTGTACAGTCCAGAGGTTTTTTCAGCCAAAGAGGATGGTGATCATTGATCTGCTCACCCTTTTCCTCAGACTTGTCGCTGAAAAAAACAGGATAAGCCATGAAACCGCAGTACTTCGCAAGGAGCGAGCGTATTTTGAAAGCAGGGTAGTTTTTCAGACCCTCATCGCTCAGGTGCAGGAGAATATCGGTGCCAATCTCTTTTTTATCGGAGGCCGACATTCTGAAATTCTCCCCGTCTTCGCTCTCCCAGCGTACGGCCTCCTGATCCGGGAAGGTGGACAGGGTGTTGATCTCAACCTTATCAGAGACCATAAAAGCCGAGTAAAAGCCGAGACCAAAGTGACCAATCACGCTCTGTCCGCTCTTTTCAATCTCCTGGTATTTCTGGACAAAATCGACCAGACCTGAGCAGGCAATCTGATTGATATATTTGTCAACTTCTTCAGCAGTCATGCCAATACCATTATCTTCTATGTGCAGGCATTTATTTTCACTGTCCAGATAGACACGAACATAAAATTCATCACACTCGGCTGAAATTTTTCCGCTGCGTGCAAGCATCTCTCTTTTGGCAAGCGCATCGAGCGCGTTCGCGACCAGCTCGCGCAAAAAGATTTCTTCTTCGGAGTAGAGCCACTGGCGAATAATGGGAAAAATGTTTTCGGAACTGACCGATATCTTGCCGCTATTTTCTTTCATGACTTTAACCTCTGTCCATTTTGTGAAATAATAGGCCGACGCCAGGCGAATAAAGACTGGCGTCGCTTTACTAACATAGCACGATTGAGCTAAAATATAAAACAGTTTCCCGGCCATTGAGCCATTTATGAGGTGTAATTTAGATGACTCCTTTTTCTGATTCTGACCCACGAAGGAATAGCAGACAACCCTATGGACAGGACTTCCAGGGACGTGGCAATCTTTCAGGCAGACAAGCTGCACCACGCCCTCCCTATGCGGGCAGCCGCGGTGGTGGACGTCCTGTTTCCCAACAGCCTTCGCGTCCTCAGAATCTAAATCCTTATCCAGGCAGAGCGCCCTATGGTCAACAGCAAAGGCCTCCTTACCCTCCCCAGGGATCCCGTTATCCGCGTCCCGGAGAAAAGTTCGACAGAGCAAACCCCTACCGGGCACCCTCGCCCTACCCTCAGCAGGGTAACCGTTATCCTTATGGATCAGACCCTTCCGGAAGAAGACCCGAGCCTAAGAAAAAGGGTCGGCAGGCGCGGACAAAACAGGGTAAAAAAACTTCCCGCTGGATCCTTGCCCTTCTCGATATCGGCATCGTTGCAGTTCTGGGAGCGGCCGTTTTTTTCCTGCTCAAACCCATCATTATGGAGCGTCAGGTGGAGCGATACAAAGCCAATACTCTTGAACGCCTGCAGCGAAATCCCAACGAAACTATCATCGAAAAGGTCGATAAAAATTTCGGCAAGGTTTTTGGTGAATCAGCTGAGCCGCTCCCTCCCGGCGTGGAATTTGTCGACAATGATGCCGATCTCCCGGACAGTGAAACCATTACGGTGAACTTTGTTGGCCGCCTGGTCATTCCGCGCATCGGCTGCAATACTCCGCTCTCATTGGATTACGGTGTCATGCCTTCTATTCGTTTCTCTGCGGGTATTCATGGTTCTTTTGCCAATCTCCTGGATCCCGGCCTGACAAACATCTTTGGCCACCGCTATCTGACCAAGGGGCGCGACTTTAACCGCTTGAACGAGATGGAACCGGGGGATCAGTTCTACATTGATTACAATGTCGATGGCCTGCGTCACTTTTATAAAGTTACAGAAGTAAAGATCATCCCCAGGGAGGAAATTCAGGAAAGGGTTTACGACCAGTTTGAGCAGAAAACACTCTGTCTGATCACCTGCCATCCCCC
Organism: Clostridiales bacterium; assembly: GCA_004556455.1. Lineage (GTDB taxonomy): Bacteria > Bacillota > Clostridia > Saccharofermentanales > DTU023 > SFGY01. The sequence goes on along the minus strand of SFGY01000001.1, from coordinate 66,861 downwards.
AAACTACAGCGATGACAGCGAACGACTGCTGGTCTACGCTGTCCCGGATGATTCTATGGAAACCATAGCGATCCCCACCCAGAATATCAGTGAATAAGCAACAAAAAACAGCTCCGTTGAAACGGGGCTGTTTTTTACAATTATGGAAATAAAAGGCCAGTCACCCTGCTGTCCTCTTCATCCTGACCTGGTCCTGCCTATTCCTGACCAAAAACCTCATCAAGATTCATCTCATTCAGCATTTCGCGGAGAATCGCAGCTTCTTCACGATTAAGCGAGACGCCCTTGCCCATTTTCGCGTGTTCGGGTGCCCAGTCACGGATATCCAGCTTGGCTTTGGCATCGTTCCAGCTCACCAGATTGAGTTCGCGGCTCCAGCCTGATTTGCTGCTGCTGAGCTGTCCGATTTCCTTCTTGATTTCATATTTAAATTCTGCCATCTTTATCATCCTTCTTTCCTTTAATGGTAACTTTTCCTAACCCAAGGTCAGCAGAAAAGCGCTTGATCTATTCAGCTGTTTTATTATGATAGCTGCTCTATCATTCCATCCGCTCAAACTTCTGTCAAGGCAGGAGCTAACGATCAAACTGTCTGGGGAGATACCTTCCAGATTTCTCCGGCATATTCACTAATGGTCCTGTCGGAGCTGAAATGGCCACTGCTGCAGATGTTATTCCAGCACATGGCAGCCCATTTTTCACGATCTTCATAGGCCTCAAAAACATCCAGACGACGCTTGCGGTACTCATCAAAGTCCCCGAGGATGTAATAGATATCAGCCTTTTCATAAGAGCTTCCGGTGAGCAGCATACGATACAGATCCTGGAACATACCCGTCCCGTTATCGTTCAGCGTGCCGTCAATCAAGCTATCAACAACACGCTTGAGGCCGGGAATGTTTTCATACTGCCATCTTGAGTTGTAGTAGTCGAGCGTCGCCGGAAAATCCTTAATTCTCGAACCGAACATAAACGCATTTTCCTCACCGACCGCATCACAGATCTCCAGATTTGCGCCATCCCATGTCCCGAGCGTCAGAGCGCCATTCATCATAAACTTCATATTGCCCGTCCCGGAAGCCTCTTTGCCCACGGTCGATATCTGCTCAGAGATATCGGCTGCAGGAAAGATACGTTCGCCCATGGAAACATTATAATTGGGCAGAAAAATCACTTTGATCCAGGGTGAAACCTGAGGATCAGCGGCAATCATACGGGCGATTTCGTTAATAAATTTGATGATCGATTTGGCCCGGAAATATCCAGGAGCGGCTTTGGCTCCGAAAATGAAGTTGACCGGCCGTTTCAGCGGATTTTTCCCATCTTTGATCTGATAATAAAGATCCAGAATTTGCAGAGCATTCAGAGACTGACGTTTGTATTCGTGCAGGCGCTTGACCTGAACATCAAAAATAGCCTCAGAGGACAGCTCCACAGCTGTATTCTTTTGTACCAACTGAGCCAGTCGCTCTTTATTTTTCTTCTTAATCTCCAAAAAGCGTTGGAGGACATTTTGATCGTCAGCATATTTTTTAAGTTCGCTGAGCCGGGATAAATCTGTCACCCAGGCTTCTGAACCGAGAAGTTCAGTCAACAGTTCAGAGAGGTCAGGATTGCTGCATTTCAGCCAGCGACGTGGCGTCACACCATTGGTTTTGTTATTAAAACGCTCCGGCCAGATCGTATAGAAATCTTTTAGGGTTTCACGCTGGAGAATGCCGGAGTGAATAGCAGCCACGCCGTTAATGCTGAAAGAAGTATAGCTGGCAAGATTGGCCATGTGGACCTTACCATCATGAAGTGGAGAATCAGCCTCAATCCGCTCATAGTTCAATCCCTTGCTACGGGCCTCCTCACGGAATTTGTGGTCAATCATGCGGACGATTTCAAGGATGCGCGGGAAGAGAAACTGAAAAATCGAGACATCCCATTTTTCCAGGGCTTCAGCCATCACCGTGTGATTCGTATAAGCAAAGCAACGCTGAGCGATCGCAAAGGTTTTTTCAAAATTCAGACCATGCTCATCCATCAAAAGGCGAATGAGTTCCGGTATCGCGAGAACCGGATGCGTGTCATTCAGATGCAGCACGTTAAATTCGGCAAATTGATCCCAGTTCTCACCGTGTTCCTTAACAAAATTGGCAAGGATGGACTGCAGAGAAGCCGCAACGAAGAAGTATTGCTGACGAACACGAAGCACTTTGCCGTCATATGACGTGTCATTGGGATAGAGGACACGATAGATATCCTGAACCCGATTTCTTTCAACTAAGGCATCGTCAAAACGCTGGGAATTAAAAAGATTAAAATCAAACTCTTCCGCAGGTTCAGGGCGCCAAAGGCGCAAAACGTTGATATTTTCCGTACCATAGCCAGTGATGGGAAGATCATAGGGCACAGCCCAGACATCCATATCCTGGTAGTGCAGCAGAACTTTATTGTTTTCACGTCGGCAGTTAAAGGGATAAGGGAGCTCCATCCAGGCATCCGGATATTCTTTTTGAAAGCCGTCTTCAATTTTCTGTTTGAAGAGGCCATAGCGGTAAAGAATCCCGTAGCCTGTCACCGGCAGGTTCTGGGTAGCGCAGGAATCCATAAAACAGGCGGCGAGGCGGCCAAGCCCGCCATTGCCAAGCCCTGGATCAATTTCTTCTTCTTCGATACGGCTGAGTTCAAAGCCCAATTCCGCACAGAGTTCTTCAGCTTCCTTCACAATACCGAGATTGACCAGATTATTGTGGAGGCTGCGGCCAATCAAAAATTCAGCCGAAAAATAATGGGCCTGGCGAACACGGCGATAGGTTTTACGCGATTTTTCCCAGCGTACGGCAATAAGTTCCATAACCGCGCGGGAGAGGGCTGTCCAGAATTCCTGTTCGGTTGCCTCATCCATCTGTTTACCGTATTCTGCCCGGAGATGACCAATCACGCTTTCTCTGAAACCTTTTTTAAAATCCGGGTTCTCGGGAAAAGATAAATCCCTCTTCTGAATATTTCCAGCTTCAATCTTCTGATTTTTTACCATTCGCTTATTTCCTTTTGACCTTCGAAATGATTTTATTCATATCAGCAAACAAAATGATTGTCGGGAGCGATCTCAGGGGCAAGCGTGGACGAAAGCCCGAAATGCCAGCGACTTGTTTATTATAAAAAAAGTCTTCCTTAGATTCAATGGACCAGATTTGTCGGCTTTTGTCATAGATTTGGCGTTTTAAAATATCTGAAAAGCTACAGACTGAGTTCTGGAGGTTGAACGATGCCGCTGTGTTTTGAACTCATCGAGCTATTATTCCTGCTTCATCTTGTGTTTCAGGACCTGGAAACACGGCAGCTTTCCCTGAAAGCGCTCCTGCTCTTTGGCCTGACAGAATATGGCCTGACATTCATGAATGCCTGTTTATTTGCCTCCCCTGGAACTTGTTCTGCAACAGCTGGTCACGGTAAAGCTGCCACGCTCTTTGCACCCGGCGCACGCTACAGCTTAAACGTGTTGTTGTCCGCAGTGGAAAACAGCCGCAGCGCTCGTTTTCCTGAAATTCTGAACATTGGCTTTTCGTTTTTCCTTCTGCAACTGTTTCTTCTCATCTTGTTCTCAGTCCTGCTTTTTCTCGCAGAAAAATGGAGCGGTCATTTTCTCCTGGGTACTGCGGACATACTCCTGCCCTTGCTCATGCTGCCTCGTCTGGGCTTGAAAAAAGCTCTCTTGCTTTTTCCTCTTGCCTCAGTTCTCAGTCTCCCCGCTTTTATACTGCTGCGCATCATGAGGCGTCGAAAAGGAGCAAAAATCCTGGCAGAAGCCAGGCTCCCCTTATATCCATTTTATTTCTGTGCCTTTCTTTGTCTGAGAGCCTGCATGTTATAATACCCATGAAAGCTAAAGCAGGGAGAATTTATGTCAGCGAATCGCGACCATAATCTGGATATCATCATCAAGATCGTTAAGTTTCTGCTCATCAGCGGCCTGATTATCTTAGCGCTCTTTCTGAGTCTGAAGATTTTCCCCTACCTCATGCCTTTTTTCATCGGCCTTCTGCTGGCAGAATGCTCCATGTTCCTCTCCGCCATGCTCAAGCGTCTCTGGTGTAAGCTGAGCCGGGGTGAAAAGAAGAGTCTCAAACGGCGAGACGGGGATAAACTCGCCGTCTTCATTTACTTTCTTATTGTCTTTTCGATTCTCGTCCTTGTTGCCTTAGGAATTACCGCAGGGGTCAGCCAGCTGCGACGCTTTATCATCAGTTTTCCTGAGACTGTGCAAAAAGTAAGGCTGGGAGAACAAATCAGCGATCTTGTCGATAAAATTCAGAGTCCAGATTTACAAAGCAATGTTCACAAAACACTGACAGAACTCAACACAAAGATATCCCAGAGCTTTCCCAATATGGTGAGCCGCGGTCTGAATGCCATCAGTCACTTTATGGCTCATCTGCCTCTGACATTGCTGGTGATTGTGATCTCCCTGATGTGCGGCTACTATTCCATAAACGGCACACGCAAAATTTATGTTTCAGCCTTGAGGCTAACCCGAAATCGCCGCCTGGTACGTAATATTTTTGTCTTAATCAGCCGGGTGATCACGACCGTCTTCCGCATTATCGGCGGTTATATTCTTCTGATGTTGATCACCTTTATCGAATGCCTGATGGGCTTTCTCATCATTGGTATCAGCAATGCCTGGATCTGGGCGCTCATTTCTGCTATCGTCGATATTCTCCCCGTACTCGGCATCTCAGCTGTGCTGCTCCCCATGATCGTGTATTGCTTCCTCAGCGGACTTATGATAAAAGCTTTGGGGCTGATTGTTCTGCTCGTCATTATGACCATAGCACGCCGCATGTGGGAGCCTCTTATTCTCGGCAGCGTCATGAAACTTCATCCGCTCATCACCATTTTGAGCATGATGCTGGGGATCGTTTTATGGGGTCTTTCCGGTGTTGTCCTCGGGCCGATGTATTTTGTGACCCTGCAGCAGTTTCTGCAGGTCTTCAATCTGCATAAAGCCCTGAGTCATCTCTTCTCCGAAAACTCATTAAAACTGCAGCAATATCTTGACCAGCGTGCCGAAGAGTCCGCCCGTGAAGAAATTGAAGCTCGCCGCATAAAAGCGGCTGAACGTCAGGCCAGAGCAAAGGAACGTCGTGCTAAGGCCGAAGAACGAAGCAAACGCGAATCAGAACGCTGAGAAATGCTATCTCTGCGCTCAGGCGTCAGGGCTGCATTTCTTCACTTTCCACGGGAATTGTCTCACCCTGAGGACTGACCATCTGGCCGATTTCAGGGTCGTAATAGGCTTCCGGGGTCGTTTCTTCTTCCGTTTTTTCTGTGGTATTGCCCTCTTCCCAGGCACTTCGATAATAGTCGATATTGGCCTGGTGTTCTTCCGCATTAGTCGCAAAAACGTTGCTGCCATCGCCGGTTGCACAAAAGTAAAGATACTGACTTGCTCCCGGCCAGCTATCCTCGTTGGCCGGCCAGAGAATCCCTTCGATGGCTAGGGTACCCGGATTATTGATGGGGCCAGGAGGGAGACCGGGGTTAGCATAGGTATTGTAAGGATTATTGCGATATTTCTGGAGGTCTACATTGGTCGCCCATGGGATAGGCTTCTTCCCTTCTTCACTGCGCAGATAATTGATGGTGGCGCAGGATTCCATCGGCATCTTGAGCTCAAAACGATTGAGGAAGACCCGGCCGATTTTACTCATCTCTTCGATGTTGCCTTCGGCCTGAACAATCGAGGCGATGGTGATAACCTGATCCATACTCATATTCATGCGCGCTGCGCGACTGCTGTAGTCATTTTCAGAAAGCTTCTTCTGAGTATTGTCCAGAAACATCCGCAGAATACCGACCTCATCCAGGTTAGGATCAAACCAGTAAGTATCCGGCCAGAGATAGCCCTGGAGCAGCCATTCACGCTCAGGATTGGCAGAAAGCTCACGTACAAAGGGATAGTCCAGAAATTCATTGGGGTGACGGACGAGGTCATCCATGCGGCGGACATCAATGTTGAGCCCTGCCTCCACAAGTTTGTCGCGCATCTGGATGTAGCTTTCACCTTCGACAAAGGTAATTTTCAAAGGATCCGGCTGACGCGTCAGGATGAACATGATTTCGTCATAACTCATATTTTTAAGAAGATAGTGAGTTCCGGCCTGATAGCCGTTATCGAAACCATTAAATTTAGAGAGGAAACGAAAAAGGAAGGAATTACTGATGATATCGTGATCTTTCAGAATTTTCGTAATCTCATCCATATCGGCTGAGCGCGGAATAAACACCGCTACCGCCCCGGGTGTCTCCTCAGTTACCATCGCTTTACCGCTCTCCTCATAAGCCTCACTGAGACGGGTCAGTCGTTTATCCTGAGTCTGCACGTAGTGATAGCCCTGGAGAAAAGCCGCAAAAGCGGTTAGAATCAGCGCAGCTGCAATACAGAGTATGAGCATGGTTTTACTGATTTTTGCACCCATGGCGGCGCCTCCCTTCTCAAGGCTCAGTCACTTTGTTTTTTATGGGCATCTGCTTTCTGACGCAGAACCGTATTAAGGATCCGCTTTCTCATGCGAATCTTCTGCGGAGTCACTTCAATGAGTTCATCATCATCAATGAATTCCAGACACTGCTCAAGGCTGAGGCTCACAGGCGGAGAAAGGCGGAGGGCCTCATCCGAGCCAGAAGAACGCATATTACTCACATGCTTGGCTTTGCAGACATTCACCGGAATATCATCCCCGCGCATGGTTTCACCTACAATCATGCCTTCATACACTTCTTCCCCTGCGCCGATGAAAAGCCGACCGCGATCCTGGGCATTATGCAGGCCATAAGTTACGGCAAGGCCATCCTCAAAAGCGACGAGAACGCCGTGATCACGTGCAACAGAGCCACCTTTCCAGGGTACGAAGCCAGAAAGAATACTGTTCATAATGCCCGTCCCACGGGTGTCCGTAAGGAACTCACTGCGGTAACCGATAAGACAGCGTGAAGGAATGCGAAATTCCATGCGGATACTACCTTTATGCGGCGGAAGCATGGAAATCATTTCCGCTTTGCGCTTGCCCAGCTTTTCGATGACCACGCCTGAATAGGCTTCACCCACATCGATCATCAGGAGTTCTTCAGGCTCCTGCACTTCGCCGTTGACCAGCTTGGTGATGACATGAGGGCGGGAGACCTGAAATTCATAGCCTTCGCGTCGCATTTCTTCAATCAGAATAGAAATTTGCAGCTCACCGCGGCCCTTCACGATGAAAGCATCCGTGGTATCGGTATTTTCCAAGCGCATGGCCACATTCTTATGCATTTCCCGCTCCAGTCGCTCTCTGATCTGACGGGACGTCACATAATGGCCCTCCTTACCGGCGAGAGGGCTGTCATTGACCGAAAAGGTCATGGCAATCGTCGGCTCATCAATATCCACAAAGGGCAGCGGCTCCACGTGCTCAGGATCACAGATACTGTCGCCGATGTTCACATCATCGATCCCGGCCATGCAGACGATCTCGCCTGCCGGGGCAGAGTCAACCGCGCGGCGGTTCAGGCCCTCAAAAACCAGCACCTTGCCGATGCGGAAATTTTCTGAAAGCTCATCGCCATAGCGCGCATGGACGGCCTGCTGCATACTTCGAACCGTACCACGTTCCACCCTTCCGATGGCAATGCGGCCGATGTAACTGTCATAATCAATGTTGGAAACAAGAATCTGCAGGGCAGCTTCAGGATCCCCCTCCGGCTCGGGAATATGATCGATGATGCAGTCCAGAAGGGGGAAAATCGTCGCCTCGCTCAGCAATTCAGGACTGATATTTTCCGGACATTCTGTAAAAGCGGCGCCATCTTTTCCTGAACAGTAAATGATGGGGAAGTCTATTTGCTTGTCGCTGGCGCCAAGTTCCATGAAAAGCTCATAGATCAGGTCGGCCACCTCGTCAGGGCGGGCATCCGGCCGGTCGATTTTATTGATGACGACGATCGGCACAAGATCCATTTCCAGAGCCTTGCGCAGAACAAAGCGGGTTTGTGGCATGGGTCCGTCGTAGGCATCCACCAGTAAAAGCACTCCATCCACCATTTTGAGCACGCGCTCGACTTCCCCGCCAAAATCCGCGTGACCCGGGGTATCCACAATGTTGATACGGGTATCCTTATAGCTGATGGCCGTATTCTTAGCCATGATGGTGATCCCACGCTCACGTTCGATATCATTCGAATCCATCAGCTGCGTGCGCACTTCCTGATTCTGGCGAAAAATGCCGCTCTGTTTTAACATGGCGTCGACCAGGGTTGTTTTACCATGATCGACATGAGCGATGATGGCAATGTCTCGAATAATTTTCATCTGCCTTTACCTTGTCCCTCTGCTTCCAGTCTAACGATGACTTATTTTCTCATATTTGGCGGGTTTTTCCGCACTTTTTTAAAAAGCACGCATTCTGCACAGAATAGCGCTTTAAAGCCGCAGCTTCCCCTGTGAAATTGATCTTTTCTCTCCTGCCTTGGATCCCGAAGGCTATTCCTCCTTCTCTCCGACGCGGATATAATCGCTTGCAGTGCGTGGCCTCCAGATCATGCGCAGAGGATTCCCCTCAAAACCAAAAGCCTCACGAAAGCGATTTTCCAGATAGCGCTCATAGGAGAAATGCAGAAGATCCTTATCATTGATGAAAAAGACCAACGTCGGGGGAGCTGCAGAAACCTGGGTCACATAGAAAATTTTCAGCGCCCGGCCTTTATCCGAAGGCGGCCTGTGCAGAGCCAGAGATTCCGCCAGCACCTCATTCACCACCCCCGTGCTGAGGCGTTTATGCCCGGCGGCATAGACCCGGTTAATCAGTTCAAAAAGTGCAGGGACCCTTTGACCGCTCAGGGCCGAAATGGAGATCACCGGGGCATAGCGCATAAAGGCAAAGCGCTCCTGAATCTCTTTTTCTTTCTTACTGAAACTATCCGTCGTCTTGTCGACGAGATCCCATTTATTGAGTACAAAAATGGAGGCCTTACCAGCTTCATGGGCCCGTCCGGCAACTTTCGTATCCTGTTCGGTAATTCCAGCTTCAGCATCGAGCAGGATCAGGCAGACATCGGAGCGCTCTATCGCTTCTTCTGTACGGATGATGCTGTATTTTTCGACGCTGCCTTCGACACGAGCACGCTTGCGCAGACCAGCTGTATCAATAAAACAGTATAAACCCCATTCATTATCCAGATTCACATCCAGGGCGTCCCGGGTTGTCCCGGCAATATCCGAGACAATGCTTCGTTCTTTATTGAGCAGGCGATTGATCAGAGAGGATTTGCCAACATTGGGTTTGCCAATAATGGCCACACGGATGCGTTCCTCTTCCGCTGCCGACTCACTTTCTTCGGGAAGAAGTTCCAGAAGAGCGGAGACCAGTTCCCCCAGGCCCAGGCGATGTATCGCTGCGATGCCATAAGGCTGGCCCAGGCCCAGCTCAAAAAACTCCCAGGTATGGGCCTCTCTCGAAGGGTTATCACATTTGTTGACGGCCAGGACGACAGGACGCCCGGAACGGCGGAGCAGATCGGCAATCTCTCTGTCCTGAGCGGTCAGCCCATCCACAGCATCACAGAGGAAAAGAATAAGATCCGCGCTTTCAACGGCAAACTTGACCTGACGCTCCATTTGCCGCAGCAAGGGGTCCGAACTCCTGACTTCGAGACCTCCGGTATCGATGAGCGTAAAGGAACGGCCAAACCATTCAGCCTCTGTGGTAATGCGATCGCGCGTCACCCCCGGGGAATCATGGACAATGGAAATGCGTTCTCCCGCAAGAGCGTTGAAAAGGCTGGATTTACCCACATTGGGGCGTCCAACGATGGCAATGACGGCTTTGGTCATACAGCTGATTTCTCCCTTTCTCTGTTTTGCCGGATGGCAAGAAGTGCCGAGAGCAGATCACGTCCACCCTCTCCACAGCAGGTCACGGGGCAGCCCAGGCGTTCAGCCAGATCCCCAAGGCTCAGGTTATCCAGAAAAACATCCTCATTGGCCCGCAACATTTTGTCACAGAGAAGCAGGCACTCGTTCTCAGCTATTTTCTCCTGCAGCTGCAGGGCGATATCCGTAGCGGTCAAAAGTCCGGCAACCGTGATGCTTTCACCAAAGAAACGGTTAACAATGGTGTGGATCTTCAGCTCCATCCCGCTGGCCCGTTCGAAACGTTCCTTCACTTCACGGATGACCGGGGCAGCCAGTACTCCTGTCGCGATGTGAACCCGTGTTGAAAGCGCATGTCCCTTCGCACGGCTGCCGAAAAAATCGCGGCTGGTCGAAGCCGGGAGCTTTTCCAGACCGTCAGCAAAGGCCTCTTCGACCTCCTGGCGAAACAGCGCCACCATACCGACACCATTTTCCAGTTGGGGATAGCCTTCGTAAGTGGCCGGAGCGGGGATCTCTCTGCCACAGAGCAGAAAAAACTCATCGGAGGCATAAAGGATGCGCCTGCCGCAGCTTTCGTAAAAACGCTGCTGCCAGGTTTCGACCTGGTCCAGCACCACCGCTGCCGTCTCAGCCGTAAAGCCTTTCAGCGGGACAAGTTTATTGTACTCCCTCCAGCGCGTCAGGCCCACAGGAACGACCGCAATCGAATCCAGAGCAGCAGTCAGATCAAAAAGATCAGAAAGGCTTCGTTCCAAAGCAGGTCCATCATTCAAGCCTGGACAGAGGACAAACTGAGCATTGAGACGTATGCCCGCAGCTGCCAGCTTTTTCAGACGAGGCATGAGATTATCCCCTCTCACGTTGCCAAGAAGCCGGCGGCGCAGGAGGGGATCTGTGCTGTGGACGGAAATATTCAGCGGCGAAAAATGATAGGAAATAATGCGATCAAGTTCTTCGTCGCTCATGTTCGTGAGCGTGACGTAATTTCCTGTAAGGAAGGACAAGCGCGTATCATCGTCCTTAAAATAAAGGGAGGGTCGAAGACCCGGCGGCAGCTGATCTATAAAACAGAAGAGGCAGTGATTTGAGCAGGACTCGCAGGCGGAAAGCAAAGGATTCTCGAATTCCAGTCCAAGATCTTCGTCCTCATCTTTTTCGATCTCATATTCCGTCAGTTCACCAGATGGATCTGCCACCAGGAGCAGAATATTTTCATCCTGCTCACGGGTGCGGTAATCGAAGACATCAGAAACAGGAACCCCGTTCAGGCGAAGCAGACGACTGCCCCTGCCAATACCCAGGTCCTCTGCAATGCTGCCCGGCACAATGCCGGAGACAACAGCATCCGTTAAACCATAATCCGATAATCTTTCCATCCAAGCTCAAAAAAAGCAGCAGGCTTTAAGCTCCCGCTGCTCAAATGAACGCTCAAAAAATGCGGGGCTTAAGCCTCAGGCTGAGCGATGACTTCTTTTCCTTTGTAGTAGCCGCAAGCTTTGCAGACTTTGTGCGCGAGCATCAGCTTATGGCACTGGGGGCATTCCACCAGACTCGGCGCTGCCAGCTTCCAATTCGCGTGCAGAGTACGCGTACGCTGCTTACTTGTTCTTCTCTTAGGTACAGCCATGGATCCGACCTCCTTTTTTCGTGCTTATTAGCGTTGCTCGACTTAGCTCGAATGATTCAAAAACCTGAAACAGCTCAGCTTCCGCATTCACGAAAGACAAAGCGAGGCCCTCTTGAAAACACGCGAATGATATTATGCGCAATCATCAGGACTTTGTCAAGAACTTCAGGCCCGTCAAAGAGCCTTGGGACTCAGCTATAAAAAGAATGATAAAATAAGGATGTCATTTCTGCAAACAGGAAAGGTCTGCCCTTGTGTCCCAGCTCCCAGATATGTCGCGCTTTATGACTCCGGAGAGTCTCCATAGCCGCGAATTTAACGATATTTTTGCTTATGCCGGTCCTCTTGGCCTGGAATTTCTGGAGGACAGGGTCGTTTTCCGTCTCTGGGCGCCGACGGCTGAACGGGTTTCGCTGCTGCTCTTTTTCCATGGCGAGAAGCAGCTGGATATGCAGAGAAGCGACATCTCGCCGGGGCTATGGGAACTTAGCCTGCCAGGAGACTGTGAGGGGGCACAGTATCTTTACCGTCTCAGCTTTTGGGATGGCAGCAGCCGTCTCGCCGCAGATCCCTACGCGCGGGCTGTTTCTGTCAATGGCCGCTATGCCGTGGTTCTGGATGCAGAAGCTCTGCTTCCAGAGGCTTTCAGCACAGAACGCCTGCCGGGAACGGTCGATTTTTCTCAGATTTCCATTTATGAATTACATATCCGTGATATGAGCATTGGCCCTCTGAACGGGATCAGCGCTAAAGGTAAGTTTCTCGGGCTTTGCGAGAGCGATACCGTCACGGCGGCCGGCAATCCCTCAGGGCTCCATTTTCTGAAAGGTCTAGGCATCAGCCATATCCAGCTGCTGCCCATCTATGATTTTGCGACCGTCAATGAAGAGGCTCCACTCTCTTTTGGCGAACAGTACAACTGGGGCTACGATCCGCTACACTACAACTCCCCGGAAGGTTCTTATGCCACAGATCCTGAAGATCCTGCCTGCCGCATTCTCGAACTGAAAACGCTCATTCAAACGCTCCACGCTGCCGGCTTTCGCGTCATTATGGATGTCGTTTATAACCACGTTTACCGTCTCGAACTCTCCAGTCTTGAAAATACCGTACCGGGCTATTATTTTCGCTTCGATCCCTCGGGACGGCCATATAACGGCACGGGCTGCGGTAATGAGACGGCCTCAGAACAGCCCATGTTCCGGCGCTATCTCATTGATTCGCTGAGCTATTGGGCAAAAGCTTATAACCTTGATGGCTTCCGCCTGGATTTAATGGGAATTCACGATGTGGAAACCCTGCAGGCCCTGCGGGCTGCCCTCGACAAAATAGATCCCAATATTTTTATTATAGGTGAAGGCTGGAGCCTGGGGCATCATCCTGAAGGGGTTTTGCGTGCAGATCAGGATCATGCCCACCTCCTGCCGGGTGTCGCCTTTTTTAATGATGAATTTCGCAATGCTCTGCGTGGGAATGATTTCGATGCTCAAAGCCGCGCCTTTCTCAGCGGCGGCGGCGATGAAAACACAAGCCGCTGCATTTTTTCCAATATGCAGGGAAAGCCTCTGGGAAAGCCCTATCGCTCCCCTCTGCAAAATATCATCTACAGCGAGAGCCACGACAATCGAACGCTATATGATAAGTTAAAGTCGGTTCTCCCGGAGGCCTCAGATGCCGAGCTTGAGCGGCGTTGTTGTCTGGCCTTCGCCATTCAGAACCTCTCTCATGGCATCGTTTTCTTTCATGCCGGTCAGGACCTGCTGCGGTCAAAATCCGGTGCAGATAACAGCTATAACTTACCCGACAGCATCAATGTTTTCCCCTATGACCGCTGTGACCGTTTTCCCCTGGCCTACCGCTTTTTTCGTGACCTTCTCAAATGTCGAAAAGACCTTCCCTTCCTTCGTCAGACAGATTATCCCGCTATCCGTCAACACGAGCATCTGATCTCTGCCGAAGCTGGTCGTCTGCATATCCAGATAAGTGACGGCACTCGGCTCTGGCATCTCTTCATCAATGCCAGAACTGAGAGCTGGCAACCTCAGTTCCAGCCTGAAGAATATGAACTCATTATTCATAACGTTCAGCTGCTGCACAAAAAAGCGGTGGAAACTCTGGAGATTCCACCGCTGTCGCTAACCCTTCTGCGCCTTAAGGATAGTTCCCAACAGGAGACTTAGGAAGGTTTTTCTTTTTCAGCTTTTCCGAGCGTCTTGCCTAGGGGTTCCACAAGCAGCTGCAAACAAGTGCTGCTGGCCTCTCTTCCACCCATATTAAGTGAATAGGCCAGGCTGATCTTTCCGCCCTTCGCAGAGAGCTTCCCTTCCACAGTATTGGTAATAAGAGAGAAGTTCATACTTCCGAAAGGCGTCGACATTGTAGAAACAAAGCGGCCACCCTGGCGGAACTGAAGCTGCATGCGAACTTCTCCGACACGGTTAAGTTTGAGAGAGTTGTCATCAAAGAAGCGAATCTCTGTGCGGGTTCCCTCCATTCCAGTTGCTTCTGTTTCCATATAGCTGAGTTTCCAGCAGGCCTCGCTCTTGTCACGCTGCAGACGGCCATGACAGATCATGTGCAGAGGTTCAGACTTTTCTGCTCCCTGCCACTGTTCCTGAGTCAACGTCACCTGTACGTCAATAGGGGGAGTCCCTTTTTTCCGCACTAACTCATCCGGCAGAACTTTCTCTGACGAAAGTCCTGCTTCGGCAGCTGGATCCGGCAACTTGCCAAGACCCTGAGACAGAGCATTCATCAATACGCTTTCCCCCAGTAAACCACTTTGCTGGCTTCTCTGCCACAGCAGACGCAGTGGCTTCCATCTTTGACCTGATCGTCTGAAATACAGCGAGACGTAGCCTGAAGTTCATCCTTGACTTTCTCTTCGCAGGCGGGATCACCGCACCAGGCCGCTTTGACAAAGCCCGGTTTTTCAGCAAGCAAGTGACTCAGTTCTTCCCAGTTTTCAGCGGTATAAATACGTGAACGCAAGCTTTCCTCGGCCTTTGCATACATCGAGTCATGAATTTGATCCAGCAAAGCGGACAGACTGTCCTCGATATCATCCAGTGATAAGGTCAGCTTTTCCCGGGTATCGCGGCGGACGGCCACACAGTGTCCGGCGGCAATATCGCGCGGTCCAAGTTCAAGACGCACGGGAACGCCACGCATCTCGTATTCGGAAAACTTCCAGCCTGGCATTTTATCTGAATCGTCCATCTTCACGCGGAACTTCTTTTTGAGCCTCTCAAGCAAAGCTTCTGCAGCTTCCATGACGCCGGCTTTCTGCTGAGCAATGGGAATGATAACCACCTGCAACGGCGCAACACGGGGCGGGAGAACCAGGCCATCCTGATCGCCATGAACCATGATAATGCCGCCTATCATGCGTGTCGAAACTCCCCAGGAGGTCTGATGCACATAGCGCTGCACGTTGTCCTTATCCGAATACATAATGTTGAAGGCACGGGCAAAGCCGTCACCGAAATAATGCGAGGTTCCGGCCTGCAGTGCCTTGCCATCATGCATCATGGCTTCAACTGTATATGTTTCCTCGGCTCCGGCGAATTTCTCTTTGTCAGTCTTACGGCCGGAGATGACAGGAATGGCCAGCCATTCCCGGTAAAAATCCTGATAACATTTGAGCATGCGCAGGGTTTCTTCACGGGCTTCTTCTGCTGTCGCATGGATGGTATGCCCTTCCTGCCAGTAAAATTCCGTCGTGCGCAGGAAGGGACGCGTGGTCTTTTCCCAGCGAACGACCGAAACCCACTGATTATAGAGTTTGGGAAGATCGCGCCAGGAATGGACAATCTTGGCGTAGTGCTCGCAGAAAAGGGTTTCGGATGTCGGACGAACGCAGAGCCGTTCCTGGAGAACACTCTCCCCGCCCTGGGTGACCCAGGCCACTTCCGGGGCAAAACCCTGCACGTGATCTTTTTCCTTTTGCAGCAGGCTCTCAGGAATAAACATCGGCATGGCCACATTAACATGGCCGAGTTCTTTAAAGCGCCGATCCAGTTCGTGCATGATGTTCTCCCAGATGGCATAACCGTAGGGACGCAGGATCATACAGCCTTTGACGGAGGAATAATCCGTCAATTCTGCTTTTTTTACGACATCGGTGTACCACTGGGCGAAATCCACATCCATCGGTGTGATATCTTCTACAAATTTCTCATTCTTTGCCATGGGCTTGCAACTTTCCTTTTACTGGTATTTTCAGAGTTTATTAACGATGGCCATGGTATCCCGGGCAATCATCAGTTCTTCATTCGTGGGCAGAATAAGAATACGCACTTTGCTGTCCGGGGCTGAAACATCAGCATCCTGACCACGCAGGCCCTTGTTTTTGCCGAGGTCCATCTTAATGCCGAGATCTTCCAGGCCTTCGCAGATCGCCGCGCGGGTCAGGTCATCATTTTCACCAATCCCTGCCGTAAAGATAATCGCATCGCAGCCGCCCATGGCAAAGATATAACTCCCCATAATCTTTTTAACCTGATAAGCAAAGAGATCAAGAGCCAGCTGAGCGCGGTGATTTCCCTGACTGGCCGCTTCCGCAAGATCACGGAAATCGGAGGAAACCCCTGAGACACCGAAGACGCCACTCTCTTTATTCATGACACGGTCGATGCCTTTGGCATCAAGGCCCTCCTGACTCATCAGGAAAGGAACAATAGCCGGATCAATATCCCCGCAGCGTGTGCCCATGAGGGGGCCCGAAAGCGGTGTGAAACCCATTGAGGTATCTACACAGACGCCGCCCCTGACAGCTGCCAGTGAAGAGCCATTGCCCAGGTGCAGGGTGACAAGGCGCAGATCCTTTGGATCTTTGCCGAGAAAGTCTGCAGCCTTCTGCGAAACAAAGCGATGAGATGTGCCATGCGCGCCATAGCGTCTGACCTGATACTTTTCGTAATACTTGTAGGGAAGCCCATAGATATAAGCTTTTTCCGGCATGGTCTGATGAAAAGCCGTGTCGAAGACAGCGACCATGGGTTTGCCAGGCATGGCTTTTTCGCAGGCTTCGATACCCGTCATATTGGCCGGATTGTGCAGTGGCGAGAGGGGATAACAGTCACGGATCGCTTTTTTAACCTTTTCATCAATCAGGACTGATTCAGCATAGAAGGAACCGCAGTTGACCACTCTGTGGCCGACAGCATCGATTTCATCCATGGAAGCAATCACGCCATGCTCTTTGTCCGTCAGAGCCTCAAGCACAAGCGCAATCGCCTGCTGGTGATCCTTCATTTCTTTCTCTATGACCACCTTGTCTTTGCCCGCCGGGCTGTGCTTCAGCACCGGGCCATCAAGGCCGATACGCTCACAGAGGCCTTTAGCCAGAAGCGTACCCTTTTCCGGGTCAAGCAGCTGATATTTGAGTGAAGACGAACCCGCGTTGATAACCAGTATTTTCATAAAGATCTCCTTTAATTTAGTACGATTTGTTTCAGGCCGGTGGACAGCCACTGCCTACTGAGCGCTGGCCTGTACAGCGGAAATGGCCACCACACCGACGATATCTTCTGTGGAGCAGCCTCTCGACAGGTCGTTGACAGGCTTGGCAATGCCCTGGAGCAGCGGCCCGTAGGCCTCAGCATTACCGAGGTACTGGACAAGTTTGTAGCCGATATTGCCAGCATCCAGGTCAGGGAAAATAAAGACGTTGGCCTTACCCTCGACCTTATTGCCCTTGGCCTTACGGTCTGAAGTAGCGGGGACAAGGGCGGCATCAACCTGCAGCTCACCATCGAGGATCAGATCGGGCGCCTTGCTCTGAGCCAGACGGGTCGCCTCAATCACTTTCTCGGTAAGATCGCTGTGAGCGCTACCAAAGGTGGAATAGGAAAGCATAGCCACGCGGGGCTCATCGTGCGTAAAGAAACGGAAGGTGTCTGCCGTAGCCAGGGCAATTTCCGAGAGAGCCTCAGCGTCCGGATTTTCGTTCAGGCCACAGTCGCCAAAGAGAAAGAGTCCGTTGTCACCCAGATCCTTGCGCTGGGTCACCATAATAAAGAAAGCCGACACCAGTTTTGTCCCTTCCTTAGTGCGCAGAATCTGCAGCGCCGGACGCAGAGTGTCCGCAGTGCTGTGCGCAGCGCCGGAAACAAGGGCATCAGCCTGGTCGTTTTTCATCATCATCATGCCAAAATAGGTTTTGTCCAGAATCTGCATATGCGCTTTTTCCGGGCTGATGCCCTTGCGTTTGCGCATTTCGTAAAATTGATTAGCAAAGCTCTCATAATCCGGACTGTCTTTGGGATTCACAAAAGTGATGCCGCTGTAATCCAGATCAGGGCATACCTTTTGGCTCTCTTCCAGAGTTCCCAGCAAAATAATGTGGGCTATTTTCAGTTCCGTGCAGCGGACGGCTGCTCTGAGCACGCGTTCATCTTCGTTTTCCGGCAAAATGACCGTCTTTCCTGCAGCTCTCGCTTTTTCGATCATGCTTTCAATAAAAGTCATGTTTATCCCCTTTTCATCTTCTTCAGTCTTCTGAGGTTTCAGCTCTATTCCTCTGTGGGCCCTGCCTCCACCTGGTCTACGGGTTCCAAGCGCCGGACTTCTTCTTACTGCGGATAGCTTCCCGCTTCTGCCCCAGGCTGAGATCAATCCTGAACAGAACTCACATCATCAGAGCAAAATCAACTTTTTAAAGTATAGGCGATTTGCTCCCTCTCTTCAACGCAGAAATGGCGAATTCAGGCTCTCTCCCTGAGTCGGCCAAGAATCTCAAACCATTGAGCTAACGTCTCTGCATTGCCCGCAACCACACTTTCTTTTTTGTCCAGCTCTATCGGACGATGCTCCCAGTTAAAGACCTGCATACCGGCTTCTTCACAGATCAGTGAACCTGCGGCGATATCCCAGGGGAAGAGCGCCCCTTCGAAATAAAGCGCAGCGCGCCCGGCAGCCACGTTACACAGATCCAGTTCCGCCGAGCCGAGGCGACGCAGGCTGATACTGCGTTCATAGCACTCCCGGATCAGGGCAAAGCTCAGATCGTCGTCTTCCCCGTAAGCCGAGGTGCCAAAAATAAAAATCCCTTCCTCCAGCGGGCCACGGCTGCCATGAAGGCGTTCCTCACCGAGATAGGCGCCCTTTCCCCTTTCAGCCCAAAAGAGCTCGTCCAGAAAAGGATCATAAACCGCCGCGGCCATGACCGTCCCCTTTTCCGCATAGGCTATCGCCGTACAACTTTTTTTCAAGCCAAAACAAAAGTTCGTCGTTCCATCAACAGGATCTACAATAAAACAGCGTTCAGCCTCAACAGCGGAGAGCGAACTTTTGCCGCTGCCTGTATCTTCTTCCCCGATAAATGCAGCCTCCGGCAGGAGGGCTGACAGTTCCGACTGGAGATACTTCTGTATTTGCAGGTCATAGGGGGTCACCAGATCGCGAAAGTTTGATTTCACCCTGGCGTGGATATCCCTGGCCTCACGAATTTGCTGCCCAGCGCCGCGAATAATCCGCTTGATTTCACGCATGAAATTTTCATCCATCTTCTTTTCTCCTTCTGTTTGCAGGCTCTGGCTGCCCTTATCTGTATTTTCTTAATTGTCGAGCAAGTTCTTCTCAGTTCATGGGGCTGCATAGAGGATGGCCAGAGCGTTCTCACGAAACGGCAGCCTGATTTCATCGCTCACTTTGACAAAATATAAACTGTGCTCACCCAGGGAGCGCTCCTGATCCAGACGAAATTGAGCCAGAGCCTGCTCCAGCCCCTTCCGGACAGACAGATCTCCCGATTGGCCAAGCAGATCGAGCAGCCGGAGTTCGGCTTCCAGAGACGGATTCGCGCTCAAAGGAGTCAGACTGATCATATGATAATCCACAAAAAGCTGAGAATCACAGGCAAGCAGTGAAGCAAAGCGCGAGGCTCCCTTTTCAAAGGGCAGACCAGCGTCTCTGAGAACCTGCAAAAGGCTGAGATTCTGCAGCGTATCCACGCGGAAAGTGCTGCCGGCCGAGGAGATAAGCGTTTTTTCATCTGCCGTAAGGCCGTAAGCAAGAAAGTCATTTCCCACAGTTGTCTCAGCCAGAATCTGCGTCCAGCCAGCCGCACAGTCCTGCCATTCCTGAAACAAACTGGCAAGCGTCTTAAGAACCCAGAGATCCACATCGGCTAAACGCAGAACTGGCAGTTCGCGCGTTTCTTTATTCATGTTCTTCTCAGGCTGTGCCGCATCGACTTCCGGATATGTCAGCGGATGCAGACGAATTTTTTCACTTGCGGGGAGAGTGTTTTTAAAAAGAGGGAGAAGGCCGAAAGCCTGCTGACTGATGACCTCTTTGATCTGCTCGTCATCAAAAATCTGCGCCGACAATAAGAGCTGACGCAGATAGGCCAGGCAGAGAGGCCAATTTTCCGCCTCACCGCCCTCGGAAAAATCCGCTTCAGGAAAGCGCCTGAGAAAAGCCTTCTGCCAGTCAAGAAAGCGGAAAAAGTCCCGTCTCGCCAGAAAAAGCTGCCCCAGAAGCAACTGATCCTCCGGACTAATCGCTTCATGTTCCAGAGGACGAAGGACAAAAGGCGTCGCCACTTTTCCCGGCTGCTCATGTTCAGAGATGAGGCCCGGCAGCACATATTCTCCAAGCTCATCTTTGCGCAGATAAAGAGATAGCAGATCCTGATAACGGCTGCGCGCTCCGCCGGCACGGACAAAAAGTTCATCCTGAAGATTGGGAATCTCCAGGGCATGCCAGGCAAGATCCTTTGGAGGAGGGGGCAGACGATGAGACTTGAGGGCGGGCAGACCGAGGGCAAGCAAAAGGGCGAGAATAAGAAATAAAGATAAAGCAGCGAGCGCCCGCGAACGACGCGATACAGCAAAAAGCTCACGCAAACTGCTGAACTTTACCGGGCGCCTGGACTTGCCACCCCTGTGGCAGCTCAGCTTCCGGGCAGACGCATTCTGCACAAATATCGACTGTGGTTTTACCTGAGGCATGGGCGGGATATCAAAATCTTCAACATCCCTCTTCGGGGACTGAATGGAACGTGGTTTTTCCGTAAGCTCTTCAGTTTCCTCAGAATCCACAGACTTAACTTTGAGTTTCTCTACGCCCATTTAGTCCTTCCCTGCCAGCCTTAACGCTGAGTTGAAGTCTCCAGAAAGATCCGGCTATGCTAGTATAATACAAAAATCCATAAGCAAAATTAAGAAGGAGCCAAGTATGCCTACCGTCGCTCTGATCGCAGAATATAATCCATTCCACCGGGGCCATGCCGCTCAGCTCAGAGAAATACGCGAGAAGCTCGGGGAACGCTGTCCAATCGTACTGGCCCTCTCTTCCAGTTTTTGTCAGCGAGGCAGTATTGCTCTTCTCTCCAGCCGAAGGCGGGCTGAAGCAGCTGTAAAAGGCGGGGCCGATCTGGTTTTACGCCTTCCTCTTGCCTTTTCCCTGGCCGATGGCGAAAGCTTTGCCCGGGGCGGGGTGCGGCTGCTCGCCGGTTCGGGCATCGTTGATCTGCTCGCTGCAGGTTCCGAAATTCCCGATAAAGACAGCCTGAAGCGCTGCGCAGCTTACCTCAGCCCGGAAACGCCTGAGCTCAAAGAGAAGATCCGTGAGGGAATACGTTCCGGCCTGAGCCCGCACGCAGCCCGCGGCTGCGCCTTGCGCGAGATCACAGGTGATGAAGTCGCTGCAAGCTGTCTCGATCAAGCCAACGCCCGGCTCTGTGTGGAATACCTGAAACAGCTGGAAGAACTTCCCACAGGCGTGTCTAAGCCAGGCTTTTTCATGCTCTGGCGCAATCCTGCTACTTCTCCCGGAGACATTTCTGCGGAGAAGATTCGTGGGCTTATCGAAGCTCAGGGACTGCGTGCAGGACAAGAATTTTTTCCGAAGGAGGCCCTGCTCGATCAGCTGCTCAGCCTCATGCCTGTGGACTCTCTGTCTCTCCTCTTAAGTGAAGCCCGCCAGGGCAGACTACTGAGTGATGAGGATTGGTTGCCCCTCGCCGTTTTCCTCCTGCAGAGGGCAGGAAAAAGTGAGAAACTCACTCCCCTTCGCTACATGGAAAATGGACTGGCCGACTATCTCCTTAAAATGCTTGGCGAAAAGGAGCCTCAGGATATCCAGATTGAAAGCCTGAAAAGCAGGAATTTCAGCGCTGCACGTATTCGGCGCGCCCTCCTTTCGCTCGTTTTGGAGATCCGACGGGATGAAGCTGAACGTCTGGGGCAAAGTCCGGCTTTTCTCCAGGTTCTGGCCTATTCCCGACGTGGGCGCAGTCTGCTGAAGCGCATGAAAGCACAAGCGTCCCTGCCTCTGCTGGGCACTTTCTCGGACAGCCGCCGTTCTCAGGATCCCTCTCTGCTCTGGCAGACAGAGCTTGAGCGCCGGGCCGAAGCCTTGCGTCAATGGCTCTGCCGGGATAGTGTCAACGAACTGCTCTTAGCTCCAGGGGAAATAAGATAAACTGCAAAAGCCCTTCGCAGAGCAGCTCTGTTCTCTGCGAAGGGCTTGTTCACAGCCTTATCTCCGAAGCTGATGACGCTTTTTTCTCTTTATTCTGACCAAGGGACAAGCTGAGCCAATCCGTTCTGCCAGTTTGAGGCCTCGGCAGATCCCATAGATTCAGGCCGGAGAAACAGACATACCGCCCATCAGTGTTTTATTTTCAGGGCAAAATAATTCTTTTTGCCTTTGCGGACAATGGCCGCGCCCTCGTGAATATCGGAGGCTTCGAGCGTGCGGCCGAAATCATTCACCGGCTCATCATTCAAATAGAGACCATTCTGCTGGATAAGACGACGGCCTTCCCCTTTGGAGGGCAGGAACTTCACCTCAAGCAGAATATCCAGCAGCTGGCGGCCAAAGTCGGCTTCCGAAAGCTCTGTTCCCGGCATATCCTTGGAACGTCCAGCTCCGGAAAAGATTTCCTCAGCCTGCCGTTCTGCTTCCCGTGCTTTTGCTTCGCCATGAATAATCTTGCTGACTTCAAAAGCGAGACGTTTTTTGGCTTCATTGATTTCCGAGCCTTCTAAGCTGGCATAATTCTCAATTTCTTCAAGAGGCATGAAAGTCAGAAGTTTCATGCACTCAATGACCTTATCATCCTCAATATTTCGCCAGTACTGGTAGAAATCATAGACAGGGCATTTCTTTTCATCCAGCCAGAGGGCGCCGCTGGCTGTTTTGCCCATCTTTGTTCCATCAGATTTTGTAAGCAGCTTTAAGGTCACGCCTTCAGCTTCGCCACCATCCTTGCGGCGGATAAGATCAGCGCCGGCGAGAATATTCGACCACTGATCGTCGCCGCCAAATTGTATGGTGCAATGATATTTGCGGTAGAGTTGCAGAAAGTCATTCGCCTGCAGCAGCATGTAGTTGAATTCCAGGAAAGTCAGGCCTGTCTCCAGTCGGCTTTTGTAGCATTCTGCTGTAAGCATGCGGTTAACCGAAAACTGTGAGCCGATCTCACGAATAAATGAAATGTAATTGAGAGGCAGGATCCATTCCGAGTTGTCGAGCATCAGAGCTTTCCCTTCGGAAAAGTCCAGCAGAATGGACATCTGTTTTTTAAAGCGTTCCACATTTTGGTTGACCCGCTCCATGTCCATAAGCTGGCGCATATCCTGGCGTCCCGAGGGATCGCCAATCATGCCCGTGCCTCCCCCGAGAATCGCTATGGGTCGATGGCCCATCTGCTGCAATCTGGACATGACCATCATCGTCAGAAAATGCCCGACATGCAGGCTGTCCGCCGTAGGGTCAAACCCGATATAAAAAGTGACAGGCCCCCGGTCAAAAAGATCACGAACTTTGGCTTCGTCCGTCACCTGGGCAATATAACCCCTTTCCTTTAACACATCATAGGCATTCTTTTTGTCCATCTGAGTCTTCCCCCTTCATAACAGACTTAGATCATTATGCTGTACAAAAATCCCGAAGGGATTGCACAGGCGAAATTTCTCACATTTTAATGACTGTGCCGCAGCCTGTCAAAATAGCCCTGACCGCTCTTATGGGCATCACATTAATGATCCTGAAAGATCATCACGGTCATGGACTTTAAAGAACTTGATGACTAACGGCGAAAAAACAAGTTCTCTGCGACCGCCAAGGGCTATATGAATCTGTAAAAAAACTCATCAAACATATTCAGCCGCTGAGCTGAGCGCCAGTTTTTTGAGTTCACGGATCTCCGCTGCCGGGTCGTCAGCCGCAAAGACAGCGCTGCCTGCAACAAAAATGCGGGCTCCAGCACGCGTCGCAGCCCCGATCGTCGTGCGCTTGATGCCACCATCCACTTCCAGAGCAAAAGGCAGATCCTGCTCAGAAGCCAGGCGTCTCAGTCTGGCAAGCTTTTTTTCTGCCAGAGGCAGATACGACTGACCGCCAAAGCCCGGATTGACACTCATAACGAGCACCAGATCAAGCTCCTCCAATAAAGGTTCAAGTAAGAGCTCAGACGTTCCCGGGTTGATGGCAAGACCCGCCCGGCAACCCACCGCTTTGATCTGCTGAATTAAACGATGAGGATGCGGCGTCGCTTCCAGGTGAAAGCTGATAAGATCAGCACCAGCATCCAGAAAGGGAGAAATCCAGCGTTCCGGTTCGGAAACCATCAGATGGGCATCCAACGGCTTATCGCTGAGCTTGCGAATCTGCTTAACAATCCCCGGTCCGTAGCTGATATTAGGGACGAAATGACCATCCATAATATCGAGATGGTAGAGATCGGCTTCCCCTTCCAGACGTTCCAGATCCTCACGGAGCCGGGTAAAATCTGCTGATAGCAGCGATGGGGCGATCTGGACTTTTTGCCGCGCGGCGGCAGTGCAGAGAAAATCAGGCATAGGCCCTCCTAAGCTGTGTTTTGCTTATCTTAGCAGGTATGAAGCATTTCTGCTCGCCAGGCGTTCACAAAGCCCGCAGCCGCGCTTAGTAGCGCGGCTTCAGCGCATCAAGCTCGCGGCGCAGCTGCCGGTAGCGCTCCAGCCGCTCAGGTAACATATTTGCTGTGTCCACGGCGCAGCCCTCTTCGCCCAGATGCCGGCAATCACGATAGCGACAATGGGTGGCCGCCTCGGCCATCTCGGGGTAAGCGAGAACAAGGTCAGTGCCGGTCATACCCAAAAGCTGGGCATCAAGGCTCTGAAAACCCGGCGTGTCAGCCAGCCAGGCTCCTTCAAAGGCATAGAGTTCGATGGAGCGCGTGGTTTGTCGGCCATGTTTTCCACGCTCATTCAGGCTCCCGGTTTCGAGCAGGGTTCTGCCCAGAAGACGATTCATCAGGGACGATTTCCCAACACCGCTTTTGCCGCAGAAAACTGCAAATTTTCCGGAGATGGCTTTTTTCAGCTCCTCTGGCTCCTGATCTTTTGCGGTAAAGAAAAGGGGGAAGCCGGAGGGCAGATAATTATCCAGGAAGCGTCTTTTTTCTTCCGTTGCTCCCGCTAAATCTCCTTTATTCAGAATAAGGGCAGGTTCGATATGATTTTTCACAGCATAGGCAAGCATGCGATCGATGAAAAAATAATCTGTTTTGGGGACGACGGCCGCTGAGGTAATCAGCAGAAGATCAATATTGGCCGCAGGTGGGCGTTGCAGGACATTTTTGCGTTCCAGAATCCTGTTGATGACATAGGGAATATCCGGATCGCCGGAAGGCTCATAATTGACCAGATCTCCGGGCAGTGGTTTAAGCCCTTGCTTGCGGAAAAGACCGCGCGGTACGGCCCAGTCATGAAAACCGCTGGCAGGATTATCCAGCAGGTAAACACCGGCCACGCCGCGCAGAATTCTCGCCGTCGGGGTCTTACTGGACATAGAGAATAAGGCTGGTTGTATAGGGATTGATGATTTCCCCAGAAGGCACACTTTGATCGTATACCCGGAGGTTAGGGTCGGCCGGGTTGCTTCCACTGGCATATACGATCTGGTATCTTGGAGCATCAGCAGGCCAGCGAGAATCAAGGTAATTCAGAGCTGATGAGAGAGGACCCACCATGTTCATCACATAGATTCCATTTTGACCTGAAATTCCTTCCATTCTGGAGTTGCTCAGGTCTTCCCCGTTCTGCACGCGCTGCCAGTCTTCTGCCGTGCCATATTCAACCTCCAGGGTAAAGCCGTTTCTGACTTCCTTGCCCGCATCCGTTTTCTGATTGATCAGAACGCGCTCCGACTCGGCGAGGTCCACGATTTCACCGGCTTCGCGATGCACACTGCGACCGGAAAGGCGAATGCCCATATCTTCGGCGCGCTGCACAGCTTCAGTCCAGGAAAGGCCCAGGAGAGGCGGAACTTCTGCCTGGTCTTTGCCTCTGGAAATAAACACGATGACTGAAGATCCCGACTCAGTCTCCTCTCCACTTTCAGGGTCACTGCGGATGACCTTCCCTGCAGGAACCTGCATGGAAGTCTCTTTGCGGAAAAGGGCGACGAGATTATGGCTGCGCAGCCATTCTCTGGCCTCGCTTTCGCTCATATTTTTCAGGTCGCCGATTTTGACGACTTCTTTTCCTGTGGAATATTTGAGTTCAATGTGCAGATCCCCAGGACGCAGCTTTGTGCCATAGGCGGGATCCTGATCAAAAATAATCCCTGGCTCCTGCGTTTCGCTTTTGACGGGAATCAAACTGTAATTTGTGCCATAGATCTCTTTGAGCTCAGGCTCAACTTCATCTGCCATGCGGCCAATATAGCGGCTCACCACGACCGTGTCACTATCCTTCACGGAAGGCGGCAGAGAAAGTTTACCCACCGCATAACGAACGCCGTAAGCAAGACCAGCTACGGCTGCAATCACCAGGAAAAAGATCAGGATGGCATCACGGATACGACTGAAGCGCCTTCTGCTCAGGGTTTCCTCAATTTCTTCGACTTTCTCAAAGTGAGATTCTCCAGCGCCCACACCTATGGCCGTCGTTCCGCTGGACCAATCCGTCACCCCGCCCGCACGAATCACACCAAATCGTCCGCGGGGGTTAATCATAAAACGATCCAGCTCATCGACAAATTCACGGGCATTCTGATAGCGGCGTTCCGGGACTTTCTGTATGGCTTTGAAGATAATATCATCGAGGGCAGGCGGCAGATGGTTGATGAGTGAAGAAGGCCTGAGCGGCATCTCCTGCAGCTGCTTAATGGCTACAGCAACCGAAGAATCCCCATCAAAGGGAAGCTCACCGGTCAGCATCTCATAGAGCATGATGCCGAGAGAATATAGATCGGAACGTTCGGTCACATTGCCACCGCGCGCCTGTTCAGGTGAAAAATAGTGTACAGAGCCAAAGGCCACCCCGCCGGTCAGCGTGATGGTGTTGGCATTGCTCGCCCTTGCGATGCCGAAATCGGTCACCTTGGCCACCATCTGCGGAGAAACAAGGACATTCTGCGGCTTCATATCACGGTGAATGATGCCACGCTTATGGGCATGTTCAAGGGCAAGGCCGATTTGAATCATCAGGGGAACAGCCAGATCCCAATGCAGCGGTCCCTGGTCAAGGATAAGATCTTTGAGGGTTTTACCTTCAACATATTCCTGGACGATGTAGCGGATATTATGATCCTGACCATAGTCCAGAACTCTGACAATGTTGGGATGATCGAGACTGGCTGCAGCACGGGCCTCTGTGGCGAAGCGCTTAATAAACTCCGGATCATCCGAGAGTTCTTCTCGCATCATTTTCAGGGCAATCTTCTGACCACTTTCCAAATCCAGAGCAAGGTAGACATACGCCATACCTCCCTGGCCAAGTGAATCAATAATCTGATAACGTCCGCCCAGAACCTGGCCGGCACTCAGATAATGTTGTGCCACTTTCATGACTTCGCCTCCACTACGCGAAGATCACGATAGCCGTGATATTGTCGTTGCTCCCTTTTTTCAGGGCAAGATCAACGAGGTCACGGGCACAGGAATCCGGATCCGTTGACATCCGCAGCGTTTCACCAAGGCTGAAATCATCGACAAAACCGTGCAGACCATCACTGCAGAGTAAAAAGCGGTCGTGGCGCTTCAAATCCAGGTGCAGCACCTCCGGCTGCAGATATTCCGGCACACCAAGAGCCTGAGTCAGAATGTGACGCTGAGGATGAGTGGCCCCCTCCTCTTCGGTAATCGTTTTAGCATCCAGCATTTCCTGAACGACCGTATGATCCCGGGAAAGTTTTTCTATCACACCGCCGCGCAGAATATAGCAGCGGGAATCCCCAATATGAGCCACATAGACACTGTCCTGAAAGAATACGGCCATCGTGAGGGTCGTACCCATACCGCTATTGCGCTGATCTTCGAGAGATTTGAGATAAACTTTGATATTGGCCTTCTGGATGACATCGCTGAGAAGGCTTTCCAGACGTTCCGGCTGATTCAGAGAACCCAGATCGGCAGCGAGGCGATCACGGCAATAGTCCACAGCAATACGGCTCGCCAGTTCGCCGTGCTGATGACCACCCATACCGTCGGCCACAATAAAAGCACAGGGCCAGCCGGATTCATGGCGATACGTGGCCAGATTGTCCTCATTTTGCTCTCGGACAGGACCGCATTCGCTTATCGTGGAAAACCTGAGCGTTTCCTTCATGACTACACCATGGCTCCTTTGCCGGGTTTTACCCGTCCATGCTGTCCATTCACGCCAGCTAAAGCCGCAGAAATGGGCTGCTTATTCAATTTGAATTCTAGCATCTGCGCAGAATGGGGGCAAGCTGTGCGCCTCCTCCGAGGAACTCACCCTGACCCGGCTCCGTTCAGCCAGAGCCGGATAAACTCAGAGAGGGTTCGGGATGAGCAGAATGAGCAAAGCTGCTCTGAATTCCCTGTGCAGGTCAGGATGGGCTGAGCTGATTGCGGCGCAGTTGTCCGCAGGCCGCATCGATATCCTGACCCAGGGAACGCCTCAGCGTGACCTGAATATGGCGGCGTTCAAGGATGGTCTGAAATTCCCGGCAGCGCTTCTCCC
The DNA here is from genome assembly GCA_004556455.1 of Clostridiales bacterium. Lineage (GTDB taxonomy): Bacteria > Bacillota > Clostridia > Saccharofermentanales > DTU023 > SFGY01. The sequence continues at coordinate 38,405 of SFGY01000001.1, read as the reverse complement.
CGGAGGCCAGAAGACCCGTCCCTGCCACCGCATTAGCCGGAATCAGGTTGACATGACCCTGCATATCTGCGAGCCTGCGGGCCAGCTCTTCGGCATGCTCAGGACGATCATTCACATCTTTGAAGAGGGCATACTCGAAACTTACCCTCCTGCCGGTTGCTGCAAAATAAGCTTTACAGGCTCTGAGCAGCTCGTCATAGCGATACAGCCTGGCAACCGGCATCAGCTTCTCCCTGATTTCCTGATTCGGAGCATGCAGAGAAACCGCCAGGGTGAGCGGCAGGCCTGCCTGGGCGAGTTCGTTCATCGCGGGAACCAGGCCACAAGTTGAAAGGGTCAGCTTGCGCGGCGAAATATTCAGACTTTCTTCATCGCGAATGCGACGAATAAAAGCCAGGACTTCTTCAAGATTTTCCAGGGGTTCGCCTATCCCCATGAGATCGATGCGATCAATCTTTTCTCCCGCTTCCCGCTGTAGCCAGAGAAGCTGACCGAGCAGCTCACCGCGACTGAGATGGCGGTGAAAGCCAAGTCCCGTAGAGGCACAGAAGCGGCAGCCCATGCGACAGCCGGCCTGAGTCGAAAGGCAGGCGGAGAGTCCGTAACGATGGCGCATAAGGACGGCCTCAATAATCTCCCCATCCTTCAGCGTGAGAATCGCTTTCCTGGACGAACTCAGCTTGGAGGCCAGGCTCTTTCCCGCTTTTGGCAGTCCTGGATAAAAGGCTTCATCAAGAGCTTCCCGCAGCTCCTTGCTGAGATCAGTCAACTCGTCAAAACTGGCAATTCCCCTCGCCTGCCAGCGAAAAATCTGTCCTGCGCGGTAAGCCGGAAGGCCCTTTTGCCGACAGAAGTCTTCAATCTCACTTTTTTCAAGATCAAGAAAATTTCGTTTCATCGCTGCTGACTTTCTTCTTTTAGAACGCAGGAGCATCGTTCATACGTCTGGCTCAAAGCCCTTCCGGCTGCAGGCCCCGCAAAACCGGATATCCCCTAAAGCTCAGAACCCCCTCACTCACGTGTCTCCTGCCTGTGTTGGACTCGAAGGATTGCCATCACGCCTCTTTTTCCATTAGGGCAATAAAAAAGCCGTCCAGGGGAACGAGATCCGGGCGAAGCAGAATAAAACCTTCTTCGAGCAGTCTGCGCGAGCTTGCCTCTTTGCTGAGATCGGCACGAAGTTTCGGCGGAAGCTTGCCGGACAGAGGCTTTATACGAAAATTCCTGCCCGCCTGCGAACTCAGGAAGCTGCGGACAAGATTTTCATTTTCCTGCGGATTGAGCGTACAGGTCGAGTACATGAGATGTCCGCCAACACGCACAAGACTTGCAGCTGTTTCAAGAATCTTCTGCTGCAGGGGTGGAAAACGAAGGAGTTCTTCATAAGACATGCGCAGACGAATTTCTGCTTTGCGGCGCAGGAGACCAAGCCCACTGCAGGGAACATCCGCGAGCACGAAGTCCGCTCCCTCTGCGCTCAGGAGACCCTCATCTCTCAGGTTCTGCGCTAAATCCGTCTGACTGGCGTCACGCTCCAGACAGGTAATGTGGAGCCCCAGCCGTTCCGCATTTTGCTTTAGCTTCTGCAGGCGCTCCATATTCAAATCCATCGCCAGGATACGTGCTCCGTCAGGACTGCGCTCCGCAAAATCGCAGGTTTTACCACCGGGGGCCGCACAGACATCAATGATTTCTTTAGCTTTTTCGCAGCCGGAGAGGACGCCGCAGAGCTGGGCAGCCTCATCCTGTACCATAAACAGGCCGGTACGGTAGGCTTCAAGCTCGTCAAGATGCCGCTCGCCACCCTTAATACGCAAGGCTCCCGGGAGATATCGACCGCTCTCAACTTCGGCTCCATTGCCCAAAAAGGCGGCACGCAGTTCTTCAACACTTCCTTGCCGTGGATTGACACGCAGGGTCAGCCATACATCGTCATCGAGAAAAGCCCTGCCGATGCTGACGGCGGCTTCTTCGCCATACCATTTGCGAAAGAGCCCGAAGAGTTCTGTAGAAAGCCCCAGGGAGGGGCCGATCTCCTTGCTCCGGAAAGTGATTTTTCCTTCTATCCTGGCACGATCCAATTTACGCAGCACGGCATTGACCAGACCGGTTGCAGATTCTTTACCGAAGTAACGGCAAAGCTTTACACTCTCATTGACCGCAGCTGAGGCCGGTGTGGCATAGGAGTAGAGAATCTGCCAGGCTCCCAGGCGCAGGCAGATACCCACCCAGACGTCAAGACTGTCAAGATTCTTCTCAAGAAGCTTATTCAGCTGCAGATCCAGAGCCGGGTAGCGGCTTAGCGTTCCGTAGGTCAGTGCTGTGGCAAAGGCTGCTTCTTCACGTGTGAGGTCTGCTGAACGCAGGTGTCGGTCCAGACTTTCATTAGAAAATGCGTGTTCCAGTACAACATCAGCAAGCACCCGGGCCGCACAGAGGCGCGCCGGATCTGGCCGCTGCTTTTTCGCAGCCGGCTTCTCAGCCTTCTCTTTTCCAGCTTTCAGGCGCTCAGTGTTCATCGCGCTCGCGGGCCAGCAGGAGCAGACGGATCAGCGAGGCCAGGGCTGTCGCCGCAGAGGCCACATAGGTCAGGGCAGCCGCCTTAAGGACAGCTTTGGCGCCTTCCAGTTCGTCGGGATCGAGAATAGCCTGCTCATCGAGAATGTGGATGGCACGGCGGGAGGCATCGAATTCCACAGGCAGAGTGACAATAAAAAAAGCCACAGCAGCCGCGTAGAGCAGAATGCCCACAGAGAAAAGGGTCTTGGCATTCATGGCCAGGCCGATGATGGCGAGCCAGGGACCTGCAGAAGAACCGATACGGGCAACGGGAAAAATACCCTGACGAATAAGGTTGGGCAGGTAATGCTTTTCCGTCTGTATAGCATGTCCAGATTCATGAGCCGCAACCCCCAGGGCCGCGATAGAATCGGCAGCAAAAACCGGTTCCGAAAGCCGCAGAACTTTTTCTTTAGGACTGAAATGGTCCGTCAGCTGTCCCTGTACAGGCTCAATCGCCACATCAAGAATATCGTAGCTACGCAGAATCATCTGAGCGACATCTCTACCGCGGTAACCCCTGCGATTGCGGATCTGGCTGTACTTGTGGAAACGTGACTTCACCAGGGCCTGAGCCAGAAGCGAAAGCAGCATACAGGGAACGATCAGCAAAATATACCATTTATCAATATAAAACATTCCGGGCATAGTTATGAACGATCTCCTTTCAAAGCCTGAGGGGAATTCCCTGAGACAAAAAACTCATTTTGTTGAAAATTATGGGCGCAATCAGCTGCCGGCAGAATTTTACCGGAAGGAAGCTGCAGGCGGAGAATCTTGAGTATGCCCTGACCTGTCGCCAGCCAAAGTTCTTTGTCGGCGCGCAGAATTTCTCCGGGCTGAGACGCCTGATCTTCCGGAAGAATTTCCGCCTCGAGAATTTTATGTTTTTCTCCCCGATAATAGGCAAAGGTACCGGGCCAGGGCTGCAGGGCTCGAATCTGGGCATCCAGTTCGGCTGCAGAGCGGGAAAAATCCAGGGCGCCGTCGGCCCGGCTCAGTTTGCCACAGTACACAGCATGAGCTTCATCCTGCGGCAGTTCCTGAATCTCTCCTGAAAGAAAAGATGGCAGGACTTTAATTAAGAGTTCCGCCGAAAGTTCGGCAAGCCGGGCTTCCGCCTCCGCCGCAGTCAAACGGCCAAGAGGGAAATTCACGGAAGCAATGAGCGGCCCGCTGTCCAATCCTTCGGCCATGCGCATGAGGCTGGCGGCGGTTTCTTTTTCTCCTGCCAGAATGGCTGACTGAACGGGCGAGGCCCCACGGTAGAGCGGCAGCTTAGAAGGATGCAGATTGAGGCAACCATAAAGAGGCAGGGCAAGGATTTCCGGGGGCAGGATCAGACCGTAGGCTGCCGTGATGATGAGGTCCGGTTTTAAGGAACGAAGCTCCTCTCTGGCCTCCTGCTTCTTCAGGGAAGTCCAGCTGTATACCGGCAGTCCGGCCTCCCTGGCCGCCAACTTCAGGGGTGTGGGCGTAAGCTTCTGTTTGCGGCCAACAGGGCGATCCGGCTGAGTGGCACAGGCGATAAGCCTGTAACCTTCCTGCAGCAGAGCCTTAAAAGGCGGCACAGCAAAATCCGGGCTGCCCATATAGAGCAGGCGCAGAGCCTTATGCTCCGCCTTTGCCTGGGGAAGTACAGCCTTTCTGAGCGCTTCAGCAGAAGAAAAGTTCATTTTCACAGGGTCTCTTTCTCAGCGGCAGCCGCCTGCGCTTCTGCCTGATCTTCCTCATTTTGTTCCGGCTCGAGCCTGAACATCGGTCCCTCCGCACGGTCGCGAAAAAGGATGCCATCGAGATGATCGCTTTCGTGACAGATGCAGATGGCTTTGAGCCCTTCTCCCTCCATCTGAAGAGTTTCACCCTCAAGATTTTCGTACTCCAGGAGCACTTTGGCCGGCCGACTGACCCTGGCATAAAGGCCAGGAAGAGACAGGCAGCCTTCATTTTCATGCTGCTCTCCTTCAGAGCGGATAATACGGGGATTGACGATCACGTGATCCCCCGTTTCATCGTCTACATTCATGACGAAGAGACGCTTAAGTATGCCAACCTGTGGTGCCGCAAGACCAACCCCATGATCGTGGCGCATCGTTTCCAGCATGTCTGCTGCAAGTTGCTCCAGACGCTCATCAAAGCGTTTGACCTCGCGCGATTTTTTGCGCAGAGTGGGATCTCCTTCAATTAAAATGCTCCTTAAAGCCATATTAACCACTTTCTTGTTTCTTAGATCAGTTATTCTTTTTATTATACTGTCAAATAGGTCGTTTGTAATGAATCAAGAAAATCGGACTAAAATCCGTCAAATCATAGAAGGTCAGCTTTGACTCAGATCGAAAGATTTTCCCGGCGGATTCAACAGGCTATGCCAAACCAGATTCTCTCATATTCTTGTTGAGTTATAGTACTTTATGTATTCAGAAAATGCACGCTTAGCCCGGAAAAGCTTAAGTAAAAAAACTCCCGCAGTAGCTAAAATCCAGCTGCGGGAGTTTTTATCAGCTATAACGCATAATTTTAACTAAAATGTTTTCGCAGAATCATGGCAAGGCAGCCCGCCCCTAATAAGATTAGATTAAGACCGAGGTGGTCCTGCTCACCTGTAGCTGGAAGGTTGGTGACCCTGCCCTGGTAGTGGTTAGTAAATTGGGCTGCAATGGCATCAACCTCCTGACCATTTTTATACATGGCTCGATCAACTACCAGCTGACCCTCCCGCTCATAGACATGGTCGATAAAGGTGTAAACGTCTGTTGAGAAAATATAGTCTTTTTGGCCCGTGGCAACTTCTCTGATCTGATATTGATAGTATCCGGGCTGCCTATAGGTTATCTGACCAGTAGAGGCCGTGCCCTCGCCCAAAATCTGTACTTCCTGTACTGCACCTTGTTCATTTTGAGGGCGGGGCAAAGGCATGGTTTCCGGGTGCGGATTGCCCTGTTCCGGCTGAGAAGAGAGCGGTTCAATCCTGAAACTAAAGAGATCTGCCTGCTTTGGCTGACCACCTGTGATTTTCTTGTAGACGAGAGGGGAAGAGACAACTACACTCGGCGGAGGAGGATTCGAAGGTTCCGGCTCCGTAGGATGCGTGGGCTCCGTAGGATGCGTTTCTTCCGGCGGAAGACTATTGCTTAATTGGATCGTATATGTGTTGTTTGTTGCATCTTTGGTGCTACCATCTATCGTTAAAACAAATGCGCTGCCAGCCGGTTCGCGGAAAGTAATGGGCAGGAGCTTCCCTGTACTTGCATCAATAAGAGTATCCGGATCGGGGAAATCTTTTACTGTGGCTTCCCAATTTTGATCTTTAGTCAGTATGACATCCTGAATATAGTAATCACCTACGTACATTTTGAGTGTCAGGGTATCAGGGATTGCAGCAGGATCAATTTTCCAGGCTTTTTTGATGATAACTTTATAAGAAGGCTCTTCGCCGAAAATAATATTTCCATTATTGGTAATACCGCCTCCGCTTATACCCGGTCCAGAACTTATAGCACTATTTCCTGAAATAATGACAGTAGCTAACTGCTGGGCCAGGGCCTTGGAATCCTCTGCAGGCAGGGATTTGAAGGCGAGGTTACTGCCATTTTTGTCTTGCAGCAAGGTGTTATAGGGCAAGGGATCCCCCGGATTGGCCGGATCGCAGCGAAGGCCCTGCTGACCAAGCGCTAAATTCGTGTGACTGCTGTAATAGGTTCCGTCCTGGTACCAAAGGCGATAACCACCCCCTAGCATGCGTGGCGCTAAGGTGATCGTTGCAGGCTGACCACTGATTTCATTGAACCACCTCTCAGATACACTAACAAAATCATCTCCACAGCCCTTATATTCTCCATTGTATTTATCTGAAGCTGAATTGGCGAAAAGGGCCAGTCCATTCGTGATTTACATTGTGGTGTGACCGCTTGGGCAGTTCCAGAGGCCGCCCCCTTGCTGAGAAGCCGGGTGATCTCCTGCACCAATCAGCATTCCATCAACTTTATTCCCGGTAATCAGGGTTCTGCTCATATATAAGGTCGTATCTTTTTCAACATAGATGCCACCTCCACCCCAGAAACCTTGGGACGTATTGTCAGTAATGATACCTCCATCAATCCTGTTTTCACTGCCACCAGTTAAACAGATGCCACCGCCAGACGCGCCGGATTTATTATTGGAAATTATTCCACTGGAAATTCTAATGTTAGAATTAATGGAACAAATACCTCCGCCAAACGTATCGCAGGAATTACCATTTATTGAGCCGCCGGTCATTTCCACGGTTCCATTGCTGTCTTGTACAACAATGCCTCCCCCGCCCAATTTCGCAGTATTATTCTGAATTGCCCCGCCAGATATCTGTACTTTAGACTTAATGCAAATTACACCTCCACCATAGCCATTGCCTTTGTTGCCGGAAATCGTTCCGCCAGACATTTGAAAGTCAGAATTAATGCAAGCCAGGCCACCACCAAATATAGTCTTTCCTTCATAGCCTTCTTCATTGCTATTGTTCTGAATGGCTCCTCCTTTCATCTGAAATGTACTATCTTCCATAAATATCCCGGATCCTCTGTTCGAGATATTGTTTTGAATGGTCCCTCCATTTAAATTGATCGTTCCGTTGGAAGCATAAACGGCTCCACCGTAGGTTAAAACATTGGATGATAATGTATTGTTCTGTAAAATTGCCTGATCCAGGAGATTAAGCGTGCCTTCACAATAAATGAGTGATTGTGAAGCAGTTGTGCCATCCTGAGAGCCGCCATCGATGACGATATTGCTAAGACTAGCTTCAGAGCCTGCGTTGACTTTAAGCAAATATTGATCAAAACTGTTGTCTCTCTTGAGAATAGCATTTGTGCCGGTCAGTGAAATGTTACCTTTAACTTCTACTGTGCCGGTCACAAAGATAGTGTTAATCTCCTGGTGAGCTGAGGCCAGCTCTCGAGCTTTGTTAAAGCTCTTCACTGCTGTACCAGCAGTCTGGCCATCGTTGTTATCATCACCTGTATCACCGTTCAGGTAGATAGCGTTACCTGCGCGCATAGGCGCCGCCATGCGGTCTTCACTTTGGCCCAGTTGAGTCGCAGGACCTGCCAAAGCATTTCCTAAGCTGAGTACGGGGGAATAATAGTGAGCTGAAATAGTCTCATCAAGATTAGCAAGGTCAGTTTCAGCATCCAGGGTCAGGACCAAATTATCTAATCTGAGTTTCGTCAAGCTTGCAATATTCGCGACAAGATCTTGTATCTGTAAGTGAATGCGGTAGTTCTTTCCTATTTCAAAATTAAGCCCTTCGCGTGTTTGGTCGATGAGAAGCCAGCCTCCATTATCCTGAAAAACTTCCCAATGAGCAGTAATCTGTTTGCTGCCATCCTGGCTTAAGCTTTCGGGGAAAAACTTAAGCATAATTTCCTGTGGGATGGGTTCGCCTGCTTGGGGATAGGTGAAATTTTCTGTGGACAATGCAGGCAGATTATCTAATTCATCGGCGCTTTGATCATTTTCTTCAGCAGGCACGACAACTGGCTGGATTTCATTCTCAGTCTTTCGTGCTTGAGGATCAGCAGGTTTTGCCAGCTCTTCGAAATTTGCCTCTTCCAGAGAAAGAAGGTCCTTGGGCAAGAGCCCGTCCGTCTCATCTAAATGGTCTACAGATAGCGCTTTGTTATCCTCAAACTCAGCAGCTTCCACCTGTAAGCAGGGCAGTAAAAAACTGCCTAGTAACATCATTATTAAAAATAAAGAAAAGATTTTTCCCAGTATTTTTTTATTGTAATTCTCCATGTTTTTCCCCCTATTCTAAACATAGAATCATTTAAATAAGTATGATTCAGGCAGGTTAAATCCTGAGGTCAAAACAGACACGCTCTTGTTACAATCTGATAATACGAAACACAAAATCCAGTCCAGACAGGAGCTAATGCAAGTCACTTTTAAGTGAAACTGTATTTTATTTATCAGTGTAAAGGTGGGAAAACCAAGCAGCAAGGTCCTAGCGCCTGAGTATGCTCAGGACATATTCTCCGGATTGATGTCCAGCTGCAGCGCAACTCCCTCCGGGAGTTTGTAGGAGCAGAAACTTGTCAGCAGATAGGTCAGAACGGCGCGCGAAGAGGATTTCAGCAGGATGCGCCAGCGCCATTTACGGCGCAGCCGTTCGATGGGGGCATGGGAGGGTTGATAAAGCTGTACGGTCTTTTCCTGACCTTCTTTTTTCAACAGCTGCCTGATGCGTTCCCACACCTCTTTGGCCGCCCGTCCGGTGACCGCATCGGAATAGCCTGCGAAGGTCAGACAGCCCAGATCCAAAAACGGGGGATAACCCAGGAGGCGGCGCTCTTCAATTTCCAACGCATAAAAGCTCCGGTAGTCCTGCCGGGCGGCTGCCATAAGGACAGGATTGCGGGGATCAAAGGTTTGGATCAGCACCTTGCCGGGAAGATTTTTTCTGCCGGCTCTCCCTGATGCCTGACAGATAAGCTGAAAGGCGCGTTCTGCCGCCCGATAATCGGGCAGACCGAGGATTTGATCGGCCGAGAGAATGCCCATCAGCGTAACCTGGGGAAAGTCATGACCTTTGGCGATCATCTGTGTGCCGATAAGGCAGTCGGCTTCGTGTCGGGCAAAAGCTTCGATCAGGCGCTCATGTCCGTGTCTGCCCAGCGTGCTGTCCCGGTCCATGCGGAGAAAGCGCTGTTTTGGAAAAAGCTCTTTCAGTAAGGTTTCCACTTGCTGAGTTCCGACTCCGAAAGGGCCAATTTCAGGACTGCCGCAGCTGGGACAGCGTTCGGGAGCCTCTTCCATTTTCCCGCAGTAATGGCAGACCAGCAGTGAATCGCCATGCGGGGAGCGGAAATTTTTATGTTGGCTCAGGGAAACGTCACAGTTATCACAGCGGAGGATCTGACCGCAGTTGCGGCAGAGAGTAAAGGCGGCAAGCCCCCGACGGTTCAGAAAAATCATGGCCTGCTCGCCCCGCTGAAAACAGGTCTCGAGTTCCTTTTGCAGCTCACGACTGAGAATTCCGCGGTTACCCGCAGCGATTTCCAGCCGTTGGTCGATCAGAGTAACTTCCGGAAGGCTGGCACCTCCAGCTCTGCTGCTTAATTCCAGAAGCTGCGAGCGCCCCTGCAGAGCGCGCCTGAAAGCCACGACTGAGGGCGTGGCTGAGCAGAGAAGGAGTTTTGCGCGGTGCTGGATCGCGCGGATACGGGCGATGTCCCTGGCATCGTAGCGCGGGCTGCGCTCTGATTTATAAGAGCTTTCCTGCTCTTCATCGATCACGATAAGCCCGATGTCCTTTAAAGGAGCAAAGATGGCAGAACGCGCTCCCGCGACCAGGTGTTTTTCGCCGCTGCGAATACGCCGCCACTGCTCGTAGCGCTCCCCTGCCGAAAGCCGGCTGTGCAAGACCGCGGCAGCTTCGCCGAAACGCTGGGCAAGGCGGCTGCAGATTAAGGGGGTGAGAGCAATTTCGGGAACAAGAATAAGGACGTCGCGGCCTTCGTTCAGAACTTTTTCTGCTGCCCGCAGATAGACTTCTGTCTTGCCGCTGCCGGTAACGCCAAAGAGCAGATACTCGCTGAGTTCCGACCCGGACAATAAAACCTGCGGCTCGAGCAGCTCATCCAGGACTTTCTGCTGGCCGTCATTCAGCTTCAGAACCCTCTCTTCAGGAAGATAAGGCAGTTCTTCCACTTCACGCGAACTCTCGCGTGTAAAGAACTCAATCCAGCCATTTTTTGCCAGAGTAGAAAGGACGGAGCGGCTGACCTCGCAGGCTGCCATAATTTCGGAAAGGCTGGCCTCTTCAGCATCGAGCAGGAATTCCAGAACGCGCACATGGCCCAGCGAGCGAAATTCACTGTTTTCCAGGGCCTCAATGACGGTTTCCTCATCACGCAGGCGGCAGCAGCGCTCTTTTTTCCCGCCCATGCGCATGAGAGCCGGCGGAGCCATCAGCGAGAGGGCCTGCGCTGTCGAACAGAAGTAACGGCGGCGCATTTCCCTGGCCAGCTCAAACTGATCCTGACGCAGAATCGCAGGAGAAACCACACGCAATATGTCTTTAAGAGGATATTTCGTTTTCAGCTGCTCATCCGGCTCGTCGCGGAGTGCCGCGACATAAGCCAGGCGCTTGCTGTCACCCCGGCCGAAGGGAATTTCCACCAGAGCACCTTCCTCCAGCCCGGCAGCAAGTTCGTCCGGCACGCGGTAGCTGTACAGCCCATCAAAATCGCGCGTCGCATGGGCGATGATGACCTCGGCAAGCCTCATGTCCGGGCGATTCCTGCTAAGGCGAAGAAATCAAGCTGTGCTGATTCAGGCAGGCCCTTCAGCAGACCCTGTTTGCGCAGAGCATCCATCGCCGCCTGGCCGAGATGACAGCGGCGGGCCAGCTCTTCGCAGTTGCGGAAGGGACCCTCCTGGCGTGCCTCGACAATTTGCTGAGCCAGGCTGCGGGAGATCCCCGGAATAATATCCAGGGGCGGCAGAATTTCTCCAGGCGCAGGAGAAGTAAAGCGGTGAGCCTCTGATTTGGCCAGATCGAGCGGCAAGAAGTGAATACCGCGCAAGTTCATCTCTTCGATGATCTCAAGAATATAAAACTTCTTCTGCTCGGGTTTTTCCAGCCTCTGAAACTGACCGCGCAGCTCCAGGCAACGTGCGCTGATGGCTTCCGGACTGCAGAGGTTATCGTCGGCATTAAAATCATCTCCACGGACCGTAAACCAGGAACAATAATAGGCTTCCGGATAATAGACTTTGAACCAGGCGATGCGCTGGGTGCTGATGCTGTAGGCCGCGGCATGAGCCTTGGGGAAAAGGTACTTAATCTTTTTACAGGACTCAATATACCATTCTGGCACCTGATGCTCCCTCATTTTTGCTTCCTGCTTCTCATCGAGGCCCCGACCCTTGCGCACCTTTTCCATGATTTTAAAGGCGTCCTCGGGATCCAGACCATCGTGAATCAGGGTCGTCATGATGCTGTCGCGGCAACCAATCACTTCATTGATGGTGCAGGTGCCCTCACGGATGAGCTCCTGAGCATTGCCCTTCCACACATCCGTGCCGTGAGAAAGCCCGGCGAGCTGAACAAGGTCATAAAAGCGTGTGGGGTGAGTCTCTTTAATCATCTCCCTGGCCATAATCGTGCCAACCTCGGGCAGTCCGATCGTCGCGCTCCCGGCCGTAGAATCCTCCGGCCTGATGCCGATCGCTTCGGTACTCTGAAAGAGCGCCATGACCTTTTCGTCCGGTATGGGGATATCCTTAACCTCCACTCCCGTCATGTCGCTGAGCATACGCAGCATTGTCGGATCATCGTGTCCCAGTGCGTCGATCTTAAGAATCGTGTCGTGCATGGCATTGAAGTCAAAATGGGTGGTGATGATGCCGCAGTCTTTTTTATCCGCCGGATACTGGATGGGCGTAAAGTCATAGACCTCACGTTCACGCGGCACCACAACAATGCCGCCCGGGTGCTGACCCGTCGAAACTTTGATGCCCTGAATGCCCTTGCTCAGATAAGTGGCGCTGTTTTTTCCAATATTCAGGCCATTATCCTCGCTATAATGCCGTACCAGCGCAACCGACTGTTTGTCCGCATAGCCCTGGATGGTGCCTGCCTTAAAGGTGTGATCGCGGCCAAACATTTCTTCCAGATAGGCGTGAGCGCTGGCCTGGTACTCGCCCGAAAAGTTAAGGTCAATATCCGGCTGCTTATTCCCTTTAAAACCCAGGAAGGTGGCAAAGGGAATATCCTGACCGTCACGTTTCATCGGCGTGCCACATTCAGGGCAGTTTTTCGCCGGGAGATCAAAGCCTGAGCCGAATTTACCGCTGTTCTCTTCTTCGTAGTGATGACAGTGCGGACATATATAATGCGGCTGCAGCGGATTCACTTCCGTAATGCCGCAGAAGGTCGCCACCAGAGAAGAACCTACGGAGCCACGGGAACCCACGATATACCCATCTTCATTGCTCTTGCGGCAGAGTTCCCGGGCAATGTCATACATGACGGCATAGCCATTGGATATGATGGCATCAAGCTCCTTATCCAGGCGGGCGGCAATGCTTTCCGGCAGCTTCCCTTCTCTGCCGTAAAGCTGCAGGGCAGTGTCCATGGTAAGTTTACGTATGCGTTCATCGGCTTCCGGAATTTTCGGTGGAAAAGAACCATCCGGGAAAGGCAGCAGGCCTTCTCTGACCCGGGCAGCGATGGCGCGCGGATGGTCGATCACGACCTTCCTCGCCGTTGCGGCATCGAGGTAGGAAAATTCCTCAAGCATTTCTCCCGTATTGCGGAAATAAAGCGGCGCAGGCTGTTCCGTATCTGAAAAACCCATGTCACTCGTGAGGATGCGGCGGTAGATATCGTCTTCTGCATTGAGAAAGTGCGAGTCACAGGTCGCACAGACCGGCCGCTGACTCACTCTGCCCAAATCCAGAACCAGGCGATTGAGACTTTGCAGATCTTCCCTGCGCCGTATGCCGCTGTTTTCTTTGCTGAGCAGAAAGCGGTTATTGTCCAGAGGCTGAATTTCCAGATAATCATAGAAAGCCGCCAGTTCCCGTGCCCTGCTGCCCTCTGCACAGAGCAGTTCCCGGGCCTGATTTTCCTTAGATCCGGCCGCTTGAAAGGTGTTGAGAACCTCAGAAAAGACCTCTCCGTAAACACAGGCTGCCCCCAGGGTCAGTCCCTCGCGAAAATAGCGGAGAGAAGAACGTGGAATGCGGGGGCGGAAATAAAAATTCTCCAGATTCGAGAGTGAAACCAGGCGGTAGAGGTGATAAAGCCCCAGTTCATCGTTGGCGAGGAGGATGATGTGATGGCTCTTTTGCTTACGTCGGCGCAGCTCTTCGTAACTGAGATGGCCGTAGTGTTCGTTGAGTTCTGTAAAATTGTGAGCGCCGCTCTCCTGCCATAAACGTGAAACAAGAGCCGCCAGGCTCTCCGGGTTTGTCCAGGCGGCAGCGAGTTCGCTCGTCGCTCCTCTGTCGAACGTCTTTTCGCTCAGCACTGTCTTCTCAAGGCTGCTCGGGTCAAGCTTCTTCCCTGCCTCTGCTTTTTCAGCAGCAGCGTGAACGACAGCTTCTACTACGCTATCACTTTCGGCTGTCTGGGTGGCATTTGTATCATCAAGACATTTTTCCTCAGCCAATTTGAGCCACAGAGGAAGATCCATCAGGCAGGGATTGAATTTTACCCGTGGATCCGTGCCAGGAACACAAAAGCCCTCGCGTCGGAGCAGCTTGAGTTCATCCAGCCCCCTGGGGCAAATCACGGCTGCCCCGTCGATGAAGTCAGATAAAGCCCTGAGAGCCTCCAGGCGCGGCAATTCTTCAACGTCTTCTCTGCGCAGCAGATAAGAGCTATCTCCCTTTCCTGCCACAACTTCGACCATCGGATAAAGGCGGCAGGCGGGAGCGAGTTCAATGCTCAGGCTCTCTCCCCATTTCAGACCCTCTTCAGTCAGGATAAGTCGCTGCGCTTCGGCGCGTTTCAGACGCCTGATCCTGGCTGGTGGCGTCGCCGCAGAGCTTTCCTGCTCCTGTCTTTCAGCCGCATCGTCCACGGCTTTCGCCTCTGCCTCCTCTGGACAGGGTGCAGCCGGGGAAGCCTGACTTTCTGCCACTCCGTCTGTGTTTTCTTCTCCCGTGGACTCCTGATAAGCTTCTGTTCTCAGAAAAACAAAGTCCCGGCAGCGGGTTGCCGCCTGCAAATCAGGGGCCATAAAGATACTGGGGCCATCATCGACGAGATAGCCTTCCATACCGAAAATCAGCTTGATCTTTTTGCCCTGAGCCGCCAGCGCTCTGGCCGCCTCAGAAGCTTCCGGGAAGCCCTGCACTCCACCATGATCGGTGATTGCAACAGCTTCATGGCCAAAATGGGCGGCCAATCTGACGATATCTGCCGGATTGCTACAGGCATCTTTGGTCGAAAACTTAGAATGAATATGCAGCTCCACGCGCTTTTCCGGTGCATCATCCCGGCGTTTTTCTGCGCGCTCGACCATCTCGATGCCAATCACAGTTCCCTGAAAATCCTGTTCAAAACGATCGTTATAGCTGATGCGTACACTGACCTCAACAAAGGCTCCGGGAAGTTCAGCTGAGAGGGCTTCCGCTTCTTCCTCTGAACACCAGAAAAGACAGCGCAAAGCAGCATGTTCACAGCCAAGGAGAAAGCGAATCATATAGCGTCCGCTTTTCGTCTGCTTGAGGTCAAAGTCGCTGATTTCACCCCGGAGACGAGCCTCATCAGTAATATCACTGATTTCTGCAGCGGTAATCAGAGGAAGCTTTGGCTGGCGGCGGCCAAAAAGTAGCTGGCCTTTGCTGCGGGAAAGCTTCTTTCCGGCACGCGATTTTGAGGGAGCTTTGAGCCGGGGAGCTTCCGGCGGTGAATCGGTCTCAGACTTCGGAGACGTGCATTTTGCTGGCGCTTCTGACACCGCAGACTTCGGATCCTGCACCGGTATTTCGGAGAAAGGATCAGCTGCAGGAGGCACGACAGAGCTTGCACTGCGACGAGACCCCTTCTCAGTAAAAGCTATTTCCCCGGGAAGCTCCAGAGAAGCAAAGGGATGATCCCTGACTTCAATCTGCTCATAACGGATCGATAAAGGCAGAGGACCGGCACTTTCCCAAAAGTCCTCCAGCCAGCGAAATTGTCGTCTGGAAAGAATATCACAGATGCCCGGAGGTAACTGCCAGACCAGGTCTTCAGCACTCAGGGAACGGAGCCGTCCCAGAGCAAAGAGGCGTAGTTCAAACGAAGGCATGCGACCGGCATGACTTTTAATCCATTGTTCCACTCCGGCCTTCTGCTGGCAGAGCAGCGGAAGCTGAGCGGCAGGCAGCTGCAGATGGAGGGCAAGATCCGAAAGCCCCAGAGCTGCAGCCAGAGAGGCCTCAGCCAGCATAAGGTCGGTGAGTGAAGGAAGACTGTCGCAGGCAATATCTAAAACCGGTAAATCTCCCGGCCCCTTGCGCAGTAAAACTCGCGAAAGCCTGGCCGATAGCTTGGGAAAAGTCCCCTGCCCCCGACTCAGCTCTTCATAAAATTCACTCAGATCAATGCAGCGATCCATCTCTTAGCCGTCTCACCTCAGTTCTTGTCTGCCGCAGAATGTTCCGCTTCGATAAAGGTGTCGATCTCCCGGAAGAGAGCTGACAAGGCTTCACTTTCTGGCATTTTTCGGATAATCTGTCCTTTTTTAAAGAGCAGAAATTCGCCCCTCCCCCCAGCCAGTCCGAGGTCGGCTTCCCGGGCTTCACCGGGACCGTTGACGGCACAGCCCATCACGGCCACTTTAATCCGGCTGGACTTGTTTTTTAAATAGTCCTCCACAGCCCTGGCACTTTGCCTTATATCCACCTGAGTGCGCCCGCAGCCCGGGCAGGAGATCAGCGTAGGGCCTCTCTCGCGCAAAGACAGTGCAGAAAGGATAAGCCAGGCCGCATGCACCTCTTCTACAGGCTCATCGGTCAGACTCACACGCAAGGTATCGCCGATGCCTTCAGCGAGCAGCGTGCCAATGCCCACGGCAGAGCGAATCACACCAGATACAGAAAAGCCGGCTTCGGTCACGCCCAGATGCAGGGGATAATCACAGGCCTCAGCGACCAGGCGGGTGGCCTCGATGCAAAGCCTCGGATTCGACGCTTTAAGGCTGAGACAAATATCGTGAAAACCTGTCTCTTCAAGCAACGCCGCAGCCTCCAGGGCTGAGCGTTTAAGAGCTTGCGCCGTAACTCCTCCCTCTTCCCGGAGAATTCGGGGATCCAGCGAACCGGCATTGACGCCCACTCGTATGGGAACCTGCCGTGCCGAAGCCGCACGGGCAATTTCCTTCAAACCTTCGCGGGAATGAATATTCCCCGGATTCAGACGCAGAGCTGCTGCGCCAGCATCAAGCGCCAGCAAGGCCAGGCGATAGTCAAAGTGAATATCGGCCACAAGCGGCAAAGGCGACCGTTCACAGAGCTTTTTAAGCACTACGGCCGCCGCTTCATCCGGCACGGAAAAACGACTGATTTCACAGCCTGCAGCGGCAAGTTTTCCCAGCTCTTCCAGATTGGCCTCAAAGTCATGCGCCGGCGAGGCATTCATCGACTGCACCGCGATGGGCGCCGTTCCTCCGACAGCAACAGAACCCACATGGAGCAGGCGGGATTTTCGACGCGCGTAGCCCATGATCAGAAGCCCAGAAGCCGTGTGATATCAAGGTAGAAGACCAGCACAGCAAGAGCAATAATAATGAAAAAGCCAATCGTCGCAATGGCATTTTTCAGCTTAAGGGGAAGATCTCTGCGGATCGTCCCTTCAATGGCCAGCGTGAGGAGATGAAAGCCGTCAAAGGGCGGAATGGGCAAGAGGTTCGTAAAACCAACCGCCACGGAAATAAAGCCGAAGTATAGCAGCAGTTGATAAATCTTTGCGACAAAACTGATCTTTTCACGGACCACTCCGCCGACCATGCCGACTATGGCGACAGGACCAGCCAGACCATCTCTGGCCTTAAGACGGCCTGTAAAGATTTGTCCTATCCCTCTGACCGTGCTGCGAATAATCGACCAGGGGTAGATCAGAGCCTGACCCAGAGCTTCACCGGCATTTTTATTGCCGCGCAGACTATAACCGGGACTTTTTTTGACCTCCGCCGTGATGCCAGGCAGCTTCAGGGTCAGTTCCTTTCCCTGGCGCAAAATGCGCGCCTCAATGGTCTTTTCAGGCTCCCCGCTCAGCTCTAAAAAGTCTGGAGCTGTAACTTTGCGGCCATCCACAGAAAGGATCTCATCTTCCGGCTGCAGGAGCTGTTCTTTTCCCTCCTCAGACTGCACCGACTCTACGATCATGCGGCCGTCCGGTCGCGGTGTATACATAATACCGAGACGATAGGTTTTCACCGTCTCCTGCCGTAAAGTAATCGTTTCTACCCGACCATCCGAATGACGCAGGCCGAGATCCAGGTTACCGCCATTGCCAAACATCTCGGCCATACTGAGGTCAAGAGAAGAATGCACCGCCAGACCATCCATGCTGACGATGCGGTCCTCAGCCTGAATGCCGGCAAGTTCTGCCACTGAACCTGCTTTGACTTCTCCGATGATCGGCATACTGACGCCGGAGGCCAGAAAAAGAATGGCCAGGGCAAGAAAAGCCGTCACAAAGTTAATAAAAGGGCCCATAAAAATCACGATGGCACGGGCCCAGCGTGGCCTTTTGAAAAAGAGGCCGGGATCATCCGGCGAGATCGCCGCAGCTCCCGCATCTTCTCCCTGCACATTTGGGACACTTTCCGCTGTCTCTCCGGCAAATTCAACCGATGCCCCGATGGGTAAAAGCCGAATCGTGTAGAGAACGCCGTCTTTGCCCCGTCTCGACCAGAGAATGGGACCCATGAAAATATTATAGGAAAGGATTTTGAATCCCAGAGCTTTACCGGCCAGAAAATGACCGAGCTCATGAACAATCATCATGATGCTGAGAATCAAGAGTCCGACGAGGATGACTAAAATGGTCATGGAAACTCCTTTTACCAAATCTGTACTTGTCCGCCACTTTGGCCTTTTAGCTCAGGCCAGATCCGTCTCGCTCCATTCGCGGACAAGTCGATCACATTCGATAATATCATCCATTGTCGCATCTGTCAGTGAGAAAGCGCCAGAAAAGTGTTGCAACGCACGCTCCACCTTTTCCGCTATCGCTGTAAATGCCAGTCTGGAATCCAGAAAAGCCCGCACGGCAACTTCGTTGGCCGCATTAAGGATCAAAGGGGCCGCACCACCTTCCGCTGCCGCTTCGCGGGCAAGCTTCAAAGCCGGAAAGCGTTCCAGGTCAGGGGCTTCAAAATGAAGTTCCTGCCGCTGCGCCAGAAAATCAAAGCGCGGAAAATGAAGATTGCGGCGTTCCGGCCAGCTGAGGCTGAGACTGATGGGCAGCCGCATATCCGGCAGACCCAGCTGTCCCAGTAATGCTCCATCCTCCCATTCGACCAGAGAGTGAATCAGAGATTCAGGATGGACGACAATGCCAATTTTATCTTCCGGCAAAGCGAAAAGCCACATGGCCTCGATTAACTCCAGGCCCTTGTTCATGAGACTTGCCGAGTCTACCGTCACCTTTGCTCCCATCTGCCAGTTAGGATGCTTGAGCGCCATCTCCGGCTTCACCTGAGCAAGCTGCTCCCGGCTGTAGTGAAGAAAAGGTCCGCCGGAAGCCGTCAGCCAGATTTTATGCAGCGCTCTGCGGGGTGAGGCGGCAAGGCACTGCCAGATCGCCGAATGTTCACTGTCGACCGGATATAGTGAAAGCCCTTTGCGGCGAAGCAAAGGCATAAGCAATGAGCCACCCGCAACCAGACTTTCTTTGTTGGCGAGCGCCAGATCGTGGCCGCTTTCTGCAGCTGCAACCGTCGGAGCAAAGCCTGCAAAACCGGATATGGCAGAAAGACATCTGCCGGAGGGCCTGCGTGCCAGCTCCATGAGGCCATCCTGACCCGTAAGTATTTCGGTTTCTATAAAGGACGGGCGCAATCTTTGCCTCAGTTCAGCCGCAGCTTTATCGTCGCTCACGGATACTGCCAGAGGGCGGAAGGACTCAATCTGTTCAGCCAGAAGACGCATATTTTTTCTGCAGGCCAGATACAGCGGACGAACGCCCAGTCCCTGACAAACTTCAAGGGCCTGTCGGCCAATGGAACCCGTGCTGCCCAAAAGAGTCAGGCTCTCTAAACCGGCTTGACTTCCTTCACGATTGGCCTGACTTTCTTCGCAGCTTTCCAAAGGATAGGGGGGGATTTTTCGTTCCTGAAAACTCATTTTGTACCTCAAAACAGAAGTTCGACCGCAAAAAGGAAAAAGAAAAAGAGCGGCAGCACAAAGAGCGTACTGTCAATACGGTCAAGCAGACCTCCATGCCCCGGAATCAAGTTGCCGGAATCTTTGACCCCCGCCGCTCGCTTAAGAGCCGACTCATAGAGATCCCCCAGCTGTGCTGCCAGCGAGGCCAGAAACCCGAAGAACGCCATCAACAAAAGTGCTGGCAACATTGTCTGGGGCAGAAAGCGGCCAAAACACGGTGTGAGCAAAAGATAAAACAGCACAGTAGCGATAAAACCGGCAAGCATTCCTTCCACCGTTTTGTGCGGTGAAACAGTGGGGATCAGCTTATGTCGTCCCCAACGGGAACCCCAAAGGTAAGCCAGAGAATCACAGACCCAGGGGGTCGCCAGGGCCAGGCCAAGCCAGTAAAGGCCATGGGGCAGAATAAAAATCAGGATGTTCGCCGAAAAAAGAGCCAGTGAGAGAATAAAAGCAAAACAGGCCTCACCCTGCTTCTCCGCCAGGACTTGCGGACCCTTTTTGAAAAGCGCTGAAAAAAGACTGCCTGCTGCTGCCAGAAATTGCCAGGCCAGAAAGAGCAGCAGGAGCTGTGCAGTGATGACCGTGCGCTCCGTACCTGGAAGAGCGGCGACCCCGGAGGGGCCTTTTGCCAGGCCAAAGAAAAGGGGCAAAAGAAAGGCCATCCCCTGGAACATCAGGGGGAAGGAAAGTCTTTCTGTTTTTTTTGACAATACGGACCTTTCACGCCCGCTTTGCAGCAGAACAAAGAGCAGAAGCAAAGAAAAAAGCCAGGGCCAGCGAAAGCTGAAACCATAGAAAAACAAAATCAGACTGACGTAAATCAGGGCGCCTTTAACTCTCAAAGACATAAGCAGCTCACCTTCCCAGAGCGCCAAAGCGGCGCTTGCGTCCGGCATAGGCTCTTAAGGCCTCATCCAGATCTGAGCCAGAGAAATCCGGCCAGAGTGTGTTCGTAAAATAGAGTTCACTATAAGCCGATTGCCAGAGCCAGAAGTTGGATAGCCTCAGCTCCCCTCCTGTGCGTATGATCAGATCAGGATCTGGCAGATCCGGCAAATCGAGCTGCTGCGACAAATGCGCTTCATTGAGCTGCTCCGCTTTAAGCTCTCCATCAGCTACAGACTTCGCCAGCTTCCGCACAGCCCGGATAATTTCATCCCGACCACCATAATTCAAAAGAATCACCAGCTGCATGCGCGGCTTTTCCAGCGTCAGCTCTTTGACCTCGCGAATGATTTTCTGCACCTGCGGAGAAAGGCCGCTTAAATCTCCGGCAAAGCGACAGACAACACCTTCCTCGATAAGTTCCTGCTGATACTTCTTGAAAAAAGTCGCAATAAGCTTCATTAGGGTGTTCACTTCAGCAGCCGGTCGACGCCAGTTTTCGGTAGAGAAAGTATAAAGGGAGAGAATTTCAATGCCCCGCTCCGCACAGGCCCTCGCCACATCGCGCATCACCTCTGCGCCCCTGCGGTGACCCTCCGACCGCGAAAGGCCACGGGCCTCAGCCCAGCGGCCATTGCCATCCATAATAATGGCCAAATGCCGGAGGCTCTGATTTGCTCCGGCATTTTTAATTTCTGTATCTGACATGAGAAGCACCGCTAAAGTCCGGAATCAGACCTCCATGAGTTCTTTGTTTTTACGTTCAACCGTTTTATCAACCTGCTCAATGTAACGGTCTGTGAGCTTTTGAACTTTATCTTCCGCTTCAAAGCGCTCGTCTTCCGATATCTCTTTTTTCTTCTCATAACCCTTAAAGAGGTCGATGGCCTCACGGCGAATATTGCGCACAGCCACCTTCGATTCTTCACCCAGCCGGGAAACTTCCCTGACCAGATCCTTGCGGCGTTCCTCCGTCAGCTGCGGAAAAACCAGACGGATCATCTTGCCATCGTTGATCGGATTGATGCCCAGATCAGAAGCCTGGATCGCACGCTCGATATCCTTCAGTGTTTTGCTTTCCCAGGGAGTGATGGTAATCAGACGCGCCTCAGGAACCTGAACATTGGCGACCTGCTGCAGGGGCGTATCCACACCATAATAGGGGACCGAAATGGTATCAAGCAGACGAGGATTGGCTCGACCGGCGCGGATGCCATTGAAGGTGTCCTCCAGAACTTTGATGGTCATCTTCATTTTTTCTTCAAAGGGTTGATAAGATTGATCAGTAATTTCAATAGCCATGGAGAGCCTCCCTAACCTTGCTTTTGGTGATCTCATTATAGCGGAAGGGGCTGCTGCGGAGCAAGCGAGCGGGTACATCGCGCTGCAATTACGCCCTGACCAGCGTTCCGATCTTCCTGCCGCCGCAGATATCCACGATGGACTCAAGCTCCCGGATCGAAAAGACCAGCAGGGGTATGCCGTTGTCGCGGCAGAGCGCGGCGGCCGTAGCATCGATCACCGCAAGACGCTCGCTGAGAATGCGATCATAACTCAGTTCATCGTATTTCACGGCATCCTCGAACTGATGCGGATCTTTGTCATAGACCCCGTCGACCAGAGTCGCCTTAAGAAGCAAGTCGGCTTCGATTTCAGAGGCTCTCAGAGCAGCGGCTGAATCCGTGCTGAAAAAAGGGCTCCCGGTTCCGCCGGCAAAGATAACAATGCGTCCTTTTTCAAGATGACGTACCGCACGAAGGCGAATATAGGGTTCGCAGATCTTATTCATTTCCACGGCGTTCATGACGCGCGTGGCCACACCGTCCTGGAGCAGGGCGTCGGAGAGGGCGAGAGCATTCATGCTTGTAGCGAGCATGCCGATGTGATCCGCAGTCACCCTGTCCATACCCGGGTTCTGCCGTCCTCTCCAGAAATTACCGCCGCCAACAACAACGGCAGCCTGAATCCCGGCACGGCTGACTTTAGCAAGAGCTGCAGCCACTCGTCTGAGCGTGGCTTCGTCTATGCCAAAGCCCTTGTCGCCTGCCAGAGATTCTCCGGAAAGTTTCAGTAAGATACGTTTCGCTTTCATGCGCTTCCTCCATCTTAAACGGCTGACGAAGAGGCTTATCCGCTGGATCTCCGCGCCAGCGAATAAGGGCAGCCTATGAAAAAGGCACGCCTTGGGGACGTGCCTTTCATCCAGTATACTGAATCTTATTTAATCTGGGCCATAACTTCGGCTGCGAAGTCTTCTTCTTTTTTCTCAAGGCCTTCGCCAAGCTCAAAACGTGCAAAGCGCCGGATTTTTATATTTTCGCCGATCTTGGCAATCATTTCTGTGACCAGCTGTTTGACGGTCTTGCTCTCATCTTTGATGAAGGCCTGATCTTCCAGGCACTCGTCGGCATAAAACTTTTCGAGGCGGCCTTCAACGATTTTGTCGAGGATTTTTTCCGGCTTGCCTTCGTTCAGCGCCTGAGTCCTGGCGATATCACGCTCGTTCTGCAGAACCTCTTCAGGAACTTCTTCGCGGGAGACCCAGCGAGGTTTCATCGCCGCAACCTGCATGGCGATATCTCTGACCATAAGCTTAAAGTCTTCGTTGCGGGCAGCAAAGTCCGTCTCAATATTTACTTCGACAAGCACGCCGACACGGCCTTCGCCATGAATATAAGAGTCTACAATACCTTCGGCAGCAATACGGCCGGCTTTCTTTTCAGCGCTGGCCATACCCTTCTTGCGCAGCCAGGTAAGAGCCGCATCAAGATCACCATTGCTTTCGGTAAGGGCCTTTTTAACGTCGACGAGGCCGGCTCCGGTCATCTCGCGCAGTTGTTTAATCAGTTTGACATCTACATTAGACATAATTTTCTCCTTATGATGAACTTGTGGGGGATCAGGCATCTCTGCCGGAAAGATCCTCGTCTTCTTCGACCTTCTGCAGTTCATTTTCATCGACTGCGCTGTCTTCCATAGCCTCTTTCTGCATGGCGAAAGAAACGCCCTGACGACCCTCAAGAATAGCATCGCTCATCTTCGCGGTAATCAGTTTGATGGCGCGGATAGCATCATCATTGCCGGGAATGACGTAGTCAACTTCTTCAGGATCACAATTCGTGTCAACAATGCCAACAATGGGAATACCCAGACGGCGTGCTTCAGCAACAGCCAGGTGCTCTTTTTTAGGATCGACGACAAAAACGGCATCAGGAAGTTTGGGCATTTCTTTGATCCCGCCGAGATTCTTCTCGAGCTTTTCCAACTCCAGATTCAGCTTGGCAACTTCCTTCTTGGGAAGAACATCAAAAGTGCCATTGACTCTCATCTCTTCGAGTTCTTTAAGACGGGCAATACGGGAGCGAATCGTGCTGAAGTTGGTCAGTGTGCCACCCAGCCAACGGTTATTGATATAGCTCATATCGCAGCGTTCCGCTTCTTCGCGAATGGAATCGTGCGCCTGCTTCTTGGTTCCGACAAAAAGAACCTGTCCACCCTTCAGGGAAAGGTCGCGCAGGAAGTTATAAGCTTCCTCAACTTTTTTGACCGTTTGCTCGAGATCGATGATGTAGATGCCGTTGCGTTCCGTAAAGATATAGGGTTTCATCTTAGGATTCCAACGTCTGGTTTGATGTCCGAAATGGACGCCGCCCTCGAGCAGCTGTTTCATACTGATAATCGCCATTTTAAATTACCTCCTGTTTGTAACCTCCATGGGAAAGGCCAACTTGGCCGGGCAACAGGTGCTTCCCATGTGTGAAATGACTTAACCGGAAGAATTTTACCACAGGCACGCAGACGGAGCAAGTCACCCGCGGAGGTGGATTTGCCCAGGACATGTTTGATCGCCAGGGCCGTGTATTTCGGCAAGTCGTGTGTTCCAATGTTAATAATAGCTGGTCTGACACGTGAAAAGGGGCCGTCTCTTTTGAGACAGCCCCTCACAGGCAAATTTACGGAAGAAAAGCTCAGGCTTCCGTTTCAGGAGCCGCTTCACTTTCTGTCGCTTCACTCTCAGGAGCTTCAGTTTGAGGAGCTTCAGCTCCGGTCTCTTTAGCCTCTTCAGACTTTTCGTCAAGACCGAGGCTCTTCATGACCTCTGCACCCTTGTCGCTGGTGATGGTGAAATCTGCAAGTGACGACAGTGAAGATCCCTGAGCACCCGTATCGATATAAGTCGTGGGCATTCCGTCGTTCTCTTCGTGATCTCTTCTTCTACCGCCGCGTCTGCGGGAACGATCGCCGTCATCCTGTCCCTCTTCGCGATTTTCACTGCGGGGACGACGGGCCGGCTGAACCTGTAATTCTTCAGGGTTCTCCGGGTCAATCGCTTCGACTTCTTTGATGCTGATGGAAATCTTGCGAGCTTCATTAGAAACTTCAAGAACGCGGGCATCAACTTCCATACCTTCCTGAAGAACGTCTTCAGGGCGGTTAAGGCGATAATTGGAAATCTGAGAGATATGGCAGAGTGCATCTACGCCGGGGGCAATTTCTACAAAAGCCCCGAAGGGGAACATGCGCACAACAATACCACGGACAATGCTCCCCAGCGGGAAACGTTCCTCAATATTGTGGTAGGGATCATTCTCGGGTCTTCTGTAACCCAGAGAAATTCTCTTGCGCTCACGGTCAAATTCTTTGACAAAGACATCCAGCTTATCGCCGACAGAAATAACTTCTGAAGGATGCTTGATTCGATTCCAGGATAGTTCGCTGATATGGACGAGGCCATCTACGCCGCCGATATCCACGAAAGCACCAAAATCGGTGAGATTGCGCACTGTGCCCTCATAAACCTTGCCGACTTCAATATTGTCCCAGACCTCTTTCGCCTTCTGCTTGCGTTCTTTGCTGAGCAGGGCTCTTCTTGAGCCGGAAACTCTGAGGCGCTTGCGATTCGGGTCGAACTGAGTGATCAGAACCTCCAGCGTTTTACCGCGATAGGCTTCGAGATCATCCACCACGTGAAGTTCCAACTGCGTACGATGGATATAAAGATCAACACTGCCGTAGGCAGCGATGACGCCATCCTTCACAACGTTGGTCACCTTAACCGTGACCGGAACCTTATCCTCGAAAGCCTTTTCGATCGCCTCTTTGTGCTTGGTGAAATCTACTTTAGCTTTGGACAGGAGGATTTCCTTGCCCATGTCAGAATTCTTGATGCTGCGGACATAGACATCGATTTCCTGGTGATTTTCTTTCGCTTCTTCAAGGTTGAAGTTGTCGTCATCTACAAATTCATGACGGGGAACTTTACCCTCAGATTTGTCGCGGACATCCACGTAGACGAATTCATCGTCATAACGGACAATGCGGCCCTTGACAACCGCACCACGTTTGAGTTGAGGAATTCCCTCGATATAATCGGCGAAGTTGATATCGCCCATGGATTCGCCCCTGGCTTCTTCCACGGACTCTTCCTTTGGCTCTTCTGCGGCTTGCTCAGCGTTTCCTTCAGCGTTCATTTCCTGGGCCACGTCATTTCCGGATTCGTGAGCAGGTTCCTGCGGAAACTCAAAATTTCCTTCTGCCTTGCTCTCATTGGTGTCAGCTTCTACAGCCTGAAGTTCCTTTTTGTCTTCCTGCTCGATGCTGAAATCTTGGTTTTCTGTCATTACTTGAATAACCTCCCTGATCATA
This sequence comes from Clostridiales bacterium, assembly GCA_004556455.1. Lineage (GTDB taxonomy): Bacteria > Bacillota > Clostridia > Saccharofermentanales > DTU023 > SFGY01. The sequence goes on along the minus strand of SFGY01000001.1, from coordinate 12,446 downwards.
CGTTCCGGTGTTGACGCTCCTGCTGTTATGCCGATTCGCAAATGTCGCAAATCCCTGCCTACAAAGAGTTCAGGAACCTGGTCCGGCCGCTGTATTAAAAATGTTTTCGGACACGCAAGGCGGCAAACGCTTAAAAGCTTACCCACATTTGAACTTTTCTCACTCCCCAGGACGAGCATGAGATCGGATTCGCGGGCAAGTCGCAGAGCCTCGGCCTGCCTTTGCATAGTCGTAGCACATATTGTATCAAATATTTCCAGTTTTGCAATTTTCGAAGCCAGAATTCGGGAAATTTTTTCAAATGTTTCCGTTGAAAAAGTTGTCTGAGCAAAAAGAGCAGCAGGACCATCAGCGGGCGGCTGCTTTTCTGCATCTTCCGGCGTTTGAAGCAGGCTGATCTTTCCTCCGGCATAAGACTGAATGCCCAGCACTTCAGGATGCCCTTCCCGACCGGCCAGAAAGACTTGTTTCCCTGCCTGGACTGCCTCTGCCACCAGCTTCTGTATGCGCTGTACCCAGACACAGGTGGAATCTTCGACAGAGCAATGTTTTGCCTCTAAAAGACTGCGCTCTTCAAGCGTAATCCCATGGGCGCGAATGAGCACGGCAGAATTCTCGGGTATATCGGCAGCCTGCTCAATGAGGCTGAAGCCGCGCTCCAGGAGGCCATCGACTACCCTCTCATTGTGAACGAGCGCACCCAGCATGACCGGTTTTTGTCTTTCGGCTTCACACTGCGCACATGTATGAAGCATGGACTCGGCCTTATCCAGGGCCAGCCTGACGCCCGGACAAAAGCCTGCTGAACGGGCAAGCCGTATCTTCATTTCAAGCCTCGCTTTCCTTCCCGCTCAGCTCTCGCTCCAGCGCTTCTTCAAGGCCGTAAATGCACTCCAGCAGGTAGCGTTCTGCAGCGCCTTGATGATCTGAGGCTCGCAGTTCCTGCAGCTCTTTTTTGCTGAAATGAAAAGCTTCGCCAATATAGATAGGGGTACGATGAAACTTTCGGTAGGGTCCTCGGATAAGGACCGGGACAATGGGCACATTCACCCTGGAGAGCAGACTGGCCACCCCCGCTTTGGGCAGTACCTCCCCTCGTTTTTCCCATTTGACGCGGGTTCCCTCCGGAAAGAGTCCAACGATACCCCCCTCACGGAGAACGGTGAGCACTATTTTTACTGAACTCAGATCAGCCTGACTGCGGTCAACGGGAATCGCTCCAAAACGGCGAATCGCCTCCCCCAGAAGGGGTTTGCCAAAAAGCGAAAGCTTGGCAATCCAACAGATATTCTGCTTTGACAAGGTGTGCAGCAGCATGACATCCAAAAAACTCTGATGGTTGGAAATGAGGACATAAGGCCCTTTCTCCGGCAGTCGCTCGCGGTGCAGGTAGCGGGGTCGTGCAAGTAAACGGCTCCACATATAGGCCAGAGCGGCATTAAAGCGACGGGACCAGCGATACTCATCCGCGCCTGTGGCGAGGGTGATCTGGTGGCTCACAAGCGCCGGAGGCAAAGCCTTGTTTTCATCCTCAGGCATTTTGCGCTTCTCCTACAAGTCTTCGTTCCTTAAGCTTTTCCACGATCAGGTCCAGGACTTCCTCCTCTGTGAGCTCGCTTGAGTCAATGTACACCGCATCTTCGGCCTGTCTGAGCGGACTGTCCTCCCGGTTCATATCCTGAGCGTCCCTGCGCTGTACATCCGCCAGGACCTCGGCATAAGTCTGCGGCGACTGCATTTTTTGCAGATCCAGAAACCGTCTCTGCGCCCGCACTTCGGCACGGGCATCAAGGTAAAATTTGGCAGACGCCCCGGGCAGAACCACCGTACCGATATCCCGGCCATCGAGAACAAAGCTGCGGGATTTTGCACAATCCTGCTGCAGGGCAACCAGGCGACGGCGAACGGCAGGATAACGGCTGACATCAGAAGCCCCCATGGAAGCTTCGGGCGTGCGCAGGCAGGAATTGAGATTAACTCCATCAGCATAGTTCTGCTGTTCACCCTCACTGAAACGAAGCTCCAGACGAAGTTCAGGAAGAGCCTTTAAAACGGCCTCTTCATCGGCAGGATCTATCCCTTTCCCGGCAAGAGCTACAGCGACCGTGCGGTACATGGCCCCGGTATCCAGGTGCATGATATTAAGCCTCTTCGCCAGGGCTTTGGCCACACTGCTTTTGCCTGCGCCAGAAGGCCCATCAATCGCAATCGTCAGGTTTTTGTTCATCTGCGCTTTCCTCCCACTGTCTTAAGCTATCCACCATGAGCAGATCCATTGCAGGAATGTCCTCGGCTGAACGTAATCCGCTTTCGATGAGAAAGCGTTCGCTTACCCGGAAAAGCGCCGGTCTGCCAACTTGTTCAAGTACGCCGCAGCTTTCAATCAAGCCGCGTTCTTCCAGGCGGCTCATGATCCCATCAGAATTGACGCCTCTTACTTCTTCAACCTGCGCACGTGTCACCGGCTGATTATATAGGACGGCTGCAAGCGTCTCATAAGCAGCCGAAGACAGGGGCGCCTGGTGTCCGGGTCGAAAGAGACGGGCGCAGCTCTCTTTGCAGGAGAGCTTGATGGTCAGCAGCCATCGTCCCTCAATTTCCCGAAGGCAAAGACCGCAAGCCTTATCCTCTTCTAATTTCTCCTGAAGTTCATGCAGAAGTTCCACACAAACTTCCTGATCGGTTTCACTGCATGAAGCCAGCGTGGCCAGATCCAGCGGGTCGCCGGCAGCGTAAAGCAGAGCTTCAAGTTCCGACAATTTGTTTTCATTGGCCATCGTTTTCACCTTCTTTTTTGGCTGCGGGTATGAGGCGCAGCAGGATAACGGCAAAAGGCCCTGTCTGTACAGCCTCTATGCTATGCGCGTGCAGGAGTTCCAGAACAGCAAGAAAGGCCGATACTCGCTCGGCAACGGGGCTTTTCCCCTGAGGGAAAAACTCGTGAAAAAAAGCGTGCTTTTTTTCTCCCAGTTTTGCAATAATCTGGTTCATTTTCTCTTTGACAGAAAAGCGTTCTCTCTTTAGAATGCGACGGATACGCCTGTTAGCCGCACCGAAACGATAAGCATTGCGCTCTCCGAGCTGACGTATGGCCAGCATGAGTTTATCCGGATCGAGACGATCTTCAACAATGCTCAGTTCTATGCCCAGGCTCCCAGGCGTTTCAGCGGGTTTTAAGGGAAGGCCTCCCCAGCTTTCCATCCTTCCCTGAATTTCTTCCGCGAGAATTTTGATACGGCGGTAAGCCATGATGCGGAGAACTAATTCCGCACGGGGATCCGGACCTTCGTTCAAGTCCGCCGTCTTTTGTTCGGGCAGCAGAAGCAGAGATTTGATTTGCAGGAGAGTTGACCCCATAAGCACAAATTCACTGGCCAGCTCCATATCGATGCCCGCAGCCTCAGAAGCTTTAAGAATATCGAAATATTGGCTGCAGATTTCTGCTATGGGAAGATTGTCCAGATCGGCCCGGCGCTCGTCAATGAGATGGGAAAGCAGATCCAGAGGACCATTGTAATCCCGGATATCCAGGCTGATGCCCACTGACGGCTCGCCTTCCTGAAACTGATCTTTTTCTGTCTCTGTCCACATGCTCGAAGTCAACGGATAAGTCTGAGCAGCAGCCCGAAGAGCGCACTCGAAGGCCAGTTGAGCAGAAAAGCGACAGGACTGGCAATCCTATTCATTAAGCGGCTGATAAAGTTCCCGCCGAACATGACCAGAAAAAGGAAAGCCATCCCGATATATTGCTCATAACGCATGATGTTGAAATAATGTCGATCCGGCAAAAGCGCCCCGAAAATCTTATAACCGTCCAGCGGGGGTACAGGCAGAAGATTAAAAATGGCCAGAAAAATATTCGACAGGAAAAAGGCATTCAGGATGCGAAAAATCAACGAGGGAAGCCGTACTGATGACGCCGTAAGGGCGGACACATCCATAAGACTTAAGATAAAAAAAAGCAAGTTCAGCAGAGTCACCGAAATAAAAGCGAGCAGAAGATTAGCCAGAGGACCGGCCAGGCTCACCCAGACAAGCCCACTCTTGCGGGATTTCGCCTTTGTGAAGCGCGCAGGATTAACAGGTACAGGCCGGGCCCAGCCGACGCGGGCAAAAATAAAAACCAGAGTGCCGATAGGATCCAGGTGAGCAAGCGGATTCAAGGTCAATCTGCCCGCCAGCCTGGCCGTGTCATCGCCCATGGCCAAAGCCATGCGGCCATGAGCATACTCATGAAAAGAAAGGGAGAGCGTCACGACAAGCAGAGAGATAAGTATATCAGTCAAATTGTATGGGCTGAATGAAAATGAATACAGGAACATGGCTGCCTCCGGAAAGACTCTTAATGTCTCGAACTGTTTCATTATACCATGCAAGCTTCCCGGAAGCAGAATGGCGAGTTCTTACAAGAACTCGCCATTCTGCAGAAGAGGGAATTGGGGATCAAAACCCGGAGGCTCTGGGTCTGGGGAAAACAGTTTGGTAAATCTGTCTGACCTGAGCCAGCAGCAGCTGCCATAACACTGGCCGGACTTCACCTGTGGCCGGTAGCCGGGTTACCGCAAGGCGCTTGGCCTGAATTTGCTGCGGAATCGTTTCCTGCTGCAGAGATACGCTCGGTTGAAAAGAAACAACAGGAGGCTCAAGGGGTTCGTGATCGTCTTTCAAATGCATGGACATGTCCGAATTGATGCTTTTGACTTCGAGTTCCTTGGCAACGGGATCCACCAGCCAGCCTTCAGGCGCTTTTTCTTCCTGAACCAGATAACTTCCCAGGGGGAGGTTTTCAAAATGAGCCTCCCCGTCCTCGTTGGTGAAGGCTTCGGCCAGGCGCTCACCGGCCTTGCCGTCAAGATTGCGGAAAAGTGCATAGCGCACTCCAGCCAGAGGACTCTCATGGCCCTGTGGCCAGACGCCCTGCTTGGTGACAGTAAGACGGCTCAGAGAAGCTTTATTAGAAATTTCTTCCTTTAGTAAAAAGTGCAGATCTCCATCCTGATCCAGGCTGCCGTCTGACGCTTGTGAAAGATCATAAGAAAGCTTCGCTGAAGGAGCAAAGTTGGGTGGGCAGCTCAGCTCTTCAAGCGTGTAGCTGGCAAGGACAGGTAATGAAAAAATCAAGCGGCTGCGAATAATTTGTTCTGGCCTCTTTATTCCCTCGCTTCCACCTTCTGCGTTCTCTGAGTTTAATTCAGAGCCAGGCTGATTCCCCTCCCCGGCCTGCCAGACCGTTTGAGGCAGCGAAGGATCCATCATGGGATTTTGCAGACCCAGGAGACTGCCGGCAGAAAGAACGCCGCCCTCATAACTGATTTCCTCAGCATTTCTCAGCGCGAAAAGGCAGGATTGATTGAGTACCTCTGCATTTTGTTCCGGCAGGCCGCCGCAGTAAAAAGCCTTGACTGCGCTTAGATCCTTAATCTGCTGGCGGTTATTAAGGGCAATCTCATTTTCTTCGCCGGGCTTGACAATGACCTCCTGAGCTGCGCCAGGAACATAACCTTCGGGCGCTTTCTGTTCTATCAAAAGATATGTCCCAGACGGAACATCCGTAAACTGCAGTTCTCCCTTCTCATCCGTACTTCCACTTCCAAACACCTGACCGGTACTCAGACTTTTCAAAATAAATTCCACCTCTTTAAGCGGTCGGTTCTCCCAGACAGGCTGATATAGCGGCTCATTGAACACCGTTTCCACAGCACGGAATCCACAGAGCTTCTCACCCGTTTTTTTCACCAGCAAACTGCCGTTTTTCTGAGCTTTAACACGAAGTTGAATGGGTGGATGATCGATGGAATTTGCCGTTTCCATGAGCAGCTGCGAATCTTCCCGGCGCAAACAAAAAGCCCCTCGCCTGCTCAGGCCCGGAATTTCGAAGAGGACCTCCTGATCCGTGGGAAAGCTTTCGTCAACACTGAGCTGCAGATCGTCCCCTGACCAGGTATAGTGCACGCCATCTTTTGTAACCCCTTCAACATTTTCCCTGAAATTGTCCTGAGCAATCGACTCACGTATCCTCATATAGAAACTGAAAGCACCCGTATCATCATGTAAAGTCAAACTTTCCGGAAAACGCGGCAGCTCAAAAACCTGCTCACTGAAAGAAGGTTGGGTGTCCCAGAGGTCACTGCATCTGGCAATATTCTGGCAACAGTCCTCGTAAAACTTATCCATCTCAGGATCTGCGTGAGTCCAGACATGATCACAAATCAATTTCCAGATCGCATATTGCGTGGCGAAATAATCATTGTCTGTTTGTGGACTCAGGGAATAACCAAAAAAACTGGCTCTGACAAATTTTTCAACAAGCTGTTTTTCCCAGTCATAGATCGCGTAGGCTTCCTCGGGAGTGTAATATACAGAAATCCTGCCTTTGTTCTTAACTTTCACAAATGGTTCCAGACAGAAGCAGCTGGTAAAATGGCTGCCCCATGAACTGTAATGTTTTAAGCCCTTGGACTCTCCGCTGCGGTCTCCTGATGAAAAGTTCATATGATAATTTTCATCAAAAAAGTAACTGGTCGATATATCCCATGAATCACCCGCATCTTCAGCATGGATCTTCATATCAGGGATGACTGCCGTCAGCAAACAGAAAAGCAAGATCCCTATGCCCAAAAGCTTCATGGCTTTTAGACCACGCACCTGTACTCTTTTCTTCCGCCTGTCCTTTTTGTATTCTCGAATCATTTTCCTTCCTCCATTTCCCTGGCTGGCGGAAGGCTGCACGATCGCCCTTACCCGCCAGAGCCGTTTAACTTATTGTGGAGGAAGGGAATTCGGTCTAACGATCGAGTGCTCGACAAAAGGGGGCAAAGCCTCTGATTTTTCGACAAGAAAAAAGCGAGTGGAAAAACACTCGCTTAGAAAATCTGACTTATCGTGTGAGCTGAAGAAGCAAAGCTATGCCAACAAGATTCGAAAAAAGGGTTGAGCCGGCTGGCCAGCCACCCTGCGATGCTTCACCAAAAAAGGTGCACGCCCCAAAAGGAAGTCCGCTTTTTCAGAAGTCACCTGGCCGGAAAATCAGGAAAATCGGCTCAGTAGGGCTCATGAGAAAATGCAGTGCTATCCTCATTTTGCGTCCCCTGCTGACGGCGCTGGCGGTTATTGCGGCTGATACTCTGCCGCAGTTTTCTGCGTTCTTCTTCGGGCATACTGCGGTAGGCCGCAGGCGAAAGCTCTAATAACTCCGGCATCTGCAGAAGTTCATCCAGAAGCTTGAGACTCTTGATGAGGTAGAAGCCGTCGCAGATGCGTTCATCTATCGTAAAACAGAGATCAACCACCCGTCGCCACTCAACTCCACCATCTAAGGTGGGATAGGCTTTATCGTACACTTTGCCAATGGTGACAAAAATAGAGGTTGTCCCAAATTCGTAGAGATGATGGAAGGGCGATCCCCCGCCGATTGACCCCAGATGAGAGCAGAAGATGGAGCCGTAGAGCGGTATCACCGAGAGCCACTTTGCCGGCATAAAGCCGTGAAAATCCGCCCAGCGCAGGACATTGGCCGTGACACGCAGAAGCCAGCGGGGAAAACCGGAGAAAGCCGAAATAATCTTGTCATCCCACTTTACCCTTTCCTTACTGTTCTTAATTTCATTGATGATATTCTGCATGGTCGCCGATGTCGTGAAAATATTGTCATTCTCGTTAAAATTGACACGTGCAACAGACTCCGCGCCATCATCGGTCAACGACGTTTTGACGACATAGAGAACCGAGAAAGAATTGTGTTTATAAAGCCGTCTCCCCGCCACAAAGCGGTTAAGGTTGGGTCGCTCAAAAATAAGATGGAGCATGGCCGTGACAATGATATTAAATAGCGTCACACGCTTGCCTTCCTGGCGCTTGTCACGGATATAATTCTGCATGTTGGTGATATCGACTGTATTACGGTAGTAAATCGCCGATTCATTACGACCCCTCATGACGTATGGCATGATATGCATCATGGGATCTCCGCCTTTGACGATTTGTCCATCTGAACGTCTTTTATTAAAAAACAGCGTCATAATTAACCCTTCCCGCCATTACAGCTGCGTGCACGATCTGTAAAACATTATCATAGCAGAAAAATGACCGCTTATGCTGGCGGCACTTTTGCCACACGAATTTTCATAGAAAAGTCACCGCTCGTATCGATCTCGAGCTCACCGTGAATTTCTTCAAGCTTGTGACGCATACCCTGGATACCCTCTCCTTCCGAAAAAGGCGCCTCCGGTCTGCTGCCATCGTTGCGGATGCTTAAAGAGACCTCTTCCGCCGTTTCCTCAAAATCGGCCCAGACGGTTTTTGCCCGCCCATGGCGGATGGCATTCGTTACAGCTTCACGCAGAACCTGCAAAAAGACACGGGAGATTTCCGGATCACGTGGGAGCTCGCCTTGGCGCAGCAGCTTCGTTCCGACAATTTCCGCTGTATTGCGGATGTTATTGAAGCGAAGTTCCCCGTCAAATCGAGTAGGTTCATGCAGGTCATTAAGAATACCCTCAAGCAGGGTGAGCAGCTCATCAGGCGGCGGAGTGTTTTTAAGATCCATTTCCTGGAGACTGCCATGAAGAATAGAGAGCCGCTGACCCATCACATCGTGAATACGATTGCGCATACGTCTCGTTTCTTTTTCAGTCTCGATCTCCTCGATTTTACTGATCAGGTCTTCAAGGTCAGCGTTACTTTTTTGCAGCTCCTGATTTTTCTCCTGAACTTGCATAATGAGGCGACTTTCCGCCGTAATGTCACTGACCAGAAATTGGCGATAGTCACGGCGGCCTATCTTAAAAATTTCATCACTGTAACGATAAACTCGCTCACCGCTGCTGAAGGTCTGCAGCTCATCTCTGTGACCTCTGGTTTTTTCGCGGGTCTTGTCAGTCAGCGGAAGATCCTGCGACCTGCTCTTGTTCACTGCTTCCTTCTTGCCGTGCTTTTTTTCACGTTCAGGAAAGAGCGCCTGACTCAGATGATTCAGATCAAAGATATGGTTTCCTTCCTTTCGAGCCTGAATGCGCTCTTCCTTAATCATGCGGCGAAAGTTGCGGCGGAGACCCGAATCCCGGGGAATAGGCAGCAGTCCTTTCTCCTTCATGATCTCTCTCATGCGTCGGTTGATGAGAATGTTGTCTCCATGATTTCGCGCGAAGGCAAGCCCTTCCGGGAATGTGTCAAAAGCCTCCTTCATGGAAAAGCGGCTGATACTGCTGCGGATATCCGTATAGAGCTGCAGGAGTTGAACCAGGCTGCGGGTGCACAGCAGCAGGGACAGGAAAATCAGAAAATAAGGAAACTGCTGCCCCAGAAGGTTATCGCTGAATGGCAGCGAAAGCGTCAGACAGAAAATGGCCAGCAAATCTGAAAGCTGATGGCCGGAAAGCAGGAGCGGAACTCCCAGCAAAGGGACGAGTGCACTTGTGGCACGCAGAGCAGGATACGGCTCCACGACCATGTTCATGGGGGCGTTAATCTGAACCAGGCCAACGCAGAGGTTCAGAACAACAAGATGCCAGGCAATGCCGATTTCAAAAAGGCTGCGGTTCACACCATGGCGCGAGAGCCTGCTGAAAAATCCCAGGATGACGGTCACAATTTGAGCTGCTATACCAAGGTAGAGGAGAATCTGCAGAAACATGCGCAGTGCGGAACTAATGTTATAAAAAGCACTCATGACTTGTCCTCCTCTTTGAGCACCAAATGCAGGCGGACATCCTTACCTTCAGAAGCCATACTGAGTTTTGAGGGCAGACTTTCCAGGCGCTGCAGCAAGTCTTTGTCCGGCTCAAAAAAGCTTTGCTCAACGACAGACTCCGAGCTGAAAATAAGCTGCATGGAGCAGATGCCAGGACGGGACTTCAGATTGACGAAAAAATGGACATTTTTCAGATCAACTGAACGCTGTAACAGTTCCTGTAAGAGATCATAGAGAATCAGGACTCGCTGAATGTCAAGATCCCCCTCTCCACTGCATACGGCAAAACCACCGATGCCCGAAGTCTGGGCGTCCGTCAGGGCTTCCCGGAAAATCAGCTGCATTTCCTCCAGGCTGATGCGCTCTTCCCCGCGCACCAGGAGGTTGCTCTTGCGCTTGCACTGAGAAACCATAATCTTTACCAGTCCCAGTTTGCTGCGGACAAAATCAGCATCCTCCTTGCGTTCGGCAACCTCACTGAGAATTTCCTTCATCTCATCCACTTTCTGCGAGAGTGAGCTTTCGATCTCTTTCAGCATACGACTGCGGATATGCATGGAAAGAACCTGAGAACGTATCGTCTTTTCCTGCGAAAGAATTTCTCTTTGCTCTTCAAGCTGTTCCTGAATCGCAGACAAACGATCTTTTAACTGTCTGACCGGTGCGAGATTCTCTTCCCAGATCAGGTAACCCCCGGTGATGCGGCTGATATTATAGACCAGGTCGCGATGCTCACGTCCGCTGACTTTGACCGGGACAGACTGCTTCTGCTGGGCCGCGTGATCGCTGTGGAAAAGCCTGGGCAAGGTGAAATGGCGGAAGATTTTTTTCTCCAGGGGATTTTTTCGCAAAGTCCCTTTGGCCCCTGCGCCCGCCTGTTGAGCAGGCGTACCGTCTTCTCCGAATGGACTATCTTCTCCAGACGTACTTTCTTCTGCAGCAAGCAGAGTCTCCTTGATTTTTTTCATCGTGCGCAGGGGAATATCGTCCCGTTCAGGAGGATAAAGCTCATTCATCTCCGCATTCATCAGGCGCAGGCGAATAGGGCTGTTTCGGAAGAGCTTGAAATAGCCTGTATTTACAGGTATGAGGCGTATACGCATACAGACTTCCAGTATGATGGCGGCGCCAAAACTGTTGATTAAATCATAATTGCCATTGTCGATGGAGCCTCCCTGGTAGAAATAAGCGACATTCAGAGCGATGAGGAGGAGAAAAAGCAGGGCGGGCAGGACAAACCATTTTCGCCGCCAAAGAGATTGACCCAGAAGCCAAAAGCGATAGCCAATAAAAAAGAGCAGGAAAAGTGTGATGAGGGAAAGCAGGCCAATCGGACCAATGCTCTGAATCTGTCGGAAAATATTGAGTTTAAAGCTCAGGCCATGAAACTCGTTCGTGATAAAGAGCATGGCAAGGACGTAAGTCCAGATAGAGAGTAACCAATACAGGTTTCTGGCTTGCTTTGAGAGGCCAAGGCGCGCCCGATACAGGCAAAGGCCCGTATAGGACCAGGATTCCACCATGCCAAAAAGCGGAAGAAAGCGGATGTAATTGACCACCATGCGTGAAATGGAATTACTGTACATCACCTGGATAAAGTGCAGCAGAATTGCTGCAGAAAGCCAGAATAGGAGGATCCCCATTGGCCGCTTAATCTGCGGGTCATCCAGACGATGATAAATACTGAATATCCATAAAAGGAAGAGCGGCACGAGAATAATGAGAAAAATATGCTCTTCCTCCTGACTTGAAGGCAAAAAGCGCAAAGTCCCACGGATGTCCCGGCGAAATTCTGCCCCAAAACCCATGATCTCATAGTTAAAGCGCTCATAATTTTTGATGCGAATTAAATGGCCCTCATACTCCTCCTCCGGAGGATAGCCCAGGCTGCGCAGAGTTGTCGCTTCTGCTCCCTCGCTCATGACCTTCGGAGAACGCCCGTCAGCCAGACGATAGCCATAGGCCAGGAAATCCCTGGCCATTTCTTCTTTTCCTCTGAGCTGAACCGCCGTATCCAGAAAAGTTTTTGCCTCTTCTCCATCGGCCAGCAAACCAAAATCGCCTGATAATCAAAGAGGATCAGAACAGGCGGCAAAGTCTCTGCCTGAAATTGATTGCTCATCACAGAGAGAGGCCATGGCGTCCTGGCTTCGCTGCCACTGTAGATATTCAGGCGCCCCTCGGCAGCCAGTTTTGCCAGACTCTCCTTCCAGGCCGCTTTTTTTTCACGGGAAGGGCTGGCATATGTTAATGAGGCCATGAGAAATTCCGGTTGAAGCAGAAGCCCCAGCTTCTCCCCACTTTCAGCCAGAACGGCTAAATCATCATAAGAATCTAAGCTTTTGGCAAAGCGGCTCTGGTCGACAGCGATGACAATACTGGCACGGTAGAGGGGATAAAAGGAGCGAGAACCGGATTCCTTCTGTAAATCCAGCAAGGGATAGGCTTCAAACTCAGGCATCAGTTGGATGAGTGGCGGATGTGCACCATCGAGAGGGACTTCATTGTCGATGCGCAGGAGCCGGGAATACGGAAAAAGTTGCGACGCTGCCTCTGGGGCAAAGGAAGCCGGAAAATCACGAAAATAGATGTTAATGTTCGATCTTAAGACCGCCGCCCCCTGATTTCTCAGCGTCGAAGAAGAGGCGCTGACCGTGACGCCGCAAAGCAGAAGCAGCAAAAGCAAATATTTAAGAATTCGACGGTTTAAGCTTTTCACGTGACTCCTGCTCCGCTGATACCGGACTTCTGTCCCGAA